>DATJFY010000097.1:0-110210 GCA_035495415.1 Verrucomicrobiia bacterium
CGTGGGCGCGTCCTTGAGCTGCGCGTTGAACGCGATGAGGCCCGCGTCGTTGAGGCTCACCCGCTCGGCGAATTTGAAGTAGATGCCGCCCGCGGGGGTGTCGTCGCCCGCGCCCACGATCATGCGCGTCGCGTCGCCCTCGACGACGAAGATCCCGCCCGGCACGCCGCGCCCCTCGACCGCGGCGGCGAAGGCGACCGCGCCCTTGTTGTTGAGGACCGGCATGCCGAATCCTGCGAAGGCGCCCCCCGCCGGGGCCGGATCGCCCTGCGCCACGATCTTCCTCAGCTTGCCGCCCACGCGACCGTAGATGGCGTCGAGCGTCTCGCGCCCTCGGCGAATCGTCGCGAGGAACGCCACGTCGCCCCGATCGTTGAGCGCGGGCGCCTCGATGCCGGCCAGCGTGCCCCCCGCGATGCCGGGCGCCGGCGTGCCGGTGATCACCACCGGCTGCAGCCGGCCCCGCGACCAGATGAAGATGCCCTCCACCGCCTTGCCGCCCCCCACCGCGGCGGCGAAGACCACGTCCGCGCCCTCGTTGATGGCGGGGATCGGATGCTTGCCGAAGCCGGTCAGCGTCCCCACACCGGTGACGGTGTCCCCCTCCAGCGCGACCTTGCGGAGCTTCCCGCGCGAGGCTGGGCCGCTCGAAGGGGCGGGCCCGCCCAGCGAGGAGAGGAAGATTCCCTCGCTGCCATGTCCGCGAAGCAGGGTCGCGAAGAACGCCACGTCGCCCCGGCTGTTGGCGGGCGCGAGGATGGGGAGCGACTCGACGCTGAAGCCCGCGAAGCTGCCGCCGCCCGGCGCGGGATCTCCCACCGTGGCGACGGCGCGAAGAGCCGGCGTTTGAGCCTGCGCGAGACCGGCGCCGAGCGCCCAGATGAGCAGCGGCGCGATGGCGCGCGACGCGCGGCTGGCAAGCATTGCGCCGAGTATAGGGAGGTGCTGGAATGGGGTCAATGCGCACGCCCACTCGTTCGCGGCTGATCCGACTGGGCCTGGCCACGCTCCTGGCTGGTGTCGTCGCCGCGCCATCGCGAGCCGCCGATCCCGTCGACTGGCCCGGCGCCTGCTACTGCCGGGGCGGCGGCACGCTCCGCTGCACCGCCGGGCTCACCCACGACGCATGCCGGCGGAAGTGCGACGGGGAGCTCTGCGACGAATGGTTCTGGAAAGAGCGCTTGCCGTGCTGGAACTGGGGCTACGGTGGCTGATCGGGATGACGGTATGATACCGAGCGTGGAGACGTTCACCGCCGAGGAGCGCGCCGCGCTCGCGCCGCACTTCACCAATGTCGACGGTCCGGTCTTCGCCCTCGTCAATCTCCCGGAGGTCGTGAAGGGGGCGCTCTTCGCGCGCTACTCCCGCTCCGCCAAGTCGCTGCGACGCCTCTTCCTCGACGAGTTCCGCGAGGGTGTGAGCGCAGGTCCCCCCGCTGCAGTGAGCACGACCCGTGCGGACGCGCTCTACGATCGCGTGCTGTCGGACTACGGCGACGATTCCGTCGCCCAGCTCGGCGGGGTGCACCTCGCCTGCGAGGGCGCGTCGAATCTGCTCACGAAGGTGCTCGAGTGGGGCCGCTTGATGGCCTACCTTGAGCAGTCCACGCGCTACGTGCCGTACACCGATCGCCCGGGTGGGCAGTGGAAATATCATGTGCCGGCGGAGCTCGACGGTCATCCGCTCCACGCGCGCTACATCGTGGCCCTCGACCGGGCCTTCGAAACGTATGCGCGCTGGATTCCCATCCTGCAGGACTACTGGAGCGGGCAGCTCCCGTGCGAGCCGGGTCAGCCCGAAGGACCCTGGAAGATGACGGTGCGCGCGAAGGCGCTCGACAGCTTGCGGGGCCTGCTTCCCGCGGCGACGCGATCCAATGTGGGGATCTTTGGCACCGCGCAGGGCTACGAAGGGCTGCTGCTCCGCATGCGCGCGCATCCCCTCCGGGAAGTCCAGGACTATGCGGCGCTGATGCTCGTCGAGCTGCGCAAGGTGATCCCGGCCTTCCTCACACGGCTCGAGAGGCCCGAGCGCGGTGGGGTGTGGTCGCGCTACCTTGCCGACACCGCCGCGGCCACGCACGCGGTGGCCGCGGACCTCCTCGCCGGCGTGGAGCCCGAGCCACGCCCCGAGGTCACGCTGACCGACTGGGACCCCGAGGGCGAGGTGAAGGTGGTGGCGGCCGTCCTCTACGCCGCCTCCGATCTCCCGGACGATCAGCTGCTCGCGCTCGCGCGCAAGCTCGGACCCGAGGAGCGCGCGCGCGTCCTCCAGGCGTACGTGGGGACGCGGGAGAATCGGCGGCACAAGCCGGGCCGGGCCTTCGAGCGGACCGCGTACCGCTTCGACGTGCTGGGCGACTACGGCGCGTTTCGCGACCTCCAGCGCCATCGCCTGCTCACGCTGGAGTGGCAGCCCTTGTCACCGCGTCATGGCTTCGCGGTCGCGCCCGAGCTCGACGACGCGGGCGCCCGGGCGGACTGGCTGCGTGTGATGGAAGACTCGGCCTCGCTCCACGACACCCTCGTCGACGCCGGCCTCACCGCGGTGGCGCCCTACGCGGTCGCCATGGCCTATCGCGTGCGCTACTACATGGAGCTGAACGCTCGGGAGGCCATGCACATGCTGGAGCTGCGGACCGCGCCGCAGGGCCATCCCGCGTATCGCCGCGTGTGCCAGGCCATGCATCGCCTCATCGCCGAGCAGGCCGGCCACCGAATGCTCTCCGCGGCCATGCGCCACGTGGACCACTCGGGCGCCGAGACCGGGCGGCTCGCCGCCGAGCGCGCCTCGGACGCCCGCCGCCGCTCCGCGTCCTGAGCGGAGCCTTTTCACCACCCGTCGAAGCCGACCAGGAGGTTCGTGATGCCCGAGTCGAGAGCCAATGCCGTGACGCTTCGTGGAAACCCGGTGACCCTCGTGGGTCCCGAGATCAAAGCGGGGCAGCCCGCCCCGGATTTCACCGCGGTGGACACCTCCCTGGCGCCCGTGAAGCTTAGCGACGCCAAGGGCAAGGTGGTCATCCTGAGCGCGGTCCCGTCTCTGGACACGCCGGTGTGCGATACCGAGACGCGCCGCTTCAACACCGAGGCGGGCGCGCTGCCCGGCGGCGTGGAGGTCTGGACGATCAGCATGGACCTGCCCTTTGCCCAGAAGCGCTGGTGCGGGGCGGCGGGGGTCAGCACGGTGAAGACCCTGTCGGATTTCCGTGAGCGCGCCTTCGCGCCGGCATACGGCACGCTGGTGAAGGACGGCCCACTCGCCGGGCTGAGCGCCCGCGCGGTGTTCGTGGTGGGCAAGGACGGCAAGGTCACCCACGCCGAGTACGTGAAGGACATCACCCAGGAGCCCAACTACGAAGCGGCCCTCGCTGCGGCGAAGAACGCGGCGCGGTAGCAACCCGTCCATCGCACACAAGAGGCCACGTCGGTCCTGGGCGTGGCCTCTTGTGTGCGGCGCCCGTGCCGGTCAAGACGTTCGCGAATTCTTCTCCAGCAGCCGGTCGTACTCGAGCCGGACGACGTTGTAGCACTCGCAGCTCGCTTGCTCGAGGCGCTCACGATCGAGCACGGTGATCCGCCCGCGCTTGTACGTGATCAATCCGGCTCTTTCGAGGAGACCGGTGGCGACGGTGACGCTCGATTGTCGGACGCCGAGCATTTGCGCGATGAATTCTTGTGTCAGCAGAAAGTCGTTCTTTCCGACTCGATCGTGCGTCATCAAGAGCCAGCGGCACGTCCTCTCTTCGACGAGTGGAGGTGATTGCACGCGACGGATTGCGAGATGTGGTTGATCATGGCCTGTGCGTACTTGCTGACGAGCTGATGGAGGATGCGGTCCTCTTCCGCGAGCTCTTTCTTGAAGGCCGCTGGCTGGCATCCGCAGGCAATCCCCGGGGACCTGGCAGAACGCCTTGGTCGGACTGCGCTCCACGCCGAGGAACACTGGAGTGCCCACCATGCCTTCGTTTCCGATGGTGCCGACCTCGACGGTGGTGCCGTTCTCCATCTCGATGACCAGCGACATGACACCGCTGACGGAAAGAAGACGTAGTCGATGACGTTATCGGCGCCGTACAGAATTGTTTGGATATCGAAGCTGACCTTCTCGAGGGCTCCTTTCATCCGAGCGAAGACGTCTTCGGGTAAGGCCTCCAGCAATCTGTTCCGTCCGACCGCGTGCAGCAACCCCATGACCAGTCGGGTAGCAAGGGTTGTGCCATCTGTGGCTAGCGTACGTAACAGGCCGAGTGTACGTTGGGGGACGTATGGTGACGGATCGGCCGCCGGTGTGGCTTGGACCCTGCTCGAGCTCGCTCGCGGTGGTCGCGATCGGCGCATCCGCTGGCGGTCTGCGGGCGATTCGAACTCTCCTTTCGGGGCTTTCCCGAGGCTTTCCGGGCTCGATTCTCGTTGCCCACCATCGAAGCTCGAGAGCGAACGGCCCCTACCTACACTTGCTCCAGAAGCTCACGCCGCTGTGCGTGCTCGAGGCGGTGAATGGTGCACGGTTGACCGCGGGCGCCGTGTATCTCGCCCCGACCGGACGACACCTCGAGCTCCGTAGCGATGGAAGGATCTACACAGGTCGATCGGAGCGAGTCAATACGGTACGGCCCTCGGTGGACTTGTTGTTCACGAGCGTTGCCGCGCGATATGGAGACCGCGCGGTCGGGGTCGTGTTGTCGGGCATGGGCCGAGACGGCGTGGCGGGCGTGCAGGCGATCCGAGGCCGCGGTGGATTCGTCATCGCGCAGGATCGAGCGACCTCGGACGAGTTCGGCATGCCGTGCTCCGCGATCGAAACACGGCGCGTCGATCTCGTGCTTCCCCTCCATCACATCGGCTTCGCGCTCAATACGCTCTTCAGCGAAACACGACGGCCCAACGCGCTCACCGTGTCACGAGGGGACGCCGATGACCGAGCGTGACGAGCAGATCCGGTTGCGCGACTATCTGCGCGACAAAGGGGATGGCGTGCCGCTGACCGAGGTCCGGGCGCGGGTGGCGGCGAGCTTCCAGGTGATGGAAGCCCTGCTGGCGCCGGTGTCCGCGGAGGCGGCGGCCGAACGGCCCGCCGCCGGCGAGTGGTCCATTCACGAGGTGGTGGACCATCTGTTGCTGACCCACACGCCCAGCCTGGGCGAGCTGCGCGACCTCCTGGCGGATCGGCGTCCGGCCGGCCCGCCGATCCCGGCCGGGCTACAGTCCGCCGATCCGTTCGCGACGCAATGGGGCGACGCTCGGGCGGCGCTCGTGGCCACGCACGCCGAGATCCTCCGCGCGCTCGACGGAGCGCGGGACGCGCCCACCGCGGCGCGCGCGCCGGTGATCGCCGTGATCAACGTGCGCGAGGCGGACGGGCGGCAGGTGCCGCTCCACTGGACGGAGGAGATCGCCTGGAAGGCCTACGCGGTGTTCGCGTTTCGCTTGCACACGCTCGACCACATCACCCAGGTGAAGAAGCTCCTGAGCTCCGCGCGCGCCCGGCGAGGTTAGCCGCTCGTCTTCGCGAACTCGTCCTTCGCGTTCTTGAGCTCGGCGGGGTCGGCGAGGAGATCGAGGGCGGTGAGGGCGAGTGTCTTGGCCGCCGCGACCATGCCCGTGTGCGCGAGCGGTGACTTCGCCCACTCCGCGAACTCCCGCGAGTGCCCGGGGATCCCATCCGGGCTGATGCGGATGTAGGGATGGATGGTGGGGAGGGCCTGGCTCACGTTGCCGCAGTCGGTCGAGCCGTAGCCGGCCTGGCCATCGTCCGGATCCTCGGGGAAGTCGATGCGCTCGAGGTTCCGCTTGAAGAGCGCGGCCATGGTGAAGTTGGGCTTGAGCGGGTCGTGAATGATGGGGTCCGGCGACACCGTAACGGTGCAGCCGGTGGCCAGCGCGGCGCCCTCGGCGGCGGCCTGGAAGCGGCGCAGCAGTTCCTTGCAGTAGTCGCGGGTGGGCGCGCGGAGATAGAACTCCGCCGCGGTGTGCTCGGGGATGATGTTGGCCTGCTCCCCGCCCTTGGTGATGACGCCGTGGATCCGCGCGTCCGGCTTCACCTGCTGGCGCATCTGATCCAGCGAGACGAAGAGCTGAATGATGGCGTTGAGCGCGTTGACCCCGCGCCACGGCCAGGACGAGGCGTGGGCGGCGCGCCCGTGGAACTCCACCTTCACCTTGATGATTCCCAGCGAGGGCCGCCACACCTGGGTGCCCGGCCGCCCGTGGATCATCATGGCCGCGTCCACGTCCTTGAAGACCCCGGCCTCCATGAGCCGAACCTTGCCCGCGCCGCCTTCCTCGGCGGGCGTGCCGATCACCTGGATCCGGCCCGCGAAGGGCAGGGTCGTGAGCGCGGCGGCCAGCGCCGCCCCCGCGCCCGCCCCCGAGGTCGCGATGATGTTGTGGCCGCAGGCGTGCCCGATGCCGGGCAGCGCGTCGTACTCGGCGAGGATGGCCACGGTGGGCCCGGGCCCCCGACCGGGAATCGTCGCGCGAAACGCGGTGGGCAGACCGCCCACCCCCTGCTCGACCTGGGCTCCGTGCTTGCAGAGGAACTGGCTCAGCCAGGCCGAGGCTTTCTCTTCCTTGAAGCAGAGCTCGGGGTTGGCGTGGATCTGCAGGCTCAGCGCCTCCAGCTCACCCGTCAGCCGGTCCACCGCCTCCACGACTCGGATCTTCGCGCTCTCCAGCGTCGGGTTCGGGGCCATCGCTAGCGGCTCCGCGCGAACTCCTCCTTCGCTGCCCGCACGCGCGCGGGATCGGCGAGGAGGTCGAAGGTGGTCAGCGCCATCGTCTTCGCGGCGGCGAGCAGGCCCGCGCGGGCCAGCGGCTTCACCGCCGCCGCTTCGAACTCACGCGTGTGGATGGCGGTGCCGAGGGGCGCGATGCCCACCATGGGCTGGATGCAGGGGATCACCTGGCTCACGTTGCCGACGTCGGAGGAGCCCAGGCGGTCGAGCACGGGCGGGCCTTCCTCGAGCCCTGCCGTCCGCATGTTGGAGGCGAACAGGTCGAGGAGCGTCTGATTGCGCTTGAGGGGCTCGTACACGTTGTCCGCGTTCTGCGTGGCCTTGAGCCCGCAGCCGGTGGCCTGGGCGGCGCCCTGCGCGCACGCCTCCACGCGCCGGTACAGGTCCCACATCACGTCGATGCGCGGCGCGCGGACGTAGAAGACGGCGGAGGCGTACTCGGGGATGATGTTCGCTGCGGCGCCACCGCTGGTGATGATGCCGTGGATGCGGCAGTCCGGCCGCACCTGCTGGCGCATCATCGACACCGCGTTGAAGGTCGCGATGACCGCGTCGAGGGCGTTGACGCCCTCCCAGGGGTCGGCCGAGGCGTGCGAGGCCTTGCCGGTGAACTCGAAGGTGCCCCGCACGATGCCGAGGAGGTCCTGGTGGAGGATGGTGCGGTCGAAGCCGTGGATCATCATCGCCGCGTCCACGTCCTTGAAGACGCCGGCCTTGATCAGCCGGCACTTCCCGCCGCCCCCCTCCTCGGCGGGCGTGCCGATCACCTGGACGCGTCCCTTGGGCAGCACACCCCGCGCGACGGCCAGCGCCGCGCCCGCGCCCGCGCCCGAGGCCGCGATCACGTTGTGCCCGCACGCGTGGCCGATGCCCGGGAGCGCGTCGTACTCGCACATGATGGCGACCGTCGGACCTTCGCCGGTCTCGATGGTGGCGCGGAAGGCGGTCTCGACGCCGCCCAGGCCCGCCTCGACCGTGAATCCCTTGGCACCCAGGAACTCGGTCAGCCAGCCCGCGGCCTGCTTCTCCTGATAGCCCAGCTCGGGGTGATCGTGGATCCGGCGCGACAGGGCCTCGAGCTCGTCACCGAGACGGTCCACGGCCTGAACGAGGGAATCCTTGGCGTCGCTCATGATGCCTCCGGGAGAGTCGGAATGGATGCGGGGCGCGAGCGGCCCGGCTCGGAGGCGAGCCTAGCACGGGGCCCCGGCCGGCTCAACCGCGCGGCGGCCGAGCGCTCAGGGCGACTGGACGCAGAAGAGAAAGAAGAGCGGCCGGTCCGGCTCCTCGGACGATCGGAGCGAGCCCTGGCCGCCCGAGCCACGGTCGAGGCACCGCACACCGCCCGACGAGCTGCCGCTCGAGGACGAGGAGGAGCAGCCGGCGACGAGGGTCACGACGACGAGGAGAAGCGCGAGGATGCGAGCCGGCCGCGGCATGACGCCACAGCCTAGCACACGCGCGCGGGAGATCCGGAGGCGGCTAGGCGGCGGACGGGCGCTCGGTGCGCCGGAGGCTCACGGGCAGCTCGATCATCAGTACGGCGCCGCCGGACTCGGCGTTCTCGGCCCACAGCCGGCCCCCGTGCTCCTTGATGATGCCGTGGGCGACCGCCAGGCCGAGCCCGCGCCCCTGATCCGGCCCCTTGGTCGTGAAGAAGGGATTGAAGATCCGGGGCAGATGGTTCGGCTGGATGCCGGGGCCGTCGTCGGCCACCTCGATGCGAACGCCCGACGACACCGGCATGAGGCGGATCGTGAGCATGCCGCCGTCGTGCGCCGAGGCCATGGCGAAGCGAGCATTGTCCACGAGGCTCTGCAGCACCTGACCGAGCTGCGAGGCGTCGGCCCAGATCGCGGCGACCTCCTCGAGCGCGGTCTGCCACTCGACGTGATCAGCGCGCAGCCGTGAGGCATTGGCGTCGAGCACCTGACGGATGAGGGCGCCGACCGAGACCGGCGCGCGCTGCGCGGGCGCGGGCTCGGCGAACGACCGGAGGTCCTTCACGATCTTGGCCGCGCGGCGCGCCGCTCCATCGATAACATGGAGCTGGGTCTGGAGCTCCTCGTCCGGGTCGCCCTGGAGCATCACGTGGATCTGGCCGAGGATGATCGTGAGCGGGTTGTTGATCTCGTGGGCCACCCCCGCGGCGAGCCCATCGATCGCGGAGATGCGCTCGGCACGCACCGCCGCCGTGCGCGCGCGCTCGAGCTCGGTGAGCTGATGGCGCGTCTCCGTGTACAGGCGGGCATTGTCGAGGGCGAGGCCGATCTGGTCCGCCACGCACTCGAGCAGCGACAGCTCCCCGTCGGTGAACCGGCTCCCGGCCTGCCGCCCCAGCGACAGCGTGCCGAGCAGGCGCTGGCGGGCGCGAATGGGCACGCAGACGAAGGCGCGGATGCCGTCGGCGCTCACCGCCGCCCGCGCCGCGGGGAGGAGATCCCTCGCGCGTCCGACATCGTCCACGCGACGGGGCTGGCCGGACTGCGCGACGCTGCCGATCAGCCCCACGCCGAGCGGGAGGACGAGGTTGACCTCGCGAAGCCGCGGCGACATTCCGCGTTCGCCGCGAAGGAGGAGCGTCTCGCCGTCGGGGGACAGGAGGTGCAGGCTCGAGATCTCGTGACCCGTCACCTGCGTGAGCGCGTCGAGGGACCGGTCGAGCACTTCCTCAAGATCCAGCGAACGGCTCACCGCCTCGCTGACGATACGAAGAACCTGAAGGTGTCGGACTACCGCGGTGGGGGGCGCCGTGGGCTTGGCGTTGGGCATCGTCGTCCCGGAGATGGGCATCGTAATGGCCTCTCCCGCATTCGGCGAGCAAGAGGGGTGCCACGATGTGTCGAAGCTAAGTCATTGTTTTGGTAATAGTTTATGAGACGCTGATCAGTGGTATCCGTCGCGCAGAGAACGAGTTGCCGGGGACACTGTCAACCCGCGGACCCGGCGGCTAGCCCTCGGGCGCGGGCGATCCGGCGGTCGATGGCCGGGTGCGAGTAGAGAATGACCTCCTTCAAGGGATGCGGGCTGCGCTCGGCCAGGTTCAGCCCGGCGAGTCGCTCCATGGCCGCAATGAAGGCATCGGCGCGCCCGAGCACCCGCACCGCGAAGTCGTCAGCCTGGCGCTCGAGCCGGCGTGACCACCCATTAGTTAGAGGAAGCGCGGCGAGTCCAGCACCCAGCACGATGAGGCCCGCGAGAGGTACGCCTCCGAGGTCTGCCGGCCCGGCCAGCCCGAGCCAAGCCGCTCCCGTCACCAGCAGGCGGTCGGCAACCCAGAATGTGGCCAGGGTCACCGCGCCGTGCACCGCGAGCCCGCGCCACATGTCCGCGTGGGCGTGATGCGCCAGCTCGTGGGCGAGCACGGCCTCCACCTCGTCCTCGGTGAATTCGCTCAGGAGCGTGTCGAAGAGGATGATTCGCCGTGTCCGCCCGAGCCCCGTCACGGCGGCGTTGGCGGTGCGGCTCTTCCGCGACTGATCGCCCACCCAGACGCCGAGCACCGGCACTCCGGCGCGCGCCGCGAGCGCGATCAGCCGCGTGCGCAGGGGACCCTCGGCGAGGGGCACCAGGCGGTAGAAGAGGGGCAGCAGCCACACGGGCGCCACCAGCGTGAGCAGGACGGTGACGGCGAAGAACGCGAGCGCGCTCACGAGCCACCACCACGGGGTGAGCCGCAGGAGCGCGTAGGCCAGCTCGGCGCCGCCGAGCCCCAGCGCGCCGCCGATCGCCGCCGCCTTCGCGCCGTCCCACAGCCAGCGCGAGAACGGCTGATGGAGCAGGCCGTAGCGACGAGGGAGCGAGTAGCCGCCGAGCCAGCTGAGCGGCAGTGTGAGGAGCCGCCAGCCGAGCGTGGTTGCGCCGAGCACGAGGATCAACTGGAGCCACGGCCTCGCTGTCCACGCCGCCGCGGCGGCGGCGAGCCGCCCCGAGGTCCCGGTGCAGAGCAGCGCGGTGAGGTACGCGATGGCCAGCAGGAGGCCGAGCAGGCCAAGACCCAAGCGCAGTCGATGGTACCGGCGCGCCCGCGTGGCGTCGTTGATCGGTGTCATCGCCACGTCAGTCTCCCACCGCCGGCGACCCTCGCCAAACCCGGGGCGTGATGCTAGGATGAACGCCAATTCATTCCAAGGAGACGCCATGTTCCAGTCGGTCGAGGAGGTCCAGCAGCGCTTCAAGCGCGCTGGCTACATCGCCAACCGTCGCATCTCCACCGTGGTCTTCCTCGCCGCGCGCATGGGGCGTCCTGTTCTCATCGAAGGCCCGGCCGGCGTCGGCAAGACCGAGCTGGCCAAGACGCTCTCCGACATCTCGAATCGGCGGCTCATTCGTCTCCAGTGCTACGAGGGGCTCGACGAGGGTAAGGCGCTCTACGAGTGGAAGTACGCGAAGCAGCTTCTCTACACGCAGCTCCTGCGCGAGCGCATCGGCGAGCTGATCGCGGATGCGCCATCCCTGCCCGACGCGGTGGCCAAGATCTCGGGACAGGATGACGCGTTCTTCTCGCACCGCTTTCTGTCTCCGCGGCCGCTGCTCCAGGCCATCGAATCGGCCGACCCGGTAGTGCTGCTGGTCGACGAGATCGACAAGGCCGAGCCGGAATTCGAGGCGTTCCTCCTCGAGGTCCTGTCCGACTTTCAGGTGTCGGTGCCCGAGCTCGGGACCATCAAGGCCACCAACATTCCCCTCGTCGTGCTCACCTCGAACAACGCCCGCGAGCTGTCGGACGGCCTCAAGCGCCGGTGTCTCCACCTCTTCATCGATTTCCCGCCGCCGGACGAGGAGCTGTCGATCATCCGTCTCAAGGTGCCGGAGATTCCGGAGCGACTCGCCCAGGCGGTGGTCGGAGTGGTCAACAAGATTCGCGGCCTCGAGCTGCGCAAGGCCCCCTCGGTGTCGGAGAGCCTGGATTGGGCGCGGTCGCTGGTGATCCTCAACGCGGACGCGCTCGACCGAGAGCTCGTCGAGTCCACCCTCACCATGCTCGTGAAGCACGAGAAGGATCTCGAGCGGGTGCGCGGCGCCCTCGACAAAGTCCTCGCCGAAGTCCCCGCCCAGTAGCGGGACGCTCGATGGACTGGGGGACCGTGAGCGAGTTCCGGGAGCTGTGGTTTCCCAGTCCCCGGATCCGTCTGCCCGAGCTTGGACCTGCGGGGCCGGTCCTGATCGAAGGGGGCCGCTGCATCTCCGGCGCCCTCGGCGAGTACACCAAGCTGTGGATGTCGGCGGCCGGGCGCTGGCACTTCTACTACGTGCACCCGACCCCGCGGGACTTCTTCCGGACGGTCATGCCCGACGCGGTGCCCCATCTCCTGCATCCCGGCGAGATGACGGTGGAGACCTTCCGTCAGGGCCTCGCCTACAAGGTGGTCCTGGGATTGCGATGCGCGGAGGGGCCGGTGCGCGTGCTGCACCTCGTGGGCGACGTGCCCGATGTCACGCGCGCGGTGGAGCAGGACGAGGAGACGCCCGTGGGCGCGCTCGGCTGGAAGCTCAAGCAGACGCACTTCATCTGCCGCGGCTCCTTCCACGGGCTCCTCCGTCTCGAGGACGGCCGCCTCTTTCCGATCACCCGCGACGGCAACGAGGACGTCTTCAAGTCGTCCTTCGTACACTTCACCCGGTGAAACAACAGGCGATGAAATCACAGGCGGTGAAGGCCCTCTGATGGAGCGGAGAATTCTCGAGTTCATCAGCGACCTGCGGCGGGCGGAGCTGCGCATCTCCACCAGCGAGGCGCTG
Organism: Verrucomicrobiia bacterium; assembly: GCA_035495415.1. Taxonomy (GTDB): domain Bacteria; phylum Methylomirabilota; class Methylomirabilia; order Rokubacteriales; family CSP1-6; genus DASRWT01. The sequence goes on from DATJFY010000097.1 coordinate 12,479, forward strand.
GATGCGCTGTCCGCGGCCACCGAGATCGGCGTGGAGACGCGCGAGACCTTCAAGTCGGCGCTCGCCGCCACGCTCGTCAAGGAGGCGCGCGACCTGCCGACCTTCGACCGCATCTTCGACCTCTACTTCCTCGACCTCCAGGCGCTCGGCGCCGGGCTCAAGAAGGCGCTGGGGCCCGAGGATCCGAAGATGCGGGACATGCTCGACAAGCTGATGGCCGAGGACGGCCTCAATCTGGACGAGATGACCGAGCTGATGCTCCAGGGCGAAGGCGCCGAGATGGAGATGGCGATCCGCGGGCAGGGGCAGGGGGCCGGGCTCGAGCGGCTGATGTACTTCCTCCAGATCGGCTATTTCTCGCGCCGGATCTACGACAAGTTCGACTGGGAAGTGATCGAGCGGGACCTCTCCCGGATCATGCAGATGCTGGAGGCCCAGGGGCTCGACCCCGGGCAGCTCGCGCGGATCCGCAACTACCTCGATCTCCGGCTCGAGGCGTTCCGGCGCATGATCCGCCAGCACGTGGAGCGCGAGCTCGAGCGCCGCGCGTTCCGCGAGGGCGAGAAGCTCACCCGCGAGGTCCTCACCGACAAGCCGCTCTTCGCGCTGTCGCCCGACGAGGTCGCGCAGATGAAGGCGGTGGTGGCGCGTCTCGCCCGCAAGATCAAGGACGCGCTCGCCCTGCGCCAGCGCCAGGAAGAGAAGGGGCGCCTCGACTCGCGCCGGACCATTAGACAGAGCTTGCAATATGGGGGCGTGCCCATGGAGGTCCGCTACCGGCGGCGCCACCGCGAGAAGCCCAAGCTGGTCACGCTGTGCGACGTGTCGGATTCGGTGCGGAACGCCTCGCGCTTCATGCTGCAGCTCGTCTGGAGCCTGCAGGAATGCTTCTCCCGCGTGCGGTCATACGTGTTCGTGTCCGAGATCGCGGAAGTGACCCAGGCCTTCAACACGTATCCGGTGGACCGGGCCATCGAGTGGGCGCTCAAGGGCTCGCCGGTGGACTACCACTGCCGCTCCGACTTCGGCTACGCCTTCAATCGCTTCGTGCGCACCGAGCTCGACACGCTGGACCGGAAGACCACGGTGCTCGTGCTCGGTGACGCCCGCAACAACTACAACGACCCCCAGGCATGGGCCATCCGCCTCATCCGCGAGCGGGTCAAGGGCATCATCTGGCTCAACCCCGAAGGCCAGTGGGGCTGGGGCATCGGCGACAGCGTGATGCCGCTCTACACGCCCTCGTGCGACATCGTGAAGGAGTGCCGGACGGTCGCCCAGCTCGTCCAGGTGGTGGATCAGCTCGTCCACCAGTGGTGGCGCCGCGGCCGATAGCCAGGCATGCTGTGAGCATGCGCACGCTCCTCCCCCCCGTCCTCGCGCTCCACCTCGCCGCCGTGGCCCTCCTGCTCGCCGCGCCCACCGCGCGCGCAGAGGACTGCATCGTGCTCGATGACTTCTCCCACGCCAAGGTGGGGGAGTTCCCCACGGACTGGAAGCCGCGCAAGGACGCGGGGCGCACGGCGTACACGGTGCGCGAGGAGAGCGGCCGGCGGTTCCTGCAGGCGATCTCCGAGGGCCTGGGCATCCAGGCGGCGAAGGAGCAGTCGTGGGATCTGGCCCAGTACCCCGTGCTGGCGTGGTCCTGGCGTCTCCAGGAGCATCCCAAGGGCTCCGACGAGCGCCAGAGCAAGACGAACGACAGCGCGCTCTCCGTGTACGCGGTGTGGCCGCACACCTCCGTGTCGGTGAAAGCGCTCAAGTACGTCTGGAGCCGGGTGGCGCCGGTCGGCACGCCTCTGACGTCGAGCGCCGGCCTGACCCAGGGACGGGTGCTCCGCAGCGGTGACGCCGACAAGGGCGAATGGGTGGAGGCGCGCGCGAACGTGGCCGAGGATTTCCGCGCGCGCTTCAAGGAGACGGAAGCCCCCAAGCCCGCCGGCATCGCGGTTCTCACCGATTCCGACGACACCAAGAGCCGCGCCGCGGGCGACTACGCGGCCTTCCGCGCCTGCAAGCCCTGACCTGACCGGATCCCGCGTGGACGCGGCCGCCGATCCCTTCGAGGGTCTCTACGCGCGGGGCGTCACCGATGGCCTGCCCGTGATCCCACCCACCCGCGAGCGCGTGGGCGCCGCGGTGGCGGCATCCGGGCGCGCCGGCGACGCGCTCATCGCGCTGGTGCCGCCCAATTTCGGCCGCGCCACCGTGGAGAAGATCGCGGTGAACGCGGTGATGGCGGGCTGCCGGCCCGAGTACATGCCGGTGGTGATTGCGGGGGTCGAGGCCATGTGCGACGACGCCTTCGACCTCCACGGCGTGTCCGCCACCACCAACAGCGCGGCGCCGCTCTTCATCGTGAACGGCCCCGTGCGGACACGCCTGGAGATGAACGCGGGCGCAGGGGTGTTCGGGCCCGGGTACCGCGCCAACGCCACCATCGGCCGGGCCCTCCGTCTCATCGTCCGCAACCTGGGCGGCGCCGTCGCCGGCGGCATCACGATGTCGACGATGGCGCACCCGGGCTACTTCACCTACTGCATCGCCGAGCGCGAGGAGGAGAGCCCGTGGGCGCCGCTGTCGGTGCGCCAGGGCTTTGCCCCCGGCGACAGCACCGTGTCCGCCTTTGCGGCCTATGCCCCCCAGGTGACGTACGACCACCAGAGCCATCGCGGCGAGGACCTCCTGATCACGCTGATCCACACCATCGCGGTGATGTCCCATCACAAGTCGACCCATCATGGGGACACGCTGCTCGTGGTGTCGCCCGAGCACGCGCGTCTCCTCGCCGGGGACGGCTGGGACCCCGAGAGGATCAGCGCGTTTCTCTGGGATCGTCTGCGCAAGCCCGTCAAGGACCTCATCCCCGGGGTCAACGGCGGGGAGGGGCTCCCCGCCCACGTGTTGAAGAAATTCCCTCATCCCGCCATCGACACCACGCTGATCGCCAAGGTGCGCGAGCCCGGGAATTTCAAGCTCATGGTGGCGGGCGGCACCGCGGGGCGCTTCACCGCGGTGGTGGCGGGCTGGACATTCCCCAAGATGTCGCGCATGGTAACGAAGCGGATCGACATGGCCGGCCATCGAGGGCCGGCCAGTGGAGGGCGTCAATGAGTGATGAAGAGTTCCTGGACCCCACTGACTCGGTGGCGGTGCCCCGCCGCACCGCCCCTCGCCCGGAGAGCCTCGACGGGAAGGTGATCACCCTCCTCGACATCTCCAAGGCCAAGGGCGACCACCTGCTCGACCGCGTGGAGGAGCTGCTGCGTGAACGCCACCGCCCCAAGGCGATCGTGCGGCGGAAGAAGCCGACGTTCGCCCGCCCGGCCCCCGAGGATTTGCGCGCGCTGATCCTCAAGGAGACGGAGATCCTCGTCGAGGGGCTCGCTGACTGAGGGTCCTGCACAACGTGCAGTGTGCACGACGGCGTGTTCTTCGAAGACAACGGGATCCCGACCGCGACCGTGATCTCGACGGAGTTTCAGCGAGCGGCGCGGGCGCAGGCCGCCGCCCTGGGGGTGAGCGAGTATCCGACCATCGCGGTGCCCCATCCGATACAGCCCTTGACCCGCGACGAGGTCCGGGCCCTGGCCGACAAGGCGTTCGACGCGATCGTCGCGCGGCTGACCCGGAGGTGAGCGCGGCCGCGGGCCCCCGCGCGGGCTAGCCGGGGAAGCGCCAGGCCCGCCCCACCGGCGGCTCGTCGGTGAGGGCGAACTGGGGCAGCGCGAAGTCGTTCGAGAGGTCGTTGAACACGGCCTTCACCCGCTTGCCGATCGCCACGTTGGCCTCGGGCTCGGGCCGGAAGTCCGCGGTGACGAGATTGCCGATGATGCGCAGCGCCTCGTCCGTGGTGGGCTTGCCGCGCTGCTCATCCAGCTCGACCAGCACGACCGCATAGGGTGTCCAGTCCTTGAAGCCGGGCTGGATGGCATGGTGCACGACCTCGTACGAGTAGATGTGGCCCCCGCCCGACACCGCCTGCCAGGTCCATTCCTGCGAGGGGCACCACGGGCAGCCGTGGCTGGGCGGATACCGGAGCAGCCCGCACTTGGCGCACTTGCGGAGCATGAGCTGATGATGCTGGCGCGCGAGCTTGAAATGCTCGCGCCACTCGGAGTCGTTCTCCGGGATCACCAGATTCATGCCGCGGTATTCGACGCTGGGCATCGTGCGCTCCCCCTCAGTTGTGGAGGATCAGGGCCGAGCCGGTCGGCGGCATCGCCCATCCGAGGTTCATGGTGATTCGGGGATCCTTGACCTGCCGGCAGCGCCCCGTCGCGTAGTCGTAGGAGTGCTTGCCCTCGGCGGCGCCGGGGCAGTAGTCGTCCACCGTGCCGCGGAGCTGGCGCACGTTCTCGATCACCATGCTCATGCCGTGGGTGTAGCCCTCGCAGAGATGGCCGCCGGAGGTGTTGTTGGGGCGCTTGCCCCCCAGCTCGATGATGCCGCTGGAGACATAGGCACCGCCCTCGCCCTTCTTGCAGAAGCCGTACTCCTCGAGCTGCAGCATGGTGGTAAAGGTGAACGCGTCGTAGGAGCCGGTGATGTCCACGTCGTCGGGCGCGATGCCGGCCTGGCCGAAGACGATGTCCTTGGCGTAATAGCCGGCCACCCGGCTGATCGGCCCGTGCGCCCAGTGGAAATCCGTGCGCGGCTTGTTGACCCGGCCCGCCACGCCCATGATGGAGATCGGCTTGCGCCGGAGGTCGCGCGCGCGCTCCGCGGAGGTCACGATGATCGCGGTGGCGTTGTCGGTCTCGAGGCAGCAATCCAGGAGGTGGAGGGGCTTCACGATCCAGCGTGAGCCCACCACGTCGGCCACCGTGACCCGGTCCTTCAGGAAGGCCTTGGGGTTCTGCGAGGCGTGCTTGCTGTGCGCGACCCGCACCGCCGCCACCTGCTCGGAGGTGGTGCCGTACTCGTACATGTGGCGCATGAACGTGGGCGCGAAATTCTGGCCCGCGCTCCGCATGCCGAAGGGGACCTGGGCGAGATCCATCCCGCGCACGGGTTGGGCCGCGCGGGCGCCGGTGCCGCCGATGCGGAAGTCGGAATAGCCGTTCATCGAGCGGAAGAGCGCCACCGTGTTGCACATCCCCGCCTCGATGGCGCCGATGGCGAGCCCGACTAGCGCCTCGGTCGACGAGCCGCCGCCGAACACGTCCATGTAGAAGTTCAGCCGCATGCCGAGGTCGCCGGAGACCCAATTCGACACGATGGAGTCTCCGCTCTGGTAGGACATCATGCCGTCGACCTGGGCGCCGCTGAGCCCCGCGTCGTCCATCGCCTTGCGGATGGCTTCCACCGCCATCGCCCGCGTGCTGCGGGCCGACTGGCGGCTGTACTCGGTCTCGCCCACGCCGACGATGCAGTACCGGTCCTTGAGGCCCGCCATGCGCGTCTCCTTGGCGCCGCGGCTCCGCGGCGGCCGGGCCAGTCTAGCGGGCCACCGCCGCCCGGTCAATCGAGGGGGATTCCGCCCACGCGCGCGGCGCCCGCGTGAACGCGAGGAGCACGAGGGCGGTGAGATTGACCGCAGCGCTGATCCAGCAGGCCACCGCATAGCTGCCGAGGCGGTCGTAGATCCATCCCGCGCCCAGGGGGCCGAGCGCCGCGGTGGGGCCCGCGAGGCCGAAGATGAGGCCGACGAGCGAGCCGGCATGGGCGCGGCCGAACAAGTCCGCCACCATGGCGGGGAAGATGACGGACACCGTCCCGTACGACAAGCCGAAGAGGACCGTGGCGGCGGCGAGGGCGGGCAGCGTGGCAGCTCGGCCGAGCGCCACGAAGGACGCGGCCTGCGCAGCGAGCGCGACGGCGAGGATGGCACGGCGGCCGACCCGGTCGGAGAGCCAGCCCATGGCGAGCCGGCCCGCCACCGCGGCGATGCCCAGTGCGGAGACCAGGGTCGCCGCTTGCAGGGGCTCGATGCCGAGATCGCGCGCGAGGGGCACCAGGTGGACGAGCGGAATGAAGATGGCCGTCCAGGTGAGGCCGAACACTGAGAAGAGCACCCAGAACTCCCGAAGGCGCACCGCGTCGCGCACCGTCCAGCCGCCGAGCGTGCCCGCGGGCGAGGATGCGGGGGCCCCGTCCGGATGCAGGCCCAGCGACTCGGGATCGCGCCGCATCAGGCAGGCCACACCCGTGAGGGCGAGAAAGATCGCGGCGCCGAAGACGAGATAGGCGCGGCGCCAGCCGAGCGCGCTCACCAGCCAGTGGGCCACCGGCGGAAGCACGAAGGTGCCGACGCTCCCGCCCGCGGAGGCCACGCCCACCGCCAGGCCCCGTTGGCGGACGAACCAGCGCACGACGGTGGCATTGCAGGGCACGTACGCGGTGGACATGCCCAGGGCGGCCACCGCGCCGTACAGCACGTAGGGCTGCCAGAGCGCAGTGACCGCGCTCATGCCGGCGAGGCCGGCGCCGAGCAGCACGCCGCCGGACGCGATCACGATCCGTGGACCCCATCGGTCCGTGAGGCGCCCCGCGACGAGGCCGAAGGCGCTGTACACGAAGGCGTACAGAGAAAACGCGCCGGAAAGGCTGGCGCGGCTCCAGTGAAACTCCGCGAGCAGCGCGGTGAAGAAGACGCCGAAGGCGTACTGGGTGCCGTAGGCCAGCAGCAGGACGACGAAGGCGCCGCCGACGATGATCCAGCCGTGATAGACGCGGGCGCTCAACGGTCGGCGGCGGGGGCGGGCGGCGGCGGGGGGGACGCCGCAGGAGCGGTCGCGGGGGACACGGCGGGAGACGTCCCGGCGGGCTGGCTCGACTTCACCGAGTCGAGCATCGCCGGCGACTCCCCGGCGGCGGCCCGCGCCTCGACCTTGATGAGGCGGTTGAGCCGTCCTACCGCGTCGCGGATCCGTCCGCCCGCCTCGACCATGTGCACGTGCCACTTCGCCTCGCGGCTGTCGGGCGGCCAGCGACCCTCGAGGAGCTGGAGATAGCCGAGGATCACCGCCAGCGGGTTGTTGATCTCGTGGGCGGCGGCGCGCGCCACGAGGGTGGCCGCCCGCAGATCGGAGGTTTCGCGAGCGGCCGCCTCCGCCGCCATCCGCTCGCGCGCCGGGCGCCAGATGATGATCTCGTAGCGGCGATCCTGGAAGCGCACCACATGGCGCGTGGTGTCCACCGGTATCGTCTCGCCCGCGCCCGTCCGGAAGGGGGAACCGAGCGTCTGCGCGAACCCGGTCGCGTAGGTCTCCGCGAAGGCCGCTTCCTGGAGCCGCCGCAGGTCGGCATCCTCCGGCCAGAAATCCCGCCGGTCGCGCCCCACGAGCTCGTCGCGAGTGAGACCGGACAGCGCGCAGTCGGCGCGGTTGACGTCCACGACGCGCTGGGTGCCGCAGTCGATGATCCGGATGGCGTCGGTGGCCTCGTCGAGCACGGCGCGGAATCGCGCGCGCTCGGCGCTCAGCCGGAACTGCTCGGGGACGTCGGCGAACAGTCGCGCCATCAGCGCGATGCCCACGAGGCACGTCACGAAGTAGGCCAGCCACATGTCGCTGAACCGCTCGATCTCCCGGCGTCCGATGAGGGCGAAGGCGAGCACGGTCAGGGCGTAGGTCGCGCCGGCAAGGGCCAGTGCGTGGCGGGTGTGGGGCCCGCCCTCGCGGCGCGCCCATCCCCGGATGAGGCCGGCCGCGGTGGCCACCGACACGAGCGAGAAAATGCCGGCGCCGGTGCCCGAGCCGCCGATCCAGATGCGGTAGAGGCAGCCCACCGTGGCCGCGATCAAGGCGGCCGGCGTCCCCTCGAAGAGGCCGACGAGCGCGACGGGGACCACGCGGGCGTCGACGAAGATTCCCGGCGAGATCTCGATGCGGGAGGCCATCATGGCGGCGGTGAGGCCGCCGAAGGCGAGCCCGTGGACCACCGCGCGGGCGCCGCGCTCGCGAGCCGTCGGGCCGAGCAGGCGGGGGTAGGCGTAGGAGTAGAAGAGAAGCCCGATGGCGAGGGTGCCCACCGCCTCGAGCAGATGGTGAAAGTTCATCCGGCCCGGCCGTGGGCGGCCCGCCCATTCGGGCGCGGCAGCACCTCGCGGAGAAACTTGCCGGTGTAGGAGCCGTCCACCTGCGCCACCTGCTCGGGCGTGCCTTCCGCGATGATGGCGCCCCCGGCCGCGCCGCCCTCCGGTCCGAGGTCCACCACCCAGTCCGCGGTCTTGATCACGTCGAGGTGATGCTCGACCACCAGCACGGTGTTGCCGCCGTCGACCAGACGGTTCAGGACGAGCAGGAGCTTCTTCACGTCGTCGAGGTGAAGGCCGGTGGTCGGCTCGTCGAGCACGTAGAGATGATCGGCGGTCTGTCGCGTGCCCAGCTCGGCGGCGATCTTGAGCCGCTGCGCCTCGCCGCCCGACAGGGTGGTGGCGGGCTGGCCGAGGCGGAGATAGCCAAGGCCCACGTCCTGAAGGAGCCTGAGCCGGCGCGCGAGCACGGTGTGGACCCCGAAGAACTCCACCGCCTCGTCCACCGTGAGCTCGAGGACCTGGCTGATGTTCTTCCCCTTGTACGTCACGCGCAGCACGTCGGGCCGGTAGCGGCGTCCCTCGCACTCGGGGCACGTGACGTACACGTCCTCGAAGAAGTACATCTCGAGCTTCTGGTAGCCGCCGCCCTCGCAGGCCTCGCAGCGCCCCCCGGGCACGTTGAAGGAGAAGGCGCCCGAGGTGAGCCCGAGCGTACGCGCGCGCGGCAGCCCGGCGAACAGCTTGCGGATCTCGTCGAACACCTTCACGTAGGTGACGGGATTCGAGCGCGGGGTGCGGCCGATCGGCTCCTGATCGATCAGGCGCACGCCCTTGAGGTACTCGAGCCCGCGGACCTCGTCGTGCTCCCCCGGCCGCTTGAATTCCGCCTTGAAGTGGCGGGCGACCGCCCGGTAGAGCGTGTCGTGGACCAGCGTCGACTTCCCCGAGCCGGACACGCCGGTCACACAGGTCAACGTTTGCAGGGGCAGGCGGAGATTCACGTCACGCAGGTTGTGAGCCCGGGCCCCCCGGACCACGAGCGCGCGGCGTCCCTCCCGGCGCGTGAGAGGGAGCGGGATCCCGTCGCGTCCGGTCATGTAACGCGCGGTGAGCGAGTGCGGATCGCGCGCGAACTCGGCCTGGGTGCCCGCGAAGGTCACGGTGCCGCCGCGGTCGCCCGAGCCCGGCCCCATCTCGACCAGATAGTCGGCGGACTGGATGAACGAGCGGTCGTGCTCGACGATCACCACGGTGTTGCCGGCGGCGGCGAGCTCGGCGCACAGCTCGGCCAGCCGCGCGGTGTCGCGCGCGTGCAGCCCGATGGACGGCTCGTCCAGGATGTAGAGCGTCCCCACGAGCTGGGCTCCCAGCTGATTGGCGAGGCTGATCCGCTGCGCCTCCCCGCCGGAGAGCGTGCGCGTCTGCCGGGACAGCGCGATGTAGCCGAGCCCGACCCTCATCAGGAACGACAGCTTCGCGCGGAGCAGGCGCAGCACGTCCCGCGCGACTGCCGCCTCCAGCGGGGTGAGGCTGAGCCCGTCCACGAAGGCGGCGAGATCCTCGACGGTGCGGTCGCAGAGCTCGGCAATGGTGGCGCCGCCCACGCGGACGGAGAGCGCCTCCGGCTTGAGCCGGGTTCCCGTGCAGCGGGGGCAACGCGACTGGCTCCGATAGCGCGAGAGGAACACGCGCACGTGCAGCTTATAGCGGTACGACTCCACCTCCTCGAAGAAGCCCTGAATGCCCGTATACCCCTCGGCGCCCGCGTACACCCACGCGCGGTCGGCGTCGGGCAGCTCCGCGTACGGCCGGGTGATGTCGAGCCCGCGCTTCTTCGCCGCCTTGAGAAGCTGCTTCTGGTACCAGCGGCCGGAGGGATGCGTCCAGGGTTCCACCGCGCCGTCGACGAGGCTGCGCGTCTGGTCGGGGACGACGAGGCTCTCGTCGTAGCGAAGGATGTTGCCGAAGCCCTTGCACTCCGGGCAGGCGCCCAGCGGATGGTTGAAGGAGAAGAGGAGCGGGTGCGGGCGGGTGAGCGGGGTCTCGCAGCGCGGGCACCGATACTCGCGGCTGACCGAGATCACCTCGCGCTCCAGCACGTCCACCTCCGCCCGGCCCTCTCCCTCGGCGAGCGCGGCTTCCAGCGACTCCGCCACCCGGCGCCGGGCGTCGCCGCCGAGCGCGACCCGATCGAGGACGACCAGGATGGTCTGGCCCGCCGCGGGTGCGGGCACGTCGGCGGGGCGCCCCGTCGCGTCGGTCAGCTCGTGGAGCGTGCCGTCCAGCTTCACCCGGGCGAAGCCCCGGCGGAGGAGGGCGGCGTAGATCGCGCGCGGGTCCGGGCCGGCGGGCGCGGCGAGGGGGAAGCAGACCAAGGCGCGCGCGCCCGCGTGATCGCGCACGAGCGCCTCGGCCACGCTCTCCGCCGCGTCGCTGCGGGCTTCCTCGCCGCACTGAGGGCAGTGCACGCGCCCGATGCGGCCGAAGAGCAGCCGGAGGTAGTCGTACAGCTCGGTGGCCGTGCCGGCGGTGGACCGGGCGGTGCGCACGGGGTTTTTCTGCTCGAGCGCGATGGCGGGCCGCACGTGCTCGATCCGGTCCACGTCGGGCCGGTCCACCCGCTCGAGGAACATGCGGGCATAGGTCGAGAGGGATTCCACGTACCGCCATTGCCCCTCGGCGAAGAGGGTGTCGAACGCGAGGGACGACTTGCCCGATCCGGACACGCCGGTGATCACCGTGACCTTGTCGTGCGGGATCGCGAGCGAAACGTTCTTGAGATTGTTCTGCCGGGCTCCCTCGATGCGGAGCCAAGACGGCTGAGGCATTCGGACAAGTCCTCCTGAGGTGTTGAGTCTACAGGATGGTCCGAGGGGGGAGCAACCGCGGCCCGTCGTCCCCCACGCCGGCTTCGCCGCGTCCGCCCTTGACAGGCCGCGTCCGCGCGGGTAGGCTGACCGCCGAAATGAGAATCATTCCTAGAAATGGCCCTCGGGGGAGGGCGGCGGTCGCCGCGCCGGGTGCCGACACGTCGGCGAGCGCGCTGCGCGAGCGGGGGCTGCGCCTCACCGGGCCGCGCCGCGTGGTGCTCGAGGTGGTCCGGGGGACGGGCTCACATCCCACCGCGGAATGGGTGCATCGGATGGTGCGGCGGCGCCTGCCGCGGGTGAGCCTCGGCACCGTCTACCGCAATCTGCGGCTCCTCGTCGAGGAGGGGCTGGTGCAGGAGCTGCCCGGCCCGCACGCGCGATTCGACGGCAACCTCGGCCGGCATCACCACTTCACCTGTACCGCCTGCGGGCGCATCCTCGACGTCGACGGGCCGCTCTGCGAGCCGCAGACGCGGGCGGTGTCGGCGCGGGTGGAGTCGGTCCACGACCTCACCATCACCCACCAGCGTATCGAGTTCTTCGGCCGCTGTCCCGCGTGCCGCTCCGGCGCCGGGCGTCGCGAGCCGGGCCGTCCCCGCGCCGGACGGTCCCGTCGTTCACCCTGACCCTTCCGCGCGAGCGCATCCCGCGGGGGGAGAGGAGGATCTCATGGCCGGGAAGAGTCTGAAGGGAAGCAGGAGCTTCGAGAATCTGAAGGACGCCTTCGCGGGCGAGTCGCAGGCGAACCGCCGGTATCTCTACTTCGCCCGGGTGGCCGATATCGAGGGCTTCCCCGATATCGCGGGCCTCTTCAAGGACACCGCCGACGCCGAGACCGGCCACGCCTTCGGGCACCTCGACTTCCTCAAGGAGGTGGGAGATCCGGCGACCGGGGAGCCTATCGGCAAGACCGAGAAGAACCTCAAGGCGGCGGTGGCGGGCGAGACCTACGAGTACACCCAGATGTATCCCGGCATGGCCAAGACCGCCCGCGAGGAAGGCTTCGCCGAGCTCGCCGAGTGGTTCGAGACGCTGGCCAAGGCGGAGAAGTCGCACGCCGGCCGCTTCAGCAAGGGCCTCACGCAGGTGGCGGGCAAGGATCCCGCGGACGCCATCTAGCTTCCCCCAAGCGCCTGGACGCCGGCCCGGTCGCGCGCGATCGGGCCGGTGCCGATCCCATGACTCTCGATATCCGACAACCGGAGTTCTGGAAGCAGGCCAGCGTCGACACCGAGCTGCGCCGAGTCTATGACATCTGCGCGGGCTGCCGGCGCTGCCTGCCGCTCTGCCCATCGTTCAAGGTGATGTTCGATCGACTCGACGTCGAGGCGGTGGACGGCGACGCGGACAAGCTTCCCGCGGCGGACGTCAAGGAAGTCGTCGACCTCTGCTATCAGTGCAAGCTCTGCTACAACCACTGCCCGTACACGCCGCCTCACCGCTGGCAGGTGGACTTCCCGCGCCTGATGCTGCGCGCGCGCGCGGCGGAGGCGCGGGGGCGGGGGGTGACCCTGCAGGACCGGTTCCTGGGCAACACCGGGCTGGTGGGGCGCCTGGGCAGCATGACCGCGCCGCTCTCGAACTGGATGAGCGCGTTCCCGCCCCATCGCGCCCTGATGCACGCGGTGATGGGCGTTCACAAGCGCCGGACGCTGCCGATCTTTCACCGCGAGACGTTCTCACGCTGGTTCGACCAGCGGAAGCGGCCGGCCTCCGCTGCACGCGCGCCCGCCGCCGACAAGCGGGTGGCCCTCTTCGCCACGTGCTCGGTGGAGTACAACGATCCCGGCACCGGCAGGGCCGCCGTCGCGGTGCTGGAGAAAAACGGCGTCGACGTCACCGTGCCGGCGCAGCGCTGTTGCGGCATGCCGTACCTCGACGGCGGCGCGGTGAAGGAAGCCAAGGCGCTCATCGCCGACAACGTCGCCTCCCTCGCCCGCGCGGTGCGGGAGGGCCGCGAGATCGTGGTGCCGGGGCCGACCTGCTCGTACATGCTCAAGCAGGAGTACCCGTGGCTCGACGGCTCCGCGGACGCGAACCTCGTGGCCCGGAGCACCCGCGATCTCTTCGAGTACCTCGCCGGCCTCCATGCCGAGGGGCGGCTCGACACGCGCTTCCCCAACGCTCCGGGCAAGATCGCTTATCAGCTGCCCTGTCACCTGAGGGCGCAAAACATGGGCACGCGCTCGGCGGACGTGCTGCGGCTCACCGGCGCCACCGTCGAGACCATCCAGCGGTGTTCCGCGGTGGACGGCACCTGGGGCATGAAGAAGGAGTTCTTCGAGCTCTCGATGAAGGTTGCGGAGCCCCTGTTCAAGGGGATCGAGGCGGCGGCGCCTGATCGGGTCGCCACGGATTGTCCGCTCGCCGCACTGCAGATCAATCAGGGTACCGGGCGCTCCGCGCAGCACCCGATCCGCATTCTCGCCGACGCCTACGGTCTTGGCGTCGACGACGACGCCTGAGCACACCATGGACAAGATCCGTCTCTCCGATGTCGTCAACTTCTTCGAGTACGAGAAGGTCCGGGAGGCTCGGCGCGCCCGGATCATCGAGCTGAAGCGGCGCCGGCGGGTCGACGTCGGCCGCTATCTGTCCTTCGTGTTCGAGAACCGCGAGACCGTGCTCTTCCAGATTCAGGAAATGTGCCGCGCCGAGCGAATCGCCGCCGAGGACAAGGTGCAGGAAGAGATCGACGTCTACAACGCCCTCCTGCCCGGGCCGAGCGAGCTGTCCGCCACGATGTTCATCGAGATCGAGGATATGACGCGGATCAAGCCGGTCCTGGACCGCCTGATCGGCATCGACCGCGGCCAGTGCGTCTGGCTGCAGATCGGCCGTGAGTTCGCGGTGCCCGGCGAGTTCGAGGCCGGCCATTCCGACGAGGAGAAGGGCAAGCTCGCCGCCGTGCACTTCGTGCGCTTCCGCCTCTCTCGGGATGCCACCCGCGCGTTCCCGAAGTCCGAGGTGCACATGGTGGTCGAGCATCCCGCGGAGCAAGCGCGCATCCGCCTCGAGCCCGAGGTGGTGGCCGCGCTCGCTCAGGATCTCACCCGGTGAGGGACGCGGCCGCGCGTGCGGCGGTCGTCCTCGCGCTCCTCCTCGGCGGCTGCGGGGATCAGCCGGCGTCGCCTCCCCAGGAAACGGGAAGCGCTCCCGCGCCCGCGAACGCCCCCGCGCCTCCGAACGCCCCCGCGGCAGCAAACGTTCCCGCGTCCGCGAGCCCCAGCGCCGCCGCCGGCTCCGCCGCCAAGGGCAAGCAGGTGTGGCTGGGCCAGTGCATCGCTTGCCACAATCCCGATCCCACGAAGGACGGGCCGGTCGGGCCCGCGGTCAAGGGATCGTCCCGCGACCTCCTCGAAGCGCGCGTGGTGCGGGGGGAGTATCCCGCCGGCTACATGCCCAAGCGCCCTACCAAGGTCATGCCGCCGCGGCCTGACCTCGCCCCGAGCGTGTCCGACCTCGCCGCGTACCTGCACTGACGACGATGCCGGGCGGGAGGACGTCCCGTCCGGCATCGGATGACGCGAGCGAGGGGAAGGGGCCGGGCTACCCGCGCATCACCTCGAACCAGATGTAGAAGATCGCGGTGAGGATGAAGCCCGCCCACAGCGTGCCGGACACGGTGGCGAGGGGCTTCGCGGCGCCCTTGCCCGGCGTGCCCTTGAGGCAGTTGATCTCCACCAGCAGCATGATGATGGCCGCGCCGACCCAGAACACCACCCCCGAGCGCGGCATGCCGAGGGCCTGCAGATGGCTGGCCGCCCCCATGAAGAACAGCATGGGGATCGAGAGCATCGTGTTCGTGCGGGACGCCAGCCCCCCGCGCGCTCCCGCGGGCGCCGCCGCGGGATTGGCCGGCCTCCCCGCGCCGACGTCGATCGCGTTCTGAATCACGATCTTCTGCTTGGGGTGGATGACGAACCACACGTTGGCCCACATGATGGAGCCGAGGAGCCCGCCGAGAAGGATCGCCCACGCCCCGGCGCCCGCGGCGAAGCCCACCTTGCCGATCCACCAGTGCAGGAGGTAGAGCCAGCCGCTGATGAAGGTGAACATCGCGCCCCACCGGAACCACCACATCGCGCGCGGGAGGAGCTTCTGCTGTGCCCCCGTCCGCACCGGTGCCTCCGTCTCGGCGAAGAACGGCGTCTGGACGAAGTTGAAGTAGTAGAGGAGCCCGATCCACGTGATGCCGGAGAGAAAGTGGATCCAGCGTAGGAGGAAGAGCCAACCAGCTTCGGACACGAGTGCCATGTGATGCCCTCCGCGTTGAAGGCGATTACGCAGCTATTGCCCGTCCGCTACTCGTCCTCGTCGTCTTCGTCGTCCTCGTCATCGTCATCGAGGTCGTCGTCGTCCTCTTCGTCGTCATCCTCGTCGTCGAGGTCGTCGTCATCGTCAAGATCGTCGTCGAAGTCGTCGTCATCCTCGTCGTCGAGGTCGTCGTCATCATCCTCGTCGTCGAGGTCGTCGTCGTCCTCGTCGTCGACCTCGTCGTCGTCCTCTTGGCGGGCGTAGATACGCTCGTCGTGCTCTGCAGTCCATGGCCGAGTACCGAGCCATGCCATGAATGGTCCCTCCAGACGCCTGCCCTGCTTGACTTGAGAGATGAGAGTCGCTACTGTTGGACTCCGTTCGGCGGGATTATAGCAAACGCGTTTTTCGTGTTCACGCCATTTTGGCGGCGTAGCTCAGGTGGCAGAGCAGGGGTCTCATAAGCCCCGTGTCGGAGGTTCGAGTCCTCCCGCCGCCACCATCCCGGAGGCCTCACAATGAGCGATCTCATCTTGGTCGAGCACGCCGACGGCATCGCCACCGTGGTGATCAACCGTCCCAAGATGCGCAATGCGCTGAGCCTCGCGATGTGGACGGAAATGGGGGAGGTCACCCAGCGGCTCGCCGCCGACGACTCGGTGCGAGCGGTCGTCTACCGCGGCGCGGGGATGCAGGCCTTCGCCTCCGGCGCGGACATCTCGGAGTTCGAGGAAAATCGGAAGGACACCACGACCGCGATGCACTACAACGCGCAGACCGAGGCGGCGTACGGCGCCATCCGCTCCTGCCCCAAGCCCACCGTGGCCATGGTCTACGGCTTCTGCATGGGCGGCGCGATGGCCCTCGCGATGGCGTGCGATCTGCGCTTCGCCGCCGAGGGCTCGAAGTTTGGCATTCCCGCCGCGCGGCTGTCCATCATCTACGGGCTCGATCCCGTGCATCAGCTCGTGGACCTCGTCGGGCCCGCCTACGCCAAGGACATCCTCTACTCCGCGCGCACGGTGGAGGCCGACGAGGCCTTCCGCATTGGCTTCATCCAGCGGCTCCTCCCCGCCGCCGAGCTCGAGGCCTACACCTACGAGTACCTGCGGAAGGTCGCGGCGAACGCACCCCTGTCCATCCGCGGCACCAAGACCCAGGTGCGCGCGATCTTCGAAGGGGTCACCGACCGCCACCGCCAGCACCTCGCCCAGCTCGGACTGGAGACGTTCAACAGCCACGACTACAAGGAAGGCACCCGCGCCTTCCTCGAGAAGCGCGCGCCCCGGTTCGAGGGCCGCTGACCGGCGCTCGCCGCGCGCGCGGACGCCGCCGCTGCGGATCACCGTCCTCACCTCCACGCCGCTCGACCCCCGCGAGGGCAGCGGCACCTTCGTCGCGCTCGCCAACTTCGAGCGCGGGCTCGTCGCCCTCGGCCACGAGGTGCAGATCCGGCCGCTCGGGCGGCGGACGGGCTTCCACACCTTCGACCGCTGGCGCTACAACGCGGAGGCGGTGTGGCGCCCGCCCATCCAGGCCGATCTCGTCGTCGGCTGCGATCTCGACGGCTTCCTCTGGGCGCGCCGGCGCCGCCAGCCGTTCGTGGTCATGCTCAAGGGCATCATCGCCGACGAGCTGCGCAACGAGCGGGGCTGGGTGCGGGTACTCCTCGCGGTGCAGGCGCGCTGGGAGCAGCGCAACACGGAGCGCGCGGACCTCGTGCTGGTGCCGAGCGCGTACTCCGCGCGGGTCGCCGCCGAGGTGTACGCGGTGCCCGCCGCGCGGATCGCGGTGGTGCCCGAGGCCGTCGATGTCGCCGACTGGCAGGCGCGCTTCGCGGTCGCCCCACGCCGCGCCGGCGGCGGCCCCACCGTGCTCGCGGTGGGGCGCATGTATCCGCGGAAGCGCTTCGCGGATCTGCTGCACGCGGCGGCGCGCCTGCGCGCGGTGATCCCGGCCGCCCGCGTCCGCATCGTGGGGAAGGGGCCGGACTGGGAAGAAATGAACAGGATGCATGCCGCACTGGGGCTGGGAGACACCGTGACCCTGCTGGGCGACGTGACCCGCGACCAGCTCGCGTCGGAGTACGTGAGCGCGCAGTGCTTCTGCCTGCCATCGGTGCAGGAGGGTTTCGGCATCGTGTTCGTCGAGGCGATGGCGGCCGGTCTGCCGGTGGTGGCGTGTCGAAGCGCGGCGGTGCCCGAGGTCGTGCTCGACGGCGCGACCGGCGTGCTGGTTCCGCCCCGCGACCCCGCCGGCCTCGCCGACGCGCTCGCGGCGATCCTGGGTAATCCCGACCGGGCGCATGCCCTCGGCGAGGCGGGGCGCCGTCGCGCGCCCGCATTCGCGCCGGAGAGGGTCGCGCAGCGGTTCCTCGACACGGTAAGATTGAGACAGGAGGTCCCATGACCCCCGGTCCGGTCTACGTCACCCGAAAATTCACGTTTTCTGCGGCCCACCGCTACTGGCAGCCGGCGTGGAGCGCCGAGGCGAACACGCGCGCCTTCGGCTCGCTCACCGTCACCCACGGCCACAACTACACCCTCGAGGTCACACTGGGCGGCGCGGTGGACGAGCGCACCGGCATGGTGATGGATCTCGCCGAGCTCAAGCGCCTCGTCGGCGAGGTGGTGATCTCGCGATTCGACCATGCCGACCTCAACGCCGATGCCGCCTTCGCCCAGGGCCGCATCCCCACGACCGAGAACCTCGTGCGAGCCTGCTGGGATCTCCTCGTGCCCAAGCTGGGCGAGCGCCTCTACCGGCTGCGGCTCTGGGAGGACCCCACCTTCTACGTGGAGTTCCTCGGCCCGTGAGCCAGTACCGGCTGACCCGGTCGTTCCACTTCAGCGCGGGCCACCGCCTCGCCAGCGCCGCGCTCTCCGACGAGGAGAACGCGCGTCTCTACGGCCAGTGCTTCCGGCCCCACGGCCACAACTACACCGTGGAGGTCACCCTCACCGGCACGCTCGATCCCGTTACCGGGATGGCGGGGGATCTCGGCGAGCTCGACGCGACGGTCGCGGGCGTGCTCCTAGACCGCGTCGACCACTACGATCTCTCGAGCGCGGTGCCCGCCCTCGACGGCGTCATCACCACCGGCGAGAACCTCGCCCGGACGTTCTGGGCCTGGCTGGCCGCCGCGCTGCCTCCCGGCCGGCTCGTCCGAGTCGCGGTGGTCGAGACCGCCAACAACACCTTCGAGTACTGCGGCTGAAGGAGCGTCCGTGCACAACACCACGACCATCGTGCGGCTGGTCTACGACTTCTTGAAGGAGCTCGGCGAGGATCCGACCCGCGAGGGACTGGAGCGGACGCCCGCTCGTGTGGCCAAGGCCTACGAGTACCTGACGTCCGGCTACCAGCAGCGCGTGGAGGACGTGCTCAACGACGCCCTCTTCACCGAGGAATACGACGAGATGGTGGTGGTGAAGGACATCGACTATTTCTCCCTCTGTGAGCATCATCTCCTCCCATTCTTCGGGCGCGCCCACATCGCGTACATGCCGTCGCGGAAGATCGTGGGCCTGTCCAAGATCCCCCGGCTGGTGGAGATGTTCAGCCGGCGCCTGCAGGTGCAGGAGCGCCTCACTACCCAGATCGCCCAC
Source organism: Verrucomicrobiia bacterium (assembly GCA_035495415.1). Taxonomy (GTDB): domain Bacteria; phylum Methylomirabilota; class Methylomirabilia; order Rokubacteriales; family CSP1-6; genus DASRWT01. The sequence goes on from DATJFY010000097.1 coordinate 31,195, forward strand.
ACCATCGACGAGGTGCTCCAGCCGCGCGGCGTCGCGGTGGTCGTCGAGGGTCTGCATCTCTGCATGCTGATGCGCGGGGTCGAGAAGCAGAACTCCAAGGCGGTGACCTCGGCCATGCTCGGCGCGTTCCGGGACCGCCCGGAGACGCGCGCCGAGTTCATGGAGCTCATCAAGTCGCGCAGCGGCCCGATGCTGTGAGCGACACGCGGCTGGCCGGCCAGGTCGCCCTGGTGACTGGCGCCGGGCGGGGCATCGGCCGCGCGGTGGCCGAGGCTTTTGCCGCGGAGGGCGCGGCGGTGGGTCTCGCCGCCCGGTCCGCGCGCGAGCTCGGCCGGGTCGCCGGGGCGATCCAGGCCAAGGGCGGGCGCGCCCTCGCCGTGCCCACCGATGTCCGTCAGGAGTCGGCGGTCGCGGCGTGCGTGGAGCGCACCGTCGCCGAGCTGGGCCGGCTCGATCTCCTCGTCGCCGCGGCGGGGGTCGCGACGTTCGGGCCACTGGCCGAATCGCGCCCCGCCGATTGGGACGAGATCATGGCGGTGAATCTCCGGGGGGCCTACCTCTCTTGCCGGGCCGCGCTGCCGCCCATGCTGAGTCAGCGCCGCGGGACCATCATCCTGGTCGGCTCCATGGTGACGAGCCGCACGCTGCCCGGCAGCGCCGCCTACACCGCGTCCAAGTACGGTCTGCTCGGGCTCGCCCGCGTGCTGACCGAAGAGCTGCGCGGCACGGGCGTGCGGGTGGGGGTGCTCTCGTCCGGGGCGGTGGACACGCCGCTCTGGGATGCGATTCCCGGGGCGCCGGACCGGAAGCTCATGGTCACCCCGGCGCAGGTGGCGGCGGCTGCGGTGCTGATGGCCGCCCTGGAGCCGAACGCCGCGCTGGAGGAGTTGACGCTCATGCCCGCGCGGGGGGTGCTCTGAGGCCGCCGTCCCGCGCCTCGCGCCTCACCGATCGGCTGCCGGCACCGCAGCGGGGACCCTGATGTATACTGAGGCTGCAAGAATGTGGAAGGCCCGACGGATCATGAATTTTCCAAGGAGGCAGGCATGGTGACCTTGACCGAAACGGCCGCGAAGAAGATCTCCGAGCTGCGGCTCGAAGAGGGCAAGCCCGAGTGGGGGCTGCGGATCCGCCTCGTGGGCGGCGGCTGCTCCGGGATGTCCTACGAGCTGGGCTGGGACGACACGGCCGCCGCGGACGATAACATCGTGGAATCCCACGGCGTGAAGGTGTTCGTCGATGCACGCAGCCTGCCCTATTTGGATGGCAGCGAGATCGACTACGTGGACAACAACATGCTGGGGGCGGGCTTCGCGATCAAGAACCCCAATGTGAAGTCGTCCTGCGGCTGCGGCTCGTCGCACCAGTTCTAAGCGCGCAGAGCTCCGCGCATGAAGGTGCAGGTGCGGTTGTTCGCCCGGTACCGCGAAGCGGCCGGTCGCGACCGTGTCGAGGTGGAGCTTCCCGAGGGCGGTACGGTCGAGACGGCATGGGAGGCGGTGTCCAGCCGCTTCCCGGCGCTCTCGTCGTACCGCCCTTTCACGTTGTTCGCCGTGGATCAGGACTACGTGGAGGCGGACCGCGCGCTCCGTCCCGGGGAGGAGCTATGCCTGTTCCCGCCGGTCAGCGGCGGGAGCGCGGAGGCGGCGGGCACCCCCGACCTCGTGGCGCTCACCGAGACCCCCCTCTCCGAGCAGGCCCTCGTGGCTGCGGTGGAGGAGGGCGGCGCGGGCGCGATCGTGCTCTTCTCCGGTGTGGTGCGCGATCAGACGGGGGGGCGCCGCGTGAAGTTCCTCGAGTACGAGGCGCACGCGACGATGGCGGTGGCGAAGATGCGCGAGATCGCCATGGCCGCCCGCGCGCGCTTCCCGGGCATTCGCAAGCTGGCCATCGTCCATCGCATCGGGCGCCTCGAGATCGGCGAGTCCAGCGTGCTCATCGCGGTGTCCACCGCCCATCGCGGGGAGGCCTTCGAGGCCTGCCGCTTCGCCATCGACACGCTCAAGGCGACGGTGCCCATCTGGAAGAAGGAGTACTTCGAGGACGGCGAGGTCTGGGTCGGGCTGCAAGGTGACCATCACCACTAGCCTGCCCGAGCGCGCGCTCGCTTCCATCCGCCGCCACGCGATGTTCCGTGGCGGCGACGTCGTCTTGGCGGCCGTCTCCGGCGGCGCCGACTCGGTGGCGCTGCTCGACGTGCTCCGCGTTCTGGCGCCCGGGCTGGGGCTTCGACTCCATGCCGCCCACGTGAACCATGGTCTGCGGCCCGAGTCCGGGGCGGACGAGGCCTTCGTCACCGGCCTCTGCCGTCGGTGGGACATTCCACTCCACGCGCAGCGGGTGGAGATCGAGCGCACGCCGGGCGCGGAGTGGGAGGGCCTGGAAGCGGCGGCGCGGCAGGCGCGCCATGCGGCCCTGCGTCGTGCGGCGGCGGCGGTCGGCGCGGACCGCATCGCCACCGGCCACACCGAGGACGATCAAGCGGAAACGGTGGTCATGCGGCTGCTCGACGGGGCGGGCCCCCGTGGGCTGGGTGGCATCGCGCCGGTGCGCGGCGCCTACGTGCGGCCCCTCCTCGAGGTGTCCCGCGCAGCCATCGAAGCCCACCTCCGCGCTCGGGAGATCGGCTGGGTGGAGGACGGTTCGAATCGCGACCTGCGCTTCGTGCGCAATCGGGTGCGCGCGGACGTACTGCCGTTCCTCGCCGCGCGTCTCGATCCCGCCATCGCCGCGCGGCTCACCGCGGGCGCGGCGGTGGCCCGGGCCCTCGTCGAAGCGCTCGAGGCCGAGGCGCGCGCGGTGCTGGGACGGCTGGGCACGCGCGAGCCCGATGGCATCGTGCTGCCCGCCCGCGCGCTGGGCGCCCTGCCTGGCGAGCTCGCGGCCGAGGTGCTGCGCGCGGCCGCGGCGACGCTGGGGGCGGGCGGGGCCCGCCGCGCCCCCGGCGAGCGCGCGCTGCGCCGCGTGCTGGACGCGGTGCGCCCGCGCGCGGCGCGGCTCGACGCGCTCGTCTGCGAGCGGAGCGGGCGCTGGGTGCGGGTGGGCCCCCCGGCCGGCCGCGCGCTCGTGACGCGCGAGTGGGTGGTGCCCGGCGCGCTGGGGCTGCCCGAGATCGGTGCATCCCTGGACGCGCGCTGCCTCGACCGCGCCGCCGACTGGGCGCCCACGGCGGACGCGCACCGCGCGACGTTCGACGCCGACCGCCTGCCCGCGCGGCTCACCGTGCGTGCGCGGCGGGCCGGCGATCGATTCTGGCCATGGGGCGCGTCGAGCGAGCGTCGCCTCAAGTCGTTCTTCATCGACGCCGGCGTGCCGCGCTGGCGGCGCGCCGGCGTGCCGCTCGTCGAGGCCGGCCGCGACATCATCTGGGTCGCGGGCGTGCGCCGGGGTCGCGCCGCGCCCGTCACCCACGCGACCCGGCGTATCCTCGAGGTGACACTCGTCTCGCCTCTGGCGGTGTCCGGGTCGCCAGAGTAAGATGGCCCGCGGAGGTCGGCCCATGATCATGTCGTACCGTCCCGCGCTCGTCGTCCTCGCGCTCGTGCCCATGGCGGTGCTGGGCGCGCCGTCCGCAAACCACGCTCAGACGCCGTCGGCGTCCACGTCGGAGTCGGTGCGGGTGCTCGAGGCCCTCGAGAGCGCCTTCGTCTCGGTGGCGGACCGCGTGATGCCCGCGGTGGTGAACGTCACCGTGAAGACCAAGCGCGGTCCCGGAGGCGCCGAGGTCCCGGGCGGGCCGGAGATGGAAGAACGCTTCAAGGAGTTCTTCGGCCAGGAGTTCTTCGACCGCTTCTTTCGGAAGCGCTCGCCGCGCGACGATGGCCGCGCCTCCGGCTCCGGCGTGATCGTGGACAAGCAGGGCTTGATCCTCACCAACGCCCACGTCGTCGAGAACGCCGCCGAGGTCGAGGTCGGGCTCTCCGACGACCGCAAGTTCAAGGCGACGCTGGTGGGGCGTGACCCCAAGACCGATCTGGCGGTGCTCCGCATCGAGGCGCCTTCGGGCTCGTTCCCGGTGGCGGAGCTGGGCGACTCCGATCGCCTGCGCGTGGGGCAGTGGGCGATCGCCATCGGCAATCCCTTCGGGCTCGACCGTACGGTGACCGCGGGCATCATCTCGGCGACCGGACGCACGCGGGTGGGCGTGGCCACCTACGAGGCGTTCATCCAGACCGACGCCTCCATCAACCCGGGGAATTCGGGCGGACCGCTCCTGAACCTCCAGAGCAAGGTGATCGGCATCAATACCGCGATCGTCGCGTCCGGCCAGGGCATCGGCTTCGCCATCCCCATCAACATGGCGCGCGAGGTGATGGGGCAGCTCATCGCCAAGGGCCGGGTGATTCGGGGCTGGCTCGGCATCGTGATCCAGGACCTCACCCCCGATCTGGCCGCCGGCTTCGGGATCAGCTCCACGGGCGGCGTCCTCATCTCCGACGTGATGAAGGACAGCCCCGCCGAGACGGCGGGGATGCGGCCGGGCGACGTCATCGTCGAGTTCACCGGCGCGCCGATCAAGGAGGTCATCGACCTGCAGCGCCGGGTCGCCGCGGTGGAGCCGGGCAAGCCCGCCGCGCTGACCGTCATCCGTGACCGCAAGCCGACCGCGCTCACCGTGAAGATCGGGGAGCAGCCGAACGAGGAGGTGCAGGTGGCGGCGGTCCCCCGCGAAGAGCGGCTCGGGCTCATCGTGGAACCGCTCACCCAGGACGCGGCCGAGCGCTACGGCCTCACCGCGCGAAGCGGTGTGGTGGTGACGGCGGTGAAGCCGGGGAGCGCAGGCGCGGAGTCCGGGATCCGGGTCGGCGACGCCATCCTCGAGGTGAACCGCCGCCCGGTGACGAGCGTCGAGACCTTCATGACCCTCACCGCGACGCTCAAGTCGGGGGAGATCGTCCCCGTGTACCTCCAGCGCGGGGGGGGCGGCAACAACGAGTACGTCGTCCTCAAGTCGGCCGAGCCGGGCAAACCCTGACCTCCGTGTCCGCCGAGTCCGATCCCTCCCACGTCTATCGTCCGCTCCCCGTCGTGCTCGTCATCGACGACGAGCCCGGGGTGCGCGAGTCCTTGCGCGAGATCTTCAAGCGGGACTTCGAGGTGCTCGAGGCGGAGCACGGCGCCGCCGCCCTTGCCCTCGTCCGCTCCCGGCGGGTGGACGTGGCGCTGCTCGACGTGCGCCTGCCCGGCGAGCGCGGCCCCGCGGTGCTCCCGCGCCTCCTCGCTCTCGACGACTCGATCGCGGTGATCCTGATGACCGCGGTGCCGGACGTCCGCACCGCGGTGGATACCATCAAGGCGGGCGCCTACGACTACATCGTCAAGCCGTTCGATGTGGATGAGCTGCTACTGCTCGTGAAGCAGGCGGCCCAGCAGCGGGTGCTCGAGCGCGAAGTCTGCTATCTCCGCGCCGAGCTCGACCGCGCCCACGGCTTCGATGCCCTCGTGGGCCGTCACCCCGCGATGGTCCGGCTCTACGAGCAGATCGCGCAGGTGGCCCAGACCCACGCCACCGTGCTGGTGAGCGGCGAGAGCGGCACGGGCAAGGAACTGGTCGCGCGGGCCATCCACCGGCAGAGCCCGCGCCGCGATCAGCCGTTCGTGGCGGTCAATCTCGCCGCGGTGCCCGAGGGACTGTTCGAATCCGAGCTCTTCGGTCACGAGAAGGGCGCCTTCACCGGGGCGCATGCGCGCAAGCTCGGCAAGTTCGAGCTCGCGCACGGGGGCAGCCTCTTCCTCGACGAGGTGGGGAGCCTGCGGGTGGATCTCCAGGCGAAGCTGCTGCGGGCGCTGCAGGAGCGCGAGGTCGAGCGCCTCGGCGGGACGCGAACGATTCCGGTGGACGTGCGCGTGATCGTCGCCACCAACGAGGACCTGCGTCAGCTCGTGCGGGCGCGCGCCTTCCGCGAGGACCTCTTCTACCGGATCAACGTCGCCGCGCTCACCATCCCGCCGCTACGGGAGCGCAAGGACGACATCCCGCTCCTCGTCGAGCACTTCATCCGCAAGTACGCGCGCGAGTTCAAGAAGGACGTGCGCGGGATCTCGCGCGGCGCGCTTCCCTCGCTGAGCGCCTACGACTGGCCGGGCAACGTGCGCGAGCTCGAGAACGTCGTCGAGCGGAGCGTGGCCCTGGCCACGCGCCCCGTGATCCGCCTCGACGACCTGCCGCTCGACCTCGCCCTCCGCGACGAGCCGACGCGCGGAGCGGGGAGCCCGCCGCTGTCGCTCAAGGAGGCACGCGACCGCTTCGAGCAGGTCTACATCCTGCGGGCGCTCGAGCGCGAGAACTGGAACCAAAGCCGGGCCGCGCGGCGCCTCGGGGTGCACCGCAACACGCTGCTCGCGCGCCTCGCCGGGTGGGGCATACGCCGCGACGAGGATCCGGCGGGGGCGCGCGGCAGCGCCGCGGCCCCGTGATCCGGCGTCAGCTCCTCGCCGGGCTGCTCGCCGCGGCCGCGTTCGCAGTGACGCCCGGCCGTGCCGCGGCCGCCGACGCGCCTCTCACCCTCGCCCTCACGCCGTCGCGGGACCCCACCGCGCTTCAGGAAGCAGGCGACGCGTTTGCGCGCGCGCTCACGCGTCTGTCGGGTGTGCCGATCCGGGCGCGAGTGGCTTCGGACTACGCCGGGGTGGTCGAGGCCCTGCGCAACCGACACGTGGACCTCGCCTTCGTGCATCCGGTGGGGTATGTCCTCGCCAACCGCGAAGCGGGCTGTCAGATCCTCGTCCGCGACATCTGGCAGGGGCGGGTGGAGTACACCGCGCGCTTCTACGTCAGGAAGGACAGCGGCATCCGGCGCGTGGAGGATCTCCGGGGCAAGACCGTCGCCTTCGTGGATCCCGCATCGAGCTCGGGCTACATCTACCCGATGGTGCTCCTCGTGAAGCAGGGCCTCGTGCGCGATCGCGACCCCAAGACGTTCTTCAAGGAGGCGCTCTTCGCCGGCGCCCACGACGCCGCGCTGAACGCGCTGGTCCAGGGGCGGGTGGACGCGGCGGCATCGTTCGACAAGGCCCCCGAGCTCTATCTCAAGGATCCCGCGCTGGTGGCGCGCCTCGGCTTCGTCGGCGAGACGCCGCCCATCCCCGAGGCGGGCATCTGCGCGCGGCCGGGCGTGCCCGCCGAGACGCTCGGTCGCGTCAAGAAGGCCCTGCTCGCGATGAAGGGGCCCGAGCACGCCGCCGTGCTCAAGGACATTTACAACATCGAAGGCTTCGTGGAGGCCGCGGACCGGGATTATCAGCCGGTGCGCGACGCGGTCAGTCTGATGGGGCTGGCGCCCCCGAAGTAACGGCGAACGCGTAGAAGATCGCGACCAGCCGGCCCAGGTCGACGAGCCGCGCGCCCGCGCCCGGCTCGACGTGGCCAACCGCGCCGACCACCACGGTATGTACGCTCTTCCCGGCGCGCGTCGCGGCCGCGGCGAGGCGCGCGCTCTCCGTCGCGGGCACCGCGGGATCGTCGTGCCCGTGCACGAGGAACAGCGGGGCGTGGAGCGCCTCGAGCCGCCCCAAGGGCGAGAGTGCGTCGAGCAGCCGCTGGGAGGCGGGTGGGAGCGCCGCGATGAGGCTGTCCACCGCGGCGGGGTCACGATTGGCCGCGAGTCGACGGCCCGCGTCGTCCATCAACTCGGGATTGGCGGCGATGAAGGCGGCGATGGCGGCCTCGTCTCGGCGGGGGCCGTCCGCGCCGTGCCCGCTGCCCGTCAGGGTGAAGCGGACGAGGTCCCGCGCGGAGGCATAGCCGCCCAGCAGCATGACCGCCGAGATCTCGCGCGCGAGGTCAGGGTCCGCGGCGGCGGCGAGCGCGGGCCCCGCCCCCACGCTCACCGCGAGCAAGGCAATGGGCCGGCTGCCCAGATCGCGGAGGGCGAGGGCGGCGGCACGCACCGCGCCCGCATCCTCGGGTCGCAGCCGCAAGCGCATGAGGCCTTCCACCGACGGCGCGGCGACGGTCCAGCCCGCGCGCGCAAGGAGGGCGGCCGCCTCGCGCACCCGCGAATCGTCCTTGCCGGCGGCGGCGAGGCCGTGCACCAGCACGAGGCCGGGGCGGGTGGAGGGAAAGGGGGTCGCGTAGAGATCCGTGTCGATCGCCCGGCCGCCATCCGAGACGGCGAGGGGGCGGCGGAGCGGCGCGTCGGTGACCGCGCTCAGGGGACGCCAGCGGCCCTCGGAGAGGAACTCGGCGGCGAAGAACCCTGCGCGCACCGCGCGGACCGCGGCGGGCACGACGGGCAGCGTGACGAGGGCAGCGAGAAGGAGGAGGGCGGTCCGGCGGAGCGTGCGACGGCTACTTGCTATTCCGGCACTTGATGAGGCGCCAGCCGTTGAAGAGATTGACCTTGGTGGAGATCTCCGGCTGCAGGCCCACCTGGGCGAGCAGCGGCTCCAGCGGCAGGTTCGACTTCCAGCCCAGGCGGGTACACACCGGCGCCACCATGTCTTCGAGGCGGCCCATGACGCGCCGATCGCTGCGGAAGTGGTTGAGCACCACGATGCTCCCGCCCGGCTTCACCACCCGGCGCATCTCGCGGAGCACGCCGACCGGATCGGGCACCGCGCTGATCGTGTAGGTGGCCACCGCGGAATCGAACGCGTTGTCCGGGAAGTCCATCACGGTGGCGTCCATCGCCCGCAGCGTTACGTTCGTGAGCCCGAGCTCGCGCACCCGCTCCTTGGCCTTGCGCAGCATCTCTTCGGAGAGGTCGATGCCGGTTATGCGCGTGCGGCGCGGGAAGAGCGGCAGGTTGAGCCCGGTGCCGATGCCGACCTCGAGCACGTGGTGGTCAGGGCGGATGTCGCAGAGTCTGATGGCGGCTTCGCGGCCGGGATGGAAGATCCAGTCGAAGACCAGATCGTAGGCGGGAGCGTACAGCTTGTAGGCCCGCTTCACCTGCCGTTTCTCCAGCGCTACGTCCACGTTTGGTACCCTCCTCGAGTCAGTGCCCACCGTGCGGCGTAGAGCAGCCGACGAAGATTTATCACAGCGAGCGAGCGAATGCCAAGTGGTTTCTTTCTCGGTGGAATTATAGCAGAAACCGGATCAGCACCGTCGCCAGACCGAGGAAAGAGAAGAACCCGAACACGTCGGTAAATGTCGTGATGATGACGCTCGAGGCGATGGCGGGGTCGATGCGGAAGGTTTTGAGCGCGATCGGAATGGTGACGCCCACCACCGCGGCCACGAGCATGTTGAACACGAGGGCGGTCCCGATGATGAGGGCGAGGAGGATCTGTCCCTTCCAGAAGTACGCGATGGCCGCCATGACGGCGGCATTGGCGATTCCGGTGGTGAGGCCGAGCCAGGATTCCTTCTTGAGCACCCGCCACAGGTGGGCCGAGGTCATGTCGCCGAGCGCGAGGCCGCGGACCACCACCGTCGCGGTCTGGGTGGTGCCGATGCCTCCCATCGACGCGACGATCGGCATGAAGATGGCCAGGGTGGCGAGGCTCTGGATGGAGGACTCGAAGAGTCCGATGACGGAGGCGGCGAGGATGGCCGTCCCGAGATTGATGAGCCGCCACAAGAGCCGCTTGCGGAACACCGCGCGGGGGGGGTCGAACACCGTCTCGTCGCCGGCGGCGCCGGCCAGGCGCTGGATGTCCTCGGTCGCCTCCTCCCGGATGACATCGATCACGTCGTCGACCGCGATCACGCCGAGGAGGCGGTGGTCCCGGTCCACCACCGGGAGGGTGACCAGGTCGTACTTGGCCACCAGCTTCGCCGCTTCCTCCTGATCGGTGTCCGGGGTCACCGTCATCACGTCTTCCCGGGCGAGGAGCCGGACCGGGGTGGCGGGATCGGCGGTGAGCAGGCGCAGCAACGGAAGCACGCCGACCAGGTGGTCGTGGTCGTCCACGAGGTAGAGGTCGCGCGCGGACTTGGCGCCGGGCGCCTTCCGCACGTGCTCGATGGCCTGGGCCACCGTGGCGTACTCGTGGATGGCGAGCACCTCGGGTGACATGATGCGGCCCGCCGTCTTCTCGCCGTACTCGAGCAGCTCCTGCACGTCCTCGGACTGCTGCTCCTTCATGAGGTCGAGGACCTTCTCGGCCTGCTCCTCCGGCAGCTCCTCGATGACCTGCGCGGCGTCGGCGGGCTGCATGCGGTCGAGGATCCCGGAGATCTCCGTTTCGTCGAGGGCGCGGACCAGCTCGAGCAGCGTCTGGTCGTCGAGCTCGGCGAGCACGCCGCCCGCCTGCTCGCGGTTGAGCAGGCGGAAGAGCGTGAGCTGCTCGGGCACCGGAAGGTCGCGCAGGGTAGCGGCGACGTCGGCAGCGTGCGACTCCTCCAGGGTCTGGGCGAGGCGCTCGTGGCGACCGCCCTCGAGGAGGTCGCGCACGGTTTCGCCGAGGCGCGCGGTGTCGGTCACGGGCGCGGTACCGGAGGCGGCGGGGTGGTCGGTGGGGGCGTCACCGGTGGCGCGGGCGGGGCGGCGGGGGGGCGCTCGCGCTCGAGGGCGCGGATCCGAGAGTAGAGACGGAGCTGCTGCACCATCGCGATCATGGCGGCGAGCACGAGACCCGCGAACGCCGACAACAGGATCACGAGCGCGAGCGGCATCCCTTCGACCCGCCAGACGAGGAAGCGGATCACCACCGGGTCGATGTTCTGGATGGCGAAGACGGCGGCGGCGGCGCCGACGAGAATCATGATGATGTAGATGATCACCACTGCCGACTACCCCCTGCCGTTGACCCCGAGGGCGCGCAGGAAGCGCTGGCTCACGCGCTCCGCGACGGCGGGCGCCGCTCCGGGGTCGGCACCGCCGAGCCGCGCCATGGGAATCACCGCCTTGGCCATGGTTCGATGTCCGCCCGCCGAGCCCAGGTCTCCGAACGCTTCGTGCGCCACCTCGCCCGCGCTCCGCACGTAGCCAACATTCCGGATCGAGACGTGCAAGTCGGCGCCGACGACGCCGGAGACGACCGACCACTCCACGCCCTCGGCCTGGAGCCCGAAGTCGGCGAACTGGGGCACCAAGTCCACCACCGCCACACGGCCCAGGTGGGAGAAGAACACGCCGTGGACGATACGCCGGTCGGCGAGGCCCTGGGCGAGCACGTCGAGGGCGGCCTCGGAGAGCTCGGGCCGCTCGATGCGGCGGAGCGCGTTGTGGTTGGCGAGGAGGTAGAGGTACGCGAACGCCTCGAGATCGGCCCGGGTGCCACCGCGCTCCAGACCGAGTGTGTCCGACTTGATCCCGTAGAGGAGCGCGGTGGCAAGACGCTGGCTGATCTTCACGTCGGCGGCGCGGAGGTACTCGACGAGAATCGTGGAGGTAGCGCCGTAACTCGGCCGGACGTCCTTCAACCGGGATTTGAATGGCCGCTCCACCGGGTGGTGGTCGATGACGAGATCCACCTCGCCGATCGGCTCCTCGAGAAACGTGGGCTGCACATCCACCATGGCGACCCGGTCGAACTGCTCGAGAACGCGCGCGTCGATCACCGCCACGTCGATCTCGAGGATCTTGCACATCGCCAGGTTCTCCGGGCGCGTGATCGTCCCGAACGTGCAGAGCGGCGCGGACGTGCGGGTGCGGCCGAGCAGCACCTTGAGGGCGAGGGCGGAGGCGATGGCGTCGGGATCGGGATCGTCCTGCATGAGGATGAGCACGCGCTCGGCGTCCTCGAACCGCGCGCGGATCCGCTCCACCCGCGCGCGGGTGATCGCGCGGTCGAGGGCGGGGCGGATCAGCGACTCACCCAGGCTGGACAGGGGGACCGGCGTGACGCCCGCCACCGTGCGCGCGTCATCGGTGACGGCGAGGAGCGGTACATCCGGGAGGGCCTCGCGCGCCGCCGCCGCCGCGCGGCCCAGGCGCGTGCGCGGAATGCCGACCACGATGGGACCCCGATGCGTCTTGCCGGCTCTCGCGTACACGTCGGCGTCGGTGACGTTGCCGACGACGACCGGGCGGCCGGTGCGACCGAGGCGCGCGCGAAGCGCGGGGCGGGCCACCACGTACACGGGGGCGTCCCCCGGCAAGGTGGTCGCACCCGCCACGTCCTCGAGAAGGCCATCGGGGCAGAAGAGTACGTAGCGCATCAGGTCATTCTCTGCCCCGGGTCAAGGCCGGCCAAGTGAAATCTACGACCGCCCCTTGCCCCCGCGATAGGCGGCACGTCCGGCGCGCATCCCCGCCTGGAGCCCGCGGGTGAGGAGACCCACCTCGCGCTCCACACGCTCTCGCGACGTGACGAGCGCGTCGCTCAGGCGGTCGAGCGACGTTCCCAGCGTGTCACGGGCGCGCGTGATGCGCTCCGAGACCGCCTCGGCGAGGTGCTCGAGGCGCACGCGGGTGGCCCCGCTGGAGCGGCCCGCCTCCGCGCGCACCTCCGCGAGCATCGACTCCAGATGCGCGAGGCGCTGCTCCAGCTCCTTGATTCGCCGCCCCACCGTGGGCGTGGCACGCTTCCGCTTCGACCGTTCTGTCATGCCCGAGGATCCTCCCCTTGGCCGTCCAGCGTCGTTCCCGCCCATCTCCGCACAGGTCTAACTCAATCGGCACGGAGCGGCAAGTCCCTGGAGGGGGCGGGACCGCCGCATGCTAGATTGCCCCCCATGGTCTCCGACGCCGGCGTGTTCGCCGACCTCGCGTTCGTGTTTCTCGCCGCGGTGATCGGCGGCTCCGCCGCGTGGGCGCTGCGGCAGCCGCTCATCCTCGGCTATGTGGTCGGCGGACTGATCATCAGCCCTTTCACGCCGGGCCCCTCCGTCACCGACCCGCACTCCTTCGACCTCTTCGCCGAGATCGGTGTCGTGCTCCTCATGTTCTCCATCGGCGTCGAGTTCTCGGTGCGCGACCTCCTGCGCGTGAAGTGGGTGGCACTCCTCGGCGGGCCCCTGGGCGTCCTGCTCTGCGTGGGCATGGGCGTGCTCGCGGGCACGCTGGTCGGATGGGGCGCGCTCACCGGGCTGGTCATCGGGATGGTCATCTCGGTCTCGAGCACCATGGTGCTCGCGCGCCTCCTCCTCGATCGGGGCGAGCTCCACTCTCGACACGGGCGCATCATGATGGGCCTCTCGATCGTCGAGGACCTCGTGGCGGTGGCGCTGATGGTGCTGTTGCCGTCGCTGGGGGAGCTCGGCCCGGGTCGCTTCCTCGCCATCGCCATCGCCCTCGGAAAAGCCGCGCTCATCCTGCTGCCCTTCCTCTATCTCGTGGCCCGGGTCATTCCACCGCTCATGACTTACATCTCGCGCATGCGCAACGCGGAGCTCTTCCTGCTCGTCGCCCTCGCCATCGCGTTGGGCACCGCGGCCCTGACGCAGGCGGTGGGGCTGTCCCTCGCGCTGGGCGCGTTCCTCGCCGGGCTCATCATCAGCGAGTCGGACTACGCCCACGAGACCCTGGCCCGTCTGCTCCCACTACGGGATGCGTTCGGCGCCCTGTTCTTCGTGACGGTGGGCGCGCTCATCGACCTGCGCTCGGTCCTGAGCCACGTGCCCTTGCTGGTGGGCCTTGTGGTGCTGGTCGTGGGGGGCAAGGCAGTCATCCGCACCGCGGTGGTATGGCTCTTCGGACAGCCCCTGTCCACGTCGCTCCTTGTGGGCATCGGGCTGGCCCAGATCGGCGAGTTCTCGTTCGTGCTGGTGCAGGTGGCGCGCAACGCGGGGCACGTGAACGACGCGGTCTACAGCGCGATCCTGGCCGCTTCCCTCCTCAGCATCCTCCTCAATGCGCTCCTCGTGCGCGTGGGCCCCGGATGGCTCGGGCGGCTCCGCCTCTGGCTGCGCGCGGGGTCCGGAGCGGCGTCCGTCGCCCGGACGGAGACCGCGCCGCCCGCCCGCCACGTCGTGCTCTGCGGGTTCGGGCGGGTGGGCAGCGCCATCGGCGAGGCGCTCGATAGCTTCCAGATTCCCTACGTGGTGATCGAGACCGACGCCGACATCATTCGCGGCTTGCGTGAGCGGGGTGTGCCGTCCGTGTTCGGCGACGCTACCCGGCGCCGCGTCCTCGAGCGCGCGGGAGTGGCCCATGCCGCCCTCGTGGTGGTGGCCCTGCCCGAGCTCGACCGCGCCGCGCTCGTCGTCCAGAATGCTCGGCGGTTCAACCGCGAGTCGCCCGTGCTGGTGCGGGCGCACGACCCGAGCGCGCTCGATGCGCTCGCCCGCGCGGGCGCGACCGAGGTGATCCAGCCCGAGGTGGAGGCCGCCGCGACGCTCATCCGCCACGCGCTCCGGCGCCTCGCCCTGCCGCGAGACCGAGTCATCGCCTATTTGGAGCGCTTTCACCGCGCGATGCTGCTCGAGGTGGAGGGGGCGGGCCCGTCGCGGGATCATTTACCGCAGATCGCGGACATCACGCTGGGGCCGGGCGCGCTCGCCGACCAGTCCCTGCGCGAAGCACGGATCCGGGAGCGGCTCGGCGTCACCATCGTCGCGGTGACGCGGCCCGGCGGCCAGGTCGTGGTCAATCCTTCGGCGGAGACGATTCTACGGACGGGCGATCACGTGCGCGCGTTCGGCTTGCCGGAGCAGATCGACGCATTCCGTGAGGAGGCAGAGGCGGGCTAGGGCCGACGGTCAGGCTCGCGGGCCGAGGGCCGTCCAGAGGGCGAGGCCGAAGGCCACCAGCGTGAGGGCCGCGACGACGAGCGCGGCGAGGGTGTGCCAGGGTCGCTCCGGCCGTGTCGCCTCGTGGCCGAGCGCGGCGGCGGCGAGGTACCCGCCGAGGAATCCCCCTGCATGCGCCGCATTGTTCACCCCGGACATGAGGAAACCCAGGACGAACAGCACCAGCGCCCACTGCCAGTACTGGCGGAGTATGGCCATCCCGTAGACGCCGCCCCGGCTGCGCCCGAAGTGCACCATGGCGCCCAGCAGCCCGAACACCGCGCCCGAGGCCCCCACGGTGAACGCGATGCCGAGGGCGTTGGACAGCACGAAGCCGGCGACTCCCGCCGCGGTGAAGATCAGGAAGGTGCGCCCGCGCCCGTAGAACTCCTCCACCGCGGGCCCGAGCTGCCGGACCCAGAGCAGGTTGAACAGGATGTGGAGCAGGCTGCCGTGCAGATACGTGGCGGTGAGCAGCGTCCACCAGTAGCCCGCCCCCCACGGGAGGGCCCCCGTCATCCCGAGCGCGATCAGCGCGCCCTGCGAGGGCGAGAGCAGGTTGAAGAGGCCACGCGAGCGGAAGAGGCCGGCGGGATCGAGCCCAAGCGAGGCGACGTAGGCAATGACCGCGACCGCCATCACGAGCCGCGCCACATCTACGTCGGCGCCCATGCGTCCCAGGAGATAGCCCCAGCCCCACAGGCCGGGGCGGAGCGCCCCACAGTAGAAGCAGCGGTCGGCGTCGACGCGGTTCAGTCGCCCGCAGCGGTAGCAGAGGCTCGATCCCGAGGTTCGGCGCAGCACGGGAAAATTATCGCATGCGAGCGGCGGCCGGTCACAGGTGCGTCAGCGTCTCCCGGGGATGCGGCTCGCCACGCTCCTCGCGCAACCGGCGCTCCAGGACTTCCCGCGCAAGGGCGCGTCCGCCGAGACCGAAGGCGAGCGCGAGCGCGAGCACGAGGCCGCCGAAGGTGAGCCCGAAGGCCAGCAGGACCATCTCCTTGGCGATGCCGAGATGCGTGATCGCCATGGCCCACGCCACCAGCAGCACGCCCCAGCGAGCGGCTCGCGCGAGCGGCCGCGCCTCGCGGATACCCGCATTGACCGCGGCGATCAGTACGCTCTGGGCGAGGAAGTTCGCGGCCAGCCAGCCCACGAGGATCAGCAGGGCCGCCCCGATCAGGTTCGGAATCCAGAGGAACAGGAAATCAGTGATGCGCCAGGTCCCGGGGATGCGGAGGGCATCCACGCCCATCACCGCGAACAGCGCGAAGATCCCCCAGAACACGCAGCGGCCGAACACCTCCGAGGGCCGCCGCATCACGCCGGCGCGCCGCAGCGCGCTCGCGAGGCCCCAGCCTTCGGACCGCCGATCGAGGTCGCTCGCGCGGCCGAGCCGCACGACGAGCTTGGCGGCGAGCCACGCGAGCACGAGCCCACCGAGGACCAGCGTGGCGAGCGCGAGCAGCGATGGCAGCGCGGCGACGAGCCGCGCGTTGAGGTCGGCGAGCGCGCCCCAGACGAGATCGCCCCACATGTCGGTCATGACGCAGTCTCCTTCTCCTTCCCGGGCCATTCCGAGACGAGGAGCGGCTTGAGCTCCTCGAACACGAGGGCCAGGCTCTCCATGCGCGCCTCCACCTCGGACGGACCCGCGCTCTGCATCTCGACGACGAACGACGCGGTGCGGCCCAGGTAGAGCGGGATCAGCGATCCGAGCAGATGCTCGCGGTTCCCCTCGTGACGCGCGTGAGCGAGCGCGAAGCGATAGATGATCTCCGCCCACACCGGGTCGGACAGGTGGAAGAGGGCGGGGTCTTTCGTAACCGCGTCGGCGAGCGCGGCGAGGAGGCGCGCGGGGAGGACCTGGCTCCACATCTCGCGGAGCTCGCGCACGCCCTGCGCATAGATCGCGAGCAGCCGCTCGAGATTCACGGCCACCGGATCCACGCCTACCGCGTGCGGGAAGCCCATCAGCGGGACCGGCTCGGAGCCGCGCACCTGCGGCCACACCCCCGCGTAGGTCTCGACGAGGTCGAAGCAGGAGCCCACCACCTGCGTCATCATCGCGGTGAGGTCGGCGCCGGGGTCCTTGGCGTCGTGAATCTTGGCCCCCAGGTAAGCCTGGCAGATGCGGAAGCGCTCGGCCACCGCGGTCGTGGTCATCCAGATGTCGATGCCGAAGCGCGCCACGTCGGTATCCCAGACCGGCTTGGCGAGGTAGACCCGGGCGAGCTCGCCCGAGAACCCGAAGTCACCCCCGATCGGCTGGCGGATCCGGCGGCCGTAGAGGGCGCGAGTGAGGGGATAGACGATGCCGTTGGTGATGGTGCCGTCGAACTTGTGGCGCTGGTACAGCGGCGCCACGTAGTCGAAGTCTCCGTCCACGATGGGACGGAGGAGAAGCTCGAACCAGGCGGGGGTGATCGAGCGGAGGTCCGAGTCCACGACCGCGCAGGCCCGCGCGTGCAAGAGGTCAGCGATCTGGAAGATCGCGCGGAAGGCGCTGCCCTTGCCGGGGATGCCGTGGTACGGGGTGGAAATGCGCGCCGCCGTGCCCGCTGCGTGGTTCACCAGCACGGTGCGGAGATCCGGGAGCTCCGCCTCGAGCACCGCCTGGGGTGTCCCGTCAGTGGAGCCGCCGTCCGAGTTGACGATCACTGCCTTGGCGCCGGGGAAGTACTTGGCGAGGCCGGCGCCTGCCGCGCGCGCGACGTGGCCGATGGTGGAGGCGTTGTTGTACGACGGGATCCCGACGACCAGATCCGCGGTGCCGATGGCGCGGACCTGCGCCTCGGTCGCCGACGGCAGCGGCGTCGACTGCATCAGGCGATGGCGTGGAGCTCGTGGCCGAGGAGACGAAGGACCTCGAGCTTCCACCCGAAGGGGCCGGGGGCGGGCGCGACGTGCCAGTCCCCGAGCCGGTAGGCCGGATCCACGACGCCCCAGTCACGCGGGATCACCACGGGATGGTCGGCGAGCAGCAGCAGAGAGAGATCGTTCGCGCCCTCGCCCAGCGCCACCACCGGGAGCGGCCGCCAGCGCGTGCGGTAGAGTCGGATGAGAAGCTCGGCCGCCAACCCCTTGCTGTGACCGCCCATCAGATGGAAGAAGCGCCCGCCGCGGCTGACGGTGAGGCCGCGGGACCGCGCCTCCTCGATGAGGATGCCCTCCTCGATGGGGGTGAGGCTGGCCGTGAAGGGCTCGTCGTAGTCGCGTACCTTCGCGCGAGCGGCCGACGTCGGGTCGAGGCCGGTCAGGGAGACGATCTCGTCCTCGGTCATGTCCGAGAAGCCGCGGAGATCAAGCCCGGTGGTGCGACGGATGTCCTGGAACAGGCGCACGAGCCGCTCGTAGCGGACGCCCAGCTCCACCACCGCGTAGCCGCCCTCCGTGCGAGTGAGGGCGTGGGGAAACGGAAAGTAGCCCCGGGGAATGAAGATCGCACCCCCGTTCTCGACCACGAAGGGATCGTCGTTGTCGAGAATACGACGGTGGTGTTCGACCTCCGCTCTGGTCTGGCTCGTGCAGAAGACGAGGGGAATACCGGCTTCGGCAAGCGCGTCCACCGCGGGGCGCGCGGCCTCCGCGGAGAAGGTGCGACGATCGAGCAAGCAGCCGTCGAGATCGGAGAAGACGATGAAGGGAGGCGTCATGCGTTGTCTCGATCGACCGCCGCGACGAGGCGGTCGAAGATATCGGGGAGCGCGGCAAGGACCCGGTTCCAGCTCGGAATGAGCTTCTGGACGGGGTCCGCCAGGTATGCGTCGGAGGCGAGGCGGATCGCCCGGGCGAAGGCCTCCACCGCCTGGCTTTCCTCGTGGGCGTCGAACACGAGGCTGTTGATCTGGGCGTCACATTCGTAGCGGGCCATGGTCTCGTGGGCCACCCGGGTGTAGGTCACGGGCAGGCTCTTCAGCAGCCCTTCCGAGATCGGCAGCCCCTCCTCGGCGAGCGTGCGGAGCAGCGATCTCGTCACATCGACCGCCATGCGCATAAGGCCCCGAGAGGGATCTTCGGGGCTGAGCTCCTGATGCTTGTGCTCGTAGGCGTCCGCGAGGTCGGCCTGACAGACGCGCCCGGCCGCCACGTTGCGGTAGACCTCCGCCAGGGTCCCGACTTCCAAGCCCCAGTCTCCCGGAATGCGGTTCATCCGGGCCAGGTCGGCGGCCATCGCGAACTCCCCGGCGAGGGGATAGCGGAACGAATCCATGAAGGAGAGGAAGGGCAGGTCGCGCGCCACGAGGAGGCGCAGCGCCCGGACAAGCGGCGTGACGAGGAGCCGCGTGGCCCGGCCGTGCAGCTTGTCGGTCACCCGGCTGTAGTAACCCTTGCAGAATTCGAACCCGAGGCGCGGGTTGGCCACGGGATAGACGAGCCGCGCGAGGAGATCGCGTCGGTACGTCACGATGTCGCTGTCGTGGAGCGCGATGACGTCGCAGCGGCCGCGCCCGAGCAGATAGCCGTAGGCCATCCACGCGGAGCGGCCCTTGCCATCCTGCTTCACCGCCAGCCCCCGCTGCTCCATCTCCTGGAGCAATCCCTGCACCGGGGTGGACTCGATCCACACCACGGTGGTCCGGGTGGGGAGCTGGCGGAAGAGCCGCTTCGCGTTGACGAAGCGCTCGTGACTGGCCCGGCCGAGCGCGACCACGATCTCCTCGAGGTACCGCACTTGCTGCAGCTCCTCGATGATGTGCGGGATCGACTCGGTATCGAGCTCCGAGCCCAGGCAGGGCAGGACCAGGGCGATCGGCCGGAACCCCGCGCTCTTCTCGAGGTCCCGCTCGAGGACATCGAGATTGCTCGGACCCAGCCGGTGCAGCGTCGTGATGACGCCGCCCTGGTGAAAATCACTCATGCCGACTCGTTGAGGTGGAGGTGGGGCTCGCCGCGGCAGACGGCTCCGCCTCGGCGCTGTCTGGTGGGGCTAGCGCGCCCAGGAAGCGATGCACCGCCGACACGTCGGTCACCCAGCGGGCGGCGCGGCTGCCGCGGTGGCCGGAGCCCACGCGAACGGTGATGGCCTTGCCGCGAAGGGCCTGGAACGCGCTCTCGTCCGTCTCGTCGTCGCCGATGTAGACGACGGTGGGATCGAGCGAGTGCTGCCGCGCCCAGCGATCACGGATCCAGAGCGCGCACTCCCCCTTGTTCCAGGGGACATTCGGCACCAGCTCGAGCACCTTCTTCCCGGGACGGGTGGTGAGGTGCGGCGCGTAGTTTTCCCTCGCCTCTTCGACCTGGAAGAACACCTCGGCGAGGTCGGACGGATAGGCGCGCCGGTAATGCACCGCCACCCCATACTCCTTCGGCTCGACCTCGACGCCGCGCAGCCCCCCGAGCCGCTCGACGAGCTCGGTGGCAAGGCCGGCCAGCATCTGCCGGCACTCCGCGGCCTGCAGATGGACGAACTCGAGCCCCGGGCCCTCGATGACGAGGCCGTGGCAACCGGCGAGAATCGCGTTGGGAAGCTCGGACCGAGCGCGGAGATCGGCGAGGTCGCGTCCCGAGATCACGGCGAGGCCGGTTGCGGGCGCCCCGGCCAGCCGCGCGAGGACTTTGCGCACCGGCGGAGCGAGACGGGCGTCGGCCGGTGAGGGCGCGATGGGCGCGAGGGTGCCGTCGAAGTCGGACAGGATCAGCAAAGCGCCGTGGGAGCGCGCGGCGTCGCGAACCTCGGCAGCGAGCGTGGCAGGGGCGGACGGTGCTCTCATGACACCACCTCCGGGTCGGGCAGACGCAGCGCGGTATCGAGCGCGGCGCCCGCCCATCGATAGATGTTCCATTCGAGGATCCGCTCGCGAAGGCGCGCCATGCGCTGCCGTCGCTGCGGCTCCGGCATCGCGAGCGCGGCGGCGAGGCGCTCGGCGGTGCCATCCAGGTTGTACGGGTTGACGAGGAAGGCCTCGGGGAACTCCCGGGCCGCGCCCGTGAACTGGGACAGCACGAGGGCTCCGTCGCCCTCGGTGCGCGCCGCCACGTACTCCTTGGCGACCAGGTTCATGCCGTCGTGGAGCGACGTGACCATCAAGCAGTCGGCGATACGGTACAGGGCATGGATCGCGGTGCGCGAGAGCTGCTCGGGAAGCAGCACCACCGGCGCCCAGCCTTGGCGGCCGTGCCGTCGGTTGATTCGGCGCACCAGCCCCTCGATGCGGCGCCACACCGAGCGGTAGGCCGGGATGCGCGACCGGCTCGGCACCCCCGCCTGCACGAAGACGAAGCGGCCGTGCCACTCGGGATACAAGGTGAGGAAGCGGTCCACCGCAAGCAGCCGCTCGGGGATGCCCTTGGTGTAGTCGAAGCGGTCGAGGCCGATCACGATCTTGTCGCCGACCAGGCCGTACTGCTCGCGCAACCGCACCATTTCGCGCGCAACGTCCTCCCGCCGGCATTCCACGCCGATCTGCTCGGTGTCCACGCTGATGGCGAAGGGGCGCACGAGCGTGGTGTGGCCGCGGTACGTGACCGCCGAGCCCTCTCGGTCCACGTGGGCCTCGAGCTCTCGGCTCACCGCGTCCAGGAAGTTGTCACAGTGGAGGCGAATGTGGAAGCCGAGCACGTCGTTGGCGAGCAGCCCCTCGAGCAGCTCGCGCTGCCAAGGGCACGTGCGAAAGACCTCCGACGACGGCCACGGGATGTGCCAGAAGTGAGCGACGGTGAGGTCGGGGCGCGCCGCCTTGAGCATGCCGGGCAGGAGGGCCAGGTGGTAGTCGTGCACCCACACCGTGGCCTTCGGCGGTGCCTCTTCCAGGACGGCGCGGCAGAAGTGCGCGTTGACCGCCTGGTACTGCTCCCAGTCGCGGCGGCGGAACGCGGGGCGCACGTAGACCACGTGGCACAGCGGCCACAGGGTCTCGTTGGCGAAGCCGTAGTAGTAGCCGCGCTCCTCCTCCTCGGTCAGCCACACGCGGCGGAGGGCGTAGCGCGGCCGGTCGGGCGGCACCATCACGCGCCCGTCCGGGTCCACCACCTTGCGGTCGGCCGAGCCCGAGCCGTGGGCGATCCAGGTGCCGCCGACCGCGCGCATGATGGGATCCACCGCAGTCACGAGGCCGCTCGCCGGGCGCACCCAGCGAATCTCGCCCTCGTGGAGCTCGTGGAGATAGGGCTCGCGGTTCGAGACGACGATGAGATGGCCGTCGCCGAGCCGCCGCGTGACGAGATCCCGCACCCGCTCCGCCGTCCAGATCTCGGCCGGCGCCGGCATGCGGGAGGCGGGCGTCGCACCCGGGGCCGCAAGTCCGCGCTCAAACATCGTGCGTCTCCAGCGGCGTACGGTCCAGCGTGAGGGCCCGCAGGGCGTCGAGCAGGGTCGCCATGCGGAACGGCTTTTCCAGGTAGTCCGCGGCGCCTTGCCGGCGCGCCTCCGCCCGGATGGCGGCTCCGCCGAACGCGGTGATCACGATCACGGGCAGCTCGGGGTACCGATGGCCGAGCGTGGCGACGAGGTCGAGACCATTGCTGCCGGGCATCTCCTTGTCGACGATGACGGCGGCGGGATGGAGCACGTCGACGACTGCGGGCACCTGCTCCGGTCCCGACTCCTCGTGCACGCGGAAGCCCTCGTGGGTCAGGACGTCACGGAGGACCGCGCGCATCTCGGGGTCGTCGTCGATCACCATGATGGTGCCGCCCCGTCCCTCGTGGGCCGCGTGCGTGCGCTCGGGCATGGCCCGCTCCATCAGCTGACGAGCCGCGCCATCAGCGAGATGTACTCGCGGAGGTGCCGGGTGATGAGGAAGTTCTGCCGGACGTGCTCGCGACCCGCCGCGCCCATGCGAGCAGCCGCCTCGGGATGCGCGAGCAAATGCCGCGTCCAGTACGCGCATCCCTCGACCGACGACACGGTGTAGCCTGTGACGCCGGGCAGGATCTGCGTGGTGATGCCGCCGGTAGCCCCGCCGATGACCGGCTTGCCTTTCCACATCGCCTCCGACACCGTGAGCCCGAAGCCCTCCCGGGTGGACTTCTGGAGGATGATCGTCGCGGTGCGCTGGAGCGCGTTGATGGTGAGGTGAGCGTCGGGCGGCAGATCGAGCACGTGGATGTCGGCGTCTCGGGCCGCCGCGTCGCGCACGCCCGCGAGCACCCGCGCGCCCTCCGGGTCGTCGTCGGCGCCGCCTCCCGCGAGCACCAGCACGCAGTCGTGGTACGGCTTCACCATGCGATAGGCGTTGATGACTCCCATCGGGTCCTTGAACCGGTCGAAGCGCGAGACCTGGAGCACGATGGGGCGGTCACGGGGAATCCCCAGCGGGGCGAGCAGCGTCTCGATCTCGCTGGGCTCGAGCTCGCGATTCTTGTCGGCGAGAGGATCGATGGAGGGGTACACCAGGAACTGCGGGATCGCCAGCTGCTGGGCGAACGCGGGCAGGGAGAAGACGGCGGCGTCGTGGCGCAGCACGAAGCGGCGCAGGAAGGCCCACGTGCGGCGGTGCGGCGAAGCGAGGTCGATGTGGCAGCGCCACACCCAGTGCCCGTCCTCCGGCCGCCACTCCACGAGGGCGGCCGGCTGCGGATCGTGGATTAGCACGAAGTCCCCGCGGAGACTCAAGCGCGACGCATTGGCCCGGTTGACCGCGAGGTAATGCTCGAGCATGGCCTCGGTGAAGACCTGCTCCTCGCCCTGGAGGGCGTTGTGAAACGCTTTGGTGACGGCGAAGAAATCGCGGTCGCCTTCGATGATCTCCCACTCGGCCTTGACCCCCACGTCGTTCATGAGGGGAACGAGGCGGCGCAGGATCTCGGCGACTCCGCCGCCCATCCGCGTGGAATTGACGTGGACGAAGTGGCGGCCTCGCACGCGCTCCGAGAGATGGAGGAGGAAATCCACCGCGCCGCGCGGCGCGAGGTCCCGATAGGCTTCGATGCCTGGACCGGTCACGTTCATCGCCGTGCCCCGCGAAGCACGCCCTCGAGCTGGGCGTCGACGAGCGCCAGCATCATCTGGCGTACCCGCTCGAGCCCGCCGAGATAGGGATTGAGGCGGCCCACCCGCTCGGCGAGCTCGGTGAGTCCCAGCGCCTCTCCCAGCCACGCCGCGAATTGCCCGCCGCGCACGCCGCGACGCGAACGCGCGTCGAGGGCATGGAGGTAGATCGCGCTCACGTCGACCTCGGCGAGGCCGGCCCGGAACTCGGGCAGCGAGCGAGCGCTCAGGCCGGTGGGGACCTCGATGAGATGCGAGCGGACGAAGAAGAAGGGATCGCCGAAGACCACTCGGGGCACCGGGTTGAGGCCTTCCAGATGGTCGTCGAGGATCGAGAGGATCTCCTCGCGGGTGCGCTCGATGCTCTCGAACTGGAAGGGATCCACCATACCCAGCCGCTCCGCGAGCACCTGGTCTCGGATCTGCGCGGCGACCCAGATCGCGAAATCATTGGGGTAGGACCCCGCGATCAGCGGCCGGCGGAGGAACACGGTGTCGGTGTGATAGTAGACCGACTCCGCCGGCGCGCCCTCGATCTCCTCCATGAGCTCACGCTCATCTCGCGCGCGACGACCGGTGATCTCGCGAAGCTCGACACAGCCGATGAACTGGAAGGGGCGGGTCGCCGTCGCGGCTCGCTCGGCCATACGCAAAGGGGACTGCAATGCCAGGGCCAGGAATATGGGCCGCCGGAATGAGGTTGCGGTCTTTGATTCCGGCAACTTCCGAGGCGGCTTGGGGAGAGGAAATTCCGGCTATGAAGGAATGACCGGACAAGATGTCGCCGGCGCGACAAGTTGTCGCGAGCCCGGCGTGGATCAGGAGGAGTCGGGTCGCGTGTCCTCGCGCTCGAGTCGCTCGAGCAGGGTCTCGAGATGCCGATCGAACGCCCCTTTGCGTCGCGCCGAGACGGGCTCGCCGGGTAGAAAGCGCTCACCCAGCGGGTTCACGAACTGGCCGTTCTTCTTCACGCGGTAGTCGAGGTGGGGGCCGGTGGCGAGGCCGGTCGCGCCGACCCGGCCGATGATCGCGCGCTGGCGCACGCGCTCGCCCACGCGCACCGTGGTCGCCGACAGGTGGTTGTACATGGTCTCGTAGCTGCGGGCATGGCGGATGGTCACGCTGATGCCGTTGCCGCCGTTCCATCCCGAGGTGACCACCGTGCCGTCCGCGACCGCGCGCACCGGTGTGCCGGTGGGCGCGCCGTAGTCGATGGCGAGGTGCGGGCGCACGCCGCCGAGGATGGGGTGTAGCCGCGCGTGCGAAAAGCCCGACGTGATGCGGGTGAAGTCCAGCGGCGCGCGGAGGAACATCTTCTTCACGGAGCGACCGCTGGCATCGTAGTAGGCGGCGCGGCCTTGCCCGTCGGTGAAGCTCACGGTCGTGAGCGGCGCCCGCTCGGACGACCGGTACTGCGCCACCAGGATCTCGCCGTAGCCGAGGAAGTGGTCCTCTCCGAAGCGCTTCTCGACGAGGAGACGGAAGCGATCGCCGGGAATCGCGTCCGCGGCGAAGTCAAAGTCCCATTCGAAGAGGCTCACGAAGGCGGCGGTCAGGGCGGCCCCCTCGCCGAGGCGGTCCATGCTCGCGAACAAGGAGTCCTCCAGCCGTCCGCTGACCAGTTCGATTCGCGTCTCGACGGGTACCCGCACCGCCTCGAGCGTCCATCCGCGCTCCGCGCGGCTGAGCTCGTAGCGCTCGATGGGAGACCGCCAATATGTGATGCCGATGACCGCCTCGGCGGCATCGCGTGTGACGAGGAGACGTTCCCCCGGCGTGAGCCGTCTCATGTCGACGGCGTTTCGCAGGAGGCCGATCACCACGCTGGCGTCTGGGCGCTCGAGTCCAGTGCGCACGAGGGCGGCCTCGAGGGTCTCGCGCCGCCGCAGCGTGGTCTCCGCCGTCACGGAGGGCGCGGGTGCCTCGGTGGCGGGGGCGGTGATGGTGAGCGGGGGCGCGGGGTCGAGGGGGCGGGATACCCAGGCCAGCACGATGACGAGGCCGAGGACCCCGGGGGCGAAGACACGGATGAGCGCGCTCATCGACGCCCGTCACCTTACCTCCGGCGCCGAGCTCTGCCAAGCTTTTCCCCATTCCCGCGGTCCCCACCCCGCCCTTGACACGACCCACTCACTGTATAAATATGCTTACTCATGAATGAACATACAGATCGGCGCGGAGTCCGTCGGCACGAGACCATCCTCGCCCTCGTGCGCAGCGGCGCGGTGCGCTCGCAGGGCCAGCTCCAGCGCCTGCTTCGCCGGCGCGGCCTCGCGGTGGCCCAGCCCACCCTCTCGCGCGACCTGCGCGATCTCGGGCTCGCCAAGACCCCCCGGGGCTACGTGGCGCCGGAGAGCGCGGCGGGGCGTTACAGCGCGCCGGGCCGCGGCGAAGCGCGCCTGCGCCGCGCGCTCCGCGGCTTCGCGCTGTCCGCGCAGGCCGCGGGCAGCCTCGTCGTCGTGAAGACGCCGCCGGCGGCGGCCTCGCCGCTGGCCCGCGCCCTCGACGAGGCGGGGCTCCCCGACGCGGCGGGGGCCCTCGCGGGCGACGACACCATCTTCATTGCCACGCGCGGCGCGCGGGCGGCCCGCGCGCTCGCGCGTCAGCTCACCGCCGCGCTCGCGCAGCGAACCCTGAGGGAAGGAGCATGATCGACACCCGGCACCTGATGGACATCACCGAGCGGCCGGCCCTCGTCTTCGTGCGGGGGGCGGGATCCTGGCTCGTCGATCACACCGGCAAGCGCTACCTCGATTTCGTGCAGGGATGGGCGGTGAACTGCCTGGGGCACTCCCCCTCCGTGATCGTCGAGGCCCTCGCCGCGCAGGCCCGCACGCTGATCACGCCGAGCCCGGCGTTCTACAACGAGCCGGCCCTCCGCCTCGCCGCCACCCTCGCCGCGCACTCGGATTTCCCGCGCGTGTTCTTCACCAACTCGGGGGCCGAGGCCAATGAGGGGGCGATCAAGCTCGCCCGGAAATGGGGCCGCCGCGAGAAGGACGGCGCCTACGAGATCATCACGTTCGACGGGGCATTTCACGGCCGCACCCTCGCCACGATGTCGGCGAGCGGCAAGCCGGGATGGGACACGATGTTCGCGCCCCAGGTTCCCGGCTTTCCGCGGGCGACCATCAACGACCTCGCCTCGGTGGAACGGATCATCGGTCCGCGGACCGTCGCGGTCATGCTCGAGCCGGTGCAGGGCGAGAGCGGCGTGGTCCCGGCCACCGTGGAGTTCCTGCGCGCGCTGCGCGCGCTCACCCGACGCCATCGCTGTCTCATGATCGTCGACGAAGTGCAGACGGGCATCGGACGCACCGGCCGCCTCTTCGGCTACCAGCACTACGCGCGCGGGACGGACGAGGCGCCCGACATCATGACCCTCGGCAAGGGACTGGGCGGCGGCGTCCCCCTCGCCGCGCTCTGCGCCACCGAGGCAGCGTCGGTGTTCGAGCATGGCGAGCAGGGGGGAACCTTCAATGGGAGCCCGCTGATGACGGCGGTGGGCTCGGCGGTGCTCGATGTCATGCTCGCCCCGGGCTTCCTCGACGGGGTGGCCGCCCGCGGGCGCTACCTCGGCGCGGGCCTCGAGGACCTGGTCACGACGTGCGGGCTCTCCCACGAGCGGGGCTGGGGTCTGCTGCGCGCGCTGGACCTCGGCAAGGACGTGGCCGGCGCCGTGGTTGCGTACGCGCGTGACAGCTTGGAGAAGCACGAGGGCTGGGACGGCCAGGGACTGCTCCTGAATGCCCCCCGGCCGAATCTCCTCCGCTTCATGCCCGCGCTCGATGTCACCGAGGCCGAGATCGACCGAATGCTGAACGGCGTGCGGATCGCCCTCGAGGCGGTGGGCTAACGCGGGAGCGCTAGAGCTCTTTCTCCTTCCGCTGGAGCGTGCGGACGGACACACCGAGAATCTTGGCGGCGGCCTGCTTGTCCCCGCGCACCTCGTCGAGCACGCGCCGGATGTATTGACGCTCCAGCTCCTCGAGGGTGGGACGGAGGGCGGGGGCGGTGGGAGCCGTCGCGAGCTCGGTGCGCACGTCGGCGGCGGTCACGGTGTTGTCGCCCGCGAGCACCGCCGCGCGCTCGATCACGTTCTCCAGCTCGCGCACGTTGCCGGCCCAGCGATGCCCCCGGAGCCATTCCTGGGCATCGGGGGCGAAGCCGGTGAGCCGTTTGCCCAGCCGCGTGGCCGCTTCCCGGAGGAAATGCTGCGCCAGGAGCGGGATGTCCTCCGGGCGCTCGCGGAGCGCAGGCAGGCGGATGGGGATCACCGCGAGCCGGTAGTAGAGGTCCTCGCGGAATCGTCCCTCCTGGACGAGCGCGGACAGGTCCCGGTTGGTGGCCGTGACGAGCCGAAGATCGAGCTGGATGTCCTCGCTGCCGCCCACGGGTCGCACCGCCTTGTCCTGGATGGCCCGCAGGAGCTTGACCTGCGTGGCGAGGGCGAGGTCGCCCACCTCGTCGAGGAAGAGGGTTCCCCCGTTGGCCGCCGCGAAGAGCCCGGCGCGCTTGCGGTCGGCGCCGGTGAACGCGCCCTTCTCGTGGCCGAACAGCTCGGACTCAAGCAGGCCCTCGGGCACCGCCGCGCAGTTCACCGGCACGAAGGGCCCGGCCCGTCGGCCGCTCGACCAGTGCAGCGCCCGCGCCACCAGCTCCTTGCCGGTGCCGCTCTCGCCGAGCAGGAGCACCGAGGCATCGCTGTCGGCGACCGCGCGCACCTGCTCCAGCACCGTCCGCATGAGGCGTGACTCGCCGATGACTCGCTCGAAGCCGAACTGGCGCTCCACCTCCGCCCGCAGCCGCGCGTTCTCCTCACGCAGCCGCTGATCGTCGAGGGCGCGGCGCACCGCGTGCGTGACCTCGGCCAGCTTGAACGGCTTGGTCAGATAGTCGTACGCGCCCTGGCGCATCGCCTCGATGGCCGTCTCCAGGCTGCCGAACGCGGTCATCAGCAGCACGCGCGTGGCGGGCGCGCGCGCCTGGGCGGCGGCGAGCACCTCGAGGCCGCCGGTGTCGTCCATGATGAGATCGGTGAGAATCACGTCGTAGCGCGCGCCCGCGATGGCGTCGAGCGCTTCACGTCCGCCGGTGGCCGCGGCGACCGCGAGCCCCTCGAACTCGAGGTGGCGGCGGAGCATCGCGAGCATCTCCGGATCGTTGTCGACGATGAGGACGCGCGGTGGGCTCACACCAGCGCCTCGTGCACGGGCAGCCACGCGGTGAAGGTCGTGCCCTGCCCCTCACGGCTCTGGACGGCGAGGGTGCCGCCGTGCTCGCGCACGATGTCCCGGCAGATCGACAGGCCGAGCCCGGTGCCCTGGCCTTGCGGCTTGGTGGTGAAGAACGGCTCGAACACGTGCCCGATGGCGTCGGCGGGGATGCCGGAGCCCGTGTCGCTCACCGCCAGCGCGACGCCGGGCCGCCCGTCGTTGGGACACGCCCAGGTCTCGATTCCGATGCGCCCTCCCCGCGGCGTGGCCTCGAGCGCGTTCACGATGAGGTTGATCAGCACCTGCTGCACCTGATTGGGGTCCGCGGCGACGTCGGGCAGCGGCGGCGCGGCCGTCGACGACATGCTGACGCCGCGCCGGCGCGCCATGTGCTCCATGAGGGGCACCACGCGGTCGAGCAGCACGGGAACCGCCACCGGCTGGATCTCGGGCTTCTGCTGGCGCACGGTGTCGAGGAGCGACCGGATGATGGCGGAGATTCGGTCGGTCTGCGCCACGATCACCTCGAGATCGGGCCGGCCGGGATGATCGGGGGCCAGGCCGCGGAGCAGAATCTCCGCCCGGCCCGAGATGATGTTCAGCGGCGTGCCCACCTCGTGGGCGATGCCCGAGGTGAGCTTGCCCGCTACCGCGAGGGTCTCGGCTCGTCGGAGCTGCTGCTCGAGGTCGACCGCCCGGTCGCTCTCGAGGAGCAGGCGCTGCTGCGCGGCCTGGAGCTGGTCGGCCATGCGGTTGAAGGCCTCCGCGACCTGCCCCATCTCGTCTTGCCGCTCCACCGGGAGCGGGGGACCGGGCTGACCCTCGCCGAGGGCGCGGATGGAGCGGGTGAGGCGGGACAGTGGTCGCAAGACCTGCCGGGAGAGCACGACGGTGGTCACGGTCACCAGGCCGAGGGCGAGCAGGCTCAGCCGGATCACCGCGTCCCGCGTGGCCCGCTCGCGCTTCTCGCGGGCGCCGGGCGAGGTGAACAGCACCTCGATCGCGCCGATGATCTCGCCACGCCGTCCCCGCAGGGGCATGACGTGGGAGAAGGTGTCCGCGTTGCCCGCCTCCTCGGCGACGATCTCCGAGCGCCCCTCGGTCATCACGCGCTGCAGCCGCTCCGCTGCCAGCGGGCCGCCCACCGCGCCGGGCTCCGACTCGAGGGTGGGCACCAGGGACTTGTCGTAGACCCGGATCCGATCGATCTGTTCCTGTCGATTGACCAGCTCGGAGAGGAGCCGGCGGATGTCGCCGACCTGGCGGTCGCGCACCGCGTTCTCGACGGCGATCTGGATGGCCCGCGCCGTCACCGCGGCATTGCGCTGCTCTGCGGCGAGGAGCTGGCCTTCCTCTTCGCGGATGCGCACCACCGCGTAGAGTCCCACCAGCACGGTCAACGGGACGATGAGCACGAAGAAGAGACGGAGCCGCAGGCCCATTCGGTTGCCTCGATGATACCGAGCACCCCCAGCACCGGCAACCCCGTCGGGGCCGCCGACGGCGTGTGACTACGCGCCGTACTTGGTGAAGCGCAGGGCGTTGGCCATCGCGAGCGGCATCAGGTGATGCGCGGGCGCCAGGCCGAGGCTACCCGCGAGGCAGTCGCGCTCGGTGAAGCGCGTGACCGCGTCGCTCCCGCAGTACGCGCTGGCGAGCAGCGCGGGCACGGGCTGCCAGCCGTGCCCGGCGAGGACGGCGGGCGTGGCATGATCGCCCGAGACGACGAGCACGTCCGGCCTCAGGGCGAGAATCTCGGGGAGCAGCGCATCCCAGCGCTCCAGCGCGGCGACCTTGGCGTCGAAGTCCCCGTCCTCCCCCGCCTTGTCGGTGTCCTTGTAGTGGAGGAAGAAGAAATCGTAGCCGCTCCAGTGCTCCCGTAACGTCGCCACCTCGTCGGCGAAGGTCGAGCCGGTCTTGAGCACCTCCATGCCGACCAGGCGCGCGAGTCCCCGGTACATCGGATACGCGGCGATGGCGGCGGCCTTGACCCCGAAGATCTCGGGGAAGCGCGGCATGTCGGGCCGCTGGTCGAAGCCGCGCAGCAGCAGCATGTTGGCGGGGCGCGCGTCGGCGAGGAGCGGCCGCGCGGCGTCGACGAAGCGGTTGATGAGCTCGGCGGTGCGCGCGGCCTCGGGGGCCAGCGCGGAGACGGGCAGGGGCGGCTGGCCGGTGGCCTGCGGATCGGTCTCGGTGAGCCGCCCGGAGAGCCCGCTGCCGCGCAGCACGAGCACGAAGCGGTGCTCCTTTACCGGCTCGACGAGGATTTCGACACCGGGCAGCGTGATCGAGCGCAGGCGCTCGCAGAGGGCCACGCAGATGTCGGTGGCGATGCGCCCGGCGCGCCGGTCGGTGATCGCGCCCGCCGCGTCGACGGTGCAGAAGTTGCCCCGGGCGGCCACGTCGCCCGGCCGCAGCTCGAAGTCGATGCCGAGCGCTTCGAGCACTCCGCGGCCCACCGGGTAGCGCAGCGGATCGTAGCCGAAGAGGCCGAGATGCCCGGGGCCGCTGCCCGGCGTGACACCGGGCCCGACGTGGCGGATGAGCCCGCAGGCCGACCGCGCCGCGAGGGCGTGGAGATTCGGGATGCGCGCGGTCTCGAGCTCGCTCTTGCCGGTGTCCGGACGCGGCAGCCCGCCGAGCCCGTCGAGCGAGCAGAGCACGACCTTGGTGGTGTTCGGGACGGCGAGGGCGCGGAGGCCCTCGAGTTCGAGAGTCACGCGGCAGTTTCCTTGTTCTCGCCGAAGTCCGCCGGGACCGACGGTCCCCAGATGTACAGCGAATCCTCGCCCGGCCAGTCGCGCGCTTCCCACGCGCAGTCCTCGGGAATCATGTCGATGTCGAAGAAGTACTCGGCGAAGCTGCCCCACGGATCGCGGATGTAGTAGAAGAAGTTCGAGCCGATCACGTGCCGGCCGAAGCCCCAGCCCGGCTGCCAGCCCTTGTCGGCCATCCGCGACGCTCCCATCCCGATCTCGTCGATACTGCCGACCTCGAACGAGCCATGGTGGAAGCCGGGCGCGTGAGAGGCGAGGAAGGCGACGTTGTGATGGTCGGTGGTACAGCGCAGGAACGAGATCACGTCGCCCGAGCGATCGGAGAGCTTCAGGCCGAGCGCGCGCTGGTAGAAGTCCATCTGACGAGGCATGTCGGGCGTGAACAGCAGCACGTGGCCCAGGCGGCGTGGCGCGGTCGTGGCCGAGCGCTCGGGCGCCCCGCGCTTGGCGACGCGGGTGGCGTAACCCGGGCCGTTGAACGCGAGCGGGGGATCCTGCGGCTGCAGCGGCGCCGCCTCGTCGCGCACGTTGACGAGGTTGCCGTCGGGGTCGCGTAGCCACACGCCGCCCTCGGGGGCGCCACGCGGCGGGTCGATCTCCGCCACGCCGGCCGCGCGCATCGCCGCGCGCGTGGCCTCGAAGGCCTCGCCGGGCGCGCCGAAGCAGAGGTGATGGAGCCGTTTGCGCGGCCCCTCGTAGAGCAGCACGTTGTCGCGCGACTGGCGGGGCGCGCGCAGCCGGACCGCGTTGCCGCTGCCGGTCGCATCGGCGAGGCCGAAGTCACGGTAGTACCGCTGCCCGACCGCCTGGTCGGGCACCTCGAGCGCGTAGTGGAGCAGCGACTTGACGGCCATGCCGGTCTCCTCAGGCGTCCTTGATGGGATTCTCGAGCGTGCCGAGCCCGGTGATCTCGAGCTTCACCCGGTCGCCCGGCTGTAGCGTGATCTGGGGCTTGCGCGAGAAGCCGACGCCCGCGGGCGTGCCGGTAGCGATGAGGTCGCCCGGCGAGAGCGTCATGATGTTGGTGAGGTAGTGGATGATGTAGCGGATGTCGAAGAGGAAGTTCTTGGTGTTGCCATTCTGCATGAGCGTCCCGTTCACCCACGTCTTGAGCTCCAGCACATGGGGATCCGGGATGTCCGCGCGATCCGCGATGTAGGGGCCGACCGGCGCGAGGGTATCACCCACCTTGCCCGCGCCCCACTGCGTCGTGTGGAACTGGAAGTCGCGCGCACTCATGTCGTTGACGATGGTGTAGCCGTAGACGTAGTCCAGCGCCTGCTCCTTGGCGACGAAGCGCGCGGTACGGCCGATCACCACCCCCAGCTCCACTTCCCAGTCGAAGGTCTTCTCGCCCCGCGGCCGCAGCACCGGCTCGCCCGGATCCGCGATGGCGTTCGCCCACTTCGGAAAGACCGGCGGCTGCTTCGGCGCCGGATTGTTGGTCTCGGCGGCGTGGTCGGTGTAGTTGAGCCCGATGCAGATGAACTTGCCCGGGTCATGGATGGGGGCGTGCAGCCGGACGGAAGCCAGGGGAGCGGTGACCGGCGAGCCCTTGCCGGCCTTGACGGCATCCACGAGGGTCACCAGCATCTCCTGGGAGGCGACGCCGCCCTCGAGGAAACCCCGTGTGCTCTGGGGGAACAGGGTGTCGGCGATCTCCTGGGCGCGGACCACGCCGCGGCCCGCGAGATGCGCGGCGGCGCTGGCCGCCAGATCCATCACGCGGTCGCTGCCGACGAGGCAGCCCAGCCGCGGGGCATGGCCATTCTGGGAAAACCGGACGATCTTCATGACGCGTCTCCTCTCAAGGGGCTCCTCGGGGTCGGGCGGCCGGGGCTCTGGCCCGGCGCCCGGCATGATAGCACCGGCGCCGGGCGTCTGCATCCTGTGTGGCATCCGCGCCACGCCTCTATATGGTGTGGGTGGGGTGGACCTAAGATGCCTTTGGATCTCGTCTTTTGCATTGTTATCATCGAGCGCAGGAGGTCACACATCCATGAGAGTCTCCCGCTGGCAGTGCGCGGCCCTTGCTTTCGTCGTGATGCTCGCCGCGCCCTACGCGACCTGGCTGTCGGTGGCGCACGCGCAGTCGCAGGCCCAGGCGACGATGGACACCTCGGGCTCTATCCTGACCCGGCCCATGAGCGACTCGGTGGAGCCGACGGCCGGGGACGCGGTGGGCGCGGGCTTCCTGAACGTCATGTACGTGCCCGGCAAGGCCATCATCTGCGGCCTCGGGACGGTCGCCTCGTTCGGCCTGCTGGTGGTCACCCTGGGCAGCGCGTACACCGGCGCGACGAAGATTTTCAAGGAAGGCTGCCACGGGGACTGGGTGCTGACGCCCGAGCACGTCTCTGGCGCCATCCCGAAACCCAACTACGACTACCTCGACTAGGGACGCTACGGCGCGGCCCCTCGGGCCGGTGCCGGCGCTCTCGCGGATGACGAAGGGGCGGGGAGCATACCCCGCCCCTTCGGTCGTTTCACCCGCTTCGCTCTCTCCGTAGATGGCGCGCGCGCGCCGCTGGGTCGCGCCCCTTCTCTTCGCCGTCCTGCTCGCGGCCTTCGGCGCGGGGATCTGGGGCATGTACCGGTCCAATTTCCCGGGCCAGGGCCTTTACCGCGCGAGCGGCGTCTACGAAGCCCGCTACGGCGACGTCATGCTGATCGTCCGCCACGAGAAGCTGCCGGGCCTCATGGATCCGATGGACGCGATGGTGCTCGAGGCCGAGTCCAAGGCGATCCTCGACCGCGCGCAGCTGACACGCGGCGATCGCGTCCGGCTGACCATCAGGCCGTTGGGCGCCCGTCTCGTCCTCGTGGACATCCAGAAGATCCAGTAGCGGCTCAGCGCTTCGGAAGCGCCCGTAGATACCCGATCAACTCGCGGATCTCGTCGTCGCGGAGGTGGAAGCCGAACGCGGGCATGCCCGGCTTCCCCAGCGGGGCGCCCCCGTTCTTGATCAGCAGGTAGAGGTATTCGTCCGTGAGCCCCTCGACGACACGGGGGTTGGAGAGATCGCTCGGGTGCATGAGAAAGAGCGTGGCGCGCCAGGAGCCGGCGCCGCTCGCGCCGTGGCAGGTCGCGCAGTTCGAGAAATAGAGGCGCTGCGCGGGCGTGGCGCGCTTGGGCACGGGATAGGGAAAGACGAGCATCGCCGCCACCCCCGCGAGCAGCATGAAGAGGGCGGGCCCGATAATGATGAGCAGCCACTTGGCCCTCACCGCGGCAGGATAGCACGCGCTCTCCACGCGCCGGATTTGACAGGGCATGGACGGCAGCGTAGCGTCGAACGCGAGATCCTCCATGACGCTCTATCTCATGCGCCACGCCGAGGCCGGTGAGGAGAATCATCGGCGCTGGCCCGACGACCGCATGCGCCCGCTCTCCGCGCGCGGCCACCGGGAGCACGCGCTGGTGTCGCGCACGCTGCGGCGCATGGGCGTCCGCTTCGACCGCCTGCTCACGAGCCCCCTCGTGCGCGCGCGCCAGACCGCCGAGATCACCGCGCGGGCCTATGGCCGACGAGTCGTGCCCGAGGAGACCGACGCGCTGGGCGACGAGGCGCGCCTGAAGGACTTGCTGCGGGAGCTGCGACGCCTGCCGCGGGACGCCTCGGTGGTCGCGGTAGGCCACGAGCCTTTTCTCTCCAAAGCGATGGCGGCGCTGATGTCGCCCGACGGAAGCGCGCGCGTCGAGATGCGGAAGAGCGGCGTGGCCGCGCTCGAGTTCGACGGGCGGGCCAAGAAGGGACGGGGGACCCTTCTGTTCCACCTCCGTCCGCGCGAGGTGATCGCCCTCGCCGGCCGCGGCTAGCCCTTCACGGCGCCGGCGGTCAGCCCCGAGACGTAGTAGTCGAGGAAGAGGACGTACACGATCACCACCGGGACACTCGCCAGCACCGCACCCGCCATCAGCGAGCCCCAGTAGTAGATGTCCCCGCGGATGAGGTCCGCGGTGACGCCCACCACCGCCGTCTTGTTCGCCGATTGGGAGATGAACGTCAGCGCGTAGGTGAACTCGTTCCAGCAGAGGGTGAACGAGAACAGCAGCGCGCAGATGATGCCGGGCACCGCCATGGGGAGCACGATACGCACGAGGGTCTGCATGCGGGTGGCGCCGTCCACCAGCGCGCACTCTTCGACTTCGCGGGGCACGGTGCGGAAGTACCCCATGAGGAGCCAGGTGCAGAACGGGACGAGGAAGGTCGGGTAGGTGACCATCAAGGCCACGATTGAGTCGGACAGGCCGAGCCAGCTCACCACCTGGGACAGGGGAAGGAAGAGGAGGGTGGGCGGCACGAGATAGGTGATGAACACCGCGGTACCGAAGGAGCCCGCGCCGCGGAAGCGCAGACGCGCGAGGCTGTAGCCGGCGAGGATGGACAGGACGATCGACACGCCGGTGGCGACCACGCTGATGAGGAGGCTGTTGCGCACCCAGACGAGGAAGTCGGTTTTGCGGAAGAGGAACGTGTAGTGGTCCGCGATGACGCCGCTCTGGATCCAGAACGGCACTGCCTTCAAGTTGTAGAGCTCGGCGTTCGACTTGAACGACGTGACGAACATGAAATAGAAGGGGAACAGCGCGAAGAAGATGAACGGCGCCAGGTTGGCATAGGTGAATGCGGCCGACCGCAGCCTGGCCGCCCGGCTCTGCGCGCTCGCCATGGTCAATCCTTCCGGATGTAGCGCAGCTGGAAGAACACCACCGCGCCGAGGAGGGGGAAGATGAACAGCGCGATGGCGGCGCCCTGGCCGAGATTGCCGCCGTTGAGGCCGACCTGATAGGCCAGCGTCGCGAAGAGGTGCGTCGTGTTCATGGGGCCGCCCCGGGTGAGGACGTAGACGATGTTGAAGTCCGAGAACGTGAAGATGGTCGAGAAGAGGATCACCACCGCGAGGACCGGCTTGAGCAGGGGCAGGGTGATGAGCCAGAAGCGCTGCCGCGCGCCCGCCCCGTCCACCTCGGCCGCCTCGTAGTACTCGCGGGGCACCGCGATGAGGCCGGCGAGGGTGGTGATGGCGAAGAAGGGCAGCCCGCGCCACACGTTGACCACGATCACCGCGATCATCGCGTTGGTGGGCTGACCGAGCCAGTTGGGCCCGGGCGGGGTCATGAGGCCGAGCCGGATCGCCGTCCAGTTCACCACGCTGTAGAGCGAGTCGAGCATCCACCACCAGCCCAGCGTCGAGAGCGCGGTGGGGATGACGAAGGGCAGCAGCACGGCGCCGCGGATGAGCCGTTTGAATCGAAGCGGACGGGCGAGCAGTACCGCCAGCCACACCCCGAGCACGATCTTGAGGGACAGCGCCACGCCGGTGAACACGAACGAATTCTGCACGGTCTGGCGGAACATCTCGTTGCCGAGAATCTCGCGGTAGTTGGCCAGCCCGACGAAGCCGCCAGGAGAGCCCACCCAGTAGTCGGACAGGCTGAAGTAGATGGCCATTCCGAAGGGGAACGCCACCAGGGCGACGAGCAGGGCGAGGGCGGGGAGGATCAGGCCGTAGCCGAATACCTCCTCGCGCTCCCACCACTCCCGGAGCCGGTTGAGGCGGCCGGCGCGCGCCGGCCCGGCCGCCTCGAGGACCTGCGGCCCGACGGCCATCTAGCTGACCTTCAACTGCCCCTTGACGGCGCGGACCACCTGCTCCTGCGCCCACTCCATGGCCCGCTTGGTCGGCATGCCGTTGACCGCCTTCGCCACCATGTCGGCAAGGACGTAGTTGTCGTCGATGCGCTGCACGGCGTCGGAGGGCTTGGCCGGCCATCCGCGCGGATGGGCGAACTCCGCCTCCTTGGGCAGCATCGCGAACTTGGGGTTCTTGGCCCAGATCGGGTGATCGGCGAGGTGCCGCAGGGGCGGGTGATTGAACGCGTTCGACGCCACGATCCAGGCGTCGTAGTTCTCCTTCTTGAAGAGGTACTGGATGAACTCCCTGGCCAGCTCCTGGTTCTTGGAGAACTTCCAGATCGCCATGCTGAGCGCGGGCGGAGCGGAGTGCGCGCCCGCCGGCCCCGCGGGGCTGTTGTGGTGGTTGATGTCGTCGGCGATCGGCATCTTTTCCTTCAAGGCCGCGTTGTACGGGCTGACCGGATTGTGGATCCACGATCCTTTGCCCGAGAGGATGAAGCGGTTGTTGCCCGCGTCGTCCCAGGAGAGAACCTCGGGCTCCATCGCGTCCTTGAAGAGCTCCTTGTACCACTCGATGACCTGGGCGGTCTTGTCGGAGTTGATGGCGGGGGTCTTGCCGTCCGCCTCGAGCACCTTGGCGCCGTAGGACCAGGAGACCGACCAGTACGTGCTGTGGGCGTCGGAGCAGTGACTGATGGGAATGCCCACCGGGTTGCCCTGCTTCTTGAGGACCTTGCCCATCGAGAGCAGCTCCGCCCAGGTCTTGGGGTAGCTGTCGCCGAACCCGGCCTTCTTGAAATGCGCCATGTTGTAGGTGGCGGGGAAGGACACCCAGAACCACGGCACGGCCTTCCAGCCGGAGGCGGTCTGGCACATCTGGGCGCAGAAGGGGTACCAGCCGCCCATCTGCTTGCCGAGCTTGTCCACGAGGTCGTCCACGTTGGTGTGGAGGTTCTCGTAGAGGAAGGGATCGGCGCCGGCGGAGCGGTACATGTCGTGCCCGGACTGGGACTGCGCTTCTGCGGCGATCTTGGCGGGCAGCTGCAGATGCGCGACGGTATCCACGCGGACCGTGCAGTTGCTGGCCTTGCTGAATACTTCCGCCTGGCGCCGCAGCTCGTCGTCGGCCGCGGGGACGAAGTGATTCCAGGAGAGGAAGGTCAGCTCACGCTTCTGCGCGACGGCGGGCGGCGTGCGGAGGGCGAGCCAGGAGGCCATACCGGCCGAGGCCCCGGCGGCGGTGCGAAGAAAGCGACGACGGTCGAGACTGCGGGGAGCGGACTGGTCCATGGAGGGCCTCCGTGACTCGTCGGGAGGTCTCGGGCCATCAGGAGAACCTTGGCGCTCGTCCCACCCCCTCTGGCGAAGCGCGACCCGCGCGGGCCGCGCGGCCTAGTTGATCACGGCTTCCGTCTTCGAATCGAAGAAGTGGATCCGCTCCGGCACGAAGGTGAGCCGGATCTTCTCGTGCGCCTTGGCCCGCACCGTCGGCTCGACCCGCGCCACCACCGACTGTCCGGCCGCGCTGACGTCGAGGAGGATCTCGGCGCCGAGCGGCTCCACGACCTCGACGACCGCGTCGAACGAGAGATCGCCGGAGTCGCTCGGCGAGCCGACGCGGAGATCTTCGGGCCGCACCCCGAGCGTGACCGGCTGACCCTTGTACGCGCCGAGCTTGGCCACGCGGTCCGCCGGCACCTTGACCTTGAAGCCGTTGGCCTGCGCGAAGAGCGCGCCGCCCGCGTCGGAGATGGTCACGGGGAGGAAGTTCATGGCGGGCGAGCCGATGAAGCCGGCCACGAACTTGTTCTGCGGGCGGCTGTAGATCTCCATGGGCTCGCCCACCTGCTGCACCCAGCCGTCCTTCATGACGACGACGCGGCTGCCGAGGGTCATGGCCTCGACCTGATCGTGGGTCACGTAGATCGCGGTCGTCTCGAGACGCTCGTGAAGGCGCTTGAGCTCCACGCGCATCTGCACGCGGAGCTTGGCGTCGAGGTTCGACAAGGGCTCGTCGAAGAGGAACACCTGTGGATGACGCACGATGGCGCGACCGACCGCCACGCGCTGCCGCTGGCCGCCGGAGAGCTGCCGGGGCTTTCTCTTGAGCAGCTCCTGGATGCCGAGGATCTCCGCCGCTTCCTGCACGCGCTTGGCGATCTCGGCCTTGGGGAACTTCCGCATCTTGAGCCCGAACGCCATGTTGTCGTAGACGCTCATGTGCGGATACAGCGCGTAATTCTGGAAGACCATGGCGATATCGCGATCCTTCGGCGGCAGGTCATTGACGACGCGCTCGCCGATATGGATCTCGCCCCCGGTGATCTCCTCGAGTCCCGCGACCATCCTCAGGGTCGTCGTCTTTCCGCAGCCGGAGGGACCCACCAGGACCATGAACTCCTTGTCCCGGATGGTGAGGTTCACGTCCTTCACGGCATGGACCTCGTCGTACTTCTTGTTGAGGTTCTTCAGAACCACCTGTGCCATTGGGCGACCTCGCTGTCCCTCAGGATTTGGTCACGCTGCGCCGTTCGTGTCCGGGCTGGCGGTGGGGGGCTGACCACCCCCGGCGCGCCGGATAGTACCACAGGTGCCCGACATCGCGCGGGCGCAACACGGGTTCATTGACACACCGCGGAGGTGGTGTTATAAGACAATACCCGCTCGTACTTGAGCTTCCTTGGACTCGTGAGACCAGCACGCATGTGTGACGGCAGTAGCCCCCGTTCCGTCCGCCGCCCCGGAGCCTAGAGCTTGTCCAACGGCCGGGAGTTGACCGAGACTCCCGCAGTACCCGTTCCCGCCGCCCGGGCCAAGACCTTGTCGGGGTGGGGCCGGCGTGAGTCGATTCAAGGACTTATCTGGGTGGCACCGGCCTTCGTGTACCTGGCCTTCTTCATCGCCTACCCGTTCCTGATGTCGATCTACCTGTCTTTGTCGAGCGCCCGGGTCGGTTCGATCGACACCCACTTCGTGGGTCTGCTGAACTACCGCCGGCTATTCGAGGACCCGGTGTTCTGGCAGACGGTACGGAATTCCTTCGTGTTCACCTTCGGCTCCGAAGCCATCCGCCTGGTGATCGGGCTGCCTCTGGCCTTCGCGCTCAACCGGAGCTTCAAGGGCAAGCGCCTCGTCCAGGGCATCATCCTGATCCCGTTCGTCATCCCCATCGCGCTCTCGTCCCTGGCGTGGAAGTGGATGTTCGACTCGCTCTACAGCGTCATCAACTGGATGCTGATGCGGGCCCACCTCATCGAGTACCCCTGGCAGTGGCTGGGCGAGCCCGGCCTGGCGATGTGGTCGGTCATCGTCATGAACGTCTGGCGAGGGTTTCCGTTCTCGGCGGTGATCTTGCTCGCCGGGCTGACCGCGGTGCCGCAGGAAGTCATCGAGGCGGCGAAGATCGACGGGGCGGGGCCGCTGCGGCGCTTCCACTACGTGGTGGTGCCCATCGTGCGCCCGATCCTGCTCGTGGGCCTGCTTTACTCGGTGGTGTTCTCGTTCACCGACTTCTCGGCGGTGTGGCTCTTGACCCAGGGCGGGCCGTACAACACCACCCACGTGTTCGGGACCTACGCCTACAACATCGGCATCAACGCCGGCGACCTCGGGATGGGCGCGGCCATCACCCTGTTCATCTTCCCGGTGCTCGCCGTCATCGTGATCCTCATGCTACGGTTCCTGCAGA
Source organism: Verrucomicrobiia bacterium (assembly GCA_035495415.1). Classification (GTDB taxonomy): domain Bacteria; phylum Methylomirabilota; class Methylomirabilia; order Rokubacteriales; family CSP1-6; genus DASRWT01. Next base: position 72,013 of record DATJFY010000097.1, read on the forward strand.
GGGACTAGGGCCATGGACGCCCGCAAGCTCTGGCGACGCATCAAGCGAGACTACGGACCGTATCTCCCCCTGTCCCCGTACCTCTTCATCGTGCTGTTCCCGTTCTACTGGATGGTCATCACCACGTTCAAGCGGGACCGGGATCTCTACAATCTCGAGACCGCGCCGTTCTGGTTCAAGGAGGCGCCGACGCTGGATCACGTCCGGCTGCTCCTCCAGGGCACGCTGTTCCCGATCTGGATGGGGAACAGTCTCATGATCGGCGCGCTGGTCGTGGTGATCACCCTTGTGCTCGCGCTGCCCGCCGCCTATGCGCTCGCCCGCATGCGGTTCCCGGGCGCTCAGCCGCTCTCGACCGCCATGTTCCTGTCCTACCTCATCCCGTCCACCCTGCTCTTCATCCCGCTGTCCCAGGTAGTCCGGGGACTGGGGTTCATCGATTCGGTATGGGCGCTCGTGATCGTGTACCCCTCGTTCACCCTTCCGTTCTGTACCTGGCTCCTCATGGGCTTCGTGCGTACGGTGCCGAAGGAGATCGAGGAGAGCGCTCAGATCGACGGCTGCACCCGCTTCCAGGCGTTCCGCATGATCATCATCCCGGTCATCATCCCGGGCATCATCACCGCCGGCATCTTCGCCTTCACGCTCACGTACCAGGAGTTCATCTACGCCCTGACCTTCATCTCGGGGTCCGCCAACAAGACGATCTCGTACGGGGTGACCAGTGACCTGGTGCGCGGCGACGTCTTCTACTGGGGATCGCTCATGGCGGGCGCTCTCATCGGCGCGATCCCGGTCGCCGTGGTCTATGCGTTCAGCCTCGACCACTTCATTCACGGGCTGACCGCCGGCGCACTGAAGTGAGGCACAACTCTCCAAGGAGGGAGAATGCAATGAGCAGACTGTCACGACGGCAATTCCTGGGCACGGCCGCCGGCGCGGCGGGCGTATCGGCGTTCCCGCACGTGTGGATCCGTCCGGCGTGGGCGCAGACGAAGGAAGTGCGGGTGCTCGCGTGGACCCACTTCGTCCCCGCCTACGACAAGTGGTTCGATGCCTTCGCCGACCAGTGGAGCACCAAGAGCGGCGTCAAGGTGATCATCGACCACATCCCGCATCTGCAAATCCCCGCCAAGATCGCGGCGGAGGTGGCGACCCAGTCCGGTCACGACATCGTTCAGCTCGTGGGGACGGGCACCGAGAAGTGGGCGTCCGCCCTGCTGGACGTGCAGGACGCGGCCGACCGGATCGGCAAGAAGTACGGCGGGTGGACCCCGCTCGCCGACAACTACTGCAAGGTGCGCACGGACGGGAAGTTCCACGCCATTCCCGACTTCTTCATCGACTTCCCCGGCCTCTACCGGAAGGACCTCTGGACCGAGATCGGCATGCCCAATGGGCCCGACTCCTGGGACGAGCTCCACAAGGGCGGCGCCAAGCTGAAGGCGAAGGGTTTCCCGGTCGGCATCGGGCTGGCGCACCACGATGACTCCCGGGCCTCCTGGCGCGCGATCATGTGGTCATTCGGCGGCTCCGAGGTGGCCAAGGACGGCAAGACCATCACGTACAACTCCAAGGAGATTCGTGAGGCGCTGAAGTTCCAGAAGGCCCTCTACAAGGACTGCATGACCCCCGAGGTCCTCGCGTGGGACGACGCCTCCAACAACCGCTTTCTCGCGTCGGGCCGCGGCTCCTGGATCCACAATCCGATCAGCGCCTACCGGACCATCGAGGGCTCGAACAAGGAGCTCGCGGACAAGATCTTCGTGTCGCTCTCGCCCAAGGGGCCGGCGATCCGGCGGTCGTTCGCCAACTGCCGCGCCTACGGCGTGACCAAGTTCAGCAAGAACGCGGACGGGGCGAAGGCCTTCCTCGAGGCCCTGGCCGACGTCTACCGGGACGCCGCCAAGGCCAGCACCGGCTACAACATGCCTTTCCTCAACAACTACGCGAAGCCGCCGTTCCCGATCATCAGCGAGGATCCCAAGCTGAAGCCGCTGGAGCAGGACGCCGACTACCACTTCACCACCGGCTACCCGGGCCCGCTGACCCCGGCGGCAGACGAGGTCTACCAGCAGTTCGTCATGGTGGACGCGCTCGCCCAGTTCTGCACGGACAAGATGGATCTCGAGCAGACGGTGAAGTGGGCCGAGGAGAAGATCAAGGCGATCTACGCGAAGTTCGCGTAACCGCCGAGGTAGGGCAGGACACGCGGGGCCGGTGGCGCAAGCCGCCGGCCCCGTGGTGCGTCCGGGGGCCGGCGCGGGTCGGAGGCGGGCTAACCCTTCACCGAGCCGGTGAGCCCGGTGACGTAGTACTCCACGAAGAACGAGTAGACCAGCGCGACCGGCACCGAGCCGAGGAGCGCTCCCGCCATGAGCTGGCCCCAGAAGTAGATGTCGCCGCGGATCAGCTCGGAGACGACCCCTACCGGCACCGTCTTCCGCTCCGGCGAGGAGAGGAAGATCAGGGCGTAGATGAACTCGTTCCACGACAGCGTGAACGCGAAGATCCCCGCGGAGAGGATGCCGGGCACCGCGATGGGGAAGATGATGCGGGCCATCGCCCCGAACCGCGTCGCCCCGTCGATGCGCGCGCACTCCTCGAGCTCCTTGGGAATGGTCTTGAAGTAGCCCATGAGGAGCCACGTGCAGAACGGGATGAGGAAGGTGGGGTAGGTGAGGATGAGCGCCCACGGGGTGTTGCCGAGCTGAAAGCTCCGGATGATGTCGGCGAGCGGGATGAAGAGCAGGGTGGGCGGGACCAGGTACGTCACGAAGATCGAGGTGCCGAGCACGCCCGCCATGGGAAACCGCAGGCGGGCCAGCGCGTACCCGGCGAGGAGTCCGCAGAATAGCGAGATGATCGTGGAGACCACCGCGATGAAGAACGTGTTCCATAGCCAGATGGGGAAGGTCGTCTTCGCCATGAGGTCGCGGAAGTGCTCGATGGTGGGATGCAGCGTCCAGAACGGCGCGTTGTTCACGGCGCGCCAGGAGCGGTAGAGCTCGGCATCGGGCCGGATGGAGGTGACCAGCATCCAGTAGAAGGGGAACAGGGTGCCGATCACGAAGATGGTGAGCGGGATGTAGAAGAACACCCACTTCTTCCACTTCCGTTCGACGACCATCTAGTTCTGGGAGGGAGCGCCGGCTGCCGCTACTCCCCCAGGCCCCCCCAGCAGCTTGAGATTGGCGATGCGTGGGGTCGGCCCGCCACTTCTGTTCCTTGGGGCTCCCCTCGAGCCGTCGGCTCTTCCGATCATGCGCCCTCGAGCCTTCTCAGGTATCGCAGCTGGGCCCAGACGACGACGAAGAGGACCGGGAGCATGAAGAGGGAGATGGCCGCGCCCTCGCCGAGGAGGCCGGTGGCCACGCCGACCTGATACGCGTAGGTCGCGATCAGGTGGGTGGCGTTCGCGGGGCCGCCGCCGGTGAGGACGTAGATGAGCTGGAAGTCGGAGAAGGTCTGGATGATCGAGAACACCACGACGACGATCGTGACCGGCTTGAGGAGCGGCCAGGTGACGTTCCAGAAACGCTTCCAGCCGTTCGCCCCGTCGAGCGACGCCGCCTCCTGAAGGTCGGGGCTGATCGTCTGCAGCCCCGCGAGGAGAGTGATCGCGAAGAAGGGCATGCCGCGCCAGGTGTTGACCACGATGGCGCACCACATGCCGTAGGTGCCATCGGAGAGGAAGGGGACCTTCGTCACGATGAAGCCACCCTGGTACAGGAGCCAGTTCAGCACGCTGAAGGTCGGGTCGAACATCCAGCGCCACGCGAACGTGGAGAGCACGGTGGGGATGATGAACGGCAGCAGCATCGACGCGCGCACGATGCGTTTGCCGCGGAAGCTGCGATTGAGGAGCAGGGCCAGCCACATGCCCAGCGCGAGCTTGAAGAGGGTGGCCCAGAACGTGTAGAAGAACGTGTTCTTGAACGCGGTCTGGAAGATGGAGTCGTTCCACGCCTTGAGGAAGTTCTTGATGCCGACGAAGTGGCCCGGGTTCCCCACGCTCGTGTCGGACAGGGAAAGCCACACGCCCATGACGAACGGGTAGGCGATGAACACTCCGAGCAGGAGGACAGCGGGGGAGAGGAGAAGCGCGGCGAGGAGCCGCTCGTTCTCCAGCATGCGCGTCCAGCCCGCGGGGTGACCGGCGCGGGAGCGGGGAAGCGCCACCGAGCTGGCGGTGGCGCCCCCCGAACCTCCCGCAATCGGTTTCTTCACCGGCGTACCCTCGTCTCGCGGCCGCTAGGCCTCGTAGATTTTCTTCAGCTCGCCCTCGGCCCAGTGTACCGCGTCCTCCGCCTTCATGCCCTGGACCGCCTTGGCGTACATGTCGGTGATGACGTACTTCGTGAAGCCCTCGGTGGCCTTGGCCGTGGAGGGTCCGGCGTACCCGAACAGTCGCGTGTTGCGCGCGGCGGTGCGGAACATCTTGAGAGGCTCGTCCAGCTTGCCCCACATGGGATCGTTCTCCCACTTCTTGGTGGCACCGACCGAGTAGCCCTCCTGGGAGGTGAACCACTTCCCGTAGTTCTCGGGCTTGTGCAGCCAGGTGAGGAAGTCCTTCGCGAGCTTCTGGTTCTTGCTGTACTTCATGATCGCGTGTGACTGGTTCAGGAAGAGCAGATACGCGCCCGCGGGGCCGGCGGGGAGCGGCGCGTGGTCGATGTCCTGGAAGAGGGGCTCGCCCTTGTCGTCCTTGATCTTCTCTTTCTGCCGCTTCGCCACGATGTAGATCGAGGCGCCGTTGAGGGTCGCCGAGATCTCACCCGCGTGGAAGGCGCGGTTGTTGTTGGTGTCGTCCCACGCGAGCCCGCCCTCGTCACAGCACTCCTTCCAGAACGCTTGCATGAACTTCACCGCTTCGATGGTGCCCTTCGAGTTCAACACCACCTTCTTGCCGGAGGCGTCGGTCTCGGCGCCGCCGTAGGCCCAGGTCATCGTGTAGGTGAAGACGGGGGCATCGCCGAAGGTGTGGCCGAGGGTCTGGCCATAGGGCTTGCCCTTCTTCTTGAGGGTGGCGAAGAGCTTCCGGGCCTCGTCCCACGTCTTCGGATACTGGCTCGCTCCCGCTTCCTTCAGCCAGGACTTCCGGTAGGCCACCGCGTTGCCGACGATGGAATGGGGCACGCTGAGCCACTTACCGCCCACCTGGCACGACGGCGCCCACACGTCGTAGAGGCCACCCTCCGCCTTGCCGAGGGCGTTCGCCACGTCGGAGACGTCGACGACGGCGTTTTGGTAGAGATGCGCCCAGTTGTACTGGAAGTTGAAGATGTCCGCGCCCGACCCCGACTGGATGGCCGCGGTGATGCGCGGCTGGAGGTCGTTGGCGTTGATGGTCTCGAACGTGACCTCGGCGCCCAGCGCCTTGGAGGCCTCGGGCATCTGCCGCTTCAGCTCAACGTCGGACTCGGGGATGAAGTCCACCCAGCGCACCCAGTGCAGCTTGCTGCCCTGGGCGAACGCGGGCGCGCGCCGCGCGGCGAGGATGCCTTCGATGCCGCCGGCCACGACCGCCGCACCGCCGGCCGTCTGAAGGAAGCGCCGGCGATTCAGGCGCGGCGTCAGGGAAGCGTCCTTGCTCGTGTCCATCAAAGGGATCCTCCTCGATAGTGGGAGACGACGGGGCGACCGTGTCCAGCGAGGTTCGGAGTTGACGGCATCATCGGCGTCAAGCGGTGGGATTCTGGCCCGAAAATGCCTTGCTGTCAACGGCTTTTGCCCCTTACCGTGGGCACGTCAGGCCGTCCCTCGCGCACGGGGATGAGGAGGCACAGGGCGGTCGCCATGGAGGCGGCCAGCACGATCCAGGGGATGGTCCACCCGCCCACGCGCTCGACCAGGGCGCCAAACAGCGGTGGGTAGATGGTGACCCCGAAGGATGACACCGCCAGCCCCAGCCCCACCGCGGTGCCGACCGAGCGCGGATCCACCAGCTCCGCCATCAAGGTGTACTGCACCCCGTTCCAGCCGATGCCCACGAAGCCGAACACGAGCGCGAGCGCCGCGAAGAACCAGGGGCTCGTGCCGGGCCCGGTTCCCGCGATGAGCAGCGAGCACGCGGTCGAGCCAAGCCCCGCCAGCACGAGCACGATCCGGCGCCGGCCCCCGAAGTAGCGGTCGGAGAGTATGCCGAACGCCACGCGCCCGGTCGCCCCCGCCAGCTGAGCGAGCACGAGGAAGTGCGCGGCGGTCACCAGAGGCATGCCGACGATGTCGCGGAGGTAGAGGACGAGGTACGCCATCCATACCGTCTGCATGCCCGCAAATCCGAGCGTGGCGATCGATACAAGCCAGAGCTCCCGGTTGCGGAGCACGGCGGCGAGGCTGCCGCCCGCGGCGGCGCGATCCGGGGCTGCCTGCATTTCCGGCGGATCGCGGTAGAGCAGCCACGTGACCAGGCCGAGGACGGCGATGACCGACGCGGAGAGGGCGACGGCCCCGCGCCAGCCGATCCAGAGGGCCAGCGGCGGCATGATGAGGGCGCCCATGGCGCCGCCAAACGGCAGCCCGACTTGCTTGAGCCCCACCACCGTCGCGCGATGCTTGCGCGGGAACCAGATCAGCACGGCCTTTGCGGTCGTCGGGTTCAGCATCCCGTACCCCATGCCCGCCAGCACCATCAGCACGCTCAGGAGCGCGAAGGACCACGAGCCCGCCACCGCGAAGAGACCGACCGCGATCAGGAGCTGCCCCAGCACCATGGTGCGGGCCACCCCCCAGAGGTCGGCCATGCGTCCGGCGGGGAGCGACATCAAGGAGGGCCCGATGTAGTACGCGGACAGGAACGAGCCCGCCTGCACGGTGGACAGCCCCAGGCCGTCACGGATCAGCGGCGCGATCGCGGGAATGCCCAGCGGCCCCACGTTCGCCATGGTCTGCGCGACCATGATGAGGACCAGGATGGCCCAGGGATTGGTCACGGGAGGACGCGGGACGTGCTCAGGAGGCGGGAGCGGCGGCGCGCCGGGCGAGGATGGCCTCGACGGCGCGGAGATCGTCCTCGGTGTCCACGCCCACTGTGGGCTCGTCGGTCTCGACCACCCGAATCGCGACGCCGTGCTCGAGCAGGCGAAGCTGCTCGAGCTGCTCGGCGCGCTCGAGCGGCGAGGGGGGCAGGGCGTGGAACCGCTCGAGCACGGCGCGGCGATAGGCGTACATGCCGGCGTGCTTCCAGTACACGACGTCGCCGCGGCCGTCGCGGTCGCAGGGGATGGGCAGGCGGGAGAAGTAGAGGGCGTCGCCGCGGATATTGGTCACGACCTTGTTGGCGGTGCGCGTCGGCACTTCCTCCGGCGTCGCGAGGATCTTCAGGGTGGTGACCTGTACGGCCGGATCGTCGACGAAGGGGCGCACCAGGCGCTCGATGTGGCCGATCGTCACCAGCGGCTCGTCCCCCTGGATGTTCACGTAGACGTCGGCGGCATGACCCCGGGACACCTCCCACAGGCGATCCGTGCCGGTAGGGTGGTCGGGGGACGTCATGACGGCCGGCACCCCGTGGGCGCGACAGGCGTCCATGACCTCGTCGGAGTCAGTCGCCACCAGCAGATCGTCAAGGCGGGGTGACCGGCGGGCCGCGCGATAGACATGGACCACCAGAGGCAGGCCGATGACGTCGCGCAGCACTTTCCGGGGCAGCCGGGTCGAGGCCAGCCGCGCGGGAATGACGCCCAGCACCCTCACGAGCGCTTGTACTCTCGGGCACTTACGGGGGTTGCCCGCATGGCGCCCCATCGTAGCATGAGGCGTGCGGTGCTACACTAGACACCCCATGAGTGACGTGGCCGTTCGCTCCGATTCCAAGCCGCCTGCGGTCTCGGCGCTCTGGGGCCTGCCTGTCCGGACCGAGTTCAGCCTCGAGCCCCTGCTCAAGTACTGGGAGCGCGAGCTGGCGCAGGGCGACAAGCCCTTCGCGACCGCGACCCGGGCCCTCCTGGAAAAGGTGGGGCAGCAGCCCGGCTTCTCGGGGCGCGTGGCCGATCCCGAGGCGCTCCGCGCGCACCCGGAGCTTCTCTCCGCCCTGATGCTGGCGGTGTTCTCGCCCACGTTCCAGGAGGACAATCTCGGAGCGGCCCTCTTCCCGTTCGAGCTCCGGAGCTTCTTCGCCACGCCGGGATTCTCGCGCCTCCTGACCGATGCCGACGGCGCGCTGCAGTTCCGGATGGACGTCGACGTGTCACTGCTGCTGAACGTCCGGATCGTGGCCGCCTACTCATTGATCCTGGAGCGGGTGTACGGCATCGACCTCGGGGTCGAGTACCCCTGGGTCGTCATCGTCAACGACCCCGACACGAAGCTCGATCGCTATTTCAAGTTGATCGCGAGCCGGCGGTTCCTCGAGGTCGACGTGATCGGCGACGTGCCGCCGCTGTCGGACGAGGCCGTGCGGCGGATTCGCGCGCACGTGGCCGATCCCAAGGCCTTCACCGCGCTGATTCCCGGCGACCGCTTCGTCATTCGTGGGTTCGGGGTGTTCCAGGCGGTGGAGGTGACCGGCCCCGAGGTGATCTCCGCGATCGAGCGCGACCTCATCGAGAAGGAGTCGATCGTCTCGACCGAGCGCTTCCTCGGTCTGCGCGACAAGCTGCGCGTGCTGCTGCGCCGCCCGGAAGTCGAGCTCGGGCTGGCCGCCATCGACGGCGACCGGGTGCTCGCGCTCAACCACGGCTCACAGTTCGAGAACTCCTGCATCTTCGCGGACTCGACGCATCTGCGCCTCTCCGATTTCGCGGGGTCCGTCTACGAGCGCGCCACCCTCGAACGGCGGCCCCTCATCGTCGAGGACCTCCAGACGCACCCCAATCGCACCCGTGTCGAAAACGAGCTGCTCGCCGCCGGTTACCGTAGCCTGGTCGCGGCACCCCTCTTCTACGAGGACACGCATATCGGCAGCTTCGAGCTGATCTCCACCGAGCCTGGCGCGCTCAACGTGACCCATACTCCGTCGCTGCTCCAGGTGCTGCCGCTCTTCGCGGTGGCGGTGAAGCGCAGCATGGATGAGCTGGAGAGCCGCATCCAGGCCCTCATCAAGGAGAAGTGCACGGCCATCCATCCCACCGTGGAATGGCGCTTCCGTCAGGCGGCGCTCGCGAGCTTCGAGCGGGCGGAGGCAGAGGACGATGGCCGGCCCTCCGAGATGGAGCCCATCATCTTCCGCGACGTGTATCCGCTCTATGCCCTCGCGGACATCCGGGGCTCCTCGACTCATCGCGCGTGGGCCATCCAGTCCGACCTCTCGGCCCAGCTCGGCCTCGCCCGGGACGTCCTCGAGGCAGCACACCGCGCCCGGCCCATGCACATCCTCGACCATCTGCGGCACCGGGTGGAGCGGCACGCCGAGGCGGTGGATCTCAACCTGCGTGCCGGCGACGAGGCGACGCTCATCGCGTTCCTGCGCGCCGAGGTGGAGACGCTGTTCGACCACCTCGAGACGTACGGACCCGAAGTCCGGGCGCGCATCGAGGCCTATCGGGCCGCCCTCGACCCGCAGCAGGGCACGGTGTCGTCCCGGCGGCGGGACTTCGAGACGAGCGTGACCCTCATCAACGACGCCATCCTGTCGTTCCTCGACGCCGAGGAGGACGCCGCTCAGGCGGCGTGCCACCACTTCTTCGAGATGCAGCGCACCGACGGCGTGGACTACAGCATCTACGCGGGCGCCTCCCTGCTCGAGACGGACGGCTTCACGCCGCTGCACCTGCGCAACCTGCGGCTCTGGCAGCTCATGGTGGCGTGTGGGATCGCCGCGCACGTCGAGGCGCTCAAGCCGCGCCTGCCCCAGCCCCTGGACATCACGAACCTCATCCTGATCCAGCATGCCCCGCTGGCCATCCGCTTCCGCTTCGACGAGAAGCGCTTCGACGTCGACGGCGCGTACAACGTCCGCTACGAAATCATGAAGAAGCGGATCGACAAGGCGGTGGTGCGCGGGACCACGGAGCGGCTCACCCAGCCCGGGCGCATCGCGCTGGTGTACTCGCAGCCGTCCGAGGCCGCCGAGTACAAGGAGTACATCGCCTACCTGCAGTCCCTCCGCTTCCTCACCCCGGAGGTCGAGCACCTCGAGCTGGACGAGCTCCAGGGCGTGACGGGCCTGCGCGCGCTGCGGGTCACCGTGGATCTGGCCAACGCCCGGATCGAATCGGGCCTCTCGCTCATCGCCGCAGCCGCGGCCGCCCGCGTCGCACGGTAGTCGTCCGCCCGCGTTCCCCGGGCCGCGGTCGTCTTGACAGGCTCCCTCGGGATGCGCTACTCAAATCCTCGATTCCCACGCTCCCCTCACGAGGAGGAGGTCCACGCATGATGTCCCGTCGCCTGGCATGGCTGGCCGTGCTGCCGCTCGTCCTCGGCGCGCTCCTCGCGCCCGCCCGCGCCCAAGCGCCCATCCGCATCGGCGAGATCAACTCGTTCAGCGGGATTGGCGCGCCGTTCACCGGCCCCTACAGGACCGCGGTGGAGATGGCGGTCGAGGAAGTCAACGCCAAGGGCGGGATCAACGGACGAAAGGTCGAGGTGCTGTTCCGTGACGACAAGGGCCAGCCTGCGGAGGCGGTGAAGCACGCGCAGGAGCTCGTGGCCTCCGAGAAAGTCTCCCTCATCGCCGGCACGTTCCTGTCCAACGTCGGACTCGCGGTGTCCGACTGGGCCAAGCAGAACAAGACCATGTTCGTGGTGGCGGAGGCGCTCACCGAGGCCATCACCTGGGCCAAAGGGCATGACCACGTGGTGCGGGTGCGGCCCAACACCTATGAGCAGGGCCGGATGCTCGCCGACAAGGCGGGCCGGATGAAGTACGTGAAGTGGGCCACCATCGGGCCGAACTACGAGTACGGCAAGCGCGCGTGGGAGACGTTCCGCGACCGGCTGAAGGAGCTCAAGCCGGACGTGCAGATCGTGGGGGAGCACTGGCCGACCCTCGGCAAGATCGAGCCGGGGCCGATGGTCACCGCCATCCTGAACCAGAACCCAGACGCGCTGTACGTCTCGCTGTTCGGCTCGGACTGGCTGGCGTTCGTTCGCGAGGCGCAGAAGCGCGGCCTCTTCCAGAAGATGTACGTGGTGGGGATCCTTCTCGGCGAGCCTGAGTACATCGATCCGCTCGGCACCGAGGCGCCCGAGGGTATGCTCGTCACCGGCTATCCCTGGTACGACATCGCGGCGCCCGCGCACAAGGATTTCGTCACGCGCTACCAGAAGCGCGCCGCCGACAAGGCGCCCACCCTGGGCGCCCTGGTTGGCTACGTGACCTACCTCTCGGTCTTCGAGGCGATTCGCAAGGCGGGCGGCACCGACACCGACAAGCTCGTGGCCGCCTTCAAGGGACTCAAGGTCGACACCCCGGTGGGGCCCATCACCTTCCGAGCCTCCGACGGCCAGTCCACTATGGGCGCGTGGGTCGGCACGACCAAGATCGACGCCAAGCGCGGCGTGGGCGTGATGGTCGGGCACGAATACGTGCTGGGCGAGAAGGTGTTGCCATCGGACGACGAGGTCAAGAAGCTACGCTCGGGTCAGTAGTCACCTCGCCTCATTCCGCCCTCTCCCCGCCGGGGGAGAGGGTCGGGTGAGGGAGGCCGCGCATGTCCTTCCTCTTCATCCAGCTCCTCAGCGGGCTCGCCAACGCGATGTTCCTGTTCCTCGTCGCGTCAGGCTTGACCCTCATCTTCGGCGTCACCCGCATCGTGAATTTCGCCCACGGCTCCTTTTACATGCTGGCCGCGTACCTGACGTTCGCCCTCGTTCACGCGCTGCCGCTCGGCGGGGCGTCGTTCTACGTCGCGGCGCTGCTCGCCGCGCTGCTGGTGGCGGTGTTCGGCGGCCTCGTGGAGATGGGTCTCCTCCGCCGGGTGTACCGGGCGCCCGAGCTCTATCAGCTCCTCCTCACGTTCGCGCTCGTGCTCGTCGTCGCGGACGGGGTGAAGTACCTCTGGGGCGCCGATAACAAGACGGGACCGAGCGCGCCGGGGCTGGCGGGCTCGGTGCGGGTGGCCGGTCAGCTGTTCCCCACCTACGACCTCGCCATGATCGTGTTCGGGCCCCTGGTGGCCCTGGGGCTCTGGGCCCTCTTCTACCGCACGCGCATGGGAATCCTCATCCGTGCCGCCACCCAGGACCGCGAGATGGTAGCGGCCCTCGGCGTGGACCAGTCTCGGCTCTTCACTGCCGTCTTCGTGCTCGGGAGCTTCCTCGCCGGTCTCGCCGGAGCCCTCCAGGTGCCGCGCGTGGCGATCACGACGGTGATGGACACCACCGTCATCGTCGAGGCGTTCGTGGTGGTCGTGATTGGCGGCATGGGCTCGGTGTGGGGCGCCCTCCTCGCCTCGATCCTGATCGGCGTCCTCGGCGCCTACGGAATCCTCCTGCTGCCGCGCATCTCCATCGTGCTGATCTTCGTGGTCATGGCGGTGGTGCTGATCGTGCGACCGTGGGGGCTCCTCGGCCGGCCGGAGGCGGTGTTGCGCCCGGCGGGCGCCGGTGGTGATGCGGCGCCGCGCCCGCGTCCGCACCGAGCATGGCTGGCCGCGGGCGCGCTGCTCTTGATCGCGGTGCCGCCTTTCCTGCCGATTTTTCACGTGTGGCTCCTCGTGGAGATGCTCGCCTTCACCCTCTTCGCCTCCAGCCTGTATCTCCTGATGGGCGGAGGCGGGCTCGTGTCCTTTGGCCACGCCGCCTACTTCGGGCTGGGCGCCTACGGCGCCGCCATCCTGATGAAGCAGGCGGGGCTTCCTATGCCACTGGCCTTGCTCGGTGCGCCGCTGCTCGCCGCGCTCGCCGGGGTGGTGTTCGGCTACTTCTGCGTGCGCCTCACCAGCATCTACTTCGCTATGCTCACGCTCGCCTTCGCCCAGATCGTCTACGCCGTCGTGCATCAGTGGGACGAGGTCACCGGGGGCGACAACGGGCTCCTCAGCGTCTGGCCCTCGCCCGCAATCGCGTCGCCGCTCCGCTACTACTTCGTGGCGCTTGCCGCCACCGCTCTGGGGCTGACCCTGCTTCAGCGTGTGTCCGGCTCACCGTTTGGTCTGGCCCTGCGCGCGGCGCGCGATCATCCGCGGCGCGCGGAGGCGGTGGGGCTCAATATTCGCGCGCACCAGCACGTGGCGTTCGTGGTGGCGGCGCTGGTGGCCGGACTGGGCGGCGCGATCTTCGTGTACCTCAAAGGCAGTGTGTTCCCGAACTACGTGGACGCGCCCATGTCGGTGCAGCCGCTCGTCATGGTGCTCCTCGGCGGCGTCGGCTCCCCGGTAGGCCCGCCCCTCGGGGCCGTGGTGTACAAGCTGCTCGATACCATCATCACGCGCTACACCGAGTACTGGCAGGCCATGCTCGGCCTGATCCTGATTGCCCTCGTCCTGATATTTCCACGCGGCCTGGTGGGGGTGTCTGATCTGATCCCGGTCACGCGGCGATGGGGGGGCCTGGGGGAGGAGCGGCGTCCGCTTCCCCCCAGCTCAAAAATCTGAAAAACCTCGCACACGCGAACGGGCTCCCCGTTCTCGAGACCCTGGGCCTCATCAAGCGCTTCGGCGGCGTCGTGGCCGTCGACGGGGTGAATCTGAGTCTGCCCCGGGGAGAGATACGCGCGCTCATCGGGCCGAACGGGGCGGGGAAGACGACGTGCTTCAACATGCTGGCCGGGCAGCTCGTACCCGACGGCGGCGAGGTGCGATTCAAGGGGGAGCGGCTCTCAGGGCTCGCGCCGTACGAGGTCTGGCGCCGGGGAGTGAGCCGCACGTTCCAGATCACGGCGGCCTTCGGCTCGCTCACCGCGCTCGAGAACGTCCAGGTCGCGCGGCTCTCGCACCATCGGCGTACCTACGCGCTGCTGGCCTCGGCTGCGCGCCTCGAGGTCGACGAGGCGCGCGCGCGGCTCACCCAGGTGGGACTCGAGGAGCACGCCGCGCGGCCGGCCGCCGTGCTGGCGTACGGTGACCTCAAACGGCTCGAGCTCGCGGTGGCGCTCGCCAATGACCCCGAGCTGCTGCTGCTCGACGAGCCCACCGCGGGCATGGCGCCCGCCGAGCGAGGCGCCCTCATGGCCCTCGTCGAGCGGCTGGCGCGCGAGCGGGGTCTCACCGTACTCTTCACGGAGCACGACATGGACGTCGTGTTCGCGGTGGCCGACCGCATCATGGTCCTGCATCAGGGACGGCTCATCGCGGAGGGCAAGCCCGCGGAAGTCCGCGCCGACCGGGACGTGCAGCGCGTGTATCTCGGAGAGGAGGTCTGACATGACGGAGATGACCACGAGCTACGACTGGGATGCCATCGTGGGCGGGCTGAACCAGTACCTGCGCCTCCGCTCCATCCCCATCGGGATGAAGCTCTTCGAGACCGTCGAGGAGATGGAGGCGATCCCGAAGATCCGCCGTCCGCGGGTCAAGCACACCACCGATCAGATCGTGGCTCAGGCGCGGCAGCTCGGCTTCACGGTGGGGATCACGATGGCCGATCTGGTAGGCGCCCAGTGCGGCGCGGTGATCGGGCTCTCGCCGCAGGACGAGGAATGGCTCTCGGGCAAGCGCATGGCGGGGGTGTGGTTCAAGACGCAGGAGGACGCGAGCCTGCATCAGCACGCCATGGACTGCGTCCCCTACGGCCGCTATCGCGCGATGGCGGTGGCGCCGCTCACCTCGGGGCGGCTCAACCCGCCCGACATCTGCTTGATCTACGGCACGCCGGGCCAGATGATCTTCTTCATCAACGGGCTCCAGTGGGCGGGCTACAAGAAGATGTCGTTTACGTCGGTGGGCGAGTCGGCGTGCGCGGATTCGTGGGGCAAGGCGCTCAAGACCGGGGAGCCCGCGCTGACGATCCCGTGCTATGCCGAGCGGCGGTACGGCGGCGTGGCCGACGACGAACTGCTCATGGCCATTCCGCCGCGCTTCCTGCCCAAGGTGATCGAGGGGCTGGCGGCCCTGTCGAAGAACGGACTCCGCTATCCCATCCCGCCCTACGGGATCCAGAGCGACGCCGCGGCCGGGCTCTCCGTGAGCTACGCGGACAAGGACAAGCGATAGTGCTCGAGCTGTCCCAGGTGCACGCGGCCTACGGTCCCTCGCGAGTCCTTCACGGCGTCAGCCTCACCGCCGGCGCCGGGGAGGTGGTCTCGCTGCTCGGGCGAAACGGGGCGGGGAAGTCAAGCACCCTCAAGGCCATCATGGGCCTCATCGCGGTCACCGAGGGAGAGATCCGATTGGACGATCGGGCCTTGCGCGGGCTCCCCACCCACGAGATCAGCCGGCTGGGCGTCGGCTGGGTCCCGGAGGACCGGCGCATCTTCAGCGAGCTGACGGTGGAGGAAAACCTGCGAGTGGGAGAGAAGGGCGGCGGCGTGTCGACGGTCGCGCGCGTCACCACGCTGTTTCCCAAGCTCGCCGAGCTGGCCCGGCGCCGCGCGGGAAGCCTGTCCGGCGGGGAGCAGCAGATGCTCACGGTCGCCCGCACCCTCATGGGTAACCCCCGTATCGTCCTGCTCGACGAGCCGTCGGAAGGCCTGGCGCCTGTCGTCGTGCGGACGCTCGGGGAGCAGATCGCCGCCCTCAAGCGCGAGGGGCTCACCATTCTCCTCTCGGAGCAGAACCTGCGCTTCGCCGCCCGGCTCGCCGACCGCGCGTACGTGATCGAGAAGGGGCTGATTCGCTGGGAAGGTCCCATGGCGCGCCTCATGGCCGACGAGGCCGCGCGCCGCGCCTACCTGTCGGTCTAGGAGCTTCGACCATGCGCACCCTCATCAAGGGCATCGGGCAGCTCGTCTCGGGCGACATCGAGAGGCCGCTCCTCGACGGCGACACGCTGGTGATCGAGGACGGCAAGTTCGCCGCCATCGGGCGGGGACTCGACGGCGACGCCGACACGGTGATCGATGCCCATGGATCGACGGTCATCCCCGGTCTCATCGACTCGCACTGCCATCCGGTGTTCGGCGACTTCACGCCGCGGCAGCGCACGATGGACTTCATCGAGTCCGGTCTCAACGGCGGGATCACCACCATGATTTCCGCCGGAGAGGTGCATCTGCCCGGTCGGCCCAAGGACATCGTGGGCCTGAAGGCGCTCGCCATCGTCGCCGCCAAGGCCTACGCCAATCTGCGCCCCGCCGGGGTGAAGGTGCACGGCGGCGCGCCGATCCTCGAGCTCGGCATGGTGGAGGCGGACTTCGCCGAGATGGCCAGGGCCGGCGTGAAGCTGGTGGGCGAGATCGGACTCGGCTCGGTCAAGACGGGCAAGGACGCCGCCCCCATGGTGCGCTGGGCCAAGCATCATGGGATGACGGTGACCATTCACACCGGCGGGCCTTCCATCGCGGGCTCCAACCCCATCAGCGCGGAGGTGGTCCTCGAGGCCGATCCCCACGTCGTCGGCCACATCAACGGTGGGACCACGTCGATGAGCGCGCGCGAGATCGACTCGCTGGTCGCCACCAGCATGGCGCTCGAGATCGTGCATTGCGGCAACGGCAAGACGGCGCTCCACACGATCGCGCGGGCCACCGACGCGCGGGCACTCGGCCGGGTGATCCTGGGCAATGATGCGCCCTCGGGTACCGGCGTGGTGCCGCTCGGCATCCTCCGCGTGATCGCCCATCTCGTCTCCCTGGGCGGGGTCGCGCCGGAGGCCGCCATCGCCATGGCCACGGGGAACACGGCCCGCGTGTACCGGCTACCCGTCGGGGTGATCGCGGCCGGCCGTGAGGCGGACTGCTGCATCGTGGACGCGCCGGTAGGCTCGGTGGGTCGCACCGCGCTGGAGGCGCTGCGGGCGGGCGATCTCTTCGGCATCTCCATGGTATTGATCGATGGACAGATCCGGATCGGCCGCAGCCGCAACACGCCGCCGGCCACGCGCGCCGCTGAGGTGGTGAAGGGACACGGGCCCTCCGGTGGCGGACATTGAGAGGAAAACACCATGAGAATCCGTAAGTTTATGACCGTCGTGGAGGAAATACTCGAAGACGGCGGACGGGCGGCCGGGAAGCCGCTCCGGAAGGTCGCCGCCGTGGCGGTGATCGAAAATCCGTTCGCCGGTCGCTACGTCGAGGACCTCGCGCTCCTCGTGAAGACGGGAGAGGAGCTGGGGGACGTGCTGGGCCGTCGCGCGGTGGCCGCGCTGGGCGCGCCCGTGCACTCGTACGGTAAGGCCGCCGTGGTGGGGGTGGACGGCGAGTACGAGCACGCCGCCGCCATTTTGCACCCCACGCTCGGCACGCCGTTCCGTGCCGTGGTCGACGGCGGGAAGGCCATCATTCCCTCGGCGAAGAAGCTCGGCGGTCCGGGGACGCCCATCGACGTGCCGCTGCACTTCAAGGACGCCGCGTTCGTCCGTACCCATTTCGACGCCATGGAGGTACGCCTGGTCGACGCGCCCCGGGCCAACGAGATCCTCGTCGCGCTCGTCGTCACCGACGGCGGGCGCCCGCATGCGCGAGTGGGCGGTCTCACCGTGGCCGAGGCCAAGAAGGAGGACGGCCTCCGATGAACTTCGGCCTCCGCATCCCGAGCTTCGCGCTGGGCGCAAAGACCGCCACGCTCGCCGAGATGGGCGCCTATCTCCGCCGCGCCGAGGACCTCGGCTTCGACTGCGCGGTGTCCATCGACCACCTGCTCCTCACGCCACCCGCCTACGCCTGCACCTGGCTCGAGCCAGTGGCGCTGCTCTCCGCGCTCGCCGGGGTCACGCGCACCATCAAGCTCGGCACCATGGTGCTGGTGCTACCGTTGCGCAACCCGGCTTACTTCGCCAAGGAGTGGGCGACGCTCGATCTCCTCTCGGGCGGGCGTTCCATCCTGGGCGTCGGCGTCGGGTGGCACGAGGAGGAGTTCGCGCTGATGGGCGTGCCCCACAAGGAGCGCGGGCGGCGCATGGACGAGATGCTGGAGGCAGTGACCGCCCTGTGGGCGGGTGACCGCGTCACCTACAAGGGCCGCTACTACGCGTTCGAGAATCTCACCATCGACCCCAAGCCCGTGCAGAAGCCGCACCCGCCCATCTGGATCGGCGGCGGCACGCAGCCCTCGGAGAAGATTTACGCGCAGACCGTCGCCAACATCGATCCCGTGCTCCGCCGGATCGCCAAATACGCCAAGACCTGGGTGCCGCACTCCTCGTCCACCGCGGACATGGTGAAGGGCGACTGGGACAAGATCCAGCGCTTCATGGCCGAGTACGGGAGAAAGCCCGGCGACATGACGCGCGTCTACTCGAACTTCGTCTGGGTGCTGAAGAACGGCGAGCGCCCCGAGTCGGCCATTCCGCATTTCAAGGCCTACTCGGGCATGGATCTCCCGTACTGGAAGGAGTTCTACCTGCTCGGCGAGGCCGAGGAGGTCGCCGAGAAGATCCGGAAGAAGGTCGAGACGCTGGGCGGCTGCGAGTCGGTGGTGCTGAATCCCCTCAACTGGAGCTTGGAGCAGCTCGAGCGGCTCGCCGGCGAAGTGCTGCCGCGCGTGGCGAAGCGCTGAGCTCGGCCGCCGTCCGCTACACCGGCGCCGCGGTTGCGCGGCGGGAGGATCCACGCCTCGCGTCGGGGCGGGGAGCGTATCTCGACGATCTCCGTCCCGCCGGGTGCCTCCACGCCGTCTTCGTCCGGAGCCCGCACGCCCACGCGCGGGTGCTCGCCGTGGAAGCCGGGGCCGCCCGCGCGCGGGCGGGCGTGGCCGCCGTGCTGAGCGGGCGTGACCTCACCGAAAGCGTGGCGTCGATCGCCCCGCGGCTCGAGGGCGGGGGCTTCTTTCCGACCGCGTGGTCCGCGCTCGCTCCCGAGCGCGCCCGGTTCGCCGGCGAGGCGGTGGCGGTCGTGGCGGCGGAAGACGCGTACGCCGCTGCCGATGGCGCCGAGGCCGTCGAGGTGGAGTACGCGCCGCTGCCCGTGCTCGCCGATCTTGCCTCGGCTCGTGCCGCCGGCGCGCCGCGCGTCCACGACGACCTGCCGGGCAACCTGCTCTTCGAGCGGGCGGGGGCGCGTGGCGACGTCGATGGCGGCTTTGCGCGCGCCGCGGTGCGACTCGCCGAGACCTTTCACCACGATCGGGTCTCCGCCTCGCCCCTGGAGCCGCGTGGCGTCGTCGCGGCCTGGGAGGGCGAGCGCCTCGTCCTGTGGATGAACACTCAAGTCCCTCACATCGTGCGCGCTGGGATGGCGCGGGCCCTGCGCCTCCCGCCCGACGCGGTCCGCGTCATCGTGCCCGACACCGGCGGCGGCTTCGGCCAGAAGATGTGCGTGCTGCCCGAGGAGCTGGCGGTGGCGGCGCTGGCGCGAGCCACGGGACGGCCCGTGAAGTGGGTGGAGACGCGGCGCGAGAATCTGGCTGCCGCCACTCACGCCCGCGAGGCGCGAGCCGATGTCGAGGCGGCGGCGGACGCGAGCGGCGTGCTCCTCGCCCTGCGCGCGCGCGTCGTGTCCGACGCGGGCGCGTACCACGTCTTCCCGCTCACTCAGGCGCTCGAGCCCCTCGGCGCGGCAAGCATCCTGCCGGGCCCGTACCGCACACCCGCCTATGCCTGGGAGGCCTGCGCGGTCGCGACCAACAAGCCGCCACTGGCCGCCTACCGCGGCGTGGGGATGACCTTCGGAGCCTTCGTGATGGAGCGGGTCCTCGACCTGCTCGCCGACCGGATGGGCCTCGATCCCGCCGAGATCCGACGCCGCAACCTCATCCCCGCGGAGGCCTATCCCTTCACCGCCGCGTCCGGCTTCGTGTACGACAGCGGTGACTTTCCGCGCGCACTGGCCGATGCGATCGCCCTCGCCGGGTACGGCCGGCTCCGCGCCGAGCAGGCGGCCGCGCGTGGGAGAGGGCGGCTGATCGGGATCGGCCTCGCCTGCTACACGGAGTACACGGGCATCGGACCCGCGGTGTATCGCAGCCGCGGGATGGTGGAGGTGAGTGGTCACGAGGCGGCCACGGTGACCGTCGACGCCGAGGGCGGGGTGCGCTGTGAGCTCTCGTTTCCCTCGCAGGGCCAGGGGCATGCGACCACGATCGCCCAGGTGGTTGCCGACCGCGTGGGCGTCGCGCTCGATCGCGTGATGGTGTGCCAGCCGGACACCGCGCGCGCGCCCGACGGGAGCGGCACCTTCGCGAGCCGCGGAGCGGTGGCGACCAGCGGCGCCGCCGACGGCGCTGCCCGCCGTGTTCGCGACCGCCTGCTCGCGCTCGGCGCCGCCCGCCTCGAGGCGAGCGTTGCCGACCTGGAGCTGGTGGAGGGCTCGGTCCGCGTGCGCGGCGTGCCCGGGCCCGGCGTTTCCATCGGCGAGCTCGTGCGGGGCGCGGGGCCCGTTGCCGAGAACGAGTCGTACGATCTGCCCGGCCCGACCTTTTCGGGAGCGGTGCACGTGGCGTCGGTCGAGGTGGACCCGGACAGCGGGCGCGTCGCGGTCCGCGACTACACGGTGGTCGAGGACTGCGGCCCGATGATCAATCCGATGATCGTGGAGGGGCAGGTGCACGGCGCGCTCGCGCAGGGAATCGGCGAGGCGCTCAGCGAGCGCCTGGTCTATGACGGTGACGGGCAGCTCCTCACCGGGACCCTGATGGACTATGCCATGCCCGCCGCCGCCGATCTGCCCTCGTTCACGCTCGGACATCTGGAGACGCCCTCGCCACTGACGCCCGGCGGCTACAAGGGCATGGGGGAGGGCGGCACCATCGGGGCGCCGGCCGCCATCGCGAACGCGGTGGCGGATGCCGTGCGGCCCCTCGGGGTCGCGGTGACGCGGCTGCCGGTGCTCCCCGAAGCCCTGCGCCCTGGCAGGCCCGCGCCATGAGCGCCTCCGCCGCCAATCGCGCCGTCTCGGCGCTCTACCAGGGTTTCATGACCGGCGCGGTCCTCACCCTGATCACGCGGCGGGGCGAGGACATCGCGGCCGAGCTCGTCTTCCGCCACTTCCGCCGCCAGCATCTCGAGAAGTTCCTGCCCGGCCTCGCCAAGCTCGGGCTCGACCGGCTCCCGCACGCGGTGGCCTGCGCCCAGTATCATGATCTCTCCAACCGGATCGGCGGCGTCAAGACCGAGTACATCTACGAGTCGGACCGGAAGGCGTGGGTGCGCTACCCGCCGCCGCGGTGGATCTGGAGCGGCGCCGCCATCTGTGCGGTCCCATCGCGCGTCAATGCCGCCATGCTCCACGGCTGGCACGGGCACAACGGCGTGAGCCTCGGCAACCGGCGGCTGGGCTTCGTGTGCACCGGCCAGACCGTGGACGGCTTCCCCGGCCTCGAGGGCTACTACCTCGAGTACGAGCGCGATCTGGCCCCCGAGGAGCGGGTGCGGTTTGCGTACGGCGAAGTCGCACCCGATCCCGATCCCGCCCACGCGCCGCGCCTCGATCCCGCCGTGTGGACGCCCGAGCGCCTGGACAAGATCGTGGCGCGTTACGCGATGGAGTACGTCCGGACGCTGCTCCCGGTAGCCCTCGAGCTACTCGGGCCCGTCGACACGCGCGGCCTGCTGGGCCACGCTGCGCGCCTGATCGGCATGCAACTCCACGACGAGACGACGGCGCTGATGGACGTCCGCGGCCGCGATGCCGCCTCGTTTGCCGGGTATCTGGCCGCGCTCGCGCGCGCCCAGGGCGAGGACGTGGAGGAGGACAGAGGAGGCGGCGAGGCCCGGGTGCGGCAACGGGGCTGGAGGCTCATGGCGGGCATGCCGCGCCTCGATCCGGCGGCCTTCGAGGCCTGGACCGAGCTGTGGCGCGGCGCCCTCGCCGTTCACAATCGGCGGCTGGCCCTCGCGGTGGCGCCCGCCCCCGACGGCTTCGTGGAATTCAGGATCGGGCCTGGGCCGACGGGGAGTCGCCGCTGAGCGGCGCCCAGGGCTCCGTGCCCTCCACCCACGCCTCGGGAAGTATCCCGAAGGCCTCGATGAACCGCCCCCAGCCCAACAGGAAGCCGATCGACATGCCGAGGTCGAGCAGCTCCTCCTCGCTGAACGAGGCGCGCAACCGGGCGAGCAGGGCCGCGTCGACGTTTCGATGGTCGAAGGCGAGCCGATCCGCGAGCGCCAGCGCCGCCTTGTCGCGCTCGCTCAGGTCCGAGGCCTCGTAGTCGTGCATCTTCTGGATGGTCGCCTCGGTCAGGAGCCCCGTCCGCATCACCGATGCGGACCGCACCGTGCTTCAGTGCCGACAGCGATTGTTCCAGGCAGTCCGGATCCGCACCATCTCGGTGAGCCGGCGGTCGATGAGGCTGTCCCCATACAAGTACCGGACGAACCCCATGGTCGCTCGCAGCACGCCCGGCCGGCGGGCCATGGTGAGGAACAGCGTGTGGTCGTGGTAGGCCTTGTCCCCCCAGCCGGCAAACATTCGTCGGAGATCGTCGTCGAGGGTCGTGGGATCGGCCTTGCCGATTGGCGGACGAGGTGACACTCTGTCTGGAGTCGCCATGCCCCATTCGACCTCAGCGGTGACCCGGATCGCAAGGAGATCGTGATGGCGGAGGTTTCGAGGGACGTCGACGCGGCGTGGTGGTCCCCGGCCGCGTCGAGCGAGCCCCGGCTGCCGCTCGGCGCCCCTTTCCGGCCGGGGCTCGACCCGCTCCCCACGGATCAGCGCGTGTGGGCGGTCGTGAAGGACCGCTGGGGACGCCCCGCGCACGGCGAGCCGCGGGAGGCGCTGCGTGAGATGCGCGCCCCGGTGCCCGCGGTGGGGCCCGACGAGGCGCTGGGCTATGTGCTCCACGCCGGGCTCACCTACAACGGCATCTTCGCCGCTCGCGGCGTGCCGATCTCCGTGTTTGATCTCCATGACCGCGACCTGCACGTGGCCGGCTCGGGCGCGGTGGTGGTCCTGGCCGCGCTTGGGAGCCAGGTGGCGCGGGAGGGGCGCTTGCGCGTGGGCGAGCTTCGCGTGCTCTACCCGGGCGTGTCGAATCTCCTTGCCCCGCGGGCAGGCGAGGACCCGATGCACGCGGAGTTCAAGATCCAGGGATACGAGACTCCCGACGGGTCCTTCGCGCAGTTCGTCCGCGGGCAGGCCCCGCAGTGGCTCGCGCACTCGGAGCGGCTCACGCTCGCCGAGGGCTCGTCGTACATGCTCGACCTCGAGACGGTGTACAAAGCGCTCTACGACGTGGCGCGTGTGCAGCCAGGCGAGCGGGTCTTCGTGGAAGGCGCGGCAGGCGGTACCGGGATCTACGCCGTCGCGGTGGCGGCGCTGCGCGGGGCGCGCGTGACGGGGCTCGTCTCGACCGACGACAAGGGCCGCCTGGTGCTCGCCGCGGGCGGCCACGCCTTCGTGAACCGCAAGGCGCCTGAGCTGGCCGGTCTCTTCACTCCGGTCCCCGTCACCATGGAAGACCGGGAGGCCTGGCGCTCGCGCGGCGAAGCCTTTCGTCAGCGCGTGACGGCAGGTCAGGGCGCCGCGCCCGTGGACGTGGTCGTCTCGTCGGTCGGCCGGGACCTTTTCGCTCGGATGGTCGATCTCCTCGGGCCCGGGGGACGGCTCGTCTTCTACGGCGCCACCAGCGGCTACACGCTCACGTTCGTGGGCAAGCCCGGCGCATCCGCGCCGGCCGAGATGCTGCGGCGGGCCGATCTCCGGCCGGGCGAGGGCGTGCTGCTCTACTGGGGCACGGAATCAGGCCGGCCCGACGATGCCGTTGCGGCGGAGGCGGTCGCGGCGACGCTCGTGACCGGCGCGCGCGTGGTGGTGGCCGCGCGGACCGACGCCCAGGCCGCCGCCGCGAAGGCGGCGGGGGCTCACGGCGTGGCGAGCATCGAGACGCTGGCCCGCGAGAGCGGGCTTCGCTGGCCCGCGACCATGCCGGACTACGACATCGACCGAGACGCCTATCGCGCCTATCAGGACGCCACGCTCAAGCCCTTCGGCCAGGCGGTGGGCCGGCTGCTCGCCACCCCGGACAATCCGCGAGGGAATCCGGACCTGGTGATCGAGCGCGCCGCGCAGGACACGCTCGGCATCAGCACGTTCCTCGCCCGGCCCTTCACCGGCCGCGTGGTGTACGTCGAGAGCACCGAGGGACGCCGGTTCTCGTTCTACGCGCCCAACGTGTGGATGCACGAAAAGCGCGTGCTGTTCCCCACGTTTGCCGTGCTGGGCTCGCATCTGTCGAATGCGCATCAGGCCGACCAGGTGGTGCGGCTCCTCGACGCGGGAGCCCTTCGCGTCCACGCCCCGGTGGTGCGTGACTGGAGCGCGCTCGCCGAGTGTCATCAGCTCATGCACGAGAACCGACACAGCGGCACCTTCACGGTGCGCGTGGGGGCGGGGGCTGCCCTGGATGGGGCGCACACCGCGCGCCAGGTATATGAGTCCTGGGGATCGCGCTACCTCGACGGCAAGACGGTGAGCGTCCGGCTCGATCCCGTGCGCCCCGGCGCCTCCGATCTGGTCGCCCTCGTGACGGTGGACTCTCCGCCCGCGAACGCGATCGGCCGTGCCGTGCTCGAGGACCTGGAGCGTGCAGTGGACGCCCTCGAGCGCGAGCCGGGGCTGCGGGCGGCGGTGCTGGCCGGCTCCGGCACCATGTTCGTGGCGGGCGCCGATATCCGCGCGCTCCGCGCCTTTGCCGGCGCCGCCGACGTGGAGACGTTCACCCTGCGCGTCCATCGGCTCTTCCTGCGCATGGCGCGGCTCCGCGCGCCCGTCATCGCGGCGGTCGACGGCTACGCGCTGGGTGGCGGCAACGAGCTCCAGATGGCGTGCGCCTGGCGGGTCGGCGCGGCGCGGGCCGAGTGGGGACAGCCCGAGATCAACCTCCACGTGCTGCCGGGCTTCGGGGGCACTCAGTCGCTGCCGCGACTCGCCCTTCGAAGGGGGCGCGCCACCGGACGCCCGGATACCGAGGCGCTGCTCGCCGCGCTGGTCATGCTGCTGGATGGCCGCCGACGCGGCGCCGACGTCGCGCTCGCCCTCGGGCTGATAGACGAGCTGGCGCCGGCCGATGCGCTCTCCCACGCGCTCGGGGTGGCCCGCCGCGTCGCGCTCGGGGAGTGGTCGGGGGCGCGCTGGTCGCCGCTCGCCGAGGGCGCGGCGCTCGAGACACGCGGCCTGCCTGGCGCCGTCGCCGGCATGCCCGAGATCGGGCGGCTCCTCGCCCATCACGAAGCGGTCCCCCGGATGGCGGCGGCGCGGGCCATCATGGAGGCGGTGCGGGTCGGGCTCGAGAAGGGCGTGGCCGATGGGCTCGCCTTCGAGGCGCGGGCGTTCGGCCGCGCGGTGGCGTCCGACGAGGGGCATGCCGGCATCGATCGGTTCCTCGCGCGGCAGTCGTGGCCGCTCCCGCTTCGGCGGGAAGGAGGGGCGCCGTGAGGATCAAGGACGCCTTGGTCGGCAACGGCCGCTTCCTGTTCCGCTGGCGGGGCGTCATCCCGCTCTTGCTCCTGCCCGCGGTCGCGCTCTCGCTTCGCGAGACCTCGCAACTCGACCAGATGCTGGGCGAGAAGCTCGACACTGCGTGGGCGTGGACCTGCTTCGCCATCGCGCTGGGGGGGCTCGGCATCCGCTGCTACACGATCGGTCACACGCCGCGGGGCGCGTCAGCGCGTGGCACGCGGCACTTACGCGCCGACCAGCTCAACACCACCGGTGTGTACTCGATCGTGCGCAACCCGCTCTACCTCGGCAACGCCGTCATCGCGCTGGGGCTCGTGCTCGCCGTCAAGGTCTGGTGGCTCGCCGCCATTGTCGCGCTTGCCGGCTGGCTCTACCTCGAGCGCATCGTGGCCGCCGAAGAGGAGTTCCTGGCCGAGCGCTTCGGCCACGAGTACGCGCGGTGGGTTGAGCGGACTCCCGCGTTCATTCCGCGGCCGTCGCTGTGGCGCCCGTCCGAGCTTCCGTTCTCGTGGCGGACCGTCCTCCGCCGCGAGTACCACGGGCTCCTCGTGATCAGCGCCAGCTTCTTCCTCATCGATGCCTTCACCGACCTGGTGGTCGAGGGCATGCCGCCCGATCAGTGGGCGCACTCCGACTACGTGTGGCCGCTGATCCTCTCGCTGAGCCTCGTCGTGTCGGCCGTACTGCGCGTCATCAAGAAGCACACCCGCTGGCTGCACGAGCGGGGCCGCTAGCCGCCGGTGGAGCTGTCCGCGCAGGTGATCGAACGTGAAGCGGCCGGCCCCCCGTCCCCGCTCATCGCGCGGCCGCGCCGCGCGCTCGTCGCCCTGCTCGCGCTGGCGCTCGTGATCTATGCGATTCCGCTCGGCGAGCGGTCGCTCTGGAATCAGGACGAGGCGCGCCAGGCCTTGCTCGCGCGCAATACCCTGCGCCACGGCCTCCGGCTGCCCGTGAAGGTGCGCGATGAGGCGTATCTCAACAAACCCCCGCTCTACTTCTGGAGCGTCGCCCTCGTGTCCTGGCCGCGTGGTCGGGTGTCCGAGCACACCGCCGCCATTCCCTCGGTGGCGGCCGCCCTCGCCGCGCTCACCGGGGCGTTTGCGATCGCGCGGCTCCTGTCCGGCCCCGTGGCCGGGTTCGTGGCGCTGGTGGTGGTGGGCACGAGCCCGGGCTTCTACCTTCATAGCCATGCGCTACTGCCGGACATGGCCCTCACCGCATGGCTGACGTGGGTGCTGTACTTCTTGCTCGCCGCCCTGCGCGACGAGACGCCCAGCCGCGCCCACTTGATCGGGCTCTACGGCTGCATTGCGGGAGCCATGTGGATCAAGGGCCTGCCGGCCCTGCTCGTCCTGCCGGCCGGGGGGGCCGCGGTGCTCGCCGCGCGAGGCCGCTCGGGCTTCGCGCCTCTGCGGCCCCTCCTTGGCCTCGGCCTGGTTGCGGTCGTCATGCTGCCCTGGGCCATTCCGTACCTGCTGACGCCGGGCCACGACAGCGGGCAGTCCACCGACGCCGGAACGGCGCTCGCCTGGTACCTCGACCGCTTCGATCGCGTGTCGTCGATCCCCCTGACCGGTGGGCTGATCTCCTTCCTGCCGTGGACGCTGTGGGCCGTGGTGCTCGGGGTGTGGTGGCGCCGCGCCCCGGAACGCGTGGCCTACCGTCCCGTGGTGGTCTGGGCGGCCGTCACCATGTTCCTGATCGCGCTGGCCGTCCAGCAGCGCTCCCGGTACCTGCTGCCGCTCTACCCTGTCTTCGCCGTGCTCGTGGCTGCGGCGGTCACCGGGGCCACGGCAAGGACGCGGGGCCTGGTACGCCTCAATTTCGGTGTCGTGCTGACTATCGTGGCGCTGACCCTCGGGCAGGCCGCGCGTCTCGCCATGGGGCGGCGGCCGGGGCACACCGCGACCCCGCTGACCTCGATGCTCGACGTGTCGCGCGAAGGCCCGCTGCTCATCATGCTGGTGCTGTTCGGCCTTGTCCTGGGGCTGCGCGCCCTGTGGACCCGTGGCTCGCCGGCCGCGGCGATCGCGTGGATCGCGGCCGGCATGGCTTGTGTGCTCTTCGTCGAGGGCTGGCTCTACCCCGGCCGGATGAACGAGCAGATGCCCATCGAGGCCTTCGCCGACTCCCTGCGGCCGCGGCTCGAGAAGGGCGTGCCGATCCTGGGTTACCCCGACGCCAATCTCGCGTTCGACTTCTACCTCGATCACCCGGTGCGTGAAGTCACGAAGCTGAACGTGATCCGCGCGAGCCTGGATTACCCGGCCAGCGGGAATCTGATCCTGCGCACCTCCACGTGGCAGGAGCTTCGCCTCCACGCCCACCGGAGCTGGTGCGCGATGGGCCAGGCCGGCCTGGGCACGCGGTCGTTCGTGATGGTGGGGCCCTGCCGGTGACGGCGGAGCCGCTCGAGCTGCAGGTGGTGCTGCCGGTGTTCAACGAGGCCGAAAGCCTGCCCGTGCTCTGGGGCGAGCTCGCGACGGTGCTCGATGCCCACTGGACCCGCGTCGAGGTGATCTTCGTCGACGACGCCAGCACGGATGGAAGCGGCGCGTGGCTGCGGGCGCTCGCCGAAAAGGACCCCCGGGTGCGGTACGTGCGGCTGGCCCGCCATGCCGGGCTCACCGCCGCGCTGGACGCGGGGTATCGGCGCGTCACCTCGCCCATCTTCGTGACGCTCGACAGCGACCTCCAGAGCAACCCTGCCGACATCCCCCTCCTCGTCGCCGCGCTCGACGCCGCCGACGCCGCCATGGGATCGCGCATCCGCCGCGACGACACGCTGGTCAAGCGGTGGTCCTCGCGAATCGCCAACACCGTGCGCAATGCGCTCACCCACGAGCACGTGCGCGACAGCGCGTGCACGCTGCGCGCGTTCCGCCGCGAATGCCGGACGGCCCTGCTGCCCTACAACGGACTGCACCGCTTCGTGCCCACGCTGCTGCACATGGCGGGGTACCGGGTGGTGGAGGTCCCGGTGGTGCACCGGGCTCGCCGCTTCGGCGACTCGAAGTTCGGGATCCGGAACCGCGCGGGCCGTGGCCTCCACGACCTGCTCGTGATTCGCTGGATGCAACGTCGCGCACTGCGCTACAGCATCGCTCGCGACGCCTAGCCGGTCTCCCTCGGCTGCGGCCTCACCGGGTCCACGCGGTCCCGCTCGCGAAGGGCCAGCACGAATAGCGTGTTGGCGAGGAGCTCCAGCCCCTCCTCCAGGAAGGTCTTCGGGAACACGGTCGGCATGATCCAGGTGAGCCGCCGCTCGAACAGCTCGGTGCACGCGAAGATCAGCAGGCCGGCGATGAGCACCCAGCCCCAGCCCGTTCGCAGCGCGGCGAAACCCCAGCGGATCAACTCGCGGACATGGCGCAGCGCGTAGACGGCCGCCGTCGCACTCAGCGCCACGATGATGGCCAGCGCGACCATGGCCATGCTGAACTTCGCGCGCGACATTGCGAGGACGTGGCGCGTGGTGAGGGTGCGCCCGAACACCGCCGACCAGGCCTCCAGCTCGCCGGCCAGCAGCACGGTGAATCCGCAGAAGAGCACCACCTCGGAGACGGCGGAGGCGCCGCCGGCGACGAGCCGCCCCGCCCGGAGCGCGATCAGCGCCAGCACCGTGGCCAGGAGCAGGCCCTGCACGGCCTCGACGGGCCCGTTCTCGATCACGAACCAGGCCGTGACGGCCCGATTCTGCAGGAGCGCCCAGGTGAGCGCGCCGATCACGGCGAGGCCGACGATGAGGACCTTGACGGCGAAAGGGAGCCGGGCGCTCAGGGGTAGAGACCGCGTACCTTGTAGCCCTCGGCCACCCGGCGCACGCCCTCCATCAGGGCGGCGGTGCGCAGGTCCACGCCCTCCTTCTGACCGACCCCCCACACGCGATTGAACGCGCGGGCCATCACTTCCTGCAGGCGGGCGGTGATCTCGCTCTCCTTCCAGAAGTAGTACTGCAATCCCTGCACCCACTCGAAGTAGGACACAACCACACCGCCCGCATTGCACAGGATGTCCGGGATGACGGTGACCCCACGGTCGTGGAGGATCACGTCGGCCTCGGGGGTGGTGGGGCCGTTGGCGCCCTCGGCGACGATGTGGGCGCGGATCCGCTCGGCGTTACCCCCGTGAATCTGCGAGCCGACCGCGGCGGGAATCAGGATGTCGCACGGCTGCTCAAGCAGGGCGGTATTGTCGAGCCTGTCGGCGCCAGGGAATCCCACCACGCTCCCGGTGGTAGCCACGTGCGCCTCGAGCTGCCGGATGTCGAGGCCGTGGGGGTTCCAGATCGCGCCGCTCACGTCGCTCACCCCCGCCACCACCGCGCCGTCGCGCCAGAGGAGGCGGGCGGCGACACTGCCCACGTTACCGAAGCCCTGGATCACCACCGACTTGCCGCGCAGCTGCTGACCGGTGTGGTGCGCGGCCTGGTAAAGGCAGTAGACGATGCCGCGCCCGGTGGCCTCGCGACGGCCCGCCGAGCCACCCACGATGAGCGGCTTGCCGGTGACCACACCGGGCACGCTCTTGCCCTGGGTCATCGAGTAGGTGTCCATCATCCACGCCATGGTCTGCTCGTCGGTGCCGAGATCGGGGGCGGGGATGTCCAGGTCGGGACCGATCATCAGGATGATCTCGGCGGTGTAGCGGCGCGTGAGGTTCTCCCGCTCCGCCACCGACATCCCGCGTGGGTTGCAGCGCACGCCGCCCTTGGCGCCGCCATAGGGCAGGCCCATCAGCGCGCACTTCCAGCTCATCAGCATCGCGAGCGCGGTGACCTCGCCCAGGCTCACGTCCGCGTCGTAGCGGAGGCCGCCCTTGGTCGGTCCCAGCACGGTGGAGTGGTGGACGCGGTACCCGGTGAAGACCTCGGTCCGCCCCGAATCCATGCGGACGGGAATGGAGACCACCATCGCTCGGCGCGGCGCGCGAAGCCGCACGTGGATGTCCGCGTCGAGGCCCAGGCGGGCGGCCACGCGATCGAGCTGCGACAGGGCTGTTCGGTGCAGATCGGATTCGAACTCGTCGATGTGGGTCACGGCCACTCTCCTTCCACGTCCAGGCGCAGCACGGCGACGGAGCGCTCGGCGAGGGCGAAGGTACCACCCGCGGAGGGCGCTGGCGCGGCCGGGGGCTCCCACTGCTGGGTATCGAGCACGGGGGTCCAGCGCGCGGCGCCGGGAGGCGCGGGCACGATGAACGGCACGGGGGCGGCGCCGGCGTTGAGAAGGACGAGGAAGGTGGCGCCGACGATGGGCTCCCCCGCCTCGTCCACCTCGTCGATGCGGTCACCGCGCAGGAGCAGGCCAAGGGTTCGCGTGGCGGGCTCGTTCCAGTCCGCCGCCGTCATCTCCTTGCCATCGGGACGCACCCAGGTGAGGCCCCGCGCAGTGCTGAAGGTCCGGCGCCGGAATACCGGCTCCGCCAGGCGAAGCGCGAGAAGGCGCCGCGTGAACCCGAGCTGCGCCTCCGCCGCGGGCGACCGCTCCCACGCGAGCCAGCTGATCGGCCCGTCCTGGCAGTAGACATTGTTGTTCCCGGCCTGGGTGCGCGCGACCTCGTCTCCGTGCGCGAGCATGGGCACGCCCTGGGACAGCAATAGCGTGGCCAGGAAGTTCCGCATCTGGCGCTCGCGGAGGCGGCCGACGGCCGGATCCGCGGTCGGACCCTCGACCCCGCAATTCCAGGCGAGGTTCTCGTCGGTGCCGTCGTGGTTGTCCTCGCCGTTGGCCTCATTGCGCTTGTGCTCGTAGCTCACGAGGTCGGCGAGGGTGAAGCCGTCGTGCGCGGTGATGAAGTTGACGCTTGCGGAGGGCTGACGGCCGCTCGCGGCGTAGAGGTCGCTGGAGCCGGTGAGCCGGAAGCCGAGGTCAGCGGCCTGCCCGGCGTCGCCGCGCCAGAAGCGACGCACGGCGTCCCGGTAGCGGCCGTTCCACTCGCCCCAGCCCGCGGGGAAACGACCGACGAGATACCCGTCGGGCCCCACGTCCCAGGCCTCCGCGATGATCTTCACGTCCGCGAGCACGGGATCCTGCCGGATCGCGCCGAGAAAGGGCGCGTAGAGGTTCACGTCTCCGAGCCCGGTGCGGGCGAGCACGGGGGCCAGATCGAAGCGGAAGCCGTCGACGCGCATCTCCTGCACCCAGTAGCGGAGACTGTCCATGACGAGCTGCAGCGCGCGCGGGTGCGGCGTGTGCCAGCTGTTACCGCAGCCGGTCCAGTCGACGTACTGCGCGCCGTCGGCGGGATCGAGCCAGTAGTAGGCGCCGTCGCCGAGACCGCGGAACGACAGCGTGGGCCCCCGCCGGCCGCCTTCCGCGGTGTGGTTGTACACCACGTCGAGGATCACCTCGATGCCCGCCTGGTGCAGGGCCCGCACCATCGCCTTGAACTCGGTGACCTGCCCGCCGCGCGAGCCCGAGGAGGCCAGGCGGGCGTCGGGCGCGAAATAGCCGATGGAGTTGTAGCCCCAGTAGTTCGTGAGGCCGCGCGCGACGAGCGCGCGCTCGGTGACGGCGTGGTGCACGGGGAGAAGCTCCACCGCCGTCACGCCGAGCCTGCGGAGGTAGTCGATCACGGGCGGGGTGCCCAGCCCCGCGTAAGTCCCCCGGAGAGCGGGTGGAAGCTCTGGATGGCGCGCGGTCAGCCCCTTGACGTGCGCTTCGTAGATCACGGTGCGATGCCACGGGGTGGCGGGACTCCGGTCGTCACCCCAGTCGAAGACGCCGTCCACTACGACGCTGCGCGGAGTGTAGGGGGCGCTGTCGCGGCCGTCCGGCTCCATGTCGGCGGACCCGCGGCCGCCCAGGAGGGCGTCGTGCCACGTCACGTCGCCGGTGATGGCGCGTGCGTACGGATCCAGCAGCAGTTTGGCAGGGTTGAAGCGATGCCCGTCGCGCGGCGCGTAGGGGCCGTGCGCGCGGTAGCCGTAGAGCGCGCCGGGTCCGACACCGGCCACGCGGCCGTGCCAGACCTGGTCGGTCCGCTCGGTCAATCGGATGCGCTCCTTCTCGCGCCATGGGTCCTCGCCATCGAAGAGGCAAAGCTCCATGGCGGTCGCGTGCTCGCTCCAGATCGCGACGTTGACGCCACGGCCGTCCCATGTCGCGCCGAGGGGGACGGGGGAGCCGGGGCGGAGTCTGAAGTCGCTCGGCGCCATGACGTCAGGAGTCTCCGGGCTCGCCGTTCACGAGGGCGCGCACGGCGTCGGCGGGAAGGCTCACTCCGTCATTGTACCGGAGGGATGCGCGAGAACGGCACGCGGGGAGGCGCGCCGGATGCGGCTTAGAACGAGCGGATGAGGCGCTCGACCCGCTCGTCGTGGCTCTGGAACGGGTCCTTGCAGAGAATCGTCTCGCGCTCGGGGTCGTTGAGCTTGAGATAGACCCAGTCCACGCGGTAGTCCTTGCCCTTGAGGTTTGCCTGGCGGATGAACTCGCCCCGCAGCCGGGCCCGCGTGGTCTGCGGCGGGATGTGCTTGGCCCGCTCGATCGCCTCGTCGCTGGTGATCCGGTCGAGGAGATCCCGCTGGGCGAGCCGGAAGTACAGCCCGCGATCGGGGCGGATGTCATGGTACTGCAGGTCCATCAGGGAGACCTTGGGATCGCGCCACGACAGGCGATGCTTGACCATGTAGGCGTCGATCATCTTGTACTTGATGACCCAGTCCACCTCGCGTTCGAGCTTCATGGGGTCGGTGTGCAGGGCCTCGATGACGTTCGTCCAGCGCGTGAGCACGTCCCGGGTGACCGGGTCGGCGTCGATGGCGGCCACGTAGCGCGTGGCATGCTCGAGGTACTCGGTCTGGAGATCGAGTGCGGTGATGGACCGGCCGTCCTTGAGCCGCACCGTCTCGCGCAGCGTCGCGTCGTGGCTGATGTCGCGGATGGCCTGTACGGGGGACTGGAGGCTGTAGTCCTTGTCGAAGTGCCCGTCCTCGATCATGTCCAGGATCAGCGCCGTTGTCCCCACCTTGAGATAGGTCGCGACCTCGGACATGTTCGAGTCGCCCACGATCACGTGGAGCCGGCGGTACCGCTCGGCGTCGGCGTGCGGCTCGTCGCGCGTATTGATGATGGAGCGCGACGACGTCGTCGCGCCGGAGATCTCCTGGCAGATGTGCTGGGCGCGCTGGGAGAGGCAATAGTGGAAGCCGCGCGGCGTCTGCAGCACCTTGCCCGCACCGGCGAAGATCTGACGGGTCACGAAGAAGGGGATCAGGCCCTCGGCGAGCCGCTGGAAGGACACGTCGCGGCTGACCAGGTAGTTCTCGTGGCAGCCGTAGGAGTTCCCGGCGGAGTCGGTGTTGTTCTTGAAGAGCAGGATGTTCCCCGAGATCCCGTCCTCGCGCAGGCGCTTCTCCGCCTGGTGGAGCAGGTCCTCGACGATCCGCTCGCCGGCCTTGTCGTGAGTCACCAGCTCCACGATGTCGTCGCACTCCGGCGTCGCGTACTCGGGGTGGAAGCCGGTGTCGAGATAGAGCCGGGCGCCGTTCTCCAGGAAGACGTTGGCGTTGCGGGCCCCGGGGATGACCTTCTCGAAGAGGTAGCGGGCGACGTTGTCGGGCGACAGCCGGCGCTGGCCGTTGAGCGTGCAGGTCAGGCCGTATTCGTTCTCCATCCCGAAGATGCGCCGTTTCATGTGGCCCTCAGGGTATCAGGCGGGGGTGCGGGGCGCAAGAATCGGGAGGTCGCGCCGGTCACGCCGGGGCGCGGAGCAGCTGATTGAGCACCTCGGCGGGGATCCGGCGGAACTTCCGCCGTTCCTTGGTGCGGTCGAGCACGGCCACTTCGAGGTCGCGCTCGGTCAGCGTCTTGTTCTGGGTCACCATGAGGGCCCGGACGCCCAGCTGGAGGGCGGCGGCGAGGTCCAGGCCGTCCTTGAAGTTGTCCTTGAGGTAGCGACGGATCTCGTCCGACTGGCCACCCATCGCGGCGTAGTTCTTCTCGTCCTCGATCGTCCCGTCGTAGAGGATGTGGTAGATCTCGTTCTTGCTGCCGTTGTTGTCACCCACCTCGCACACCAGGACTTCCACCTCGAACGGCTTGATGTCCTGGGTGAAGATGTTGCCGAGCCCCTGCGAATAGGCGTTGGCGAGGGCCTTGGCGCTCACGTCGCCGCGGGAGTACGAGTACCCCTTCACGTCGGCGTGCCGGACCCCCGCCACCCGCAGGTTCTCGAATTCGTTGTACTTGCCGACTCCGGCGAACGCGATGCGGTCGTAGATCTCGGAGATCTTGTGCAGCAGGGTCGAGGGATTCTCGGCCACGAGCAGGATGCCGTCGCGGTACTCGATGGCCACGATGGCCTTCCCGCGGGAGATGCCCTTGCGGGCATACTCCGCCTTGTCCTTCATCATCTGCTCGGGCGAGACGTAGTAGGGCAGCGGCATCAGGCCGGACCTCCGGGCCCTCTGTTGGAGTTCGCTCGGCTCGCCTGCGGCTGCGCCTCGCCCTGCCGCATCTGCTCGGGCGAGACGTAGTAGAGCAGCGGCATCAGGCCGGACCGCCGAACATCAGTTGCGCCCTCGGGTGTTCAGGAGGGCCTCCAGGATCCGGCGAACGTCCTCGTCGGCCAGGTCGGTGATCCCCGACCGTGTGATCGTCTTCACGGTGGGATAGATACCGCGCTGGAAGTCGGGACCGCCCGTGCCGAGGTCCTCGTCGGCGGCGTCGACCAGCGCCTCGAGGGCGGCCCGTACCGCGTCGTCCTTCGGCATGTCCCGCCGGAAGCTCTTCTTCAGGGAGTCGCGGGCGTCCTTGCCGCCGGAGCCCTGCGCAAAGTAGTCGGCCTCCTCGTACCGGCCGCCGGTGACGTCGTACTTGAAGAGCCGACCCACGCCCACCCGCTCGTCGAAGCCCGCGAAGATGGGGACGACGACCAAGCCCTGCATGGCCATGGGGAGGTTCGCGCGGATCATCGCCCCCAGGCGGTTCGCCTTGCCGTCGAGTGAGAGGTTCTCCCCCTCGACCTTCTCGTAGTGCTCGAGCTCGGTCTGGAAGAGCCGCGCCATCTCCATCGCCGGGCCTGCCGCTCCGGCGATCCCGACGGCCGAGAGATCGTCGGCCTTGAAGATCTTCTCGATGCGGCGGTGCGCAACCTGATAGCCCTCGCTGGCCTGGCGGTCGCCCGCAATCACCACCCCGTCGCGATAGCGCAGGGCGAGCACCGTCGTGCCGTGGGGCACGGGGGGCATCGCGTGGGGAGTGGCGGGCTCGCCGGGAATCGACTCTCCTCCGGGCAGCAGATGCGGGGCGGTCCGGCGCAGGTGCTCGAAAAAGCTCGAGGAGGATCGATTGTGGAACGTCCGCTCCCAGGGCCCGAGCGTCATACGTCGCCGGCCGGCTTGCCGAGGTTCCGCAGGAGATCGGCGGCGGTGGGCGAGTCCTCGAACAGCTGGCGGACGTGAGCCTCGGTGCCGCGTAGCGGCTCCAGCATGAAGATCTTCTTGAGGGGCCCTTCCTTGAGGTCGAAGATCACGGAGTCCCAGGAGGCCGACACCACCTCGTCGGAGTACTTCTGCAGGCACATGCCGCGGAAGTACGCGCGGGTGTCCTTGGGCGGATCGTAGATGGCCTTCGTCACCTCGTCCTCGGTGACGAGGCGGTCGACCGCGTCGGACTCCTCGAGCTTGAGGAAGAGCCCGCGCCCGGGCCGGATGTCGTGGTACTGGAGATCGATCATCGCCACACGGGAGTCGGACCAACCCAGCCCGTGCTTCTCGCGGTATCGCTCGATGAGCAGGTACTTGATCACCCAGTCGAGCTCGCGGTCGCAGGAGAGGGGATCGCGGCCGAGGCGGGTCAGCATTCCTTCCCACCGATCCAGCACGTCACGCACCCAGGCATCAGAGGCCCGCTCGTGGTGCCGCCGCGCCTGCCGGTAGAATTCCCACTGAATGTCGAGCGCGGTCATCTCGCGCCCGTCCTTGAGGCGGAGCGTCTCGCGGCAGGTCAGATCGCGCGAGACCTTGCGGTAGCTGAGGACGGGATTCTCCAGCGACAGGTCCTTGTCGAACACGTCGTCCTCGACGAGACCGAGCACGAGAGCGAGGGTCCCGCACTTGAGGTAGTTCGCGATCTCACACATGTTGGCGTCGCCCACGATTACATGGAGCCGCCGGTACTTCTCCGGATCGGCGTGTGGCTCGTCCCGAGTGTTGATGATGGGCCGGCTGTGCATCGTCTCCAGCCCCACCTCGGTCTCGAGGAAGTCCGCGCGCTGGGAGATCTGGAAGTCGCAGTGCTCGGTGTTGTTCTCCGCGCCGACCTTGCCGACGCCGGTGTAGATCTGACGGCTCACGAAGAACGGGAGGAGGTGCTGGACGATCCGGGCGAAGGGCACCTTGCGGTCCATGAGGTAGTTCTCGTGGGTGCCGTAGGAGTTGCCCTTGGAGTCGGTGTTGTTCTTGTAGATGAGGATCCGCTGCTCGGGCGGGGAGACCGCCTCGGCCCGGGTGCGGGCAAGATCGAGGATGCGCTCGCCCGCGCGGTCCCAGATCACGCAGTCCCGCGGGTTCGTCGTCTCCGGGGAGGAATACTCCGGGTGCGCGTGGTCCACGTAGAAGCGCGCGCCGTTGGACAGAATCAGGTTGATCAGGCGCGACTCTTCCTTGGAGGGGACGTCCTTGTCCTCGGCGTACTCGAAGCCTCGGGCGTCGCGCAGCGGGCTCTCCGCCTCGTAATCCCAGCGGATGCGGGACGAGCGGTAGGTCTCGTAGGAGTTGATGAGCAGCAGCGACGAGAGGATCGGATTGAAGTCGGGCTGGTTACGGACGAGGATGCCGTACTCGGTCTCGATGCCCATCACCTTCGGAAGCGCCATGAATCCCCCGGGGTTGCGACGACGGGTCGGCCTCCGCCGACACCACCTCGCCGACTCGGAGGCGGAGGGGGGCGCGGAGGCGCGGCGGGGGCGCGAGGCCCCCCGCCGCGGTTACGCCAGTGCGGCTACGCCATTAGAGGTACTGACCGGTATTGATGACGCGCTCGACGTCGCGCTTCTTTTCCTTGGTCTCGCCCATCAGCGGCTTCACGTAGACGATCCGCTCGCCCTTCTTGCCGGCGATCTTGGCCCAGTCGTCGGGATTCGTGGTGTTCGGGAGATCCTCGTTCTCCTTG
This sequence comes from Verrucomicrobiia bacterium, assembly GCA_035495415.1. GTDB lineage: Bacteria > Methylomirabilota > Methylomirabilia > Rokubacteriales > CSP1-6 > DASRWT01. The sequence goes on from DATJFY010000097.1 coordinate 109,447, forward strand.
AACTCCTCGCGGACGGCGTTGATCAGGTCGTCGACCTTGATGCCCTTCTCGGCGGACTGGATGTAGCGCTTGAGCGCCAGCTTCTTGGCCCGCCGCACGATCGACTCGATCATCGCCCCGGACGAAAAGTCCTTGAAGTAGAGGACCTCCTTGTCGCCGTTGGCGTAGGTCACTTCCAGGAAGCGGTTGTCCTCGCCGAGGTTGTACATCTCCTCGACGGTGGCCGCGATCATGCGATCCACCGCGGCCTGGGCGTCGCCGCTGTCCTGGCGCACCTCGTCCTGGTGGATGGGGAGCTCGGTCGTCATGTACTTGTTGAAGATCTCCACCGCCGCCGGTCCGTCCGGACGTTCGATCTTGATCTTCACGTCCAGCCGACCCGGCCGCAGGATGGCGGGGTCGATGAGGTCCTGCCGGTTGGAGGCACCGATCACGATCACGTTACGCAGGTGCTCGACGCCGTCGATCTCGGCGAGGAGCTGCGGCACGATCGTGGTCTCGACGTCCGACGAGATGCCGGAGCCGCGGGTGCGGAAGAGGGCGTCCATCTCGTCGAAGAACACCACGACCGGCACGTCCTCGGCGGCCTTCTCGCGGGCCTTGATGAAGATCTCGCGGATCTTCCGCTCGGTCTCGCCCACGTACTTGTTGAGCAGCTCGGGGCCCTTGATGTTGAGGAAGAAGCCCTTGACCTTCTCGCCCCGCTTCTCCGAGATGCGCGCAGCGAGGTTGTTGGCCACCGCCTTCGCAATCATGGTCTTGCC
>DATJFY010000098.1:0-8087 GCA_035495415.1 Verrucomicrobiia bacterium
GTTGAAGCCGGTGAGACCGCTACCGCCCGTGCTCGGGCCCTGGAGGTTTTCCTCGATCTGGGCGAAGGTGATGTGCGAGGTCACGTTCGGGGACCACTTGGTGTCCAGGTTGACACCCGCGAAGTCCGAGCACGCGAGCGCACAGATCTTGTAGGTGACCGAGTACGGCTGGGCACCCACGCGGACCCGCGTGGCGAACGGCATCAGCGGCATGTCGAACTCACCGAACAGCCACTTGGTCTCGACGCTGCCCTGGGTGTCGGTGTTGAGGTCGAAACCCGAGGTCGCGCCGCCGCGCTGCTGGTTGGTGCCGGCGACCTGACCGGCCAGGTTGTTGTCCGTAGCGCTCACCTGACCCCAGGTCGAGTCGATCTCGATACCCCATACGACGACGGCGGTACCGGCCCGACCCTCGATGTTGAAGCGGCCGCGGTTACGGGCGTACCACTCCTTGTCACCTGGGCGCGTGAAGTTCAGGTCGCGCAGGTTATGGCTCGCCGACGTGATCGTGTCGAGGAAGCCATTGATGTTGAACGTCAGGGGCGGCGCGGCAGGCGGCGCCTGCGCGAAGGCCCCCGGCGCCATGGTGCCCAGGAGGGCCGCCACGGCGAGCGTGAGAATCAGCAATTTCTTCATGTACGTCTCCTCAGTGGTGGTTGGCTTCTCGTGCTTCCGAGAATCCGTTGCCCAGTGCTTCGCATGCTGGCGACACGCAACCACGGTGCTGCATCACCCGAAAGAGCCGCTCCCACCCTCGTCAACGACGGGTGCCCCCTGGGCAGACAGGGGGGCTGCGGAGTCTTCTGCAACAGCGACCTTTTTACCGCGATTGGTCTGTCAGGGTCAAGGAAATATGCCCGACCTACCCCAGGTTGGGGCCCCTCCTAGCCCCCCTCCCCGAGGGTCTTGAGGGCTTCCACCGTCAGCTTCCCGACGGAGGAGGCGGGGTCGATGTCCCGGGCCTGCTTGAAGGCCGCTCGAGCCTCGTCCCTTCGGCCGGCTTCCGCCAGCACAACTCCAAGCAGATAATGTGAAAATTGCCCCTTGGGCTCGAGCTGGATGGCCTGACGAAGGGACTCCTCGGCCTCCCTCAGCTTCCCCTGGCGGAGGTAGGCCTCGCCGAGATTGTGATAGGCCAGCTCCGGGCTGGGATACGTGGGGAAGGTCAGCGCCTTGCGGTAGCTGGCGATGGCCTTGTCGAGCTGGTTCTGCGAGGCGAAGGCGAGGCCGAGGTTGTGGTAGGCCTCGGCGTACATAGGCTCGATGGAGATGGCCTGCTCGAACGAAGCCTGGGCCTCCGCCCAGCGGCGCAGCTGGAGCTGGGCGACACCCAGCGCATTCCGGTACACCGCGTTCTCGGGATCGAGCTCCACGGCCTGCTGCAGCGAGGCCAGCCCGAGCGATACCCGCCCATCGCGGATATTGGATCCCGCCTGGTCATAGGCGTTGCGAGCCTGGATCTTGCGGACCTGCTCTTCCTTGCCCGTCGCGCACCCTCCGGCGAGCCCGGCGCTGACCACGAGCGCCGCCGTGAGGGTCAAAGCAGCGATTCTTGACACGGTCTCGATCACCATGTACTTGTGAAATGTGCCTACTTACGAGTACGAATGCGGTGATTGCAAACGAGTCTTCGAGGTCCGGCAGCGGATCTCGGAGCCACCGCTCACGATCTGTGACAAGTGCGGCGGATCTGTGCGCCGCCTGCTCGCTGCGGCCCCGTTCATCCTGAAGGGCGGCGGCTGGTACGTCACCGACTACCCGTCGGAATCGCGGAAAAAGGCGATGAAATCCGAATCATCGTCATCAACCGGCGCCCAGTCTAGCACGGGGGATTCGAGTTCCTCGTCGACTTCCGGCAGCTCGAGCAGCGACTCCGCCAAGAGCGCGTCCAATGGCGGGGGCTCGGGGGCGAGCGCATCGACCGACAGCGGCAAGAGCAGCTCCCCTTCGACCTCCAAGACCAAGCCGAAGAGCAAATCCTAGGCGGATCCGGCTCGGCGGGCTTCCATCCGGCCCGCTAGCGGTCCCGGTCCACCACGAAATCGGCGATGAGGAGCAGGGTCTCCTTGTCCTCGGAGTCCGAGAACGGGGCAAGGTCCGCCTTGGCCGTCTGCGCATAGGCGTGGGCGCGGGACAGGGCGTACTCCACGCCCTCGTGCTTCTCCACCAGGCGCCGGATCTCCTCGATGTCCGCGCTTTCGGGGTGCGGCCCCTTCAGGATGCTCTGAATCCGCTCGCGCTCCCCCCCGCTGGCGCGGTCGAGCGTGGCGATGAGGGGCAATGTCCGCTTCCCCTCGCGCAAGTCGGCCCCGATGGCCTTGCCCAGCCGGGCCTCATCAGCCACGAAATCCAGGGAGTCGTCGCTGATCTGGAAGGCGATCCCGATGTCGAGCCCGTAGCGGGTCAGGGCCTCCAGGCGCTCGGGGCTGGGCGCGGCGAGGAGCCCCCCGATGCGACAGCACGCGGAGATGAAGGAGGCGGTTTTCTGCGTGATGATCCGCAGATAGTCCGCCTCGGTGGTGGTCCCGCTCCGCTTGCGCTCGAGCTGGAACACCTCCGCCTCCGTCATGGAGACCGTCGCCCGGGCGAGGGTGTCCAGCACGCCGGGATCCCCGTCGCGCACCATCATGGCGAACGACTTGGAGTAGAGATGATCGCCGACGAGCACGGAGGCGTCGTCGCCCCACCGCGCGTTCGCGGACGGTCGCCCGCGCCGGAGCGGGGCCTGATCGACCACGTCGTCATGGATGAGCGTCGCGGTGTGGAGCAGCTCGACCACGCAGCCGAGCCGCACCGCACGCGGGCCCTGATACCCGGCCAGGCGCGCCGCCATGAGGAGCAGGATGGGCCGAAGTCGCTTGCCGCCGGCCCCCGCGATGAACTCCCCCATCTCGCGGATGAGGTCCACCGGGGAGTGGAGCTCGCGGCCGATCTCCGCCTCGATGGCGGCAAGCTCGCCGCCGATCATCAGCGCGACGCGCTCCTTGAGCAGCGTCTCGAGGGCGGTGGGCGGTTTCACGCCGGGGCGCGGCGCGGGCGGGGTCAACGGAGGAGGACCCGGTCCCGGATCTTGATCTGCGCGCCGTCGGCGGCGCTCTGAACTTCCACCACCGAGAACTTGTCGCGCACCTCGGTGACCTTGCCCGTCGCAACTTCCTCGTCCAGCTCGCCCAGCAGCTCCCCCGTCATGGGATGCACGATGGGAATCTTGTCGCGGCGCAGGCTCACCACACTGCCCGGCTTGACGCCGTCGCGCGCGGTGAGATCGATGACGATGCGCGTGGTGTCGACGAACACGACGTAGCCGCGGGTGAGCGGCGGCGCCGCCGCCACCGGGATCGGCCCGGCGTCGGTCCGCGTGACCGGCGGCACGGACGCGGTGGGCCCGGACGCCTTGCTTCCCGGCGCGGGCGCGGGCTCCGCGGTTTGATATGGCACCTTCTGCTTGGGACTGATCCGGCCGCCGCCCGGCGGCTGGCCGTACTTGGACACGACCTCGGGAGGAGCCAGGAGCGTCGACTTGCCGAAGACGAGTGACTTAAGCGTGGTCGGCATCTTGTCTTCTTCCACCCAGATGTACTCGGGCTCGCTCGGCACGTCGTCGAAGCGCGGGTTCTTGATGAGGAGCCACTTGGGCTCGGCGCTCTTGAGCTCCACGCTTGGATCGCCGGGGCTCGGGTACCCGATGACGTTGAGGAAGGTGTTGCACCCGCTCGTGAGAATCGCGGCCGCCGCGAGGGCCACGACGAGACCACAGACGTTCAGACTGCGCATGACTCGCAAATCATAGCAGATCGACCCTAATCTTCGGGAAGCGGCTCCCAGGGAAATCGTTGCTCCGCGGACCCCTGGGTGCGGGTGAGGGCCTGACGCCGGGAGAAAAGGGGGCTTCCCGTCACCGCCGAGATCCACGTGATGTCCAGATAGGTGACCCCGCGGCGGTCAAGCAGCACGGGCACGAGCCAGCCCGAGATGTCGAGGGGCTTGCCCAGCGCGACCGCGCGCTCGGGTCGCACCAGGAGCTCCTCCGCGCGGGCGCGCTGGCTCAGAAATAGCTCCTGGACCACGCCGGGATCGACGGACTGAAAGCGCTTGGTCTGGTCGAGGCCGAGCGCCAGCATGAACGGCACCCGGCGGAGATCCTTCTGGCCCTTGGTGAGGTCCAGCGGGGGCGCCACCGCCACCCGGATGCGGCCGCGCGTGATGCGGGCGCCGTCCTCCGCCTCGACCTTCGGCTGGCCGGGGATCGGGATGTAGAGCGCCTCGGAGAAGCGGCCTTCCACTCTCTGGATCTGGGCATAGCCGAGGATGTCTTCGTAGCGGCCGAGCACCTTGCCGCTGATGGGATGGCGGAACTCGTCCCCCTTGCGGAACAGGGTGAACTCCTGGCCGCGCTGCACTCCCTCCTTGGCGGTGAGATCGAGATAGACGCGGTCGCCATCCACGCTGACCACGAGGCCCTCCACCGGCGGAAAGGCGTTGATCACCTCCTGCACGAGGAAGCCGAAGGTGGCGCCGACCTGATCCGCCTGCCCCGCTTCCCCCGCCACCCCCACCAGACCCAGCAGGCAGATGAGCAGCACACCAACGAGAGTCCGGGACCTGGGGGAGAGTGGGGGCCATTTCGAGGACCCCGCTGATGGCAAATGGGGCCATTTCTGGGCCCCCGCCGCTGGTGAATGCGCCGGCACCTAGAACACCACCGACGGCTGATGCGCGCCGAACACGCCGCGCAGCGTCGTGCAGATCTCGCCCAGCGTGACCTCGGCGCGGACCGCGTCGAGGATGAGCGGCACCAGGTTGTCGCGCCCGCGGGCGGCCCGGTCGATGGCTTCCAGGGACGCGGTGGCCTTCCCGCCGTCGCGGCGCCGGCGCAGGGCGGCGAGCCGCTCGCCCATGGCGGCCGCGACCGTCGGGTCGACCTGGAAGAGATCGGGCGGCGGCTCGTCGATGAGGAACTCGTTCACCCCGACCACCACGCGCGCCTTCGATTCCACCTCTTGCTGGTACCGGTACGCCGCCTCCTGGATCTCGCGCTGCATGAAGGCGATGGCATGCACGGCGCCCCCCAGCCCGTCGATCTTCGCGATGTAGGTCTCCGCCTCCTCCTCGAGGAGCCGGGTCAGCCGCTCGACCGCGTAGGAGCCGCCGAGCGGATCGATGGTGTCGGCCACGCCCGACTCGTGGGCGAGAATCTGCTGCGTCCGGAGCGCGATCCGCACCGCCTCTTCGCTGGGGAGGGAGAGCGCCTCGTCCATCGAGTTCGTGTGGAGCGACTGACAGCCGCCCAGCACGGCGGCGAGGGCCTGGATGGCCACGCGGACGATGTTGTTCTGCGGCTGCTGGGCGGTGAGCATGCTCCCCGCGGTCTGGGCGTGGAAACGGAGAGCGAGCGAGCGGGGGTCGGCGGCGCCGAAGCGCTCGCGCATGAGCCGGGCCCACAGCCGCCGCGCCGCGCGGAACTTGGCGACCTCTTCGAGGAGGTTGTTATGGGCGTTGAAGAAGAACGAAAGCTGCGGCGCGAATTCGTCGACCTTGAGCCCCGCCTCGACCGCCGCATTGACGTAGGCGATGCCGTTGGCGAGCGTGAAGGCGATCTCTTGCGCGGCGGTGCAGCCCGCCTCGCGCACGTGATAACCCGAGATCGAGATGGTGTTCCAGCGCGGCACGCGCTCGCGGCAGAACGCGAACATGTCGGTGACCAGCCGCAGGGAGGGGGCGGGCGGGTAGATGTACGTCCCGCGCGCGATGTACTCCTTCAAGATGTCGTTCTGGACGGTACCGGACAGTCGCTCCGACGCGATACCCTGGCGCTCCCCCACCGCGATGTAGAGGCAGAGGAGAATGGAGGCGGTTGCGTTGATCGTCATCGAGGTGGACACGCGGTCGAGCGGGATCCCCTCGAAGAGGTCCAGCATGTCGGGCAGGGCCGAGATGGCCACACCCACCTTTCCCACCTCGCTGCGCGCCATCGCGTCGTCGGCGTCGTAGCCCATCTGGGTGGGAAGGTCGAAGGCCACGCTGAGGCCGGTCTGGCCCTGCGCGAGAAGGTAACGGTAGCGCCGATTGGTCTCCGCGGCCGAGCCGAAGCCGGCATACTGCCGCATGGTCCAGAGCCGCCCGCGATACATCGTGGGCTGGACGCCTCGGGTAAAGGGCGCTTGGCCGGGGAAGCCCTGGTCGCGGAGGTAGTCCTCGCCGCGCACGTCCGCCGGGGTGTAGAGCGGCGCGATGGGCGCGCCGCTGGACGCGGCGAAGAGCCCCTTGCGTTCGCCCTTGGCGAGCGCGGGCTTGAGGAGGCGCGCCTCCCACGCGGCCCGCGCCTCGTCGATGGCCCTTGCGTCGTCGTCGGGCGTGGAGGTCACAGGGGCCCGCTCACAGGGGAATGTTCCCGTGCTTCTTCGGCGGATTGCTGTCGCGCTTGGTGTGGAGCACCTCCAGGGCCTGGATGAGGCGCCGCCGGGTGTCCCGCGGCTCGATCACCTCGTCCACGTAGCCGCGCTCCGCCGCCGCGAAGGGATTGGCGAACTTCTCCCGGTACTCCCGCGTCTTCTCGTCCTTGAGCGCGGCGGGGTCGGCCGCCGCATCCATCTCGCGTTTGTAGAGGATGTTGACCGCGCCGTCGGGACCCATCACCGCGATCTCCGCGGTAGGATAGGCGAAATTGGCATCGCCGCGGATGTGCTTGGACGACATGACACAGTACGCCCCGCCATACGCCTTGCGCGTGATCACGGTGAGCTTGGGCACCGTCGCCTCGCAGTAGGCGAACAGGAGCTTGGCCCCGTGCTTGATGATGCCGCCGTACTCCTGGGCGGTGCCCGGCAAAAAGCCGGGGACATCCTCGAACGTGATGAGGGGGATGTTGAAGCAGTCGCAGAAGCGGACGAAGCGCGCGCCCTTGAGCGACGCGTTGATGTCGAGGCAGCCGGCGAGATGCGCGGGCTGATTGGCCACGATGCCCACGGGCCGGCCGTTGAGACGCCCGAAGCCGATCACGAGGTTCGGCGCGTAATCGGCCTGGACCTCGAAGAAGTACCGATCGTCGAGCACGGTGCCAATGATCGACTTGATGTCGTAGGGCTTGTTCGGCTGATCCGGCACCGCCGTCTGCAGCTCCTCGTCCCCACGGTCGGGGGGATCGAGGGTGACGCGGACGGGCGGATCCTCGAGGTTGTTCTGCGGAAGGAACGTCATCAGCTCGCGGATGAGGGCGAGGCACTCGTCCTCGCTCTCCGCGGCGAAGTGGGCAACACCCGACGTGGCGCCGTGGGTGCTGGCGCCGCCGAGCTGCTCGAAGGACACCTCTTCGTGGGTGACGGCCTTGATCACGTCGGGGCCGGTCACGAACATGTACGAGGATTCCTTCACCATGAAAACGAAGTCGGTGATGGCGGGCGAGTACACTGCGCCGCCTGCGCACGGCCCCAGGATGGCCGAGATCTGCGGCACCACTCCGGAGGCCAGGGTATTGCGGAGGAAGATGTCCGCATAGCCCGCCAGCGACACCACGCCTTCCTGAATGCGCGCGCCCCCGGAGTCGTTGAGGCCGATGATCGGCACGCCGGTCTTCAGCGCGAGATCCATGATCTTGCAGATCTTCCGCGCGTACGCCTCGGAGAGCGAGCCGCCGAACACGGTGAAGTCCTGGGAGTAGACGTAGACCAGCCGGCCATCGATGCGTCCCGAGCCCGTGACCACGCCGTCACCCGGATACACCTGATCGGCGAGGCCGAAGTCGGTCGCCCGGTGGGTCACGAAACGGTCGAGCTCGGTGAAGCTGCCGGGGTCGAGCAGCAGGTCGAGCCGCTCCCGTGCCGTGAGCTTCCCCTTCTTGTGCTGTTGCGCGACGCGCGCCGCTCCCCCACCCGCCTCGGCGGCGGCACGGCGATGATGCAGGTCGTCGAGAAGGTCGCGAGGTGATGGCATAAGGGGACGGATCGGGGAAAAGGGAAAGACGGAAGGCGGAAGTTACAGCGAGGCGAGAAAATGGGGAGGCTCTGGACGATGGGCCCAGGGTAGAGCATATCACATGGACGAGTTGAACTGGCAACCACGCGGGGTGGAGGGTCACATGGCAAAGCGAA
>DATJFY010000099.1:0-18058 GCA_035495415.1 Verrucomicrobiia bacterium
CGGTTCATCAGCGCCATCTGGAACTCGTACTCGAAGTCCGACACCGCGCGGATGCCCCGCACGATGCAGTCCGCTCCCTCGCGATCCACCAGATCGATCAGGAGCCCGTCGAACGACGTGATCCGCATGCGGGTCAGCCCGTGCGTCGCCTCGTCGATCAGCTCCAGCCGCTCCTTGACGCTCAACAGGGGCGCCTTGGAGGGATTGGCGACCACCGCCACGATCAGGTCGTCGAAGATGCGGAGGCTGCGCTCGATGAGGTCCAGATGCCCGTTGTGGATCGGGTCGAACATGCCGGGATAGACCGCGCGCTTGCCCATCACCGGCACCCCCGTCTAGTGAGTGGAAATATCGAGAATTGCTCGCTGAGTTTAGGCAGGGGCTCGAAAGAAAGTCAAGGTGGTCTCGCCAAACCGCCGCGTCTTCCAGAGGCTCAGCACGCCGGGCGCGGCGGGCGGCGGTGTCTTCGTGCCGTGCTGGAGCACCACGACCGCGTCGGGAAGCAGACACGCGCCGTCCGCGAGGGCTTTCAGGGCGGGCGTGGCGCGCGGAGAATCGTACGGGGGATCGGCGAACGCGATCGCGAAGCGCCCGGGATCCACGGCGAAGCGCTCGACGGCCCGCGCGGCGTCGTCCCGCAGGACGCGCGCGCGGGCCCCGAGGCCCAGCCGCTCCACGTTCTCCCGGAGCGCGCGGAGGGCCTTCGCATCCTGCTCGACGAAGACCGCGGACGGCGCGCCCCGCGACAGGGCCTCGATGCCGACTCCACCTGCGCCGGCGAAGAGATCGAGAAAGGGACCCGCGGCCAGATACGGCATGAGTGTGTCGAGACAGGCGATGCGCACCTGATCGGCGGTGGGACGTGTCGTCGTGCCACGGGGCGTGACGAGCCGCTGACCCTTGAGCGCGCCGGCGATCACGCGCATCAGCCGACACTCGCGAGGTCGAGCTTGCCGCGCCACCGCGCGAGCACGGCGGCGCGGAGGGCGCGGTGCTCCGGACGGGCGAGGTCAGGGTCTCCCGCCACGAGGGTGAAGGCTTCCTTCCGCGCCTCCTCCAGCAGGCCCGCGTCGCGTACCAGATCAGCGACGCGAAACGAGGGTAGGCCCGACTGCCGGGTCCCGATGAAGTCCCCCGGCCCGCGGATGCCGAGGTCGGCCTCGGCGATGCGGAACCCGTCGGTCGTCTCTTCCATGGCGGCCAGCCGGCGCCGCGCGTCCTCGGACACGGCCTGACTCATGAGGATGCAGTAGCTCTTCTCGCTGCCACGTCCCACGCGGCCGCGCAGCTGATGGAGCTGGGAGAGTCCGAAGCGCTCCGCGTGCTCCACCAGCATCACGGTGGCGTTGGTCACGTCGATCCCGACCTCGATGACGGTGGTGGAGACGAGGAGCTGGATGGTCCCGCTTCGGAACTCCCCCATCACCGCGTCCTTCTCCGCGAACGTCATGCGACCGTGCAGGAGCCCGACGCGGAACTCGGGGAAGATCTCAGTCTGGAGCCGGCTCGCCATGTCGGTGGCCGCGCGCAGGTCGAGCGCCTCGGACTCTTCGACGAGAGGGTAAACGACGTAGATCTGTCGGCCCGCCTGCATCTGCTCGCGCACGAACGCATAGACGCGGGAACGCCCCTTCTCGTCGCGGACACCCGTGACGATGCGCTGGCGCCCCGGCGGCAGCTCATCGAGCATCGACACGTCCAGGTCGCCATAGAGTGTGAGGGCGAGCGTGCGTGGAATAGGCGTGGCCGTCATCACGAGCACGTCCGGGCTCTCCCCCTTGCCCCGTAGCACCGCCCGCTGGACGACCCCGAATCGGTGCTGCTCGTCGACCACCGCAAGGCCGAGGCGCTTGAACCCGACCGACTTCTGCACGAGGGCGTGCGTCCCCACCACGCAGCCCACCGCGCCGGCACGCAGCGCTTCCAGGCGCTCGCGGCGGGCCTTGCCCCGCGTCGCATTGGTCAGCGCGGTCACCTCCACGCCGAGCGGCGTGAGCAGCCGGCCCAGCGTCAGCGCATGCTGCTCGGCGAGGATCTCGGTGGGCGCCATGAGCGCCGCCTGATAGCCCGCCTCGACGGCGGTGACGATGGCGAGACAAGCCACCAGCGTCTTGCCCGACCCGACGTCGCCCTGCAGGAGGCGGTTCATGGGATAGGGCGCCGCCATGTCCGCGCGGATCTCCTTCCACACCCGCTCCTGCGCGGCGGTGAGTGCAAACGGCAGGCCCGCGCGCAGCCGCCGCGCGAGCTCTCCGGGAGGATTCAGCGACAGCCCGGGGCGACGGCCTTCGCGGCTGCGCCGGATGGCGAGCCCGACCTCCAGGATGAGGAAGTCGTCGAAGATGAGCCGCCGCATGCCGGCCGTCCGCTCCGCCTCGGTGGCGGGAAAGTGCCCGACACGGAGAGCTTCGCCCAGGGGCAGCAGGTGGCGCCGCGCGAGGACGGCAGCGGGCAATGGCTCGGGCATGGACGCGGCATGCGCGTCGACCAGGCGCTTCATCAAGCTCCGCAGAGGCCGCTGCTGGAGGCCGGCGGTGCTCGGATAGACGGGCACGAGGCGCCCGGTGTGGAGCGGCTCGTCCTCGGCGTCCTCGACGATCTCGTAGTCGTCGACACGCATCTCGAGGGCGCCGCTCCCGCGATTGGGGGGCTGGATCTTGCCGTGGACGATGAGGCGCTGCCCGCGCTGGAACACGCGCGCGAGATAGGGCTGGCCGAACCAGACGGCCCGGAGAAAGCCCGTCGCATCACGGAGAGTGACGAAAAGCGGAACTTGGCGCCGGCCGCGCGGTGGGGGGCTGACGCCGGCAACCGTGCCCGCGCAGGTGCGCGGCTCGGGGCCGACGGCGAGCCGCCCGAGCGGGGTCAGCTGGCTCCGGTCCTCGTGGCGCCGCGGAAGGTGCAGCAGGGCATCGCCGACCGTCTCGAGCCCCAGCTTCTCGTAGAGCTTGGCCCGCTGCGGGCCCACGCCCCGGAGGAACTGCAGCGGCGTGTCGAGGCGCTCCAGCGACACGGATGGCGCGGCGTTCTGGCGCTGCGGCTTGATCCCCAATCGGTTGCCTGGCCTCGGACCCCATGCTATAAAAGGGCGCCGCATCCGACAACCTCGTCGGGACATCTCGGTCGCCACCACGAAGGAGCCAGCCCCATGCCTCAGCGCTGCGACATCTGCGGGAAGGGTCCCGCAGTCGGTCACCGCATCAGCCATGCCCACAATGTCACCGCCCGGCGCTGGATGCCCAATCTTGTCTCGATGCGGGGCAGCGTCGGCGGCGGCCGCCCCAAGCGCCTGCGGGTGTGCACGCGGTGCCTGAAGGCCGGCAAGGTGACGAAGGTCGTCTAGAGCAAGAGAACGGGGGGCTGGCCGCCCCCCGTTCTCCGTAAGTAAGGTATGAGTCCCGGTGGGAGGCCGCCACCCCCCACCGCTCAGCACATCGCGAAACTTACTTCTTCTTCTTCTTGGCCGCCTTCTTCTTCGCCATCGGAGCGTCACCTCCTTTCGTGTGCGATCGTCGATCCGTTTACTTCCGCTTCCCCTTCTTCATTGCCTTCTTCTTCTTGCCGCCCTTCTTCGCGGCTCTACGCTTCGCCATGTCAGGCTCACCCCCTTCCCTTCCCGTCAGTACCCCATCGCCTCGCGCCGCAAGTGAGCGGCTTGCTCCCGCCCGCGACGCTCATAGCGATAGAGATCGACGTACAGCTGGGGCAGGCACACGACCGGAAGCCCCCCCTTGGTCACCGGCGCGTAGAACACGCCGTCGTCGTATGGTTCGAGCAGATTGACGTTGCCTTCGCCCTCGGCGGGCCGCAGACCGAGGCCTGCCATGATCGGCGCGGGATCACCCTCGACGTAGCAGTGAATGGCGGGGAAGCGCACGCTCGGCGCGATCAGCGCCGCCCCAGCGTGGAGCGTGAACGCGTAACGCCGGCCTTCGGCGTGACAGATCCGCGCGAGCTCGGCCACCAGCTTCCGGGTGAGCCGCTCGGTCGTGAAGCAGCTCTCGGCGCGATTCTGCCGGAAGGTATATGCGTCCCGCCAGGCCTCGAGGAGCTCGCCCGCCTTGGCCAGACGGATGCGCTGATGCTCGCCCCGCTCGATCCAGGACAGCTCCTCCATGCGCTTCACGACGTTGTGGGCGTGGCCGAGGCTCACGTCGGCCGCCTTGGCGAGCTCCTCGAGCCGCCATGCATGCTGGGGATCGACGAGTAGCACACGCGCGACCCGGCTGGCTCGCGGCGCGAACAGCGAGCGCAGCGGGCGGGTCGAGGGACGGAGGTTCGGCTGCCCCTCCTTTTCGATCTGCACGTGCTCGAAGGATAGATAACAGTTCCCCGAGAGATCGAGATAGCCCATGCCTGCGCGACGCAGCAGGGCCGCGCTCTGGGGGCTGACGTACTCGGCCACTGCGACGGGATACGCGGTCGGCAAGTCCCGCCGTATCTCCCCCAGTCGCGCAATGGACTCCCGGATCTGACGGGGTTGTCCCACGGAAGTGAATTCCAGAACCAGCGCCGAGTCGACCGGTCCCATCTTGAAACGGACTAGAAGATCCGCACGTTGGCTGCCAACAGGGTATTCCTCGATCTCCTCCCATGCCGCCGCACGCGGAAAGAGCTCATGGAGCCTTTGGCTCGCCAACTGCCTAATGTCCAGCGCCTTAGCCATCGTTTCACTTGTTCCGTCACTTTCAGCGTCTGCTGAAACAATACGAACAAACGAAAGCACTTGTCAAGCAAAAATCGGAGAAATTGGCTGGGAACGGCGAGGCGCAGCTAGCCGCCCTGCTCGATCCCGTCCATGGTGTCGTCGTCGAGTCCGAAGTAGTGGCCGACCTCGTGGATCACGACATCCCGCACCAGCTCGGCCATCTCCTGCTGGTCGGCGCAGTCCTCCTCGATAGGACCCTGGTAGATGTGAATGGTGTCGGGCAGGACGTTGCCGTAGCCGGAGTCCCGCCGCGTGAGATCGATGCCACGATAGAGGCCGTAGAGCGTGTCGGGCGGCTCGATGCCCATTTCGGCAAGGGTAGCCGCGTCGGCCCAGTCCTCGACGACCACGGCCACGTTCTGGATGCGATCGCGAAAGTCACGCGGCAGGCGGCGCAAGGCCCGGTGGACGAGGGCCTCGAACTCGGCGCGCGTCATGGGCGGGCGGGAGGCTAAAGGCCTCTCACGCGCTCGACGTTGATGACGTCCTCGACCTCACGGATAGCCTGCATGATGGCCTGGAGCTGCTTGAGATCCTCGACCTCGACGACGAAGTTATTGATGCCCTTCCGGTCCTCGGTCACCGTGATGTCCGCCTTGGTGATGTTACCCTTGCCCGAGGAAATCGCGGTGGTGATCTCGGCGAGCAGGCCGGGACGGTCGCGCCCGATGTAGACGGCGATCCGAACCGGCCGCTTGGCCGGCTCGCTGCCCTCCCACTCCACCGCCACCAGCCGCTCCTTGTCGAGCACGTTCTTGGCCACGGTCAGGCAGTCGCGCGCGTGCACGGTGAGACCGCGTCCGCGGGTGATGAACCCGACGATGCTGTCACCCGGCACCGGCGAGCAGCACTTTCCGAACCGCACCATGAGGTCGTCAACGCCGCGGATGCGCACGGCGTTTTCGCCCTTGCGCGGAGCCTTCTGGGGCACTCGCTCGACCTGCTCGTGCACCGCGCCGGGGGCGACCCGGCCGAGGACCTGCTGGACGGAGGTCTTGCCGTAGCCCATCGACGCCAGCAGGTCGTCCACGGTGGGGAAGCCGAGCTCGGCACCGACTTTGCGGATGTCGTCGCTGGCGAGGAGACTCGCTGACGTGAGCCGGTACTTCTTCGCCTCCCGCTCGAACAGCTCGCGCCCCAGCTCCAGAGAGCGCGCGCGCTCTTCGACCTTGAGCCACTGATTGATCTTGGCCCGGGCGCGGTTGGACTTGGCGATCTTGAGCCAGTCGCGGCTGGGATGCTGCCCCGGGGACGTGACCACCTCGACGATGTCGCCCTGCCGGAGGGTGTAGCGGAGGGGGACCAGCTTGCCGTTGACCTTCGCGCCGACACAGTGATGGCCCACGTCGGTGTGCACGGTGTAGGCGAAGTCGATGGGCGTGGCGCCCTCCGGAAGCGCCTTGACGTCGCCCTTCGGCGTGAAGACATAGACCTCGTCCGGGAAGAGGTCGAGCCGGACGGTGTCGAGGAACTCCTTCGGGTCCTTGACCTCCTTCTGCGACTCCATGAGCTGGCGGAGCCACGTGAAGGCGTCGTCGAAGCGGTCGCGGTCGTTCTTGCGCTCCTTGTAGAGCCAGTGGGCGGCGATGCCCTCTTCCGCGATCCGGTGCATCTCGAGGGTGCGGATCTGGATCTCCACCGGGTCGCCCTTGGGCCCGATCACGGTGGTGTGGAGCGACTGGTACATGTTGACCTTCGGCATCGCGATGAAATCCTTGAAGCGGCCCGGCACCGGCTTCCACAGGGAGTGGATCACCCCGAGGGCGCCGTAGCAGTCCCGCACGGACTTCGTGATCACGCGCACCGCGGTGAGATCGTAGATCTCGTCGAACTCGCGCCCGCCCTCGTGCATCTTCTTCCAGATCGAATAGAAGTGCTTGGGCCGGCCGCTGATGCGCGCCTCGATGCCCACCTCCCGCAGCTTCTCCTGCAGGAAGGCGATCACCTGATTGATCTCGGCCTCGCGCTCGAGGCGCCGCTTGGCCACCCGCCGCATCAGCTCCTGGTAGGAGTCGGGGTGCATGACGCGAAGGGCGAGGTCCTCCAGCTCCGCCTTGACCTTCGCCATGCCGAGGCGGTGGGCGAGCGGCGCGTAGATGTCCAGCGTCTCCTGGGCAATCTTCTTGGCCTTCTCGGGCGGCAGGTAGCCGAGCGTGCGCATGTTGTGGAGGCGGTCGGCGAGCTTGATCATGAGCACGCGGATGTCGCGCGCCATCGCCACCACCATCTTGCGGAAGTTCTCCGCCTGCCGCTCTTCCCGGGAGGAGAAGGCGAGCTTGCCGATCTTGGTCACCCCGTCCACCAGCTCGGCGATGTCCGCGCCGAACTCGCGAGCGAGGTCGTCCTTGGTGGTCTGGGTGTCCTCGAGGACGTCGTGGAGGAGGCCAGCGGTGACGGTCGTCACATCCATCTTGAAGTCGACGAGGAGACCGGCGACCTCGAGCGGATGCGAGAGATAGGGCTCACCGGAGGCGCGCTGCTGGCCTAGGTGGGATTGCTCGGAAAAGCGGTAGGCGCGTTCGACGAGCCCCAGGTCAGCCGTGGGCTGATACTTCGGGATCTCGTCGATCAGCGTCTGGAGCTGGGTCAACCCGTGCCCTCCCTAGGTTGACCACTAATGTTGCCACGTAAGTCGGCAGAAGGCCAGACATTTTTCGCGATCGCGATCAGGCCTTCGCGGGAACCTTGCCTCCGGCGCGGGCCTTTCCCCGGCTCCAGTTCTCCCAGTCGAGGATCATCGCCGCGGCCGCCACCGACGAGTAAGTCCCGGTCACCACCCCGATGACGAGTGCGAAGGCGAAGTCACGGAGCACCTCGCCCCCGAAGAGGAAGAGGACGAACGCGGACAGGAACGTGGTGAACGAGGTCAAGAGGGTTCGGGACAGGGTCTGGTTGATGGCGGCGTTGATGAGGCCGGCCAGGCCGGGCCCCCGCCGCGTCCCCCGCCCGCGGGTCTCGCGGATACGGTCGAACACCACGATGGTGTCGTTGATCGAGTAGCCCACGATGGTGAGGAGCGCGGCGAGAACGGGTAGCGAGATCTCGCGCCCGGAGATGGACAGGGCGCCCAGCGTCACCATCACGTCGTGGGCCAGCGCCAGCACGGAGACCACGCCGCCGCGGTAGTCGAACCGGATGGCGACGTAGACCAGGATGCCCGCCATGCCGGCGAGGACCGCGTAGAGGGCCTGGAGCTGCAGGTCGCGCCCCACCTGGGGGCCCACGAACTCCACCCTCCGGATTTCCACCCCGCCGTCACCCGTCGAAGAAAGGGCGCCCTGCACCGCCTTGGTGAGCTCGTCCGACTTCCGCTCGCTCTGAGGCAGCCTCACCAGGTACTCCTGAGGATCGCCGAACTGCTGGATTACCGCGGTACCGAGCTGAATGCGATCCAGTCCCCGGCGGACGTGGTTCACGGTGACCGGCTTCTCGTAGCGCACCTGGATCAGCGTGCCCCCGGTGAAGTCGATGCCGTAGTCGAGCCCTCCGTGCACGACGATGGAGACGATGGAGATCATCACGGCGCCCAGCGACGCCAGGTAGAACCAGCGGCGCTTGCCCACGAAATCGTAGTTGGTGTTGACGAAGATCTGCAGCATGCCGGCTCCGTGTTGTCCTAGATCGAGATCGTCTCGACGCGCCGCGGGCCCATGTACAAGAGATCGAAGATCAGCCGGGTGAAGAACACCGCGGTGAAGAGGCTGGCGAGGATGCCGATGGCGAGCGAGACCGCGAAGCCCTTCACGGGGCCCGTGCCGAACTCATAGAGGATAGCCGCAGACACGAGCACGGTCACGTGGGTGTCGACGACGGTGCGGAAGGCGCGCGCGAAGCCGGCGTCGATGGCCGCGCGCACGGTCTTCCCCGCCCGCAGCTCCTCGCGGATGCGCTCGAAGATGAGGATGTTGGTGTCCACCGCCATGCCGATGGTGAGCACGATGCCCGCGATGCCGGGCAGGGTGAGCGTCGCGTGGAAGCCCGCCATGGCGGCGAGTAGGATCAGCAGGTTGAGGCCGAGGGCGAGGTCGGCGATGACGCCGGACAGGCGGTAGAAGATGATCATGAACGCTACCACCGCGCCGGCCGCAGCGATGGTGGACCAGACGCCCTTCTGGATCGAGTCGACGCCCAATGAGGGCCCCACCGTGCGCTCCTCGAGCACCTGCACCGGCGCAGGCAGCGCGCCCGCGCGCAGCACGATGGCGAGGTCGGTGGCCTCCTCCGCGGTGAAGCCTCCGGTGATCTGCGCCTGTCCGGATGGAATGCGCTCGCGGATGACCGGCGCCGAGTGGACGTTGCCGTCGAGGACGATGGCCAGCCGCTTGCCCACGTTGGCCTCGGTCAGCTCGGAGAACACCCGGGCCCCCGCGGGATTGAACTCCACCGACACGTAGGGCTCACCGGTGTTCTGGTCGATGGACACCCGCGCGGTCGACAGATCGGCCCCGGTGAGGACCGCTTTCTTGCCCACCACGTACGGGATGCGCCGCTCCTCCCGCGTCTGCTTGTCGACTCGCCGCTGGATGAGGAGCTCGTCGGCCTCCGGCACCACGTTCTCCCGTGCCGCCCGCTCGGGATCCGCGCGCTCGTCGACCAGCTTGAACTCGAGCAGGGCCGTCTTGCCGATGAGGGCCTTGGCCCGCTCGGGCTCCTGTACGCCGGGGAGCTGCACGAGGATGCGGTTCTCCCCCTGCTGCTGAATGGACGGCTCGGCGACGCCGAACTGGTCCACGCGGTTGCGAATGGTCTCCAGGGCCTGCCGCACCGAGAGGTCCTTGAGCGTGCTGACCTCGCGCGCCCGCATGGCGAGGATGAAGCGGCCCGCCGCCTGATCGGGCTCCTTCACCTCGAAGTTGCCCAGCTCCGACACCGCCGTCTGCGCGGCGCTCCACGATTGCGGCGAGGCGAGCTGGACCTCGATGTCGGTGGTGCCGCGACGCTGGACCCGTGTCACCGCGATGCCCTTCTTGTCGAGAGCTCCCCGCACCGAGCTGACCGCCCGCTCGGTCTGCGACTCGATCGCCTTGTCCAGATCTACGCCGAGCACGAGATGGATGCCGCCCTGCAGATCGAGTCCGAGATTGATGGTGGGCGGCAGGAGACCGGCGCGCTTCGATGGCGCCACGTTACCGTAGAGCCACGTCCGCAGGAACGGAGGCGGGTAGAGGTAGGCGAGCGACCCGAGGATGACGACGGCGACGATCGCGATGCGGAGGCCGAGCCGTTGCCGCATCAGCTCGACCCGTCCTTCTCTCCCTGGGGGGGAACGATCCGCCCCACCGCGGCCCGGTCGAAGGTGAGCTTCACCTGGTCTCCCACCCGAAGCGTGATCGTCTGCTCATCCATGCCCGCCACGGTGCCGTGGATGCCGCTCGTCGTCACCACACGATCGCCCTTCTTGATCGCGCCGAGCATCGCGTCGCGGTCACGCTTCTGCTTCTGCTGCGGGCGGATGACGATGAAGTACATGATGGCGAACATACCGACCATGAGCGGCAGGATCGACAGGATGCCGCCGCCCCCGTTCGCACCACCCCCGCCCGGCGCCTGCGCCATCGCGTAGGCGAGATCGACCATTG
Organism: Verrucomicrobiia bacterium; assembly: GCA_035495415.1. Classification (GTDB taxonomy): domain Bacteria; phylum Methylomirabilota; class Methylomirabilia; order Rokubacteriales; family CSP1-6; genus DASRWT01. The sequence goes on from DATJFY010000099.1 coordinate 10,288, forward strand.
ACGCTCAGACCTCCCCGTCCATCGAGATGTCGTCGGAACTTGGAACCCCGTCGCGACCAGCGTGCGATTCTACCCCATATCGATCCAGAAACCGAGTGCGGAATGGGTCGAAGCGGCTCTCTGCGATCGCCACGCGCATGGCCGCGACGAGCCGCTGATAGAAAGTGATGTTGTGCAACGAGAGCAGCCGGTATGCGAGGAGCTCGCGGGCCATGAAGAGGTGGCGCAGATACGCGCGCGAGAAGCCGCGGCACGCCTCGCAGGGACATTCGGCCTCGAGCGGCGCGGCGTCGCGCGCGAAGCGGGCGTTGCGGATCGCCAGAGGCCCATCGGCGGTGAACACCTGCCCATTGCGCGCGTTGCGGGTGGGAAGCGCGCAGTCGAAGCAGTCCACGCCGCACGCCACCGCTTCCACCAGGTCGGGCGGCTTGCCCACGCCCATCAGGTACCGCGGGCGGTCCTTCGGCAGGAGCGCGGTAGTGACGGCGGCGATGTCGAGGAGCACGGGCTTGGGCTCGCCCACCGCGAGGCCGCCGATGGCGTAGCCGGGAAGATCGAGGGCCGCGGCGTCCTCCACCGCGCGGCGGCGCAGCGCGGGATAGACGCCTCCCTGCACGATGCCGAAGAGCGCCTGCCCGCCGGGTCCTCGGGCGTGCGCCGCCGCCGAGCGTCGCAACCAGCGCTGGGTCAGGGCGAGCGAGCGCTCGGTCTCGGCCTCGGTGGCGGGATGGCCCAGGCACTCGTCGAGTGGATGAATGATGTCGACGCCGAGGGCCTGCTGGATCTCGATGGAGAGCTCGGGGGTGAGGACGCGGCGCGAGCCGTCGACGTGCGAGCGGAATTCCACGCCGTCCTCGCCCAGGCGACGGAGCGCGGCCAGGCTCCACACCTGGAAGCCGCCGGAGTCCGTGAGGATGGGCCCGTCCCAGCCCATGAAGCGATGGAGGCCGCCCATCTCCCGCACCAGCTCGTGCCCCGGCCGGAGAAAGAGATGGTAGGTATTCGACAGCACGATCTGCGCGCCCGCGGCGCGAACGTCGCCGGGCGAGAGACTCTTCACCGAGCCGAGCGTGGCCACCGGCATGAAGGCGGGCGTATCCACCATGCCGTGCGCGGTGCGGATGCGTCCGCGGCGCGCGGCGCCGTCGACCGCGAGGAGCTCGAAGGCGAATGCGCCCATCGCCTTACACGACCAGCATCGCGTCGCCGTAGGAATAGAAACGATAGCCCGCGGTCACCGCATGCCGGTACGCGGCGAGCACGAGGTCGCGCCCGGCGAGAGCCGTCACCAGCATGAGGAGGGTGGAGCGCGGGAGGTGGAAATTCGTTACCAGCGCGTCCACCGCCCGGAAGGTGTACGGCGGATGGATGAAGAGGTCGGCGCATCCCCTTCCCGCGGCCACCTGCCCCGTCTCCGCCGCCGACCACTCGAGGGCGCGCGTCGTGGTTGTGCCGACCGCGATCACGCGCCGGCCCCCCGCGCGCGCCGCGTTCACCGCCGCCGCGGTCTCGTCGGGAATCTCCACCGCCTCCCCCTCCATCCGATGGTCTTCGACGGTGGTGGAGCTCACGGGTCGGAAGGTGCCCGGACCCACGTGGAGCGTCAGCGCATGCACCGCGGCTCCGCGTGCGCGGACGGCATCGAGCAGGGCGGCGGTGAAGTGCAGGCCCGCAGTGGGCGCGGCGACCGAGCCCTCCGCGCGCGCATACACGGTCTGATAGCGCTCGCGATCCTCCGCCGTGGGGGCACGGTGGCGCGCGATATAGGGCGGCAACGGCGGGAGTCCGTGGCAGGCGAGCAGTTCGCGCGCGCCCCCGGGGGCCTCGAGCGCGATCACCCGGAGCCCGCGCTCGCCTTCCGCGATGACGGTGGCGGACGCGGCCCCTCCGGCCAGCGCGATGCGGGCGCCCCGGCGGCAGTGACGGCCCGGCCGCGTCAACGCCTCCCAGCGCGCCGGGCCGATCTCGCGAACGAGGAGCAGCTCCACCGGGCGGCCGTCGTCTTCCCGGGCGCCGAGCAGGCGAGCGGGAATCACCCGGCTCTCGTTGACGACCAGGCAATCACCGGCGCGCAGGAGATCGGGCAGATCGGCGAAGTGCCGATCGTGCCACGCGCCGCGCGCACGATCGAGCACGAGGAGGCGCGAGGCGTCCCGCGGCGTGACCGGCTCCTGCGCGATGGCCGAAGGCGGGAGATCGTAGTCGAACTGCGCGAGGTCCATCCGGAATTCGAGTCTAGCAAATCAACCGATGCGCGCGCCCGGGGCCACCTCGAAGTCCGGCCGCAGCAGGATGACCTCGCCGCGCTCGTCGTACGCGCCCAGCACGAGGACTTCCGAGACGAACGGGCCGATCTGCTTGGGAGGAAAGTTGACCACGGCGATCACGCGCCGGCCGACGAGGTCGCCCGGGGCGTAACGGTGGGTGATCTGCGCGCTGGACCGCTTCACGCCGAGCGGCCCGAAGTCCACCCAGAGCTTGTACGCGGGGCGAAGCGCCTCCGGAAACGGCTGCGCGTCCACCACGAGGCCGACGCGCATGTCGACTTTCTCGAACTCCGCCCAGGACAGCCTCATCCGTGCCGGGCTACGGGAGGGAGGCGAACTCGGCGCCCGGATAGTAGTACTCGAGGATCTGGCGCGCGGAGTAGCCGAGCTGCCCCATCGTCTTGGCGCCGGCCTGGTCCATGCCGACCCCGTGGCCGTAGCCTCGCCCGGCGAACCGCGCGGTCGTCTCGTCGACCGCCACCGCGAAGAGCGTGCTCTTGAGGGTGTCGTAGCCGATTATTCTCCGAAAATCATTCCCGCGGAGGGCTACGCGGCCGCTTGTCCCCAGGATCTCGATGCGGGTGACGCGGAGGGACGCGCTCCGCTCGAGCACCTCGAGCCCGGTGATGCGCCCCACCCCGACGCCCGCGCGCTGGAGCGCGCTCGAGAGGTCGGCGAGCGGCACGTCGAGATTCCAGAGATGGTGGGGAGAATCCGACGGGAAGTCGACCCGCACGCCGCGCAGCGCCGGCATGTTGGTAGCGGCGAATACCACCCGCGGGTCCTCGGTGTGTCCCCCGCTATCCGTGTGGTAGAACGCCGGGAACAGCTCGCCCTCCCACAGCAGCACCTGTCCCCGCGTCTCGCGCACCGCCGTCCAGACCGGCGAAGTCGCGGCCACGCGACCGACGTACTGCTGATGCGCGGTGGTCGCCACGATCTCGTAGGGCTTGCCGGCATTGAGGCGGCGGTGATAGGCGGCGTAGGTGCGCGCGACGATGGCCTGGGCCTTGAGCATCTCGAGCGGCATGGACTCGCCCGCCTCGGCCTTCACGCTGCCCACCAGGTACTCCTCGAGGGGCAGCGTGTTGACGACGAGCAGGCCCTCGGCCGCGCGTCGGATCTCGATCGCACCGGGATAGTCGAGCGCGTTGACGCGCACCGCACTGCCCGGCGCGGGGGTCACGCGCAGGGCGTCCAGCCGCAGGACGGCGCCGCGGAGCCCGCGCACCTCGAGGCCCTCACCACGCTCCACGACCCGGATCCACGTCGGCTTGAGCCGAGTGAGCGAGCGTCCCACCAGATCGCGCACCGTCAGCGGCCCGCCACCAAGCTCGACCGCGCGCGCGCCTTCGACGAGGGCCACGCGGATGTCACCGTTCGCCCACGCCGGCGCGGCCCCCACCGCGGCGAGGAGCGCGAGGAGCGCAGCCAGGGCCAGCGCCCGCGGGCGCCTCACCGTCGCCCGATGAGCATGAACAGCAGGGTCAGCACGATGGAGACCAGAATCGAGGTCGCGAGAGGAAAGTAGAAGCGGAAATTGCCGCGCTCGATGTAGATGTCGCCGGGCAGTCGTCCGATCCATGGCACCTTTCCCAGAAAACTGCCCGCGAGCCACAGGGCTGCTCCCACGATTACCATGACGACCCCGACGCCAAGGAGGATTTTGCCGAGGTCGGTCATGCGACCACCGCCAGACGCGGTCCGCGCCGGTCAGAGCGGGAGCTCGCCCTGCCCGGTGGCGGGCGCGGGGCGAGCGATGCCGAGATGCGCGTAGGCGGCGGGCGTGGCCCGACGCCCGGAGGGCGTGCGCACGAGGAAGCCGATCTTCAGGAGGAACGGTTCGACGACCTCCACGAGCGTCTCCGCCTCGTCATTGATGGTGGCGGCGATCGCCTCCAGCCCGGCCGGCCCGCCGCCGTATTGCTCGATGAGCGCGGTGAGGAAGCGGCGATCGAGACGGTCCAGGCCCGCCTCGTCCACCCCCTCCCGATCCAGAGCATCGCGCGCGATGGCGGCGGTCACCACCCCGTGGGCCTTGACCTGGGCATAGTCGCGAACACGCCGCAGCAGCCGGTTGGCGATGCGCGGCGTGCCGCGGGAGCGCTGCGCGATGGCGCCGGCGCCGTCGCCTTCGAGCGGCGCCTCCAGGATCGCCGCGGAGCGCGTCACGATCGCGCTCAGCTCGTCGTGCTCGTAGAAATCGAGATGGTGGAAGATGCCGAAGCGCTCACGGAGGGGTGAAGTCAAGAGCCCCGGCCGCGTGGTGGCCGCGACCAGGGTGAACGGACGCAGGGGGATGCGCATGGTCCGGGCGTTCAACCCCTTGTCCATCACGAAGTTCACCGCGAAGTCTTCCATCGCGGGATAGAGCAGCTCCTCGACCACGCGGGGCAGCCGGTGGATCTCGTCGATGAACAGCACGTCGCGCTCGCCGAGGTTGGTGAGGATCCCCATGAGGTCGGCGCCGCGGTCCAGGGACGGTCCGGCGGTGGTGACGAGCACCGCGCCCATCTCATTGGCCATGATGGTGGCCAGCGTCGTCTTGCCCAGTCCCGGCGGACCGGAGAGGAGCACGTGGTCCAGCGGCTCACCGCGCCGGCGCGCCGCTTCTACCGAGATACGGAGGCTCTCCACTGCGGCGCGCTGGCCCACGTACTCGTCGAGGCGCTGCGGCCGGAGCTGGCGCTCGAGCTGCGCCTCTTCGGGCAGCGCCACGCGGCTCATCACCCGGGCCTCGTCGGTCACCGCGCCTCTCCGCCGCGCACGCCGGCCGCGGGGGCCCCGGCGCTCCGGTAGATCTCCTCGAAGAGCTCCTCGGGGGTGGCCAGATCCGGGTGACGCTCGAGCGCCCGGTCGATCAGGGCCGCCGCCTCGCTGGGTCGGTGGCCGAGCTGCTTCACGAGAACCTCGAAGACCATGGCGCGGAGGCCGTCCTCGTCGAGCGCGCGCGCCGGCCGCCGGGCCGGCGTCGCCTCGGCGGCCTCCGCCATGAGCGCGAACTTGGCGACCTTGCTCGACAGCTGCGCCACGATGTTCTTGGCCTTCTGGGGCCCGATGCCGGGCAGCCGGCGGAGATAGCCCTCGTCCTGGCGCGCGATGGCGGCGGCGATCTCGCCCACCGGCGCGGCGAGCGCGCGCGCGGCGACGAGCGGCCCCACGTCCTTCACCGTGATCAACTTCTCGAAGAACTCCTTGTCGAGCTCGGAGGTGAAGCCGATGAGCACGGGGCGCGGCTGATTCTGCGTGGCGTGATAGTGGATGGCGAGCACGACCTCGGGGCCGTCCGCTCCCTGCTCCGGCTTCACATCCACCAGCGCCCGCTGGGTCACCGGCGGCAGGAAGACCTCGTAGCCCACGCCCGCGGCCTCCAGGATCACCCGATCCTCGAGCTTCGCGCGCACGCAGCCCCGGAGCGACGCGATCATGACCGTCCTCGCTCCGCTCGGGACCCCATGTATCCGCTCGCCTCGCCTTCGGCTGCGGCTCGCCAAGCCACTGCCGCGGACGCGCCTCGCGGACCCGGGAGGCGGCCCGTGACTCTCGACATGCCGGTGAGGGCGAGGCCGAGGGCGTCGGCGACGTGGGATGGCCGGGGCAGCTCGGCGAGGCCCAGCAGCGTCTGCACGCCGCGCTGCATCTGGCTCTTCCCGGCCGCGCCGTTGCCCGTGACCGCGCGCTTCACCTCGGAGGCGGTGAGAGCCAGCACCGACACTCCGCACTGGCGCGCGGCGAGATAGATCACGCCGCGGGCATGACCCATGAGGATGGCGGTCCGGGGAAACCGATACTCGGTGTAGAGATCCTCGACGACGAGGAGTCCTGGCTCGCACGCTTGGATGAGGCGGCGGACCGCGTCGTGAATCGCGTTGAGCCGGGCTTCCAACGGATGGCCGGCCGCGCTGCTGACGACTCCCGCGTCGACGACGACGAGCCGTCCGGGCCCCGCCTCGAGGACGCCGAACCCGGTATCCACCAGGCCCGGGTCGACCCCCATGACCCGCAGCGCACTAGGCCGCGGAGATGGCGTCGAGAACCTCGTCGGGAATGTCGTAGTTCGAGTAGACGGCCTGGACGTCGTCCTGCTCCTCGAGGGCCTCGATGAGCCGCAGCACCGCCGCGGCGTCCTTGCCCTCCACGCGCACGGTGGACTGCGGGATCATGACGGCGGACGCCTCCAGCACGGGCACGCCATGCGTTTCCAGCGCGCTTCGCACCGCTTCCATTTCATCAGGCGCCGTGCTGATCTCGAAAGCTTTTTCCACCTTCTTCACGTCGTCGGCGCCCGCGTCGAGGGCCTTCTCGAGCAGATCGTCTTCCTTGATCCGCTCGGCGTCCACCTGGATGAGCCCGCGCCGGTCGAACATCCACGCGACGCATCCCGACGTGCCCATGCGTCCGCTCTGCTTCTCGAAGAGATGACGCAGCTCCGGCCCGGTGCGATTCTTGTTGTCGGTCACGACCTGCACCAGCACCGCCACGCCGCCGGGACCGTAGCCCTCGTACGTGAGCTCCTCGTAGGTGGTGCCTTCGAGCTCGCCGGTGCCGCGTTTGATGGCGCGCTCGATGTTGTCCTTCGGCATGTTGTTCGCCTTCGCTTCCGCGACGGCGGCACGGAGGCGCGGGTTGCCGGCGGGATCGCCGCCGCCCATGCGCGCGGCGACGGTCATTTCCTTGAGGATACGCGTGAAGATTTTGCCGCGCTTCGCGTCGGCCGCACCCTTCTTGTGCTTGATGGTGCTCCATTTATTGTGGCCAGACATGGGAGACTCCTTTGGTTTGGAGGGGGCGCCGGGGGCGCCGCAAGAGCGCAAAATTATAGTGTGATGAGCCCTGACTTTCCACTCCGAATCATCTTCGACGACGGGGAGACCCGCGTAATCGGCTCTCCGGAGGAGCTGATCGCCGAATTCGAGACCATCGACTCGACCGATCCGCGTAACCGGGTGTGGATACGGGACGTTAACGACCGTACCGTCCGGTTACGAATGCGCGCTGGAATGGTCGAGCTGATCGAAGTGTCGTTATGATCGGTATCGGAGGAAACACATGTCCAATTTCCAACCGCAGCCCGCATGGATCAGCGCCTCGACGGCTGAGACCGGATTGCGCACGCGCGCGTTCATCCGGTCGGTCTACGCCTGGATGTTCGGCGGGCTGCTGCTGACCGCGTTCTCGTCGGTGTGGGTCGTCACCTCGAAGGCGATGCAGCAGCTGATCTTCGGCAACCGGATGATGCTGATCGTCCTGATCGTCGCGGAGTTCGGGCTGGTCATCGCGATCTCGGCCGGGCTGCGCCGCTTCTCCCCCGCCGCCGCGGCGTCGATGTTCCTCGTCTATTCGCTGCTGAACGGTCTCACGCTCAGCGCCATCTTCTTCGTCTACACGCAGTCGTCGATCGTGCAGGCGTTCGTCGTCGCGGCCGGCATGTTCGGCGCGATGAGTGTCTACGGGGTGGTGACGAAGCGCGACCTCACGGCGATGGGTTCGTTCTTGTTCATGGG
>DATJFY010000100.1:0-86341 GCA_035495415.1 Verrucomicrobiia bacterium
GACACCGTGGATTTTTCCGACCCTGCACTGCCGCCAGGCATGAACGCCGAGAAGATTCACGCCGGTATCGAGGTTGCGATGAAGCAGTTTGCCTTGCGCGGATGGGAGGCGGACGTCGGCTTCATTAGGCCCGATGAAAGCGCCGGGCTGACGGTGGAACGACAGCTCGCCTCGGCAAGCTATGACTGCGTCGTAATCGGTGCTGGCGTCCGGCTCCCTCCTCGCCTGCTGTCAATTTTTGAGGTCGTCGTCAACGCAGTTCGCAAGGCAGCCCCGCGAGCTGCAATAGCCTTCAACACGCGGCCCGAGGACAGCGCCGACGCGGCCGCACGATGCTTGTCGAGTGGCGGGTCCGCCTAGCATACGCCCACAGCGGACGCACTCGACGGTGGCGAGAATCGAGGAGTCACACGCCAGCCAGTCGAGCAGCGCCTTGCCCGCATGGAAAGGACCGCGGACGACTGCGTGATCGCCTTCCGCGGCGTCACGGAGGCGGTTAGACAAGTAGGATTGCCCTACGGCTTCAAGATCACCCGCGTCGCCGCCGTGCCGGTGTTCTTGCCCTGCCACTCCGCCATCTCGAAGGCCTTGTTGATGTCCTTGAGCGGGAAGGTGTGGGACACGAGGGATGACAGCGGATACTTCGCCTTCGTGCGGACCAGGAAGTCGAGCGCGGCGGGAATGATCCACGGGTCGTAGTGGGTGGTGCCCAGCCACTTGAGCTGGTTGGTGATGACCAGCGTGGCGGGAAGCGTCACCGTCTGCGGCACGATGTTGCCGATGTCCACGTACTTCCCGTTGAGGCGGACCATGTTGAGGCCTTCCACGGTGGCCGCGGCGATGCCCACCACCTCCACCACGATGTCGGCGCCGCGCCCATCGGTCAGCGCCTTCACGCGGGCGATGCGCTTGTCGGGAGTCGGGTACTCGTTCATGTCGATGACGTCGGTGGCGCCGCACTGCCGGGCGAGCGCCAGGCGCGGGGTCTGCCCGTCGATGGAGATGACGCGGGCGGCGCCCTTCTCGGCGGCGACCGCCGCCGCGTAGATCCCGAGCCCACCCGCGCCCTGGATGACCACGACATCACCGAACTTCATCTCCGCCGACTCGAGGCCATAGAGCACTTGACAGAGGGCGCAGTTCACCGGCGGGATCGCCTCGTCGGGCAGCTCGTCCGGCACCTTGAACGCGTAGTGGCCGGGCGGCAGGTAGTAGTACTCGGCGTAGCCCCCGTCGCAGTAGGGATACTCGTTCAGCGTGAACTGATTGCTCTTGCGCTGCCGGTGGGGGCAGGCGTGGTGCTCGCCGCGCACGCACCAGTAGCAGCGGTTGCACGGGTTGAAGAAGGGGAAGGCGATGCGGTCGCCTTCCTTGAGCGGCCGGCGCAGGGAATCGGTCGCCACGCCCTTGCCGAGGGCCGCCACCACGCCGGTGAACTCGTGGCCGGGCACGCGGCGGATGTCGGGGCCGGAGTAGTTCCCGTCGTTGCGCCAGTAGTGCAAATCCGAGCCGCAGATGGCGGCGGCGGTGTTCTTGACGAGCAACCCGCCCGGCTCGATCTCGGGCGTCGGCAGCGTCTCGAGGGCCAGTGGCTTCCCAGGCTGCAGCAGGACGGCGGTGAGTCCCTTGGGCACGGTGATCTCCTTGGGTCCGAATCGCAGGTAGTGGTCAGTCCGCGGGCTCAGGAATGGCATTGTGGGGCGCGGCGGCCGGGGACGAGGCGGACTTCGGTCCCGTCTGGTCGACGCGCACACGGCGCATCAACGGGAGCAGCAGGATGATGCCGCCGAAGAGGATGAGCAGGATCACGTAGGCGTCGCCGTAGGCGAGCACCTGGGCCTGGTCGGTGGTGTCGCGGTAGAGCATGGCCACGGCTTGACGCTTGGCGGTGAAGCCGTCCATGCCCTGGGCCACGAAGTGCCGCGTCCACTGCTGGAGGCGGGTGGCCGTCTCGGGATCGAACGCGGTGATGTGGGCGCCCAGCGTGGACTGGTGGTACTGGCTGCGCCGCGCCAGGAGCGTGGTCGCGAGCGCGATGCCCATGCTGCCGCCGAAGTTCCGCACCACCGAGTAGGCGGCGGTGGCGTTGGAGAGCCGCGCCATCGGCACAGTAGCCAGAGCCAGAGTCTGGAGCGGCACGAACGTGAAGCCTTGGCCGAGGCCCTGGACGAAGCGCGGGAACGCGAGCGCCCAGTAGTCCATGCCGATCGTGACGTGGGTCATCAGGAGGAAGGAGATCAGGTTGAGCGCGCAGCCGATGCCGAGGAGCAGGCGCTGGTCCATGCGCTGCACGAGGCGGCCGGAGACGAGGAGGGCCAGCATGTTGCCGATGCCGCCCGGGGCCAGCACGGTCCCCGACGTCCATGCGTCGTAGCCCATGACTTTCTGGGTGTAGAGGGCGAGCAGCACCGTGCTCGAGAAGAAGCAGAAGCCCACGGCGGCCATGACGACGGAGCCGACGGCAAAATTCCGGTCGTTGAACACGGTGAGGTTGAGGATGGGCTCGTCGGCCGTCAACTCACGGTAGAGGAAGGCGAGGATGGCGAAGATGGCCAGGAGGAGCAGAGTGGTGATGCCGCCCGATTCGAACCAGTCGGAGCGCTCACCGCGATCCAGCATGAGCTGCAGTGACCCGAACCCCACCACCATGAGCACCGCGCCGATCCAGTCCACCGACGTCGGCTTCTTCACGTACGGCGAGTCGAAGAGGAAGACGCTCGCCATCAGGAAGCCCATCACGCCGATGGGGAGGTTCACGTAGAAGATCCAGCGCCAGGACCAGTTGTCGCAGATCCAGCCCCCCAGGGTCGGGCCGAGGATGGGCGCCATCATGATGCCGATGCCCCACACCGCCATGGCGAGGCCCCGCTGCCTGAGCGGGAAGATCTCCCACATGGTGGCCTGTGCCATCGGCACCACCGGCCCGCCACCCAGCCCCTGGAGGATGCGCATCGCCACCAGGAACTCGAGATTCGGCGCGAGGCCCGAGAGGAACGATGACGCGGTGAACACCGAGGCGCAGATGAGGAAGAGCCGGCGCCGCCCGAAGTAGCCGGTGAGCCACGCGGTGGCGGGGATGATGATGGCGTTGGCGGCCAGATAGGAGGTGATGACCCAGGAAGTCTCCTCCACGCTGGTGGAGAGGGAGCCCTGCATGTGGGGGAGCGCGACGTTGGTGATGCTCGTGTCGAGCATCTGGGTGACCGTGATCAGCATCACCGAGATGGTGATCGACCACTTGCGTGTCGACGACAGCGAGCTAGCGGGGTGCTCGGGGTGTTCGGGCTCGGTCACGCGGGCGCGCTACCGAGCGGCGAACGCAGGCTCGGCGATGTCCAGCGTGGTCACGCGGCGCAGCTCGCGGCGGTGTCGGCTGTCGTCGTAGGGCATCCCGCGGTGCATGGTCGCGCGGTTGTCCCAGATAACGAGATCGCCCACGCGCCAGGAGTGGCGGTAGACGAACTGGCGCTGGGTGGCGTGCTCGATGAGATCGCGCAGGAGCAGCCGCCCCTCGGGCACGGGCCAGTCGATGATGCGCGAGGCGTGCGAGGCGACGTAGAGCGAGCGGCGGCCCGAGCGCGGAAGCGTCCGGATGAGGGGATGCACCGCGCCCTTGAGGGCGTCTTGCTCCGTCTCCGAGAACTCGAAGCCCAGCGTCTGGCGCGAGTAAGCGATGGAGTGATGCACGCGCAGCCCCTCGCAGGTGACCTTGAGCTCGGCGGGCAGCGCGTCGTAGGCGGCGCGCATGTCCGCGTACTCGGTGTCGGCGGGCACCGACGGCACGATCTTGGCCGAGAGCATGGAGTAGCGCCCGGCGGGGTCCTGGAAGGACGCGTCGGTGTGCCAGAGCCGGTTGCCCAGGCTGTACATGCGCCGGCGATTGTTGGACTGCAGAATCTCGCCGTTCTCGTCGAGGTTCGAGATGTCGCCGAGCGCCTCGTTGCCGAAGCGGTTCTTCTGAAGGGCGCTGATGCCGAGCTTGGTGTGGAGCGCCCCGTCCAGACGCTGGGCGAAGTCGAGCTGCTCGGCGTCGGTGAACGGCTGGTTACGGAACACCAGCACCGCGTAGGTGTCCATGCCGCCGCGGACCTGCGCGAGGATGTCCTCGTCGGCGGTGCGGAGATCCACCGGGCTCACCTCGGCGACGAAGACCGGGTTCAGCTTCGTGAACGTCAAGGTCATGAGGCGTGCCCTCCCGTCGGTGGTGGACTGAAGCCAGACTAAGGCGGCCCCCCGCGGCGTGTCAACCGAGCCCGGACGCATGGAGCATCTTGACCCGAAGCCGCGCGTGGCCGATTCTCGGGGCCGACACGGGCAAGGAGTCCGGCCCGAGGAGGAGGACCATCATGCGGCGCTCACGTGCGGCATTCCTGGCGGCGGCGCTCTTCGGGCTTCTCACTGTCTCGCTGGCCCATGCGCAGAATCTCCCCGTCGCCCGGCCCGAGCAGGTGGGCCTTTCCAGCGAGCGCCTCGGTCGGCTCAGCGGCATGCTGAAGGCGGACATCGACAAGGGCGCTTTCCCCGGCGCCACGCTGCTGGTGGCGCGCCACGGGAAGATCGCGTGGTTCGAGGCCATGGGCGCGCTCGATCCGGCGAGCCGCGCGCCCATGACCAAGGACGCCATCTTCCGCATCTACTCGATGTCGAAGCCGGTCACTTCGCTGGCGGCGATGATGCTGGTGGAGGAGGGCAAGCTCTCGCTCGGCGATCCCGTGTCCAGATACCTTCCTCAGCTCGGCGGGCTGAAGGTCGGAGTGGAGAAGCCCGGCGCCAACGGCCCGACGCTGGAGCTCGAGCCCGCGCGGCGCGAGATGACCATCCAGGACCTCTTGCGCCACACCTCGGGTCTCACGTACGGACTCTTCGGGAGCGGGCTCGTGAAGAAGGCATATCTGGACGCCAAGGTGTGGGAGGACTACCCGAGCAATGCCGAGCTCGTGGACCGGCTCGCCAAGCTGCCCCTGATGCATCAGCCCGGCGCCACGTGGGAGTATAGCCACTCCACCGACGTGCTCGGGCGCGTGATCGAGATCGTGTCGAGGCGGACGCTCGGCGAGTTCTTCAGCACGCGGATCTTCGGCCCCCTCGGGATGCGGGACACCGCCTTCTACGTGTCCGACCCGGCGAAGCACGCGCGCGTCGTGGAGCCCTTCGCCGGTGATCGCAGCATCGGAACGAACGCGGAGCTCAACGATCCACGAGTGGTCCAGAAGTGGGAGTCCGGCGGCGGCGGGCTCGTCAGCACGGCCACCGACTACGCGCGCTTCGCGCAGATGCTGCTGAACGGCGGGAGCCTCAACGGCAAGCGCCTGGTGAGCCCGAAAACGGTGGCGTATATGACCGCTGACCATCTCGGCCCGGGTGTGGCGTCGGGGCCGGGCCCCGGCTATGGCTTCGGACTCGGCTTCGCGGTGCGCAAGGACTCCGGCATGGCCGCCCTGCCGGGAAGCGTGGGCGAGTACTACTGGGGCGGCGCAGCCGGGACGTACTTCTGGATCGACCCCAAGGAAGACCTCGTCGTCGTGTTCATGATGCAGTCACCGAAACAACGGCTGGCCGAGCGCAACCTGCTCAGGAACATGGTGTACGGCGCAGTGGAGAAGACCGCCGCCCGGTAGCCGTGTAGCGGACCACCTCGAGGGGGGGCGGTCCGAGCGGCGGGCGCATACCTAACCGAAGCGCCGCAGAAAAGGTGCTACCATCCGCGGCATGCCGGACCGCGTCCGCCCGCCCTTTCGCGCTGATCATGTCGGCAGCTTGCTGCGCCCCGCCTCGCTGAAGGCTTTGCGCCTCGAGAAGGAAGCCGGGCGCGCCACCGCCGAAACCTTGACCACGGCGGAGAACGCCGCCATCCGCGAGGCCGTGGCGCTTCAGGAAGCCGTGGGACTCCAGGGCATCACGGATGGCGAGATGCGCCGCAAGTCCTGGCACATGGACTTCCTCATGCAGTTCTCCGGGCTCGCGAGCGAGGGCAAGGCGCTCCCCGTCACGTTCCACGGCAAGTCGGGGGAGCTCTTCTTCACGCGCCCGGATCTCGCGGTGACGTCACCGGTGAAGCGTCCGCGCCCGATCTTCGTCGAGGGCTTCACGTTCCTGCGCGGCCTCGTCAGCCGGACCGCCAAGCTCACGATGCCGTCGCCCTCGATGCTCCTCACCCAGGTGGGGCAACCCAACATCGACCGACGCGTGTATCCCGATCTCGATCGCTTCGCCGACGACACCGCCGCCGCGTACCGCGCTGAGATCGCCGACCTCTATGCCGCCGGCTGTCGCTATCTGCAGCTCGACGATGTGAGCCTCGCGTATCTCTGCGACGACGCCATGCGGGCGGAGGGGAAGGCGCGTGGCGACGATCCCGACCGCCAGCTCGCCCTGTCGGTCCGCATGGTGAGAGAGGTCCTTCGCGACAAGCCGCGCGATCTCACGGTGTGCACGCACCTCTGCCGGGGCAACTTCCGCTCGTCATGGCGCGCCCAGGGTGGCTACGAGCGCGTGGCCGAAACGGTGTTCACCCAGATGCCCTACGATGGCTTCTTCCTCGAGTTCGACGACGCCCGCTCGGGCGATTTCGCGCCGCTCCGCCACGTGCCGAGGACGACGCGCGTGGTGCTCGGCCTGGTCACGAGCAAGACGGGCGCCCTCGAACGCAAGGACGATCTCAAGCGCCGCCTCGACGAGGCCGCGCGGTACCTGCCGCTGGACCAGCTCGGCGTGAGCCCGCAGTGCGGCTTCTCGTCCACCGTCGAGGGCAACGACATCGGCGTGGAGCAGCAGCGCGCGAAGCTGGCGCTGTGCGTGGAAACCGCAGGAGAAGTCTGGGGCGGGCTCTAGCGCGGGCCGGCCGGGGCGCCGCGCTACGCGCCCGGCTCCGCGAGCCGGCGCAGCCGCGCCTCGCTCGTCGGGTCCGCCGGGAAGAAGCACTCGACCCTGAGCTCGTGGAGCGTGATGTCGTACGGCACGCCGAGCCCCGCGAGCAAGGAGAAGAACGAGAGCCGCACGTCCCCCTTGGCCAGCTCCACCGCGAGGAAGGGAGCCCGCGCCGCGTCCAGATCGAGCATGCGCCACTGGCGCGGCACATCGGGGTAGGAGAGGAGCTCCTCCAGGAGTCGGCCCGTCTCGGGCGCGCCCACGCCCCGCATCACGTCACGGTGCAGCCACTGGATGAGCGCGGCCGCGGTGGGCTCCCAGTTCACGATGTAGGGACGCATCCCGCCCGGGTGATAGAAGAGCCGCATCGCGTTGGGCCGACCGAGGGCGGCGATCTCCGCGGGCGCGAGGAAGAGGCCCAGCAGTCGCCGGGCGCCGCCGTTGCTCAGCACGATGTTCCAGCCGCCGTCGAGGACCAGGGCGGGGAAGGGCTCTTGCTGGCGCAGCATGAACTCGAGCGCGCGGCGCACGTCGGCCAGCTCCGGCGCCTCGAGCCCTCGCTCGCGGTAGATGGGAGCGAAGCCCGCGGCGATGAGGAGCTCGTTCCGCGCGCGGGCGGGCACGTCGAGGGCGCGGGCGAGCAGGAGGACCATCTCGCGACTGGGCTGGGCGCGGCCGGTCTCCACGAAGGAGAGATGTCGCGTGGAGACCTCGGCCTCCATGGCGAGGCCGAGCTGGCTGAGCCGCCGGCGCTCCCGCCACTGGCGGAGCAGCGTGCCGAAGGGGCTCAGCCGCGCGCCGCGAGGTCGGGCGGCGCGACGAGGCGCGTGGGCGCGGGGCGTGTGGCCAGCGCGGGTCGAAGGCATGGGCGGAGTCTACACCGCGCGGGGAACGTGAGACATTACCTCCCAGGTAATTGAGACGGCGGCTCGAGCCGCGGAGCATGAGGAGGACGGCGCGATGAGCGAGACCTTCGATCCCCAAGACCTGAACGCTCGATGGAAGGGCACCCTCGGCGAGCTGCTCGGCATCGAGTTCGTCGAGGCCACCAAGGAGCGCGTGGTGGCGCGCCTGACGATTCGGGACGAGCTCCGGACCGTCGGCGGTCCGCTCCACGGCGGCACCCTGATGGCGTTCGCCGACACCATCGGCGCGGTCGCCACTGCGCTGAACCTCCCGCCCCGCGCGGGCACCACGACGCTGGAGTCCAAGACCAATTTCTTCGCCGCCGGCCGCGACGGGATCGTTCAGGCGGAGGCCACGCCGCTCCACCGCGGCAAGCGCACGCAGGTGTGGCAGACGCGCATCACCGACGCGTCGGGGCGCATGCTCTCGCTCACCACCCAGACGCAGATGGTGCTCATGTGACGGCATCGCCGACGCCGCTCCGCGTCGCCTTCGTGGGCGGCTTCGCGGCGTGCTTCGTGGAACCCGTGCGCGCCCGCGTCGTGACGCCCTGCGAGCTGCTCACCGGCGATGAGCGCGAGCTGCTTGCGCGCCTGGGCGACGTGGAGGTGGTGGTGACACTGGCCTTCACGCCCGCCATGGGCGCGGCCGCGTCCCGGGTGCGCCTGGTCCAGGTGCCGGGGGCGGGCGTCGACCGCATCGACCGCGGCGCGCTGCCGCCCGGGGCCATGGTCGCCAATGCCTATGGCCACGAGCGGGGCATCGCCGAGTACGTCCTGGGCGCCATGCTCGCGTGGAACCACCGATTCGTCTCGGTCGACGCGCATCTGCGGCGCGGCCGCTGGGATGCCGCGTGGTCTCAGGATGCCCCGCCGCCGCCCTTCGTGCCCGAGCTGGGCGGAAAGACCCTGGGCATTCTCGGCTATGGGCGCATCGGTCAGGCGGTGGCGCGTCGAGCCCGCGCCTTCGACATGGCGGTGCACGCGATTCGCCGCGAGCCGAGGGGCACGAGCGCGGAAGGTCTCGCCTCGCTCGCGGGGCCGGACGGGCTTCCCGCGTTGCTGGACGCCGCGGACTATCTGGCGATCACGCTGGCCCTGACCCCTGAGACGCGCGGGATGATCGGCGCCCGCGAGCTCGCGCGCATGAAGCGCAGCGCCGTGCTGATCAACGTGGCGCGGGGCGAGGTCGTCGACGAGGATGCGCTCTACGAGGCGCTGGCCGCCGGCACCATCGCGGGTGCGGCGCTCGACGTGTGGTACCGCTATCCCGCCGCGCCGGGCGCCACGCTGCCGTCGCGCCGGCCCTTTCACGAGCTGCCCAACGTGTTGATGACGCCGCATGTCTCGGGCTGGACCGAAGGCATGCTGGACGCGCGCGCCGCGGTGATCGCGGGGAACATCGAGCGCATCGCTCGGGGAGAGGCGCCCGTCAACCTCGTCGCCTGACGTGATAGAGTGTGCGGCGCCATGGGCAAGCTCGATGGCAAGGTCGTCCTGGTCACCGGGGCGAGCCGCGGGATCGGGGAGGACATCGCCCGCCTGTTCGCCGCGGAGGGCGGGCGCGTGGTCTGCGCGGCGCGCACGCTCCGCGAGGGCGATCACCCGCTCGCGGGGTCCCTCGAGCACACGGTGGACGAGATCCGGGCCGCCGGTGGTCAGGCCACCGCGATCGCAGCCGACATCTCCGAGCCGGACGAGTGCGTCCGCCTCATGCAGGCCGCGCGCGACGCCTACGGTCCCATCGACGTGCTGGTGAACAACGCCGCGCTCACGTACTTCATCGAGGTCAAGGACTACCCGGTCAACAAGTGGCTGCGCTCGTGGGCGGTGAACGTGCACGCGCCGTTCGTCCTCTCGAAGCTGGCGCTGGAGGACATGATCCCGCGCCGCCGCGGCAGCATCGTGAACATCTCCTCCGGCTCGGCCATCGGCCCGGGGCGCGGGCCCTATCCCGAGCCCGAGCGCTATGCCGGCGGCACGTGCTACGGCGCGGAGAAAGCGGCGCTCGAGCGGTTCACGCAGGGGCTGGCGCGCGAGGTCTACCCTCACGGCATCTCGGTCACTGCGGTGTCGCCCTCGCAGGTGGTGCCCACGCCGGGCACCGTGCACCACAAGCTCGTGCGCAGCCTGGACGATCCGCGCGGTGAGCCGCCCATCCTGATGGCCCGGGCCGCGCTGCTGCTGGCCACCGAGCCCTGCGAGCGCATCACCGGGCGGGTGACGTACAGCCAGGAAATCCTCAAGGAGCACGGCTGGATCACCGAGGGCCGCGGGCGGGGCGTCGACAGCCGGGGCAGCGGCTACTCGCAGATCTGACCCGCGTCGTCGGCCGCCGCCGCGGCCGCGTTCCACATTCACGTTGACGCTGTCTCGATCTTAGGTATAACTAACTACAGGTCAATGCGGAAGAACTCTCGTACGCCCGCGCTCTTCGGCGCGCTCGCCCTGGTCCTGACGCTGGGCGCGGCGGTGCTGGCCGACGCTCAGGACCTGCGCGAGCGCGGGCTCGCTGCGATCCGGAGCCTCACCGGCTGCTTCCTCGTGGACTATAGCTTCGTCGAGGTGGAGAGCTTGCGCCCCGGTTACACCCGCGATCCGCGCGTCTACGACGTCAATCGGGACAAGTCCGTGAAGGAGTGGATCACCGCGGAGCAGATCACGCCGGATCGCATCTGGCTCCAGCGCATCCTTTTCGCCGCGGACCTCGACGGCGCGGTGCGGGTGGACAGCTTGCTTCGGCATCAGTCGGAGGACTGGGAGTTCAACGCCAGGTCCCTCTACGACTTCACGGGGCCGCAGACCTGGCAGCCGCGCGATCTCCGGGCCACGCCGAATCTGTGGACACGACGGGTCACCAATCTCGACGATGGTCCCCGCTATCAGTGCGCGGGGGCGTGGAGCGCCGGCGGCTATCCAGAATGGTCGTGCGATAGCTACGCGCCCATCCCCGGCCGCGAGACACGCGACATGGGTCGCTCCGACTATCAGACGCTGGACCGACGCACGCGCATCGTGGCCTACGGGTCGAGCTTCCTGGAGCGGCAGAACAACGTGAAGACGCTCCACGTCGCGGGTGTCCGCACCCCACTGGTGCGCGAGCTCGGCAAGACATGGTACGTCCGGCTCCCGGACGGGGAATGCGCGGTGGGCGCGGCCTTCGCGCGCGACCGCGCGGCCTTCTGGGGGCTGCTCCGCGAGACCTGGGACGGCGTGCTGAACGGCGCTGGCCCCTTCGTGGAGCGAACGCCGCCCGGCCAGCCGCCGCGCTTCGTCGAGATGTTCGAGGTCGAGGAAGAATTCCTGGGCAAGGATCTCACCGACCCCGCAGTGCGCGCGGCGGCGCGCGCGCGCATCCTACGTGTCATCGACGCGTACCGGGCGCCCTAGCGGAAGCCGCCTGGTGCCCATCCGGGATTCCCTCCGTCGCATCGTCCCGCGCGCCGCGCTCGTGGCCTCCGCCTGGCTGTTCGCGGCGAGCGCGGCCGCCGCGCAGGTGCCGCCGGCCTCCGAGCCCGATCCGGCGCAGATGATCCTGCACGTCCTCGACTACGTGGCGGTGGACTATCCGGGCGCGGTGAAGGGCGGCAAGGTCCTGGACGAGGGCGAATATCGGGAGCAGATGGAGTTCGTGGGGCAGGCCCGCGCGCTCCTCGGGCGCCTCGAGCCGCGGCCCGAGCGCGCGGCGCTGGAGGCCCAGGCGGACCGGCTGGTCGCGCTCGTGAAGGACAAGGGCCCCGACGCCGAGGTGGCGCGCCTCGCCGGCGACCTGCGCTGGGCGCTCATCGGCGCGTACCGCATCGACGTCGCGCCCAAGCGCGTGCCCGACCTCACCCGCGGCGCCGCGCTCTTCGCCCAGCGCTGTGCCCTCTGCCACGGCGCCACCGGCCACGGCGACGGGCCTGCGAGCCAGAGCCTGGATCCCCGCCCGAGCGACTTCCACGCCGCGGAGCGCATGGGCCAGCGTAGCCTCCACAGCCTCTTCAGCACGATCACGCTGGGCGTCGAGGGCACCGCGATGGCGGGCTTCCGCGACCTCACCGAGGACGAGCGCTGGGCGCTCGCCTTCCACGTGGCCGGGCTCGCTGCTCCGGAGGCCGCGCGCGCGCGGGGCCGCGCCCTCTGGACCGCCGGGAAGGGTCGCGACGTCTTCCCTGATCTGGCGAGCCTGGCCACGCGGAGCCCGCGCGAGCTGCAGTCCCGCCACGGCGGCGACGCCGCGGCCCTGCTCGCTTATCTCCGCGCCGATCCGGAGGCCTTGGTGCCGCATGGCAACGCGGCCATCGCGATCAGCCTCCGCCTGCTGCGCCAGAGCCTGGAGGCCTATCGCGGCGGGCGCGCGCGCGAGGCGCAGGATCTGGCGGTGTCCGCCTATCTCGATGGCTTCGAGCTGGCCGAGCCGACCCTTGACGCAGTGGACCACCCCCTCCGCATGGCGATCGAGACGGAGATGCTCCGCTTCCGTGGCCTCGTGAAGGAAGGCGCGCCCCTCGGGGCGGTGGAGACGCAGGCGGGCTCGGTGGAGGCGCTTCTCACCCGGGCGCAAGCGCGGCTCGACACGGACCGCCTCACGCCGCCCGCGACATTCGTATCGGCCTTCATCATCCTGCTGCGCGAGGGGCTGGAAGCCCTGCTGGTGGTCGCGGCGGTGGTCGCGCTGCTCGTCAAGGCGGGCCGGCGCGACGCGCTCCCATGGGTGCACGGCGGGTGGATGCTGGCGCTCCTGCTGGGCGGGGTCACCTGGTGGGTCGCGTCCCGCGCGATCACCATCACCGGCTCCACGCGGGAGACCACGGAGGGCGTGACCGCGCTCGTGGCCGCCGCGGTGCTGCTCTACGTGGGATTCTGGATGCACAGCAAGAGCCAGTCGCACCGCTGGCAGGCCTTCCTCGAGGCGCGGCTGGCCGGCGCCCTGTCCGGGCGGACCATGCTCGCGCTCGCCTCCGTGTCCTTCCTCGCCGTGTACCGCGAGGTCTTCGAGACCGTGCTCTTCTACGAGGCGCTGGCCGCGCAGGCGGCACCGAGCGCGGGGCCGGCGTTGCTCGGCGGGCTCGCCGCGGCGGCGGTGGCGCTGGTCGCGCTCGGGTGGATCATCGTGCGCGGGAGCCTCCGCCTGCCCATCGGGCTCTTCTTCGGCGTCTCCGCCATCGTGGTGGGACTCCTCGCAGTGGTGTTCGTGGGCAACGGCATCGCCGCGCTCCAGGAAGCGGGGGCGCTTCCCCAGCACGCGCTGGAATTCCCGGCCATCCCGCTGCTCGGCGTGCACCCGAGCGTCGAGGGGGTGACCGTGCAGGTGCTGCTCCTCGTGATCCTCGCCGCCGGCTTCGCGTGGAGCTCGCGCGTGGCGCGGGAGCGGCCCGCGTAGTATCCTCGCCGCCATGGAACAGCGCCCCGTCGGTCAGAGTCCGCTCCGCGTCTCCGCTCTCGGCCTCGGCTGCATGTCGCTCTCCGGCATCTACGGCGCCGCGGACGACGCGGCCTCCATCGACCTCGTCCAGCACGCGCTGGACCGCGGCATCAACCACATCGACTCCTCGGACATGTATGGCTGGGGCCACAACGAGACGCTGCTGGGGCGGGCGCTGCGTGGCCGGCGCGATCGCGTGATGCTCGCCACCAAGTTCGGGCAGACGCGCAACCCGTCCGGAGCGAACCAGGTCAACGGGCGGCCCGAGTACGTGCGGGAGGCGTGCGAGGCGAGCCTGACCCGCCTCGGCGTGGATGTGATCGATCTCTACTATCAGCATCGCGTGGACCCGTCCGTGCCGATCGAGGACACGGTGGGCGCGATGAAGAGGCTGGTCGAAGCGGGCAAGATCCGCGCGCTCGGGCTCTCCGAGGCCGCGCCCGCGACGATCCGCCGGGCGCACGCCGTGCACCCCATCGCCGCGGTGCAGAGCGAGTTCTCGCTCCTCTACCGCGTCGAGGCGGAGGAGACGCTGCGCGTGTGCCGCGAGCTCGGCATCAGCTTCGTGGCCTATTCCCCGCTGGGTCGCGGCTTCCTCACCGGGCAGATCCAGAAGATCGCGGACATTCCCGAGGGCGATCGCCGTCGCGACCACCCGCGCTTCCAGGACGGCAACTTCGCCCACAACGTGGATCTCGTGCATCGCATCGAGACGCTCGCCGCGGAGAAGGGCTGCACTCCCGGGCAGCTCGTCCTGGCCTGGCTGCTCGCCCAGGGCCAGGACGTGTTGCCGATCCCGGGGACCAAGCGAAAGGACCGCTTGGAGGAAAATCTCGGCGCGACGGCGGTGAAGCTGAGCCCGGCCGACGTGGCGCGCATCTCCGATGCGGTGCCCGCGGGCGCCGCCGCGGGCACGCGGTATCCCGCGCCGCAAATGAAGGGCGTCTACCTCTAGCGCGCCGCCGGCGCGGGGTGCGGGACCTCGCCAGCTCGGCCGCCCTCCGGGCCCGGTGTGCGGACCTCGACCTTGGCGCCGGCCACGAGCCGGGGCATGCCGTCGTTCACCACCTTCTCGCCGGGCTTCGGGCCGTCGCCCACCACGGTCTCGCTGCCCTGCGTGCGCTTCACGATGATCCGCCGCGTCTCCACCGTGGAATCCTCCTTCACCACGAACACGAACGTGCTGTTTCCCTGCCCCGTCTGGACGGATTGCGCGGGCACCGCGATGGCGTCGGGCTCGGTGGACAGCACCAGCTCCACGTTCGCGAACTGACCGGGCCAAAGGCGCCGATCGGCGTTGGCGAACGTGCCCTTGAGCCGGATGGTGCCGGTGGTCGGGTCCACCACGTTGTCCACCAAGATCACCGTTCGGCGCTGGGGCAGGGTGTCGCCCGCCGGCGTCGCGCGCACCTCGAGCGGCGCCTCGGCCATGTAACGGCGGATGGCGGGGAGCTGCTGCTGGGGCACCGTGAAGGAGACGTACACCGGCTGGATCTGGTTGATGACGACGAGGGTGGAGTCGGACGTCCCGCCCGCGCGCACGATGTTGCCCTCGTGGAGCATGGGGCTTCCCGTGCGGCCGGCGGCCTCGTCCGCCCGCACCGTCTCCTCGGCGGTGTGGACGGGGCGAAGGATGAAGGGCGAGACGGGTTCATGCGGTCCGCCGACTATAGCGCCTCTCGGTCTCGCCCCCCAGCTGATCTGACCGCCGAGGAGGCGTTGGTATTCGGGCGACGCGTTACTTCTTGACGAGCCCCCGCACCAGCTGGGCGATCTTGTCCGCGAAGCGTATCCCGCTGTCGTCCTCGGGGCGATAGCCGATCTTCTCACGCGCGTTGGCCAGGCTCCAGAAGCGGTGCGTGTTGCCGCTGATCCCGTACACGATCAAGAACGGGACGCCGTGCTCGTCGCGGATGTCTTCTGTCTCCACCATGCGGATGGCCTGCTGGGCCTGATCCCGCGCGGACAGATACGCGCCGAGGGCGCGATGCATGACCGGCACGTCCCCCGGCGGGACGTGATCGATGTCGTCGTCCCGGGGCCCGCCGATGCGCCACTGCACGACCTCGAGGGCGCGGGCGCTCACCTTGCCGGTGGCGAACACGAAGCCGAGCAGCTCGTAGGCGGCCTTGGACCAGCCGTACCAGTTGTCCGAGCGGGGCGGCATCTCCGGGGTCACCATGTCCAGGCGGCCCGCCCACACCAGCCGCTCGTAGTAGTCGGCGGCGTGATTCGAGCTCGCCACCACGACGCGGCGGACGCCTTCCTCGAGGGCGGTGCGGTAGACGTTGTAGGCCAGGGCCACGTTCTCGTGCTCGGCCCAGAACTTGGCGTCCGAGTTGTCCTGCCACGTGGTGGCGTCGAGCCCGGGCGCGCGCACGTAGCCGCAGTGGATCACCGCGTCGGCGCCGCGGAAGTGGCGCCGGTAGGCCTCGCGATCGCGCTGGGTCAGATCGGCGATCACGAGCCCCGGGACCTTGCGCCCGTCGCCGGTGGTGTCGCGCACGTCCAGCAGCACCAGGTCCCACCGGTCGGCCAGCGCGGGCAGCATTCGCTGCGCCACGTAGCCCGACGCCCCCGTCACCACGACTCGACGCTTGGCCATGGCGTATCCCCTCAGCGATCCAGCCAGGTGTCCTGCAGCCGGCAGCAGTTGTAGACGACGTTGTGAATGGTCAGCCCCTTGACGTGGGGATGATGGGCGAAGTGGTCGGTGCGCCATCCCATGATGGGGCGGGACGCCTCGTTCTCGAGGCGGGCCTGGATCTGCCACACCAGCGCGCGCCGCTTGGCCGGATCGGTCTCCTGCGACTGCTGGTCGATGAGCCGGCTGATGTCCTCGTTGCAGTAGCCGGTGTAGTTGCGGGGCGAACCGCACGCGTAGTTCTCGTAGAAGCTGGCGTCGGGATCGTCCACGCCGAGGCCGGTGAGATTCGCCGCGATCTGAAAGTCCCGCCGTGTGGCGAGGGGGTGCCACTGCGCGGTCTCGATCTGCTTGAGGGTCGCCTCGATCCCAACCGTCTTGAGCTCGTTGAGCACGAACGAGGCGAAGTCGAGGTAGATGGCGATGGCCCGCGTGGCCATCTCCACCTTCAGCGGGTTGCCGGGGCCGAATCCGGCCTCGGCGAGGAGCCGCTTGGCCTTGGCCTTCTCGTCGGCTCTTTTGCCGTAGCCGGCCAGCGCCGCGAGATCCTTGTCGGAGAGCCCCCACACGCCCCAAGGCTTCGGCGCCAGCGAGGCGCCCACGATCGCGCTGCCCCGGTGCACCGCCTGCACGTAGGCGCGGCGGTCCACCGCGAGCGCGAGGGCGCGGCGCACCTTGACGTTGTCGAAGGGCGGCCGGGTCGTGTTGATGAGGAGGTTCTCATTCACGTTGCTCGCGGTCTCGGTGAACACCATCTTCGGCACCGCCGCCTTCAGCTGCTCGTAGATGTTCAGCGTGGTCTCGCCGGGGAAGGCCACGTCCACCTGATTGGCCTGGAGGGCGGCCACCCGTGTGCCGCGCTCCACGATGATCACGTAGCGGATGGCGTCGAGATAGGGCCGCCCCTTCACGAAGTAGTCGGGGTTCCTCACCAGCTCGATCGACTCGCCGCGCTTCCACTCCTTGAACTTGAAGGGCCCGGTGCCGAGGCAGCGGGTGCGATGCTCGGCGGGCGGGATGTGAGCGGGCAGCACCGGGGAATAGCCAGACGCCAGCATGGTCAGGATGGAGGGCTGCGGGCGCTTGAGGCGGAACACCACCGTGGAGGCGTCCGGCGCCTCGATGGCGTCGACGTTGCTGTACCACTCTTTCCGGGGATTGAGGCGCAGCTTCGCGGCGGCGTTCGGCGCCTCGCGCACCATGTCGAACGTGAACTTCACGTCCTTGGAAGTGAAGGGCTGGCCGTCGTGCCAGCGCACGTCCTTTCGGAGAAAGAAGACGAGGTTCCGGTAGCCGTCCTGCCAGGACCAGCGCTCGGCCAGCTCGGGCACGATGTTCTCGGGCCGCTCCAGCTGCTTCGACTGGTCGAAGATCACGAGGTTCGAGTAGCACGGCATGGAGGGCCACGTGCCGGAGTTGGTCGCGGTCTCGTGGATCGCGAAGCCCTGTGGCAGATCCTCGCGGTGCGAGAAGCGCAGCACTCCGCCCGGCTTGCCCTCGCGCGGGGCGGAGGACTGCCCGGCGGCGGGCGCGGCGAGCAGGCTCAGCAGGAGCAGGGCGAGGGCGGGATGCATGACAAGCGACATGAGGCCTCCGCGGGATCCGGGATGGGCGGGCTGATGGCCCGATGGTAGCGGAGGTAGAATCGAAACGCTATGGACCTGCTCGAGCGCGACGGCCCTGCGGGCGACTGGCGTAAGGCCGCGGCCGAGTGGGACCGGCGTGGGCGCCCCTACGAGCGCGCCCGGGCCCTGGCCGGCGGCGACCGGTGGGCGCAGCTTGCCGCGCTCGGGATCCTGGACATGCTGGCGCGCGCCCCGCCGTCGAGGGCCCTCCGCCGCCAGCTCCGTGAGGGGGGGGCCATCGGATTCCCCGCGGCCCCTGCAAGGTCAATCGCGAGCATCCCTTCGGTCTCACCACACGGGAAATCGAGATCGTGCGCGCCCTGGACCAAGGCCTGCGCAACGCCGAGATCGGCGAGCGCCTGCACATCTCGCCGAAGACCGTGGGGCACTCCTACGTCTCGCAGGACAAGCGGAAGATCTGCTGCATCTACGACGGCCCGTCGCCCGAGGCCATCCGGAAGGTGGCCGAGCGCAACAAGCTGCCGGTGGATCGCATCACCGAGGTGCGTGTCCTCGATCCGTACTTCCACATGTAGCGCCAGCGCTCATCGGGCCCCGGCGGTCCCGGTTGCTTGGCGCTTCTCTGCGGGCATGATATGGATGGGGAGCGTCGAGTCGTGCACTTTTGCCAGGAGGCCGCCGTGACCCACGATCGCTACGTGAAGGTCCTCCTCACCGTGATCGCGTTCGCGCTCACCGTCATCGCCGTCCGCCCGTGGCTGCCCGAGCCGGGCGCGGCGCAGGCGCAGATGCCCATCCCCAAGTACGACGTCACGGTTCCGAAGGAGTGGGGCCGCTTCATCGCGTTCAGCAACAACAATCTCCTCCTCGAGGCGCCGGACAAGACCCTGCGCGTCGTGGACGTGGAGGGAAGGGCGCCTGAGTATCCGAAGATCAAGGCGCTGATTCGCTGGCAGTGATCCGCCGTCCGATCGTCCGTTCCGTGCACTGGCTGGTCGGCGCCGCGCTGGCGTTGTGCGTGGCCATCGGCTCGGCGCACGCGCAATCGCCGTCGCAGATGGGGAACTTCCGCGTCGAAGAGGACAAGGGCGCCCCCACGCGGGGCGCGGTGGCCGGCTGGGTGTACAACGACGGACGCGAAACGGTCGGGCTTCTTCGCATGCGGATGGACGTGCTGGACGAGTCGGGGAAGGTAGTGGCGTTCGAGCGCGGGTGGGCCTACGGCAATATCCGGCCCGGGGACCGCGCCTACTTCCGCGTGCCCATCCCCAGCCAAGCGGGCACGCGAAAGATCTACGTCGAGTCCTTCGTGATCCAGTCCGTGCAGTCGCCCTGACGCGCGGCTAGACGCCCGCGAGGCGCAAGGTCGCCTCGATATTAGCGGGCGCGGGCTTGCGCGTCCCCGCGTCGATCTCGCCGACCACCTGCACGATCGCCGCCGACACGGGCGTCGGCACGCCCCGCTCGCGCCCCTGCGCCACCACGTGGCCGTTCATGTAGTCGATCTCCGTCGGCCGCCCCTTGATGACGTCCTGCGCCATGGAGGCGCGCCAGTTGCGGCCTCCCGCCGACGCGGGCGTGAGCATGCGGTCGAGGGACTCCCAGGTCTCCCGCAGATCCGCCTTCGCCCAGGTCGCCGCCTCCGCGCCGCCGAACTTCGCGATGCGTAGGCCGGCGGCGAGCCCCACGCGCGCCGACTCGGAGGCGAGATGAATGGTGATCGCGCGGCCGACCTCGCTCGACATCACCTCGAGGGTCCCGAGCCCGGTCATCGCCTGGACGGGATTGCCCATGGCGTTCTGGGAGAGCTTGGCCCAACGCTCGCCCCAGAGATTGTCGGTGGCCTTGGCCCCATCGATGATCGACAGCATCTCGGCCAGCTCGCTGACCCGCGGCGTGATGCGCCCGTCGTGCTCGCCCGGCCGGAACACGTCGTGGCCCTTGCCCTCGCCCTTCTCCATGCCGCGCTCGACCTGCCCTGGCTTCCAGAGGGCCACGCCGATCTTGGACATGATGAGCCCGACCGACCGGTCCGCGCCCGCCACGGCGGCCACCATCGGGTCCGGCCAGCAGTTCTGCGACGAGACCACGTAGCCCTCCGGGCGGAGATGGCGGAGGGCGAGCTGGGTGGCCCACGGCGTGTCGTAGGCCTTCATCGCCACGAAGGCGATGTCGAAGTCTCGCGGCAGGCGCTGGGCCTCGTGAAGGTGGAACGCTTTGGGCTTGGCGTCGAACGGGTCGTGCGGGCCGCTCACCGAGATCCCCCGTTGGCGGATCGTCTCCACCTGCTCGGCCCAGGGATCCACGATGGTCACGTCGTGACCCGCGCGGGTGAGGAACGCGCCCAGATAGCTGCCGATGGCCCCGCCGCCGACGAAGAGGAGTTTTTTGTTCATGGCGGGAATTATGGCACAGGTCCGGACACGTGCGTGGGGGGACGCATCGCGACGCTGGCAATGATCGTGGTGAGCTCTCCGGGATCGACCGGCTTGGGTACGTGCATGGTGTAGCCCGCAGCGAGCGAGCGCATGCGGTCCTGCATCCGTCCGTAGGCGGTAAGCGCCACCGCGGGGGTGCGGCCGCCCTCATCGGCGCCGAGCGCGCGGACCTTCGCGATGAGGGCGTAGCCGTCCTCGACCGGCATCTCGATGTCGGACACGAGCACGTCGGGCCGCCACTGGCGGAGCACCGTGAGGGCGTCGGGCGCGGCGAGGCACGAGCGGACCTCGGCCCCCGCGCCGGTGAGGATGGCGAGGCCGAGGGCCACCGCCTCGGGATCGTCGTCGACGACGAGAACGCGGAGCCCGTCGAGCCGGACGATCCCGGGCAGGGGCGCCGCCGAGAGGGCACTCGGGTGCACGCGCGGCGCCCGATGCTCGGGCAGCTCGGCGATCGAGAGGGGCAAGCTCACCACGAAGGTCGCGCCCATGCCCTCCCCCGCGCTCCGGGCGAGCACGCTGCCCCCGTGAAGCTCCACGAGGTGCTTCACGAGCGCCAGTCCCAGGCCCAGGCCGCCGTGAGCCCGGGTGCTCGAGCTGTCCGACTGGCGGAAGCGGTCGAACACGTACGGCAGCACCTCGGAGGCGATCCCCTGGCCGGTGTCGCTCACCATGATCTCGACATGCGAGTTCACCCGCTGCAGATGCACCTGCACGCGCCCGCCCTTCGGCGTGAACTTCACCGCGTTCATGAGGAGGTTCCACAGCACCTGCTGGAGCCGCGCGGGATCGCCCATCACCGGCCCCGCGCGCGGGTCCAACACCCGCTGCACCCGGATTGCCTTCGCTTCGGCGGCGGGCCGCACGGCGTCCAGCGCATCCTGGAGCACCGCGGCGAGGTCCACCGCGCGCACGTCCAGCCGCATCTTGCCGCTGACGATGCGGGAGACGTCGAGGAGATCGTCGATGAGCTGCACCTGCATGTCGGCATTCCGCACAATGGCCTCGACCGCGCGGGTGGCGTCGTCGCCATCGAGCTGGCCCGCCTGGAGCATGCGCGCCCAGCCGTAGACCGCGTTGAGCGGCGTGCGCAGCTCGTGCGACAGCACGGCGAGGAACTGCTCCTTGGCACGGTCCGCCGCCTCCGCGGTTTCCCGGGCCAGGCGCTCCTGGACCTCCGCGTGCCGGCGCTCCGCGGCGGCGGTGACCAGCGCTTCCGCCACATCGCGGATCTCCTGGATGGTGGTGACGGGCGGCGGCATCCCCTCGCCCCGTCCGAGCGCCTGCGCGGCGCCCCGCAGGTCGGCGATGGGGCGGTTGATGCTGCGCGCGACGACGAGCGCGGCGAGGGTGCCGAGGCCGAGCGACAGCAGCAGCCCGCCGCCGTAGAACGCGAGCGAGCGGTATACCGCGCCCTCCACCACCGTCGCGGGCAGGCCGAGGGCGGCCGTCCAGCCGCTTGGCGCGAGCCGGACGTAGGGCGTGTAGATGCGCTCACCCTCGAGCGTGTAGGTGGGGCCGCTGCCTTCCGTGATGTCGAGGGCGAGCAGCGCCTGCAGGCTCGGCGAGGCCGGGCCGCCCAGGCTCTCCTCGTGCGCGCGCGAGCGGGCCACCCGCTGACCGCGCTGATCGAAGATCGAGACGACCCAGTCCCGAGGCACCTGCTGGCGCGTGACCACGTCGCGGATCTCCTCGGGCCGCACCGAGGCGGACAGCACGTACTGGAGCGCGTCGCCGCGGAGCACGGGCACGCGCACCGCGAAGAGGAACGGGCCGCGCGCGCTGCGCGCCAAGCTGCCGATGGCGGGCGTGCGGGTGCGCACCACGCGGTCGAGGCTCTCGCGCTCGGCGATCGCAGGAAGGTCGGCCCCCGGCGGGTAGCGCGTGTCCGCCACGCGCGTGCCCGCGGGATCGGTAAGGCTCATGCCCGCCCAGGTGGGCTGCGTCCCCAGCACGCGGCGCGCCTGTTCGTGGAAGGTCGCGCGCTCCTTGCCCTCGAGCGTCAGGGTCGTGGCGAAGGCCTCGAGGACCGAGATCGAGCTCCGGAGCTCGGCGTCCACCGCGGTGGCTACCGCTCGCGTGAACTCCAGGCTAACCCGCTCGACCTGCACACGCTGCTGCATGGTGAGCAGATAGAGCCCGATACCAGAGACGAGGGCGAGCGGCACGATGGCCCCCGCGGCGAGAAGGAAGAGCCGGCGTCGAAGCGGAACCGAGGGCACGGTCGTGTTGTGGTGCGCCGACCGTCAGGCGGCGCCGACACCCCGAATTTTCTGGATCATCGCGCGCATTATGACATGGGCGCGGCTCGGCGCACCCAGCGGGATGCAGATCTACCCCATGATCGCCGGCAAGGACGACACGGGGCTCGGCTGAGCGGCGCACGCTAGCCCGCGCTAGCTCGCGAGTGGGGTTGCGTGGCCCCCGCCGTCCAGCCCTTCGAGGGGATGGACGGTGACGAGGCTCGCGAAGCCCTTGGCGCGGACGCGGCGCGGGGCGCCCACCCGCACGTGCCCCGACCGCTCCACCACCGACTCGGAGAGGAGCACCTCGCCGCCGAAGGCGAGCGCCTGGATCCGGGCGGCGAGGTTGACGGGCGAGCCCACCACGCCGTATTTCACGCGGTCGCGGCTGCCGATGTTGCCCGCGACCACCGGCCCCACGTGGATGCCGATCCCCATGGCCAGCTCGGGCAGGCCCAGGCGCCGGTTCTCGACATTCAGCGCCGCCATCGCGCACTGCATGTCCCACGCGCAGCGCACCGCTCGCTCGCAGTCGTCCCTGTGCTGGAACGGCGCGCCGAACAGGACGAGAATCGCGTCGCCGATGAACTCGTTGATCATCCCGCCGTGGGCCTGGATGACCTGCGTCATCGTGGCGAGATAGCGGTTGAGGATGTCGATCATCGCCTCGGGGCCTAGCCGCTCGGACAGCTCGGAGAAGCCGCGCAGATCGGACATCAAGATGGTGACCTCGCGCAGCTCGCCCCCGAGCCGCACCGCGTCCGGGTCGCGGAGCACGCGCTCCGCCAGCTCGGGGCTCACGTAGCGGCCCAGCGTCTGGCGGACGAATTCGCGGTCCCGAAGCGCCCGCACCATCTCGCCCATCGAGCGCGTGAGGACGCCGATCTCGTCGTGGCTGCGCGGCCGCACCACCGCATCCAGGTTGCCCTGCCGGATACGCAGGGCGAGGTTGGCGAGATCCTGGAGCGGGCGCGCCATCCACCTCGCAGTCGCGACGCCGCAGCCGAGCGCGACGAGGACGGCGAGGGCGCCCAGTACCAGGGCCCGACGGCCCTGCGCGTCCACCCGCGCGGTGTAGTCGCGCGCGGGGACGACCACCTCCGCGCGCCAGCCGAGACCGCCGGCGGGCAAGGGCACCGCACGGGCCAAGTAGCGCTCGCCGTTGTGCTGGAACTCGACGCTCGACCGCGTATCGCGCTCCAGAGGCACCTGGGCCAGCGCGGCGGCGGGAATGGCAGGCGCTCCCTGCGCGCCGCGCCGCCGCTGCTCCACGAGCGGGTGCCCGTCGCGCGCGGCGATCAGGATGCGCCCACGGGGCGACACCTCCACCTCGTCGAGGAACTCGGCGAGCCGGGCCAGCGAGAAGTCGACAGTGAACACGCCCTGCACCGCGCCCGCCGCGTCGAGGAGCGGCATCGCGCACGTGAGCCCGGGTCCCCCGCTCGAGTAGAACTCGTAGGGCTCGGTCCACGTGAGGTCACGGTTGGCCGCGGCCAGGCGGAAAAAGGGCCGGCGGCTGGGGCGGTATCCGTGATCTTCCGCCCGCCGGAAGGGCACGCGGAGGCCGTTGGGAAGGAGCTGGTCTTCCTCCAAGCGGATCCGCTCGAGGCGCTCGCCCACCGGGAAGCTCGTGTTGATGTAGAGCTCGCCGTTGGCGGCGCGCCGCGCCCCGACGAAGCGATCGTCGCGGTCGCCGTAGCTCACCCAGGTCAGCTCGGGATGCGCGCGCAGCACGCCGAGCACGAAGGCCTCCACGGCGTGGAAGTCGTGGGGATCGAGCCGCCCCTCCGCCACGACGGCGGGGCCCAGCCGCGCGGATGACTCGGCGGCCTGCAGGAAGCGCGCGGTGTGGGTCGCCACGAGCCGAGCCGCCTGGGTCATCGCCGCGTCGGCGAGCGCGCGGGACTGGGCACGCTGCTCCCGCCACGCGAGGAGCCCAATGGCGGCGCCGGTGAACGCGGTGAGCGCGACCACGAGGGCGACGAGGGCGACGGAAAAACGCGGCCGCCGACGCAGGAGCAACAGCACGCGGGCGCAGAGTCGGACGGGAGACACGCGGTCGACCGCTGCACTATCGATGCCAGCGGAGGATTCCCGCGTTTCCGCGGCGTTTGAAGGCAGGGGCGGCGGAAAGCTCGGACAGCGTGCCCGAGCGGCAGCCAGGGCGCCCGGCTCGATCACCGGGCCGAGACGTCGAGGGAGACCCGATGGCGCGCGGGGCGTGCCCGCGGCCATCGGGTCCGCGAACGAGTCGCTACGCGGCGATGGTCACGTAGCGCTCGGCATTGTCACGCCGGATGAGGAACAGCAGCGGCGTGCCCTTGGCGTGCGTGTCCAGCGCCCGGCGCAGCTCGTCCATGTTGCCTACGGGCTTGCGATCGACCTGCACGATCACGTCCGCCGCCTGAATGCCCGCCTCCGCGGCGGGACTCCCGTCACGGACTTCCCGCACCACGACGCCGTGCAGGCTCTTGGGCAGCGAGAGCTCGTCGGCGATGTCCGGAGTGAGCGGGCCCACGACCAGGCCCAGCGGGCCGTGCTTGTCGGCCCGCGCCGTCTGGGTCTCGTCCTTGTCTTGGAGGCGCGCAATGGTGGGATTGAGGGTCATGGTCTTGCCGTCGCGCAGCACCGACAGCGCGACGGGGTGCCCGGGCTCGATGTTGGCGATGACCGCGGGCAGGTCCGACGAGCGGGTCACGGGATGCCCCGCGACCCCGACGATCACGTCGCCCTGCTTGACGCCCGCCTTGGCGGCGGGAGAGTCGGGCGCGA
Source organism: Verrucomicrobiia bacterium (assembly GCA_035495415.1). Classification (GTDB taxonomy): domain Bacteria; phylum Methylomirabilota; class Methylomirabilia; order Rokubacteriales; family CSP1-6; genus DASRWT01. The sequence goes on from DATJFY010000100.1 coordinate 24,863, forward strand.
CTTCGGCGACGAGCGCGCCGTGGGCGTCGGACAGGTTGAGGCTCTTCACGAGCGCGGGCGTGAGCTCCTGGATCGTGACGCCGAGCCAGCCCCGCTCCACGTGCCCCTTCTCCGCGAGCTGCGTGAACACGCTCTTGGCCAGGTTCACGGGTATCGCGAAGCCGATGCCGACCGAGCCGCCGGTGCGGCTGAAGATGATCGAGTTGATCCCCACGACCTGGCCGCGGGCGTTGATGAGCGGCCCCCCGCTGTTGCCGGGATTGACCGACGCGTCGGTCTGCACGAAGTCGTCATAGGGCCCCGCGCCGAGCACCCGCCCGGTGGCGCTGACGATACCGGTGGTGACGGTTTGCTCGAGGCCGAACGGATTGCCGATGGCCATCACCGGCTCGCCGACCTGGAGCGCCGACGAATCGCCGAGCCCGATCACCGGCAGGTCCTTGGCGTCCACCTTGAGGAGCGCGATGTCGGTCTTGGGATCGCGTCCGACGATGGTGGCGGGCAGCTCACGCCCATCGGAGAGCTTGACCACGATCGTGTTGGCGTTCTCGACGACGTGGCTGTTCGTGACGATGTAGCCCTCGCGGTTGATCACGAAGCCCGATCCGGCGCTCCGACCCCCGTCCTGGCGGCCGGTGACATTGACGACGGCGGGTTTGACGGCTTTGGCCAGCTCGACCCAGTTGGGCGCCGGCGTGGTAAGGGGCGTGACCGAGACGGCCTGGTCGTTCCAGACCGGAGCGGGCGAGCGGCTCCAGCCTGGCGGGGCGACGAGCATGACAAGGACCAGAGCCAGGCCGACGAGGCCGGCGGCGGGCCATGCCCAGCGGGAGTGGCGAAGATAGCGGTTCATGGAATCCTCCTGTGCGCGGTTCGACGATCGCTCTGACGACACACGCACTCTACCGAACGCAGCTAAGAGACGGATGAGCCCCCCGTGAGAATTCACTTACCCTCGGCGCCGCCTACGGGACCCCCATAGGGGCCGTGAAATAACGGCTCTTGACGGTCCCGGGGTGGCCGGGGATGGTGGTCCGGTGAGTGAGGGGCTCGATCCCGTCGAGGCGCTGTATGCCCGGGGCGTCACCGATGGCCTGCCCGTGGTGCCGCCCACGGTGGCGCGCGTACGGGCCGCGGTGGAGGCCAGCGGCCGGCTCAGGGACACGCTGATCGGGCTGATCGCGCCGCGGCTCGGACGGGCCACCGTGGAGCGCATCGCGGTCAACGCCGTCATGGCGGGGTGCCGGCCCGAGTACCTGCCCGCGGTCATCGCGGGCGTCGAGGCGATCTGCGACCCCGACTTCTCCCTGGTGGGGGTGTCCGGCACGACCGACGCAGTCGCGCCGCTCCTCATCCTCAACGGGCCCGTGCGGCAGGCCCTCGACGTGAACTCGGGGGCGGGGGCCTTCGGCCCGGGCTGGCGCGCGAACGCTACCATCGGGCGGGCGGTGCGCCTCTGCTGGCTGAACATCGGGGGCGCCGCGCCGGGGGTGATCAGCATGTCGACGTTCTCCCAGCCGGGCCGCTACTCCTACTGCATCGGCGAGAACGAGGAGGCGAGCCCGTGGGAGCCGCTGCACGTCGAGCATGGGTTCGCGCCCGCGGAAAGCACGGTGGCCGTGATGGCGGCGGAGGCCCTCCAGGTCGTCGCCGACACCCAGCACCGCTCCGCGCGCGAGGTGCTCGCGACCATCGCCCGTAGCGGCGCGGTGATCGCGAGCGACGGGCACGCCGGGCTCACCGACACCCTGCTCGTGATCTCACCCGAGCATGCCCGGACCATTGCGGGCGACGGCTGGACCAAGGCCCAGGTGCGGACGTTTCTGTGGGAGGAGACGCGGGCGCGCGTCAACGGCGCCGCCGTCCCGAAGTTCCGCGAGGCGGCGAACATCCACATCGTGGTGGCGGGTGGTCCCGCCGGGCGCTTCTCCGCCTGGATTCCCGGCTGGCCCTTCCCAGGCGCCCCCGCACGCCTGGTGCTGAAGGCGATCCGCGGGCGGGACTAGCGCGCGACTACTCGATCCCGCGAAAGAATTCCGGGCCGACCGGCTTGTACTGCTTGGACCGGACGTAGCCTCGCTGGACCAGGCAGCCCCGATACACGTCCTGCACCATCACGCCCTGGTTGACGGCCGCGGGGGTGGGCATGGCCTGCTTCGCGCAGTCCTGATTGTCCATCGTGAACTGCTCCTGTGTGGTGCCGGGCTTGGACCAGTAGAAGGCGGTGCAGCCGCTGAGCGCGAGCGTGACGAACGTGACGCCGGCGAGGGCGGCAAGGGTACGTCCGCGCGTAGTGCCAGTCATGAGAGCCTCCTCCCCCGATGGGCCAGGCCAAGCCGCGACGGGCGCCGCGCGCATGCCACGATCGCCGTCGACGTCCCGGCGAGCATAGCCCGCATGCGTCGCGCCCGGCAAGCCCGGGGACCGCGGGGACGGGCGGTACGCCGTGCGCACGCCTCGCATCGGGCGCTTCGCCCTCGCGGCTTCGTGCCGCGCGCGCGCAACGCACCGATTTTCGTGTTCGGACACCCTGGCATCGCCCTTGCTCCCCTCTCACGTACATCCACGGGAAAGGAGCATCCACGTGAGAATCAGGAGCTGGAAGGCGGCGGTGCTTGCGCTCGCCCTCGCCCTGTTGGTCGGGACCGGCATGCTCGCGACGCAGTCCCTGGATGCCGGCGCCGCCTCGCGCGGCGCCTCCGCCGCGGTCGCGCGCGGTCAGTACCTCACCACGATCATGGATTGCGCGGGCTGCCACACGCCGGGCGCGCTCGCGGGGCAGCCGGATTTCGATCGGCACCTCGCGGGCTCGGCCATTGGCTTCGCGCTGCCGGGCGGCGGCGTGGTGTATCCGAAGAACCTCACCCCGGACGTCGAGACGGGCCTCGGCCGCTGGAGCGAGGACGACATCGCGCGCGCGGTACGCCAGGGGCAGAGCCGCGACGGGCGCGTGTTGATCCCGGTGATGCCGTGGCCGTCGTACGCCGTGCTCACCGAGGCCGACGCGCGGGCCATCGCGGCGTATCTGAAGACCGTGCCCGCGGTGCGCTTCTCCGTCCCGCGCGACGTGCGCGCCGGCGAGACGCCGGCCGCACCCTATGTGACGGTGGTCACGCCCTAGGACGCGGGCAGGGCCTTGCAGCCGGGTCGATCGTAACGGTGGAACTCGCCGCGGGCGTTGATTGCGATGCGGATGGTCGGCTCAGCGCCCACCGGCTCGAGGTGATGCCAGCGGTTCTTCGGGCCGAAGACGAAATCGCCCGCCCGGCCGCGAATGGGCTTGGGCTCATCCTCGATGTACCAGTCGATCTCGCCGGCCAGCACCACCCACCACTCGTCGTGCAGGTGATAGTGCGTATCGTTCGGCTGCCCCGGCGGATGGCAGATGATGAATGCCTGGATGTCGTCCGTCAGCACGAGGCAGTCGGACCACGGTGGCGGGCCCTTCCGGGCGCGCAGCTCGTCGACCCGGGCCCGCAGGCGGCCCGTCTCCATGAGGGGCACGCGGACGGCCATGGCTAGCGCGTGACCTGCATCTCGGCCGCGATGAGCCGGTAGTCGGCCCGCGGCTTGAAGCTCACCCGCTGGCTCGTGCCGTAGACGATGACCTCCTGGAAGAGATCGAGCCAGGGCTTCTCGTCGTGCAGGATCTGGGTGGCCTCCAGATAGAGCTGCTTGCGCTTGGCGGGGTCCAGCGAATAGCGGGCCTGCTCCATCAGGTCGTGGAAGCGGTGCCCGGGCTGGCTGCCCGCCCAGTACTTGCCGTTGAGCCCGGTGGGATGCAGGAGCCGCCACACGCTGCCATCGGCGTCGAGCAGGGTGGACTGCGGGTTGATGAGAAGCAGCCCGCCGACCGGCAGGGCGCGGTCGTTGACCATCTTCTGCCGCGCGCCCATCTCCATCATGGCGATCTTGGCGCGGATGCCGGCCTTGGCCCACATGTCCGCGATCACCTCGATGAGCTGCTTGTCGTTGACCATGGTGCCCATGCCGGCGTGAAGCGTGACGTCCACGCCGCTCGAGTAGCCGGCCTCGGTGAGCAGCGTCTTCGCGCGCGCGAGGTCGTAGGGATAGGGCTTGAGCGTCGGGTTGAAGCCGAAGTCCGTGTCCGCCACGCCGCCCGAGTACGCCTTGCCGTAGCCCGCGTAGATCCCCTTGATGATCGCGTTCATGTCCAGGGCGTAGTGCAACGCCTGGCGCACGCGCTTGTCGGCGAGAGGCCCTCCGCTGGCATTGATGGCGCATGCCGCGGTGCGGGACGACGGGACGCTGACGATGCGGGTAGTCTTGCCGTCCGCGATGGCCTTGATGCGGTCCGGCGGCACGTTCGTCACGATGTCGGCCTCGCCCCTGTCCAGCGCGACGAGGCGCGGGAAGTCTTCGGGGATCGGCTTCCAGACGACGCGATCTACGCTTGGCTTGCGGCCTTCCCAGCCCCACCAGTCCCGGTTGGCCTCCATGACCAATCGCTCGTCCTTCACCCACTCGACGAAGCGATAGGCGCCGGTGCCCACCGGGCGGCGCGCGAGATCCTTCGCCCCATCCTCGGTGGTGAGGCGCGCGGGAATGATCTGCGAGCCCATCTGGGCCATGCGGACGGGGAGCAGGGGATCGGGCTTCTTGGTGACGATGCGCACCACGCCGGGGGTGGGGACCTGTACCGCCTCGATGGTGGCGAACCCGGCGGTGACCCCGGTGCGCCCCGGGATCAGATTGCGCTCGAGCGTGGCCTTGACGTCGTCGGCGGTGAGCGGAGCGCCATCGTGAAACTTCACGCCGGGTCGGAGGGTGAATTCCCACGTGGTGTCGTTGAGCGCCCGCCACGACGTGGCCAGACCCGGCTGGAGCGCGAGCGCCGAATCCCAGCGGGTGAGCGAGTCGTAGAGGTTGTAGAAGTAGTTGACGGTCAGGACCTGGGTGCTGCGCCCGGGATCCATCGTCGTCGCCTCCGCGGGCTGGACGATGGTGATCTGCACGGGCTGGGCCGGCGCCGGCCGCGGGGCGATCCCCGCGGCCAGCGCGACCGCGACGGCGAGCGCGCGAAGCGGCGCGCGCGTCATCCAATGCGTCATGCGCTCCTCCCCCGCGGGTCGCCGGCTCACGCCTCGTAGATCTTCTTGAGCTCGGACTCGGCCCACTTCGCCGCGTCCTCGGCCTTCATGCCCTGGGCGGCCTTGGCGTACATGTCGACGACGATGTACTTCGAGTAGGACTCGGTGGCCTTCGCGGTGGCCGGACCCTGATAGCCGATCATCCGGCCCTGGCGGGCGGCGCGGCGGAAGATCTGGAGGGGCTTGTCCACGCGGGACCACATGGGGTGCTCCTCCCACGCGGTGGCCGCGCCCACCGAGTAGCCTTCGTTGACCTCGAACCACTTGCCGTAGTTTTCCTTCTGATGCAGCCAGCGGAGGAAGTCCTTGGCCAGCTTCTGATTCTTCGAGTACTTCATGAGCGCGTGCTGGAAGGGCACATAGAGCGCGGCCTGTCCGGCGGGGCCGCCGGGGAGCGGCGCCGCATGCTCGATGTCGAGATAGAGGGGCTCGCCCTTGTCGTCCTTGATCTTCTCCTTCTGCCGCTTGGCCACGATGTAGATCGAGGCGCCGTTCAGCGTGGCCGCGATCTCGCCGGCGTGGAACGCGCGGTTGTTGTTGGTGTCGTCCCAGGCCAGCCCGCCCTCGTCGCAGCAGTCCTTCCAGAAGGCCTGCATGAACTTCAGCGACTCCACCGTATTCTTCGAGTTGATCACGACCTTCTTGCCGCTGGCGTCGGTCTCGGCCCCGCCGAAGCTCCAGAGCAGGGGATACGCGAACGTGGGCGGATCGCCAAAGCTGTGGCCCAGCGCTTGCCCGACCGGCTTGCCCTTGGCCTTGAGCTTCTTCCCCACGTCGCGCCAGGCCTCCATGGTCTTCGGGAACTCGGTCACGCCGATCTCGGCGTGCCACGACCGCCGGTAGGCGACGGCGTTGCCGCCGATGCCGTGGGGCATGGCGAGCCAGCGCCCGTTCACCTTGTTGGCGGCGGCGAACACGTCGTAGAAGCCACCCTGCGCCTTGCCGATCGGCTCGGCCACGTCGGAGACGTCCACGAGCGCATTGGCGTAGAGGTGCGCCCAGTTGTAGAGCATCTGGAAGAGATCGGCGCCCGCGCCGGACTGGATCGCGGCGGTGATGCGGGGCTGGAGGTCGTTGGCGTTGATGAACTCGAACTGCACCTCCGCGCCGAGGGCCTTGCTGGCCTCGGGAGCTTGGCGCTTCAGCTCGACGTCGGCCTCGGGGATGAAGTCCACCCAGCGCACGATGTGCAGCTTGGTGCCCTGGGCGAAGGCGGGGGCGCGCCGGGCGGCGAAGATGCCCTCGAGCCCGGCAAGGGCGGGCACCGCGGCGGCGCCGGCGAGGAAGCGCCGGCGGGACACGGAAGCACGGGGGCGAGCCGGAACGTGACTGGAATCGCGCATGGGCATCTCTCCTTGAGCGAAAGTCCGGACGTTGTCAGGCCTCGTAGATCTTCTTCAGCTCCGTCTCGGCCCACTTCACGGCGTCCTCGGGGGCCAGTCCCTGGATGCTCTTCGCGAACATGTCGACGAGGATGTACTTGGACAGGGCCTCCGTGGCCTTGCGGCCCGGCGGCCCGGCGTGCCCGACCTGGCGCGCGTACTGTAGCGTCTCCGGGAACACCGCGGTCTTGGGATCCTTCTTCCAGAGCGGGTGGTCCTTGTAGCCGCGCGTGCCGGGGATGCCGAAGGTATCCATGACCTCGAAGTATCTGTCGTACTGCGCTCGCTCCATGTAGTAACGGATGAAGTCCTTGGCGAGTTTCTGGCTCTTGCTGTACTTCATGACGACGCTGTTCCACGCGGGGAGCCAGTAGAAGCGGCCGGCCGGTCCGGGGGGATAGTGGCCGTGGTTGGTGCCCGTGTAGACGTCGGGGAACTTTCCGCGGGCGGCCACGTAGATGCTGGGGGCGTTGCCGGTGAGCGAGATCTCCTGCGAGAGGAAGGCGCGGTTGTTGTTGCTGTCGTCCCATGCCAGCCCGCCCTCGTCGAAGCACTCCTTCCACAGCACGTTGTTCCACTTCACCGCGTCCACCGTGGCCTTGCGGTTGAGGACGACCCTGCGCCCGTCGCTCTCGACTTCCATCCCGCCCCACATCCACACGAGCGGGTAGCACCAGTTGTTCGGGTCGTTGATGCTGTGCCCGAAGGCCTGGCCGAAGGGCTTGCCCTTGGCCTTCATCTTCTTGCCGGCGGCGCGGAACTCGTCCCAGGTCTGCGGGTAACGCAGGCCCTCCGCGTGAAGCCAATCTTCCCGGTAGGTCACCGCCCAGGAGATGATGAAGTACGGCAGCGCCACCCAGCGGCCGCCCGCCACGCAGTTCACCCGCGCGTAGTCAGACCAGCCGCCCTGCTTGCCGCCCACTTCCTCGGCGATGTCGGACACGTCGACGAGGGCATTGTCGTACAGCAGCGCGTGATTGTTGGCGATGGTGATGATGTCCGCGCCTGCGCCACTCTGGACCGAGGCGGTCACGCGCGCCTGAATGTCGTTTTGATTGATGCGCTCGATGCGGATCGTCGCGCCCGCCTGCTTGCCGAACTCCTGCGCCTGCGCGTCGAACAGCGTGTCGGCGGCGGGGACGAAGTGCGACCACTGCAGGATGTGGAGCGAGGCGCCCTGGGCAAAGGCGGGGGCGCGCCGGGCGGCGAGGATGCCCGCGAGGCCCGCGGTGCGCAGGAACTGCCTACGGTCCGGCCGGTCGCTCGGTGAGTCGGCGCGCATCCCGTCCTCCTTGTGAGGGTCCGGTGCGAATGGGCAGCGATGTCGCTACGCTACCTATCACGGGCGGCGGGCGCGGGCAAGGGTCAGGTGCGGCCCGGCACCTCTCGGGGCGCGGCGGGACGCGGCTAACGGCCGTTGAGCGTCTTGTCGACGAACATCTTGGCGTCGAACTCCTCCGCCACGCGCCCGTCGTTGTCGAGCATGGCCTGGGCGTCCACGGTGGCGAACTCCATCACCCCCATGTCCTCGTAGGCCTTCCGCACCCGCGGCCCCCAGAGCCCGATGTCCTTCACGGTGGGGACGATTCGGGAGAAGAGCCGGGTCCGGAACAGCTTCATGTACTCGGACTTCTCCACTGCCTCGACGCACTCCTTGACGGGCAGGCCGAGGTTTTCCCACACCTCGCCCTGATTGAAGCGATCGCGCATGTGGTAGCAGGCCTCCACCACGAACTCCTCGCGCTCGTCGCGTTCCGCGTCGGAGAGCTGCGGGTAGTAGTCGCGGAGGGCGAGGCGGCCGAACGCCACGTGCCGGGCCTCGTCCTGCATCACGTAGGCGTTGACACCGGCAGCCAGCGTGTTGGAGGAGGTGTCGCGGATGCGCTGGAAGGCGGCGAGGGCCAGGCCTTCGATCAGCACCTGCATGCCGAGATAGGTCATGTCCCAGCGGCGGTCCGAGATGGTGCTCTCGAGCAGCAGGCCGAGAGTCCGGGTGATCGGGTACGCGAGCTTGACCTTCTCGTGGAGCAGCCGTGCATAGGCTTCGACGTGGCGGGCCTCGTCCATCACCTGCGTCGCGGCGTAGAACTTCGCGGGGACGCCGGGCACGGTTTGCACGATCTTGGACGTCGCGATGAGCGCGCCCTGCTCCCCGTGCATGAACTGAGAGAGCGTGTGGGCCTGGAGATTGCGCCGCACGTGCGCCTTGTCCTTGTCGGCGAGCCCGTTCCAGAGGGGCGTGTTGTAGATCGCGATGGTCCGATCGTCGAGCCCCATCGGATTGTCGGGATCGACGGGCAGCGACCAGTCGAGCCGCTCCGCCGCGTCCCACTGCTGCTTCTTGCCCTTGGCATACAGACGGAGGAGGTCGGCCCCACCGTCTTCGTACTCCCAGGTGAACGAGGTGGTGGTCTGCCCCTCGAATTTCCACTGAGTTTGCTCGACGGGCAGCTTATAGAGGAACTGAGTCGACATGGAACCTCCCCGCTCTGGGCTTGCCCCCGGCATCTCGGGGCACTATTCGTAACCGAGCATATCATCGAGGTTAGTGGCATGCCTACCCCATCCCGCGAGCCGAACCACCCCCTGGCCGACCGTACCGTGCTCATCACCGGTGCCGCCCGCGGCATCGGCGCCGCCACCGCCCGCCGCCTCGCCGGGGCCGGGGCCCGCCTGGTCCTCGCGGACATCGACGGCGACGGCGTGAAGAAGCTGGCGGCCGAACTCGGCCAGGTGGGGGTGCGCGCCGACGTCACGCAGGCGGCGGACATCGAGGCCATGGTGAGCGCGGTCTACCAGCGCTGGGGGCGACTCGACGTGCTGTTCAACAATGCGGGCGTGATCCGGGTGCAGCCGCTCCTCGAGGTCACGCCGGGAGAGTGGGATCGCGTGCTCGACGTCAACCTGCGGGCGGTCTTCTTCGTCCTGCAGGAGGCCGCGCGTCGAATGATCGAGCAGCCGCCGATGGAGGGCTCCGAGCTGCGCGGCAAGATCATCCAGACGGCCTCCATCGCCGCCTACCGCGGCGCGGGGCCCCTGGTTGGGCCCTACGCGGCATCCAAGGCGGGCGTGGTCAGCATCACGCGCACGGCCGCCCAGGCCTTCGCGCCCCGGCGCGTGACCGTGAACTGCGTATGTCCGGGCGCGGTGGACACGGCCATGTGGCAACAGATCGACCGCGAGATGGGGGCCATCGAGGGCCTCCCGGCGGGCGCGGCCTGGAAGCGACGCACGGCCGGCATTCCCCTGGGTAGGCCCGAAACCGCCGAGGACGTCGCGGGCCTGGTGCTCTATCTGGCCGGACCCGACTCGGATTACATGACGGGGCAGGCCATTAACATCGACGGTGGCCTCGTCATGGGCAACTGAGGCTGCCGGGTAAAGCGTACATGTTGCGTAAGTTCGTCCCGAGCGGCCCATGTGACTGGGCCACACGCGACCCTCTCCCCGGCAGGACGGTTGCGCCGGGAGACCGGGGGCTTGCCTCGCGTTCCTCGGCCCGTGCAGGGCCCGTTTCGGCTGGCACGTCGGATGCTCCGTACGACGCCGTTCCCCCCGGAGGAACGCCATGACCCACATTTTGTTCTCTTTGCCCGGAGAGGCCGTCCCCTACGCACGGGGTATGGCCGACACCTCGGTACTCATTCAACTTGGGATCGTCATCCTCCTGACAGCCCTGGTGATCGGCCGCTTGGTCGACGCCCTCCAGCGCCCCGTGGCGGAGCGGGCCAAGCGTGACGACCGGGGGCCCCGTCCCCATATCCTGAGCCTCGCGGCGTGAGGGCGCGTCGATGATTGGGCGCCTTCGGGGGCCGCTGGTCGCCCTCGTGATGCTCGGCGTGTTCACAGCCGCTGTCGGCTATGGTGGCTATCGGGTGATTCGCCACCTCACGGGCTGGGGTGCGGATGCGGGATCCTCTCACGGCCCGCTCCGCATCGAAATCGAGGACGCCACGCTCCGCCGGGTGGACGTCTCGGACTCCAAGGTGGAGCTCAGCTCGGACCTGCTGGGCATGTTCGGCGCCACGCTCCAGGTGACGCCGAAGACGCGGATCGACGTCAACGGCACGCCGGTGGAGCTCAAGGACTTGCCGCCGGGCGCGCGCGTCCGGGCGTCTTACGAGTACCGGGACGGCCTGAAGGTCGCCTTCTCGATCTCCGCCGAGCCGCCGGCCCCCGACGGTCCGTCCCGCGCGATCACGCGCTAGGCGCCGTGTCAACGGGCGGCGGCGACCCCCGCCGGACAGGCGACGCCCGTCCCCCCAATCCCGCAATACCCCCAAGGATTTTTGGCGAGGTACTGCTGGTGATAGTCCTCGGCGTAGTAGAAGGGCGGGGCCGGGCGGATCTCCGTGGTGATGGCGCCGTAGCCGGCCTTGCCCAGCGCCTTGGTGTACGTGTCACGCGAGGCCTCGGCCGCGCGCTGCTGGGCGTCGCCGTAGGTGTACACGGCCGAGCGATACTGCGTGCCGACGTCATTGCCCTGCCGCATACCCTGGGTGGGATCGTGCCCTTCCCAGAACACGCGCAGAAGGGCGTCGTACGACACCAGCTTGGGATCGAAGACCACGAGCACGACCTCCGAATGCCCGGTGAGCCCCGAGCAGACTTCCTCGTAGGTGGGGTTCGGGGTCACGCCGCCGGCATAGCCCGCGGCCGTTGTGTAGACGCCCGGCGTCAGCCAGAAGAGCTTCTCGGCGCCCCAGAAGCAGCCGAGCCCGAACACCGCCTGCTCGAGCCCTGCGGGGAAGGGCGGCTCGAGCGGCGCGCCGTTCACGAAATGCTTGGCCGGTACCGGCATGCGCTCCGCGCGGCCAGGCAGGGCCTCCTCGGGCTTCACCATGGTCTTCCTCTTGAATCCCAGCATGGAAACCTCCTCGGCGAGTGGGCCCGCCGCTAGAGCACGACTTTCTTGTCCCGCAGGACCTGGATCCGCGTGGGCGAGTAGCCAACCTCCGCGAGGATCTCGTCGGTGTGCTGGCCGCGCAGCGGGGCGGCCCGGCGCACGCCCGGGCTCATCCGTGAGAAGTGGAGCGGCGTGCCCACCACCGGGATCTCGCCCAGCGTGGGGTGCGCCACGCGCTGCACGATGCCGCGCTCGGCCGTCTGCGGATCGTTCATCACCTGATCCACCGTGTTGACGGGCGTGGCGGGCACGTCCGCTTCTTCGAGAACCTTCAAGAGCGGCTCCCGGTCGCGGGCGCCGATCGTCTGCTCCAAGATACTCTCGAGCTCCGCGCGGTGCTTCACGCGGTCCTGGTTCTTCGCGAAGCGGGGGTCGGTGGCCATCGCGTCGAGCCCGAGGGCGCGCGCGAGCTTGCCCCAGAATCGGTCGTTGGCCGCGGCGATGAAGATCCACTGCCCGTCGTTGCACTTGAAGTTCCGGTAGGGCGAGAGCGACGGGTGGCCGGAGCCCAGGGCCCGCGGGAGCGCGCCGGTCAGCAGATAGCCCTCGGCATGGAAGGCGAGCAGGCTGACCGCGGTCTCCAGCAGCGAGCCGTCCACACGTTGACCGACGCCCGTGAAGTTGCGCTGGAGCAGCGCGGCGCAGACCCCGAGCGCGCACAGGATCCCGGTAGAGAGGTCGAGGAACGACACGCCCGCCCGCACCGGCTGGCCGCCCGGCTCGCCGGTGATCGACATGATGCCGCTGAAGGCCTGCATCAGCGCCTCGTAGCCCGGGCTGTCCTTGCGCGGGCCCGTGCGCCCGAAGGCCGACACCGAGCAGTAGATGAGGCGCGGGTTCTCCGCGCCGAGGACGTCGTATCCAAGGCCGAAGCCCTCCATGGTGCCGGTGCGGAAATTCTCGATCACCACGTCGGCGGTGCGCGTCAGCGCCTTCACCACCTCGACACCCTCGGGCGTCTTGAGGTCGAGCGTCATCGCCCGCTTGTTGCGGTTGAAGAGGAGATAGGCGGCGGCCTCGCCGTCCTTGTGAGGCGGCCAGGTGCGCGACTCATCGCCCGCCCCGGTGTCCTCGACCTTGACGACGTCGGCGCCGAGGTCGGAGAGGAGCGCGCCGCACCAAGGGCCCGCGATGACGCGGGAGAGATCGATCACGCGAACGCCGTCGAGCGCGAGGGGGAAGGGGGTCATGGCGCGTATGATACCGCGGCACGCCTCAGATCTGCCGGGCGAGGAACGCCGCCCGGTCCATCCGATTCTGGATGGCGGCGATTCGCCGCCGATACGCCGCGGTGTCGACCCCAGGATGCCAGGTGCCCGGCATCGGGAGCCCCGCGGCGAGGGCCGCGGCCTCCGCGGGGCCAAGCTCGGCGGCGGGGCGGCCGAAGTAGCGCTGGCTCGCTGCGCCCACGCCGAACACGCCCGGACCGAACTCGGCCACGTTGAGATAGAGCTCGAGGATGCGCCGCTTGGCGAGCGTGTGCTCGAGCTGCCACGTGAGGATCGCCTCCTTGGCCTTCCGCCACGGACTGCGCGAGGGAGAGAGCCATAGATTCTTGGCGACCTGCTGGGTGATGGTGGAGGCGCCGCGGGGGACTTCGCCCTCACGCACCGCCTTCTCCAGCGCGTTCTGCACCTCGCCGAGATCGAAGCCACGATGCGAGAAGAAGTTGACGTCCTCCGACACGAGCACGGCCCGCTTGAGGTCGGCGGAGATCGCCGCGTAGGGCACCCAGGCCCACGCGACGCGGTCGGGCCTGCCGTGCGCCCGCTGCCGCGCGCGATAGTGATCGATGAAGGCGGTGGAGATGGGGCGCTCGCTGGCGAGGCGCGCCACGTCGGGCCAGGTCGCCAGCTCCCACACCACCCACGTGGCGAAGGCGAAGAAGAGGACGAGGAGGAGACGGCGTCCCCACCGCGCGCGTGGCTTGCTCCGGCCCGCCATTTCCACTATGTTCTCCCGGAACCCGGGTCCTGCCCAATTTTCGAAAGGAGAACCTATGCCTCCCGTCGATCCCAACGAGCCCATGATGACCGGTGAGAATTCTTTCATCCGGCTGAGCCCCGACGGCGGCAAGACCATGTCCGATCGCGCGAGCCACTGGCGGGTGCTGTGGTGTGGGGCCGGCGCGGGCCACGTGCTCTTCTTGCAGTCCTCGCTCACCGACAACAAAGTGCGCATCTACAGCGACAACATCGCGGTGGCCCGATGGCTCCAGACCAACATCGAGAAGCTCCTGTTCCCCGCCTTTGCCGACACCGCCATCCCCGTGATGGCGGCGGCCTTCGAGCGGGCGGGTGGGCCGCGCTCGAGCGCCACGGAGTCGATCCTGGCCGCCGACGCGCGCATCACGCTGTCCTGGTACGACTGCATCGCGCCGTTCGTGCTTCACGCGCCCCCTGGCTTCAACGACCGCCCCATCGGGGTGTTCAGCACCTTCTTCCCGGCGCGGGGCGCCCAGATCGAGATGAACGGCCGGGCGGCCACCGGGAGTGTGTGGGCCGAGATGCGCGGCGACCGGCAAGGCTCGAGCGCCTGCCTCGCCTGGTCGGAGACCTGGGTCAAGCCTCGCGCGTAGGCGCGGGACGCGCGGAGGGCGCGGGGCAGCAGCCGGGCGCGCAGTCATCGGGCGCCGGGCCCTCCGCGCCCAGCGCGCGGCGCGGCGCGTCCGCCGTGCGCTCGAGGATCAGCTCGCGGATCATTCCCACGAAGCGCGGGTGCACGCCGACCGTCTGCGCCCGCATGAAGCCGAGGCTCAGCTCGCGCGCGCGGGCCGCCGCCTCCACGTCGAGGTCCCAGCGCACCTCGAGATGATCGGAGACGAAGCCGATGGGGGCCACCACCACGTCGGCGACGCCCGCGGCCTTGATCGCCGCCACATGCTCGAGGATGTCAGGGCCGAGCCACGGGACGCCGGGCGGCCCGCTCCGGCTCTGGTAAACCAGCCGCCAGGCATGCGGTGACGAGAGTCGCTCCGCGACCAGCCCGCATGCCGCCCCGAGCTGCCGCTCGTACGCGCTCGTCTGCGCCATCGCGAGAGGCACGCTGTGCGCGGTGAAGGCGACATGCGCGTCGGCGCGCGCCGGGGCGGGAAGCGCGGCCAGCGCCGCCTCCACGCGCTCCGCCATGGGCTCGATGAAGCCCGGGTGATTCCAGAACAGCCGGAGCTTGTCCACGACGGGCGCCCGCACGCCCACCTCGGCGCGAGCCCGCGCGATGTCCTCCAGGTACTGCCGGCACGACGAGTACGACGCAAAGGCCGAGGTCACGAACGCCAGCGCGCGCCCTACGCCGTCCGCCGCCATCTGCCCCAGCGTGTCGGCGAGCAGCGGGCGCCAGTTCCGGTTGCCCCAGTAGACGGGGAGCGCGGGGCCGTGCGCGGCCAGCTCGGCCCGCAGCGCCTCGACGAGCGCGCGCGTCTGCGCATTGAGCGGGCTCACGCCGCCGAAGTGCTCGTAGTGCGCGGCCACCTCGAGCAGGCGCTCGCGCGGAACCGCGCGCCCGCGAGTCACGTTCTCCAGGAATGGCATCACGTCGGCGGGCCCTTCCGGCCCGCCGAAGCTGATGACGACGATCGCCTCGTAGTCCATGCGCTCCAGTGATAGCACGGGCATGTAAGCCTTACATCGACGGCATGTAATTCCTCCAATTCAGGCCGTGCGCAGGTTTTTCGGCCCGCGGGGCCGCGGCAAAAACACATTGACAGGCCTTCAGTTGCGCACGACCGCCGCGGGTGTCGGCCATGGCGTTCAGAGTGGTGAACTCTTCCCGCGGAGCCCCAGTTAGCACGGATGAACGGATCGAACGCGGCGACTGGCGCCGACGTGCGAACGTGGCGCGGTCGAACGAGCTATTCAACAGGAGGAGCGATCGATGAAGATGACTCGCATCGTGGCGACCATGGTGGCGGCGGCGTTCTCGGTGTGGACCCTCGGGTCCGCCATCGCGCAGACGCCCGCGCCGGCGACGAAGCCGGCGGAGACGAAGCCCGAGGCCAAGCCCGCCGACAAGCCGGGCGAGATGAAGTCGATGGACAAGCCGGCCGACAAGGGCGCGAAGAAGGACGAGGGCAAGGGCAAGGCGAAGGCCAAGGGGCACGAGAAGCAGGAAGCCAAGGAGGCCAAAAAGACCACCGACGCCGCCGCCAAGCCGGCCGAGAAGTCCGAGGCCAAGCCCGCCGACAAGCCGGCGCCGGCCAAGACCAACTAGCACCGACAACGACCCGCGCGATGCCGTCGGGCTGCCGTCGGCGAGCGCGGTTTCCCGGGGCGCCGCCGGCATCGGGGCGCCCCGGCTTCTCTTTGACTGGCATGCTAGCCTGAAGGCGTCATGAAGCTTGGCATCGGGGGGCCCGTTTTCGCCGCGCTCGGCCTCCTCGCCGGCGCGCTCCTGGCGGGGCCGGCCTGGGCGGGCGACGACTACGCCGCCGGGCTCTCGTTCCTCAATCCCGTGCCCGCGGCGGCCACGAGCCCCACGCCGCCCCTCGATCTCTCGGTGGTGCGCGACGGCAGCGAGCGGACGCTTCGCGTCCCGCTGGCGTCGCGCGACGAGAGCCGCGCGATCGGACGGCTTGTCCCGTATCTCTCGCTCGGCTCCAGCTTCCTGAGCGACAGCAGCATCCGGGACAGCGGCGTGCCCTACGAGGACATGTCCCGGGCGCAGAAGTCCGGCATGGACATGGGCGCCGGCGTCGCGGTGAAGGTCTCGAAGCGGATGGAGCTCTTCGGCGAGTATCGCTTCATGCGAATGAATCCCGATCCCACCGAGGCCGTCGGCGGCGGCGTGCTCCGCCGCGACGTCGATGGCCCGTACCTCAAGGGCGGCTTCTCGATCACCTTGCCGTAGCCGGCCCTTATCGCCGCCCGGACTGCCAGATCACGTTGCCCACGAAGAACGGCCCCAGCTTCTCGATGTACTCCGAGGTTTGAATGGTCCGCCGCATGGCCTGGACCAGGTGGGAGAGGGGATGGAGCGCCCGGCCCACCAGCCCGATCACGAAGTCGTTGTCGTGCGTGTCCAGCCCGTAGCAGGCCAGGCGAATGTCGTGGGCGTGGTCGGCCTCGCCGTAGGCCCGGCCGATCGTCGCGTGCTCGTGCAGGATCTTGCCCTGCTCTTCCCGCGAGAGGCGCGCGAACGCGCCGGTGCGACGCAGGGGATACCAGATGGCCCAGGACCACGCCGGGTTCAGCACGGTGCGGCGCGGCCGCTCGAGCAGCCACTCGGCGAGATCGGCCTCGAAGCCGGAGGCGTAGGTGCGCCCCACCATGGCCAGCTCGGGCCGATGCGTGAGAGCGTCGAAGGGCTCCGCGGTCAGTATCTCGCGGACGCGCGTGACGAGGGCGACGGGATCCTCGGTCAGCGCGAGCACGCCGATGCCACGCGGATCATTGAGGTCCCGGTACAGCACGGCCTCCACGCCGCTCCGCTCGAGCGCCCCCGCGACGCGCTTCGGGTCCGCGCAGCCCGTGAAGACCTGGAGCTGGATGAAGAGGCGACGGTCCAGAGTCTTGCCGCCCGCCCCGCGCTCGGTGACGTCGACCTGATAGCCCGGCGACTGCCCCGCCGCGGGCGGCCGGCCCGTCTCGCTCATGCCCCGAGGCTATCACGTCGCCTCCCCGTTCCGGATCGGCCCTTGCCCCCGCGGCGGCTTCCATAGGACACTCGCCCCGATGCGGCGCTTCGACGTCGTGATCTTGGGCGGGGCTTTTGCCGGCGCCTCCGCCGCCATCCTCCTGCGGCGCGAGCAGTCCGATCTCTCCGTGCTCATCGTCGAGCGCGCTGCCGCGTTCGACATGAAGGTCGGCGAGGCGACCACCGAGATGTCGGCGATGTTCCTCACCCGCCGCCTGGCGATATGGAATCACCTCGAGGTGGAGCAGCTCCCCAAGGAGGGCCTGCGCTACTGGTTCAGCAACGAGCACGTGAAGGGGCACGCCGACGCCTCCGAGACGGGCGGATTTCTGCGCAGCGCGGTGCCGTCCTTCCAGCTTCGGCGCGACGCGCTCGACGAGCACCTCCTCGCCACCGCGGCGGCCGAGGGCGCGACACTGATGCGCCCGGCGCGGGTGGCCGACGTCGAGCTGCGCGACTTCGACTCGCGCGTGACCATCGAGCAGGATGGCCAGCAGGAGACGGTGGCGTGCCGCTGGGTGCTCGACGCCACCGGGCGCGCGACCTTCCTCGGCAAGCGCCTCGGGCTGATCGACAAGAAGGTGGAGCATCCGACCGCGGCGATCTGGTGCCGGTGGAAGAACGTGCGCCACATCGACGACCTCGCGGCGCGGCAGGGCGGCGAGCTCGCGCATCGGGGGCTCGGCTCGCGGCGGCTCAGCACCAATCACTACATGGGCTTCGGCTACTGGATCTGGGTGATCCCCCTGGGCCACGGCGAGACGAGCATCGGCGTCGTGTACGACACGCGACTCTGCGGCTTGTCGGAGAGCCGCGACCGGATGCGGGACTTCGCGGCATTCCTTCGCGCGATTCCTGCGCTCGCGGAGCTGCTCGAGGGCGCGGAGCCGCGCGTCGAGGACCTGCGTTTCTACGCCTACCTGCCGTACGTGAGCCGGCAATACATGGGGCGGGGCTGGGCCCTCCTGGGCGACGCCGCCGCGTTCCTGGATCCCTACTATTCGCCGGGGCTGGACCACGCCGCCTTCACGGTGGAGGCGACGACGGAGGTCATCAGGAAGGACCGGATGGGCGAGGCGCTGGACCAGCGGATCGACGAGCACAATGGCGCCTTCGTGCGCTCGTACCATCGCTTCTTCCAGGCTGTGTACCAGGACAAGTACTACTACATGGGCGAGCAGGATCTCCTGTCGGCCTCGTTCCTCATGGACACCGCGCAGTACTACCTCTTCGTCGTGATTCCCGCGTATCGCATCGTGAAGCGCTTCCAGTGGATGCCCGTGCTCGGCCATCCGGGCGCGTCGCTGAACTATCGCTTCATGCGCTTCTACAGCCGGCGCTTCAAGGCCATTGCCCTGGCGCGCCGTCGATTCGGCGCGGACGGCCGCCGCAACCACGGCCGGCGCCTCAAGCCCTACTTCGCGCTGGACTGGGCGCCGGTGCGCATGACGTTCCGAGGCCTGCGCATGTGGGCCACCGCCGAGTTGGACCTGCTCCGCCTCCGCCTCTTCCACCCTCGCCCCCAGAGGGGGACAGGGCAGGGTGAGGGGACCGCCGAGTCACCGCTCCGGCCAGTCGGCCCCGAGCCAGAGAAAGCCGCGACGAAGTAGCGCCTCCCGCCGGTCGACGGCATAGCCGCTGCGCTCGGCCAGCCCACGCGCCGCCGCCACGAAGCGCTGCCGCGGCGTCCGCGCGCCCCCCCGCGCCCGCTGCCACGCCGCGTCCCATGCGCTGAAGAAGCGATCGATGGCTCCCGCCGGCTCCGCGTGATGGATGAATGCCTTCGGCAGGACCGCGCGGAGTGCGCGCGGCGCGAAGTCCGCCCCCAGGCGCGGCGCCAGCACCACGCCCCCGCGCTCCAGGCCGCCGGCCCTTCGAAAGAGGTTGAACGCCACCAGGCGGCCGTGCGGATCGGACGTGCCTTCGATGAGGAGGCCGCCCTCGGCCAGCCGCGCGCCCAGCGCCGCCAGGGCCCCGGCCACCGCGGCCTCGTCGTACTGCCGGAGCACGTTGAACGCGCGGATCACGGCCACCGCTTCTCCCGGTCGCAGGGGAAGGTCGAAGCCGCCATGGCGGAACTCGAGCCCGGGCGCCGCGTGGGGCTGCGCCTCCGCCACGCGCGCGGGATCGATCTCCACCCCCAGCACCCGCGCTCGCGGGTCGAGACGCCGCAGGCGCCGCCAGGTCTCCGCGGTGGTCACGGGATACGCGCCATACCCCAGATCCACGTAGAGGCCTCGCAGATGGCGCACGAGGGCGGGGAACGCGACGGCCAGAAAGGTATCCGTCTTCCGCAGGCGATTCGGAGCGGTCTTGCCCCGCGTGGGCCGGCCGAGCGGCTTCCCCATGGCAGGCGATCTTAGTAGAGTCTCGCCCATGACCTCACGCGTGCTGATGGGCCCGGGCCCGACCATGGCCGATCCGCGCGTCCTCCAGGCCATGGCGGCGCCGCTTCTGGGCCAGTTCGACCCGGACTTCACCGCGATCATGAACGAGGTGATGGCGCTCACGCGCTTCGCCTTCCAGACGGGGAATGCGCGCGCATTCCCCGTGCCCGGGACCGGGCGCGCGGGGCTCGAGGCGGCCATCGTCTCGCTCGTGGAGCCGGGCGATCGCGTGGTGGTCGGCGAATGCGGGCGCTTCGGCCTGCTGCTGATGGAGATCGCCGAACGTTGCGGCGCCGAGGTGGTGCCGGTGCGCGCGGAGTGGGGACGCGCCATCGAACCGGACGCGATCGCCGCCGCGCTGGCCGGTGGGCGCACGCGCCTGGTCGCGCTGATCCACGGGGAGACCTCCACCGGCGTGCTGCAGCCGCTGGCGGAGATCGCGCGGCTCGCCCGCGCGCACGATAGCCTCCTGATGGCCGACGCGGTCGTCACCCTCGGCGGCTGTTCCGTGGACACGGACGCCTGGGGCGTGGACGTGATGGTCGCGGGCACGCAGAAGTGCCTCTCGTGCCCCTCGGGCCTGGCGCCCGTCACCTACAACACCCGCGCGGAAGCCGTGCTCGCCGCGCGGCGCACGCGCCCGCAGAGCAACTACCTCGACCTGATCCAGCTTGCGCGCTACTGGAGTCCCCAGCGCTTCAACCACCACACCGCACCCACGACCATGGTCTACGGCCTCCGCGCGGCGCTGCAGGCGATCCAAGACGAGGGGCTGGCCGCGCGCTTCGCCCGCCATCGTCTCCACGGGGAGGCCTTGCGCGCCGGGCTGGCCGCCATGGGCCTCACGCTCTTCGGGGCAGAGCCACCCGCGCGCCGCCTTCCGTTCATCACGCCGGTGGCGATCCCCGACGGCGTGGACGACGTGCGCGTGCGCGGACGGCTCATCGAGGACTTCAACCTCGAGATCGGCGCGGCCTTCGGTCCCCTGCAGGGCCGGATCTGGCGTATCGGCACCATGGGCCACTCGGCCCGCCGCGAGAACGTGCTGCTCTGCCTGGCCGCGCTGGAGCAGGTGCTGCGTCGCGAGGGGTGGAAGGCCGAGGCCGGCGCCGGGGTCGAGGCGGCGGCCGCCCACTATGCCGCGGCGGGTGCGGCCGGGCTCGACCTTGGCGACAGCCTGGGGGCGGGGGAAATCGGGCGGGTCTGAGGCGCCGCGGCATTGTGATATAACGCATCCCACTACCGTCACGCCGCGATGGCATGGCCGCGGCGGGCGTGATGCCACTGTCCCGGGGGGGCCGCGCCTGGAGACCATTTTGCAGCTCGCCCTGAACGGCCTCGCCGTGGGCTGCATCTACGGCCTGGTGGCCCTGGGCTTCGTCCTGATCTACAAGGCCACCGAGCTGGTCAACTTCGCCCAGGGCGACCTGCTCATGCTGGGCGCCTTCGTCTGCTACATGTTCGTGGTCTGGTACGGGGTGGGGTACTGGGTGGCCTTCGCGCTGGCCGTGGCCATCGTCGGGCTCTTCGGCGCCGCCCTCGACGCCACCGTGCTCCGCCGCGTCATCGGCCAGCCTCAGTTCGCGGTCGTCATGCTCACCATCGGCCTCGGCGCCATGTTCCGAAGCTTCGCCTCGATCACCTGGGGCTCGGAGATCTACACCTTGCCCACGCCGTTCAGCGCCCAGACCACGCGTCTGGCCGGCGTGAGCGTGAGCCACGAGTATCTAGCGATCATCGTGGGCACCGTGGTCCTGTGCGCGGTGCTCTACGCCTTCTTCACCTACTCGCGGGTGGGGGTGGCGATGCAGGCCGCCTCGCAGAATCAGCTCGCCGCGTATTACATGGGTATCCCGGTCAAGCGGATGTTCTCGCTGATCTGGGCCATCTCCGCGGGGGTGGCCGCGATTGCGGGGGTGCTGCTCGCCCCGGTCTCGCTGATCGACATCAATCTCGGCTTCATCGGCCTCAAGGCCTTCGCCGCGGCCGTGCTGGGTGGCTTCGGCTCGATCCCGGGGGCGCTGGTGGGCGGCATCACCATCGGCCTCATCGAGCTCTTCTCGGGGGCCTATCTGCCGCTCGGGTTCAAGGACGTGGCGGCCTACGTCATCCTGCTGCTGGTGCTCGCCATCCGTCCGCAGGGGATTTTCGGGACGGTGGGCCGAAAGAAGGTCTGAGCGCGTGCGCATTCCCTTCAAGACCTCCTACGATCAGGACCTCGGACTCTTCCGGGATCCGATCCAGCGCCGGTGGTACGCGGCCCTCCTGGCGGGCGTGATCCTGCTGCCGTGGGCGGTGCCGGCCTTCCTCACCGACATCAGCCTGGTCTTCGTCTACGGAATCTGCGGCATCTCCCTGATGGTGCTCGCGGGGTACACGGGCCTCGTGAGCCTGGGCCACGCCGCCTTCCTGGGCATCGGCGCCTACGCCCATGTCTACTTCCTCCAGGACCTGGGCCTCCCCTGGGTCGTGTCCGTGGTGCTGGCCGCGCTGCTCACCGCGGCCGCGGGCGTGCTGGTCGGACTCCCCGCGCTCCGCATGACCGGCGTCTATCTCACCATCGCCACGCTCGCCTTCGCGCTGATCATCCAGGAGGTGTTCGCGCGCTGGGAGGGCGTGACCCACGGGCTCAAGGGCCGGCCGGTGGACAAGCCCGTCATCTTCGGCGTCTCGCTCGCCTCGGACACCGCCTTCTACTTTCTCTGCCTCGCGATGCTCGTGGTCGCCCTGTGGCTCACCACCAATATCCTGCGCGCGCCCACCGGGCGCGCCTGGGTGGCCATCCGCGACAGCGAGATCGCCGCGCAGTCCATGGGCGTGCACCTCGCGCGCTACAAGACCATGGCCTTCGCCTACTCGGCCGGACTCATGGGCGCGGCGGGCGCGGTCTTCGCCCACAAGATCGGCTTCCTCGCGCCCGACATCTTCACCGTGCTGCTCTCCATCCAGTTCCTCCTGATGGTCGTGGTGGGCGGGCTGGGCAGCCTCCACGGCGCGCTCTACGGCGCGGTGTTCGTGGCGCTGCTGCCGGTGCTGATCTCCGAGGCGCGCGACAACGTGCCGCAGTGGGCGGGGCAGGCCGCCGCGGCGTTCGGCAAGGACGCGGGCAATGCCGTCTATCTCGCCATCGATCGCTTCGTGAAACAGCCGGGGCTCGAGCCGGGGATCTTCGGCTTCATCCTGGTGCTCTTCATCCTCTTCGAGCCACTGGGCATCTACGGGCGGTGGCGAAAGCTCCAGGTGTTCTTCAGCACGTTCCCGCTCTACAAGCGCGCCACCTTCCGCCGCCAGAAGACCTACATGCGCTCGGAGCGGCTCCGGTGAGCTTCTTCGCGGCCGACGGCCTGGCGATGCACTTCGGAGGCATTCGCGCCGTGGATGACGTGAGCTTCGAGGTCGCGCGCGGCGAGGTGTTCACGATCATCGGCCCCAACGGGGCGGGCAAGACCACCATCTTCAACCTGATCTCCCGCATCTACGACCCCACGCAGGGGCGCCTCCTCTTCAAGGACGAGGACATCACGCAGGTCGCGCCCCACGGGATCGCCCGTCGCGGCATCGCGCGCACGTTCCAGAACATCGAGTTGTTCGAGCACACGACCGTGCTCGACAACCTGCTGCTGGGGCGGCACGCCCACGCCAAGCCCCACTTCGGGCAGGAGCTCTTCTTCCTTCCCGCGGTGCGCGCGCGCGAGCGCGCCCATCGCGAGGCGGCGGAGAAGGTGATCGACTTCTTGGACCTCCAGCCCTATCGCGAGAGCCTGGTGGTGAATCTGCCCTACGGCGTCCGGAAAGTCGTGGAGATGGGCCGCGCCCTCTGCACCGAGCCGTCGCTGCTCCTTCTCGACGAGCCCTCGTCCGGGCTCAGCGTGGAGGAGACGGCGGACATGGCGTTCTGGATCCAGGACATCCGCGCCCTCCTCGGCGTCACCGTGCTGATGGTCGAGCACGACATGAGCCTGGTGGGCGCGGTGTCCGATCGCGTGCTCGCGCTCAACTACGGTCGCGTCGTCGCGTGCGGGACGTGCCAGGAGGTGCAGTCGCATCCCGACGTCATCAAGGCGTATCTCGGAGGCTGACGTGGCGGACGCGCTGCTCACCGTCAACAATGTCGAAACCTTCTACGGGCCCATCATGGCCCTGCGCGGCGTGAGCTTCAGCGTGCCGGCGGGGGCCATCGTCACCATCCTGGGCGCGAACGGAGCGGGGAAGTCCACCATCTTGAAGACCGTGTCCGGGGTCATGGACCCGCAGAAGGGTACCGTCACCCTCGAAGGCCGTCCGATCCAGGGGCTGGATCCTGACCGCATCGCCCGGCGGGGGCTGAGCCACGTGCCCGAAGGGCGCGAGGTCTTCCCCTTCCTGTCTGTTCGAGAGAACCTCCGGATGGGGGCGTACGCGCGGAAGGACGCCGACGGCGTCGCCCGCGACCTCGAGACCGTGTACCAGTACTTCCCCGTGCTCAAGTCCCGCGCCGAGCAGCGGGCAGGGCAGCTCTCGGGCGGCGAGCAGCAGATGCTGGCCATCGCGCGGGCGCTGATGGCTCGGCCCAAGGTGATGCTGCTCGACGAGCCGTCGCTGGGGCTGGCGCCCAAGCTGGTGAAGGACATCTTCGAGATCATCCAGCGCATCAACCGCGAGCAGGGCGTGACCGTGCTGGTGGTGGAGCAGAATGCCAGCATCGCGCTCCACACCGCCGACTACGGCTACGTCCTGGAGCTGGGCCGCATCGTCATGGAAGACACGTGCGAGCGGCTCCTCCAGAAGGACGACATCCGCGAGTTCTACCTGGGCTTGAAGGAATCGAGCATCCGCGGCACACGCCGCTGGAAGAGGAAGAAGACATGGCGCTGAGCACCGAGCCCGGCCGGACCGCCGCTCCCGCGAAGGCGCCCGCTCTCGTTCACGGCCAGGACACCCTCCCGCGGCTCTTCCGCCACGTGGTGCGCGAGCGCGGCGACCGTGTCGCCATGCGCGAGAAGCATCTCGGCATCTGGCGCGGCATCTCCTGGCGCGAGTACGGCGAGCACGCCAAACGCGTGGGGCTGGGGCTGGTGGCCCTCGGCCTCCGCCCGCGCGACGTGGTGTCGATCGTCGCCGACAACATGCCGGAGTGGCTCTACACCGACCTCGGCGTCATGTCGGTGGCCGGCGTGCCCAACGGCATCTACACCACCGACTCCGCCAAGCAGATCGAGTACATCGTCAACGACAGCGGCACCCGCTTCTTCTTCGCGGAGAACGAGGAGCAGCTCGACAAGATTCTCGCGGTACGCGGCCGCTGCCCTGCGCTCGTGAAGATCATCGTCTACGACATGGAGGGTCTCCACGGCTTCCGCGACGAGCAGGTGATGTCCTTCGAGGCGCTGCTGACCTTGGGCGAGCAGTACGACCGGGAGCACCCGGGAGCCTTCGACCAGATGGTCGAGATCGCCCAGCCCGAGGACCTCGCGATCCTGGTCTACACCTCGGGTACCACCGGCCCCCCGAAGGGCGCGATGCTGAGCCATCGGAACATCCTCTTCCAGCTGGCATACGCGGACTTCATCGTGCCGCTGGGGGAGGGGGATCAGCAGCTCTCGTTCCTCCCCCTCTGCCACGTCGCCGAGCGGACCTTCACCGTGTTCAACCCGCTCTACACCGGCTCCACGGTGAACTTCGCCGAGAGCGTCGACACTGTGCCGGAGAACATCCGGGAGGTGGCGCCCGCGCTCTTCTTCGCGGTGCCGCGCATCTGGGAGAAGTTCTACTCGGGCGTGGCCCTCCGCATGCGCGACGCCACCTGGCTCGGCCGCACCGCCTACGAGGCGGCGATGCGCGTGGGGCTCGGCGTCGCCGACCGGAAGATCGCCGGCCGGACGCCCTCGCTCCTCCAGCGCCTGGCCTTCCGGGCCGCCGACTTCCTCGTGCTCGACAACGTGAAGCGCTCGATCGGGCTCCACCGCGCGCGGGGCGCCGCCACCGGCGCCGCGCCCATCGCGCCCGACCTGATCCGCTGGTACCTGGCCCTCGGCATCAACATGATCGAGGTCTACGGCCAGACCGAGAACACGGGCCTCGCCACCGCGATGCCCCCCGACCGCATGAAGCTCGGCTCGGTGGGGGTGGCGCGGCCGGGCACCGAGGTGCGCCTCTCGCCCGACGGGGAGATCCTGCTGAAGGGCCCGCACGTATTCATGGGCTACTACGGAAAGCCCGAGAAGACCGCGGAGACCATCGTGGACGGCTGGCTCCACACGGGCGACGTGGGCACGATGGACGCCGACGGCTACGTGCGCATCACCGACCGCATGAAGGACATCATCATCACCGCGGGCGGGAAGAACGTGACGCCGTCCGAGATCGAGAACCAGCTCAAGTTCTCGCCCTACATCTCCGACGCAGTGGTGATCGGCGACCGGCGGAAGTTCCTCTCCTGCCTGGTCATGATCGACCACGAGACGGTGGCCCAGTACGCCCAGGAGCGGAATGTCCCGTTCAGCAACTTCGCGTCGCTGTGCCGGGCCCCCGAGGTGCAGGAGCTCATCCGCGGCGAGATCGAGCGGGTCAACAAGCAGCTGGCGAGGGTGGAAACCATCAAGACGTTCCGGCTCATCGAGCAGCTCCTCACCCCGGAGGACGAGGAGCTCACACCCACCATGAAGCTGAAGCGTGCGTACGTCAACGTGAAGTACAAGGGCCTGATCGACGGCATGTACGAAAGGAGCGGGGCATGAAGCGACTACTGGCAGTGAGCGTGCTGGCCGCCGCGGTAGCGATCGCGGGGGTGGCGACCGCGCAGAAGGAGACGCGCGGGGTCACCAAGACCGAGATCGTGCTCGGCATGCACACCGATCTCTCCGGACCCGCCGCCACCTACGGCGTGTCGTCGTCGAACGCGGTGAAGATGCGCTTCGACGAGGCCAACGAGGCGGGCGGCATCCACGGGCGGAAGATCAAGTTGATCGTCGAGGACACCCAGTACCAGGTGCCGCGGGCCGTCCAGGCCGGCGCCAAGCTCATCAACCGCGACAAGATCTTCGCGATGGTAGCGGGGCTCGGGACGCCGATGAACAACGCCCTCTTCAAGGATCAGTTCGACGCGGGGGTGCCGAATCTCTTCCCGCTCTCCGCGGCCCGCTCGATGTACGAGCCCTTCCACAAGCTCAAGTTCTACGGGGCGGCCAGCTACGTGGACCAGGTCCGCGCCGGCATCAACTACTTCGTCACGAAGAAGGGCAAGAAGGCCCTCTGCGTGATGTATCAGGACACCGACTTCGGCAAGGAAGTGCTGGACGGTGTGCAGGTGCAGGCCGACAAGATGAAGCTCAAGATCCTCGAAGCGACCGCGCACAAGCCGACCGACCAGGATTTCACCGCCCAGGTCACCAAGCTGAAGGCCGCCAACTGCGACCTGGTGGTGTTGGGCACCATCGTGCGCGACTCGATCGTCCCGTACGCGACCGCCCGCAAGATGGGATGGACGGACGTGGACTTCCTCGGCTCGGCGGCCTCCTACGACCTCTTCGTCGCGGCGGCGCAGGGCGGGGTCACCGAGGGCTTCTACGCCATGGGCCTCACCGCCATGCCGTACCGGGACACGCTCTCGCCCCAGGCGCAGGCCTGGTTCGATCGCTACAAGGAGCGCTACAAGGTTGATCCCAACATCGGCGCGATCTATGGCCACGTGGCCGCGGATCTGACGGTGACGGCGATCGAGAAGACCGGGCCCGAGCTGACGACGGAGAACTTCGTGAAGGCCATGGAGTCCATCAAGGGCTACCACGACATCTTCCACGGCCCCGAGGTGAGCTTCGGCCCCGACAAGCATCAGGGCGCGAACTCGTCGTTCCTCGCCCAGGTCAAGGGCGGGCGCTGGGTGCGCCTGACCGATCCGCTGAGCTTCTAGCCCGCGACACCCCCCTCACCCCAGCCCTCTCCCTCTCCCGAGGGGAGGGCAGGGTGAGGGGCTATTTCACCCGCCGCTCTTCTCGATCTTGGCCCAGGTGTCCCGCAGGCCGACGGTCCGGTTGAACACGAGCCCGCCCTTCCGCGAATCCGGATCGACCGTGAAGTAGCCCACGCGCTCGAACTGATAGCGCGTGCCCGGCTTGGCGCCGGCGAGCCCGGGCTCCACCTTGGCGTCGGGGACGCGCTCGAGCGAGGCCGGGTTCAGGTGCGCCTTCCAGTCGAGGCCGTCCTTGTCGTCGGAGGGGTTGGCCTTGGCGAAGAGATGGTCGTAGAGGCGTACCTCGGCGGGGATCGCGTGCTGGGCCGAGACCCAGTGGATGGTGCCCTTCACGCGCCGGCCGTCCGGTGCGTCACCGCCGCGGGTGGCGGGGTCGTAGGTGCAGCGCACCTCGGTGACCTGTCCGCTCGGGTCCTTGGTGACCCCGGTGCAGCGCACGAAGTAGCCGTAGCGCAGGCGCACTTCCGCGCCCGGCGAGAGACGGAAGTACTTCTTCGGCGGATCCTCGCGGAAGTCGTCCGCCTCGATGTAGAGGACGCGCGAGAAGGGGAGCTTGCGCGTGCCCGCCGCGGGATCCTCGGGATTGTTCACTGCATCCAGCTCCTCGACCTGGCCTTCGGGGTAGTTCTCGATGACCAGGCGCAGCGGGCGAAGCACCGCCATCACGCGGTTGGCGCGGCGGTTGAGATCCTCGCGGATGCAGTGTTCGAGGAGCGCCACGTCCACCATGCTGTCGGCCTTGGCCACGCCGATGCGGTCGCAGAAGTCGCGGATGGCCTCCGGCGTGTAGCCACGCCGCCGCAGACCGGCAATGGTCGGCATGCGGGGATCGTCCCAGCCGGAGACGTGACGGCCCTCCACCAGTTCGAGCAGGCGCCGCTTGCTCATGACGGTATGGGAGAGGTTGAGCCGCGCGAACTCGATCTGCTGCGGGTGATAGACGCCGACCGCCTCGATGTACCAGTCGTAGAGCGGGCGGTGGTCCTCGTACTCCAACGTGCAGATGGAGTGCGTGATGCGCTCGATGGAGTCCGAGAGGCCGTGCGCCCAGTCGTACATGGGGTAGATGCACCACCGATTCTCGGTCCGGTGATGGGGCGCGCGGCGGATCCGGTACATGACGGGGTCGCGCATGTTCACGTTGGGCGAGGCCATGTCGATCTTCGCGCGCAATGTTTTCGTCCCGTCCTCGAACTCGCCCGCGCGCATACGGCGGAAGAGGTCGAGATTCTCCTCCACCGAGCGGGCGCGGAAGGGGCTCGGGCGGCCGGCCTCGGTCAGGGTGCCGCGATACTCCCGCATCTGGTCCGGCGTGAGATCGTCGACGTAGGCGAGGCCCTTGCCGATCAGGTCCTCCGCCCACTGATAGAGCTGCTCGAAGTAGTCGGAGGCGTAGAAGAGGTTCTTGCCCCAGTCGAAGCCCAGCCAGTGCACGTCGGCCATGATCGACTCGACGTACTCCACGCTCTCCTTCGTGGGATTGGTGTCGTCGAAGCGGAGATGGCACGTGCCGCCGAAGTCGCGCGCCAGGCCGAAGTTGAGGCAGATGCTCTTGGCGTGGCCGATGTGGAGATAGCCGTTCGGCTCGGGCGGAAAGCGGGTGATCACGCGGCCGCCGAAGCGGCCCGTGCGGTTGTCCTCCGTGACCGCCTGATGGATGAAGTGCTTGCCCGGGGTGGGCGTGGGCGAGGCGCTGTCGGTCATCGGTGGAATTCTATCATTCGTGGATCAGCGTCCCGGATGCGTCTGCACCGCCGCCTCGTTCACTTCGGTGCCCCAGCCGGGGCCGCGCGGGATGGTGAGATAGCCGTCCTTGATATCCGGCTTCACCGTCACCAGGTCGTGGTACCAGGGCACCACGTCGGGGTCGATCTCCATGATGCGAAGGTTCGGCACCACCGCGCTCCAGTGGGCGTTCATCATGGTCGCGAGATGGCCGTAGAAGTTGTGCGGAGCCACGTTCACCTCGTAAGCCTCCGCCATGGTCGCGATCTTGAGGCCCTCGGCCACGCCGTTCCAGGGTGTGTCCACGATGGCCACGTCCACGGACTGATGCTCGAAGAACGGGCGATAGTCGCGCCGGCCGAACAGACACTCGCAGGAGGCCACGGGAATCTTGGTGCGGCTGCGCACGTAGTGGAGGGCCCGTGCATCGCGCGTGTCCATCTCCACCCAGAAGAGGTCGAAGGGTTCCATGGCGCGCGCCATGGCGAGGAAGCCCTCCGTCTTGTAGTTGAAGTTGAGGTCCACCAGGATGTCCATGTCAGGCCCGGTCCCCTCGCGGAAGGCGGCGAGCTGCTCGCGGATCGCCCGCTGGATATGGCGGTCCGCGTTGAGCTCCGGGAACCCCGCGCTCCGGGCGAACCCCGGCACGTAGCCCGACGCGTGGTCCCCGAGCAGCAAGACATTTGTCTTGAGGGCGGTAAAGCCCTTGGCGGCCACCTCCTTGCCCATCTGCACGATGTCGTCCAGCGTGTGGATGGGCGGGAGCTGCATGTCCTTCGCGCGGGTGCCGACGCGATAGGTCGCGCAGTGGGACCAGTAGAGGCGGATGCGCTCGCGCAGGGGCCCGCCGAGCAATTCGTATACCGGGATCCCGAGGGCGCGAGCCTTGGCGTCCAGCAGCGCGTTCTCGATGGCGCCGATGGCCTGCTGCACCACGCCGCCCGTGGCCTGGCGGCGCAGCGCGTACATGAGCGCCACCTGCGCCTCCCACGCGCGGGCGTCCTTGCCGAGCAGGGACGCCGTGAGCGCCTCGATCATCCCGGTCACGCCCCCGGGCCCCCCGAAGTTCTCGTTGTATTCGCTCCAGCCCACGATGCCAGAGTCCGTCGTCAGCTTGACGAAGTCGAAGTTGCGCCAGCCGCCGTCGGCGTGAAGGGTCTCGATCGCGGCGATCTTCATGCGCGCGGCACCCCGCCGGGGATGAGGCGATAGAGCGGCTCGAGATGCGCCGGATCCGGCTTTACGGTGGCGCCGTGGGCGCGGAACACCTCCACCACCGCCGCGTTGAGCGGCGCGGGGACGCCGAGGCGCTGGCCTTCGTTGGCGACGTAACCGTTGAGATGCTCGACCTCGGTGCGGCGCCCGCGCATCACATCCTGCAGCATGGACGGGCGGCCCCCTCGGCGGCTCGGGGCGTCCGCGGACACCGCGGCCTCCACCTCGGCCAGGCCCTTGCCGGCGGCGGCGTCGACGAAGCGCTGGGTCGCGATGCCCCAGATGGGCTCCACCTCGAAGCCCGTCGCGCGACCCACCGTGATGGCCTCGGCGCCCAGGAACACGGCGAGGCGGCGCATCGCGGGATCGAGGCGCACCTCCGCGGTGCCGTACCCGGAGAGCGCCGATACCGGGTTCACCATGCAGTTCAGCGCCAGCTTCGACCAACGCTCGCCCCAGAGATTGGCGGTAGCCTCCGCGGGCGCGATGGCGGACAGCATCTGCGCGAGCCGCTGGGCGCGCGGCGTGATGCGCCCGTCGTGCTCGCCGATCTTGAAGGCCGACTTGCCCGCGTCCGTGCGCATGGCGTGGCCGGGCTCGTACATCCCCGCGCTGATGAGGATCACGCAGCCGAGCGTGCGCTCGCGCCCCGCCACCGCGGCCACCCGGTGATCGTTGATGCCGTTCTGGAAATCCACCACCACGCCATCCGGCTTGAGATACGCGACGCCCATCGCCGTGGCCCACTCCGTGTCATACGACTTCACGGCCACGAACACCGCGTCGAAAGGCTCGGCCACCTGCTGGAGCTCATGGATGTGGAGCGCGCGCACCGGCACCACGTGTTCGCCGCAGGTGCCGGAGAGGCGCAGCCCCTTGGCGCGCATCGTCTCCACGTGCTCCGGCCACTGATCCACCAGCGTGATGTCCTCGCCCGCCTTCGCGAGCAGCCCACCCACCACGCACCCGATCGCGCCCGCCCCGATGATCCCGATCCGCATGGCCTCTCCTTTCGCCGAGCCCGGCTAGGCTATCATGGCCGCGCCCACCGGGAGGGGGCCCCTATGCTCAGCGCCGTCGAGTTCATCCAGCTCGGTCTCAAGCGCCTTCACGCCTCGCTCGACAAGTCGCTCGCCGACCTCACGCCCGAGCAGCTCCACGCCGTCCCGGCAGGGCATCCCAAGGCCAACACCATCGCGTGGGGCCTCTGGCACTACGCGCGCACCGAGGACAATGTGGTCCGCTACCTCCTCCAGGACCGGCGGCCGACGGTATGGGGCGAAGGAGGCTACGCGGAGAAGCTCGGCCTGCCGCCGGTGGCTCAGGGGACGGGCATGACGGTCGCAGAAGCGCAGGGGCTGCGCATCAAGGACCTCGCCCTGTTCAAGGACTACGTGGCGAGGGTGTGGGCGAGCACCGACGAGCTCCTGGCCCGGCCCGACCGTGACACGGTCCTGGGCAAGACCATCATGGTGAAGCCGCTTGGCGAGATGCCGGGCATCGTCGCGCTGGGCACGGTGTGCCTCACGCACGGCATGACCCACTTCGGGGAGATCGAGCTCGCGCGCACCCTGGTCGGCGCCGCACCGGCGGCGGGCGTCTAGGAGCTCGACAGGACGTGCAGCGCCACCGCGGCGGCCGTCGCCACGTTGAGCGAGTCCATCCCCGCTGCCATCGGGATGCGCACCTGGAGATCGGCGGCGGCGAGCGCGTCCTCGGTGAGGCCGCGTCCCTCGGTGCCCAGCATGAGGGCGACGCGCGCGGTGGGTGAGAGCTGCGCGCGCGCCGCGCCGATATCCCGCGCCTCCGTCCGCGGAGTCAGGGCGAGCAAGGTATAGCCCGCGTCGCGGAGGCGCTTGAGCTCGCGCGGCCAGTCGGGCAGGCGGGCGAACGGCAGGGCCAGGGCCGCGCCGGCCGACACGCGAATGGCTTTCCGATACAGAGGATCCGCCGTTCCCGGTGACAGCAGCGCCGCGCCCCCGCCGAGGGCGAGCGCGTTGCGGAAGATCGCGCCCACGTTGCTCGCGTCGCCCAGATCCTCGAGCACGACCACCGGGGCGCCGCGCGCCTCCACGAGCACCGCCTCCGCCGGGGGCTCTACGCCGCGCTCGCCCACCGCGAGGCAGCCGTGGTGGAACTCGATTCCCACGATCGCCTTCACGATGTCCTGGCGCACGAGATAGATCGGCACCTCGGCCGCCTCGAGCGGCGCCCGAAGCGCGTCCAGGGCGGGCGGCGTGAGCAAGGCGGAGCGCGCCCGATAGCGGCCCGCGGACAGCAGCCGGCGCACCACCTCGCGGCCCTCGGCGATGAACGTGCCGTCGCGGAGCCGGCGCGCGGCGTCGCGAATCTCGCGGTAGTCCGCGAGCCGCGGATCGTCGGGGTGCTCGATGGTCTCGATGCTCGCCATGCCGCCTGGACAATGTCTCCGGAGGCCCCTAGTATGCACACCTGATGACGGACCGCGAGGCCGCGCCTGCCGAGGTGGATGCCCTGTTGGCGCTGGTGACCGCGCGCTACGGCGCGCGCCTGAACGCGGCACAGCTCGACGGCCTGCGCAGGGCGATCGAGGCCGTGGTGGACCAGGCCCGCGCGGTGCGCGCCGTGCGCCTGGGGAACGCGGACGAGCCCACGCCTCCGTTCCGTGCCTATCGCGGGGACGAGCGGCCCACGGCATGACCATCGATCCCGTCTGGATGCCGCTCCGCGAGCTGGCCGGGCACGTGCGCGCGCGGCGCGTGTCGCCGGTGGATCTCGCTGAGATCTTTCTCGCCCGGCTCGAGAAGATCGGCCCGCGCTACAACGCCGTCGTGACGGTGACGCGAGAGCGCGCGCTCGCCGAGGCCCGGCGCGCCGAGCAGGAGATCGCGGCGGGCCGCTACCGCGGGCCGCTCCACGGCATTCCCTACGGCGCCAAGGACCTGCTCGCCACCGGTGGTGGGATCCCCACGAGCTGGGGCGCGGCGCCGTTCAAGGGCCAGCAGCTCGCGGAGGACGCCACGGTGATCCAGCGGCTCAGCGCGGCCGGCGCCGTGCTCTGCGCCAAGCTCGCGATGATCGAGCTGGCGGGCGGCATGGGCTATCGGCAGCCCAACGCGTCCTTCACCGGGCCGGTCACCACCCCGTGGAGTCGCGAGGCGTGGAGCGGCGGCTCGTCTTCGGGCTCGGGCGCCGCGGTCTCCGCAGGCCTCGTCCCGTTCGCGATCGGCTCGGAAACGTGGGGCTCCATCCTCTCGCCGTCGGGAAACTGCGGCATCACCGGGCTGCGCCCGACGTACGGTCGGGTGAGCCGTCACGGCGCGATGGCCCTCTGCTGGACGCTCGACAAGCTGGGACCCATGGCCCTCACCGCGGACGACTGTGGGCTGGTGCTCGAGGCCATCGCGGGCGTGGACCCGAGTGATCCCACCACGAGCGCGCGCCCGTATCGCTACGCCGTGGAGGACGGCCCGCGGCGCTTCCGCTTCGGCGTCCTCGCGGGCGCGCTCGACGGGGTGAGCGAGGACATGCTGGCGGCCTATCGCCGCTCGCTGGATCTCCTGCGCGAGCTCGGCACGGTCGAGGACACCGCGCTGCCCGATCTGCCGTGGGAAGCGGCCGTCCGCATCATCCTCCAGGGCGAGGCGGCGAGCGCCTTCGACGAGTTCATCGAGAGCGGCGGAGTCGCCGGGCTCACCGCGCCCGAGGACCACTTCATGCCCTATGCGCGCGACGCCGTGCTCGCCAAGGATTACGTGAAGGCCACGCGCGTGCGCGGCGTGATGGCGCGCGAGATCGACCGGATCTTCGAGCGCTTCGACGTGCTCGTGGCGCCGGGCCGGCTCACCGTGGCCACGCCCCTCGACCAGGAGTTCCGCGGCGGCATGCGCGGCACCTCTCGCGACATCATGGGCGCGGTGGGCAATGGCGCGGGCCTGCCGGGCCTGATCGTGCCCAACGGCTTCGGGGAGCGCGGGCTGCCCACGAGCCTCCAGCTCATGGGCCGCGCCTGGGAGGAGAACACGCTGCTCGCCGCCGGCCGCGCCATCCAGGCGCGGACGAACTGGCATACCAAGCATCCAGCACTGGAGGACTAGATATGCTCGTCGTCGAGACGCCGCAGGAGCTCAGCAAGCACGTCGGGGAGACGCTCGGGCCCTCGTCGTGGGTCACGGTGGACCAGGCCATGATCGACAAGTTCGCCGAGGCCACCGGCGACCATCAGTGGATCCACGTCGACGTGGAGCGCGCCAAGCGGGAGCTGCCCGGGGGCAAGACCATCGCCCACGGCTACCTCACGCTGTCGTTGCTCCCGCGCATGATGCCGGAGCTCCTGAAGGTCACCAAGCGCTCGCGGGGCGTGAACTACGGGTCGAACAAGGTCCGCTTCGTGACGCCGGTGCCCGCGGGCGCGCGCGTGCGGCTGCGGTCCACGCTGAAGGCGGTGGACCCCGTCGAGGGCAACGGCGTGCGGCTGACCTTCGAGTCCGTGATCGAGGTCGAGGGGAAGGACCGCCCCGCGATGGTCGCGGAAACCCTCGGCATCCAGTACGCCTGAGCCACGGGGCCGGGGGCACGCTCCGTGGCTAGGGGCTACGCCGTGTCGTTCATTCCCAGCGCGCGCTCGATGGCGACGACGTCGGTCGGCCGCGCGAAGGGCTCGGGTGCGGGCTCCCCGGGCCGGCGGGGCCGGCCGATAGCCTTGAAGAAGTGCTCGAGGCCGTGAGGCGCGACGATCCACATCATCACGAGGTCGTCCGTGCCCTCGTTGATGATCTCGTGCTTCACGTCCATGCCGAGGAAGCAGGCGGTACCGGGGACGAGCGCGTGGGGCTGACCATCCACGACCACGCGGCCCTTGCCGCGGAAGCAGATCTGTAGCTCCACCTGGTCGCCGTGCGAGTGCTCGCGCACGCGCCCGCCGGGCGCGATGGACTGATAACCCATGGATAGCCCTGGGTAACGCGTCGCCTCCGGAAAGAGGGCGGGGTCGGCGTGACCGTTGGCGGGCACGGGTTGCCAGTACGAGGGGCCCTCCCCCGGCTGGACGACCACCGCGTGGCCGCGATGGGGCTCGTTGGGGCTCATCGCCCGTCTCCCAGCACCGCGCGCGCCGCCTCGAGCGTCTGCTCGACCTTGGCCGCGCTCACGTCCAGATGCGTGACGGCGCGGATGGTCCGCGCACTCATCGCGCCCATGCGGATGCCCCGCGCGAGCAGGCGCTCCACCACCGTTGGACCGTCGAGCGGTCCCGTGAGGTCGAAGAAGACGAGGTTGGTCTCCACGTCCTTGGGATCGAGGCGGACGCCGGGTAGTGCGGCCAGACCCTCGGCCAGCCGCTTGGCATTGGCGTGATCCTCGGCCAACCGCTTCACGTGATGCCGAAGCGCGAACACGCCGCCGGCGGCGATGATGCCGGCCTGGCGCATGGCGCCGCCCATCTGCTGCTTGAGCCGCCAGGCCTCGGCGATGAACTCGCGCGAGCCCGCGATGGCCGCCCCCACCGGCGCGCCCAGGCCCTTGGTGAAGTCGATCCACGCCGAGTCGAACGGCGCGGCGAAGGCCCGCGCGGCCACCCCGCTCGCCACCACCGCATTCATGAGCCGCGCGCCGTCCATGTGGGTTGCGAGGCCGTGGCGCTTGGCCACCGCGGTGACCGCCGCGATCTCGCGGAGCGGCCATACGCTGCCGCCGCCGAGGTTTGCCGTCTGCTCTACCCAGAGGAGCCGGCTGCGCGGGAAGTAGCGGACGCCCGGCGCCCGCACCGCCTCCTCGGCCGCCGCGGCGGTGTACTGCCCGCGGGGGCCGTCGATCGCGCGCACGTTCACGCCGGCCAGCGCGGCGGGCCCGCCGGACTCGTAGTGGATGGGGTGCGCGGTGCGGTGCGCGATCATCTCGTCGCCCGGGCGGCAGTGCACCCGGATGGCGATCTCGTTGCACATGGTGCCGGAGGGGAGGAACAGCGCCGCCTCCTTGCCCAGCAGCTCGGCCACCATCTCCTGAAGCAGGTTCACCGTCGGATCTTCGAGCTTCTGCTCGTCGCCCACCTCGGCGTCGCACATGAAGCGACGCATCTCCTGCGTGGGCCGGGTCACGGTGTCGCTGAAGAGATCGACCTGGATCGGCGCGGTCATCGGATACCTCCCAGCAGATGATACGTCACGGTGTACAGTGGGCGCCATGCCTCCCCGGAAGACCGGCAGCACGCCGCGCCGGGATCCCCTGATCGCCGCGCTGACCCTCGCCGGCCTGGCGGTGGCCGGCTATCTCGCCTGGCTCAAATGGAGCGGCGGCACGCCGCTGTTCTGCACTGCGGGCACGGGCTGCGACATCGTCCAGGCCAGCCGCTACGCGACCATCACGGGCGCGCCCACCGCCTTCTGGGGGGCGCTGGCGTACGCCGTGATCCTGGGGCTCGCCCTGGCCGGCTTCGACCGCGCCCGCTGGCAGGCGGCCTTCGTGGTGGCGGCGGCAGGCTTCGGCTTCTCCGCGTACCTGACCTATGTCTCGCTGTTCGAGCTGGGCGCCACATGCGTCTGGTGCCTCGCTTCGGCGCTCATCATGACCGTGGTCGTGATCGCGCTCGCCGCGCGCCGTCCCCCGCCGCGCGCGTCAGGCGCCGGGCTCACCGTGCTCGGTCTCGTGTGCGCCGGCCTGGCCGTCGTGGCCGGCGCCTTCATCTTCGCGGGCGCCGCCGCGCCCGTCACGCCGTATCAGCAGGCGCTGGCCCAGCACCTCGCGAAGTCGGGTGCCACGTTCTACGGCGCCTTCTGGTGCCCGCACTGCCAGGAGCAGAAGGCGCTGTTCGGCGGCGCCGCCGGCAGCCTCCCCTACGTGGAGTGCGATCCCAAGGGCGCGAGCGCGCAACCCGAGCGCTGCGAGCGCGCGGGCGTGCGGGTTTTCCCCACCTGGGTGATCGGCGCCGAGCGCCGCGAGGGCGTGCAGTCCCTCGAAGATCTCGCGCGGATCTCGGGCTTCAAGTCCCCCTAGACGCGCTGCGCCCCCGGGCGCCCGCTCTGGACGACGAAGCTCGCGAGGGTGCTGATGGCCGACCGCGGGTCCGCCACGTTGTCCACCACGCGGAGCTCGGAGAGCCAGCGCGCCGCCGTGACGGTGCAGCGCACGTACCCGCGCTGACGGCTCTCGAAGAACCGCACGTGGGGATTTTCCGGCAGGAAGCGGGCGAACGCCTCGTAGGGGATGCTCGGGGAGGTCATCGAAGTGCCCACGAACTCGCTGGCCACCACCGGCGCGCCCTCGCGCGGCTCCACCTGGAGATCGGTGACCCAGAAGGAGTGGATGTCGCCGCCGATGACGACTGGATTCGGCACCCGCTGGTCCCGGAGGTGCGCGAGGAGCCGCTGCCGCGCTGCCGCGTAGCCGTCCCAGCCGTCGGTCCAGTACGCGTCCGCGCCGGACCGGTCGCGCTGGCGCAGGGCGGCCATCAGCTGCTGCTGGGCGAGGACGGTCCAGCGTGAGCCCGCGCGGCGGAGGCCGTCGAAGAGCCACGCCTCCTGCGTCGTGCCGAGCATGCTCTGCGCGGGCGCGACGTTCTCCGTGCACGTGGCCTCGACAACCTGCCCCCCGCCGCGTCGTCCCTCGCCGCAGGGTTGCACCGAGCGGTACTGACGGCCGTCGAGCACGAAGAACTCCGCGAGCCCGCCCCAGCCCAGCGTGCGATAGAGCTGCAGCGCGGGACCGCGGGGCAGGGAGGCGCGGCGGAGCGGCATGTGCTCGTAGTAGGCCTGATAGGCGCCGGCGCGCCGCTGGAGAAACGTCCGCGGGTCGCCGCGATACTCACTGTGGTCGTCGGCGTAGTCGTTGGAGACCTCGTGATCGTCCCAGGTCACGACCCACGGACAGGCCGCATGCGCGGCGCGGAGATCGGGATCGGTCTTGTACAGCGCGTGCCGCAGCCGGTACGTCTCGAGATCCTTCGCCTCGGGCTGATCGTGCCGGCGCACCGGGGGGGCCCGGAACGAGGACTCGTAGATGTAGTCGCCGAGATAGCAGATGAGGTCCAGGTCGTCGTTCAGCATGTGGCGATAGCCCGCGTAGAAGCCGGACTCCCAGTGCTGGCACGACGCGAACGCGAAGCGGAGGCGCTCGGGCGGCGTACCCGGCGCGGGCGCGGTACGCGTGCGGCCGATCGGCGAGGACTCGGGGCCGGCATGGAAGCGGTACCAGTACCAGCGTCCGGGCTTGAGCCCGTCCACCTCGACGTGCACGGAGTGGGCGAGGTCGGGCGAGGCGACCGTGGAGCCCTTCCGCGCGACGCGCTTCATGCCCTCGTCCTCCGCGACCTCCCACTGAACGATCACCGGCTCGGCCGGCATGCCACCGCCGCGAAGGGGATCGGGGGCCAGCCGTGTCCACAGCACCATGCCGTCGGGCAGCGGATCACCCGAGGTCACGCCCAGCTTGAACGGATGATCCGTGAAGCGCGGCCGCGCCTGCGCCCACGCGGGGCGCGGCCGTGTGATCGAGGCGGTGGCGGCGAGCGCGGCGACGCCCTTCAGGAAGGCCCGTCGCTCAGGCGACACCATGTCCGCGATCATAGCGCGTGTCCGCCGTGGGGTGTACTCATCACACATGGGTACATGACCCATGGCGTGTCGTGGCGCGTTCCCGCGCGCGGTAGAATCACGCCATGTCATCTCGCCGCGTGACCGCTCTGCTCGGTGGTGCCCTACTGCTGGCGGGCTGCGCCTCATCGACGCTCCGCTACAAGCCCGACGCGCCGGGGGTCGGCGCGCCCGTCTCCGCTGATTACACCGTGCTGGTGGATCGCGTGCGGGTGGAGGTCGATACGCGTGGCACACGACTCCACGACATCCAGATCCTCAAGGCCGATGGCACCGCGATCCGTCCGCAGACCATTGAATTCCCCGGCTATTACAGCAACAGCGGGAGCGGGGTGAGTTTCGGAATCGGCGCGGGCCGCTCATCGTACGGCGGGGGCGGGACGTCTGTGGGAACCGGTGTTGGATTCGGGACGACGTTCCCGGTGGGCGACCCTGTCGCCGAGGGGAACACGGTGGCCTACTTCGCTCTCGACCAGATCGGTCCGGCGCCGTGGCGCGTGCGCGTAGAGCTCGGCGGTCTGGGGCCGGCCTTCTTCACCCTGGGAACCGACCCGAGCGCGACCAAGTAGTCGCGCCCGGATCGCCGTTCCTCAGGACTCCGCGAGCACGAGCAGCGGGACCGTCATCTTGCGTCGGAGCGTGTTGGCCAGGCTGCCGTAGAGGCGGCGGAGCCAGCCACGCCGCGGCGCGGTCACCGCGATCAGATCGGCGCCGTAGGCTTCCGCCTCGTGGGCGATCTCTTCCGCGGGATCGCCGAAGCGCACCACGGACTCCACTGGCACGCCGTTCAGCTGCCCCTCGGCGCCGCGCAGGTAATCGAGCCGGCTGTACGTCACGCGCTCGATCTCCTGACTCTCGTACGCGACGACCCGCCCGTAGTCACCGAACTTTTGCTCGGGCACTCGCGCGACATTGATGAGGCGCACGGAGCCCCCGCTGCTGCGGGCGATATCGGCGACGATGGGCAGGACGGCCTCGGCACGCTCGCTCCGGTCGAGCGGGACCAGAATTCGCTTTGCCATGTCTCGTCCTCCTTTCTTCTGGGTCTTTAGAGGACCACCCAGGCCCCACCGATTCCGTGGAGTTTTCGGGCAAATCGCCCGATTTTGCTCGTACTTCCAGAGGAATCCCTCCAGGACGGCGGCCCATCTGAATGGGTGGAGGTAAACCATCATGGGAGCCGTACTGGTAGGGTTGGTCGTGATCGGGATCGTGGCCTTGCCGTTGGTGCTCGCGGTCCGGCTTGACCGGCGGCGCGAGGCGGCCGATCAGGTGGCGGCTCGCGCGCGGTCGGCGGTTCGTCAGCGTCTGGGCGGAGAGGCGTTCGTCACGGTGGACGTGAGCGCGCCGACATTCACCCAGCATGGGCGCGTGGTGCTCAGCGCTCCGACGGGCTACGACTGGATGGTCGAGCGCACCTGGTCCGCAGTCGCGGCAGGAGTGCCGGCCGGATACGACCTCGTCGTGAGCCGCCCGGACGTGGTGTCGCTACCGTCGAATCCGGCCGCTGTGCCGACGCTGCGTCGCGCTGCCTGATCCGTAGCCACGCACGGGGTGGGTCAGAGCCGGGGCCCGCCCCGTGCAACCTTCTGTCCCCGCCCGTCCCTCCCGAGCTCTCTCTCGCCGTCACGCCCCGAGCCGGCACGCGCATGATACGATGCGAGGCCGACAAGGAGGCCCGTGCATGAAGTTCGGCATCTTCTACGAGCACCAGCTACCGCGCCCGTGGACGGAGGGTGCGGAGCAGCGCCTGTTCCAGGACGCCCTCGACCAGGTGGAGCTGGCCGATCGTCTCGGCATCGACCATGCCTGGGAGGTCGAGCACCACTTCCTCGAGGAGTATTCGCACTCCTCCGCGCCCGAGGTGTTCCTCGCCGCCGCCTCGCAGCGGACGAAGCGGATCCGCCTCGGCCACGGCATCGTGCTGATGCCGCCGGGCTACAACCCGCCCGCCCGGGTCGCCGAGCGCATCGCCACGCTGGACCTGGTGTCCAATGGCCGCGTGGACTGGGGCACGGGCGAGTCCGCATCCCGCGCCGAGCTGGAAGGGTTCGGCATCGATCCCAACGAGCGGCGGGCGATGTGGCGCGAGACGGTGGAGCAGGTCGCCAACATGATGGTGATGGACCCCTATCCGGGCTTCCAGGGGAAGTACTTCTCCATGCCGGCGCGCAACGTGGTGCCCAAGCCCGTCCAGAAGCCCCATCCGCCCATCTGGGTGGCATGCTCCAATCGCAACACCATCCACCTCGCCGCCCAGCTCGGCATTGGCGCGCTGACCTTCGCGTTCATCGATCCCGCCGAGGCGCGCCAGTGGGTGGACGATTACTATGAGACCTTCAAACGCGAGTGCGTGCCGATCGGGCACGCAGTGAACCCCAACATCGCCATGGTGACCTCGTTCTCCTGCCATCCCGACCAAGCGGAGGCGCGGCGCCGCGGCACCGACGGCTTCCGCTTCTTCCAGTTCGCCCTGGGGCACCACTACTCCTTCGGTACGCACAAGCCGGGCCGCACCAACATCTGGAACAAGTACGTGGCGGTGCGCGACGCGATGGGCATGGAGCTGATGGGCGGCGGGACCGGGGGCATCGGCACCCCCGCGCAGCTCCGCACGCACCTCGCCAGCTTCGAGGACGCCGGAGTGGACCAGACCGTGTTCATCCAGCAGGGCGGCAAGAACCAGCACGCGCACATTTGCGAGGCGCTGGAGCTGTTCGCCCGCGGCGTCATGCCGGAGTTCCGGGACCGAGAGGCGGCGCGCGCCGAGAAGAAGGCCCGCGAGCTCGCGCCCTACGTGGACGCCGCGTTCGAGCGGAAGGATCGCCTGAAACCCCTCGCCGACGAGGACATCCCCGCCTATCCCGCCTACGGGCTCACCGTCGCCGAGGTCGATCTCTCGACGCTGCCCGAGGCCAATCGCCAGCGCGCGGTCGTTTTCCGGAAGATGCGCGAGATCATGGAGCGCTCATGAAAGCCGCACGGATCTATACCGGCGCCGACGGGCGCTCGCACTTCGAGGATCTCGACATTCCCCTCAGGCCGAGCAGCTATGGCGCCCTGTCCGACCTCGTGCCGTCGTCGGGGGTGATCTTCCGCGAGACGCCGCTGGGCGGCGCGCTCGACTTTCACGTGGCCCCGCGGCGGCAGTTCGTGATCACGCTGGCCGGCCTGGTGGAGGTGGAATGCGGCGACGGGACCACGCGCCGCTTCGGGGCGGGGGACATCATGCTCGCCGACGACACCACCGGTCAGGGCCACATCACGCGCGAGATCCAGGGGCCGCGCCGCAGCCTCTTCATCCCCCTGCCGGACGGCTTCGACACTCGGCCCTGGAAGGTCTGAGCGGGGTGGCGCGCGTCCTGTTCGACCACATCGCCATCGGTCTGCCCCGCATTATCGACGCGGCGCCGGTCCTCTCGGGCGCCCTCGGCGGAATTCCCCTCGCAGGCGCGCCTTCCGCGGTGTTCCGCTGGGGGGTGTGGCGCTACGAGGGCGGCGGCATGATCGAAGCCCTCGAGCCGCGCGGCGACGACGGCTTTCTCCATCGCTTCCTCGCCCAGCGAGGGCCGGGCCTCCACCACGTGACGTTCAAGGTGCCCAGCACGCGGGCGGCCTGCGGGCGGGCCCGGGACGCGGGCCTCAATCCGGTGGGCTTCGACGACTCGGACCCGCGCTGGATCGAGGCCTTCCTCCACCCGAAGGAGGCCCTCGGTATCGTCGTGCAGCTCGCCGAGTCGCACGGGGACGACGGCGGGCCCGGCGATCCGCCCCCCGGCGTTCCCGGCGCGCCGCCGCCGGTGACCGTGCTGGGCCTACGGATGCGCGCGCACTCCCGCGAGCGGGCCGACCGGCAGTGGATCGGCATCCTGCAGGGCGTCGCGGAGGACACGGCGCGCCGTGAAGTGACCTACCGCTGGCCGGGCTCTCCGATGCGGCTCGTAGTGGAGCTCGACCCGCGCGGCGACGAGGGCCCGCTCGCCCTCGAGGTCGCGAGCGCGCGGCCGCTCGCGCTGCCGGCGGGCCCGCATCCCGTGCTGGGCGTGACCTTCACGCGCCGAGGAGCCGCCTGAGGTAGTCGCTCAGAAAGCGTCCGCGCGGGTCGACGCGGCGCCGGACGGCCTGGAAGCGTTCCCACTCCGGATAGAGCGCGGCGAGCTCCGCCGCCGTGTGGGTGTGGTGCTTGCCCCAGTGCGGTCGGCCGCGGTGATTCCGGAAGACGGCCTCGACGTCGGCGAAAAACCGCGCGTAGGGCAGCTCCGCCCCCTGATGCACGGAGATGGTCACGGTGGCGCGGCGATGGGCGGGGCTCAGCGGGATCTCGTCGGCGGCGAGCGTGCGGTACTCGAGCGGCCACGCGACGTCGGGATGCCGGGCGCGCATGAGCGTGCGGATCTCCCGGATGCAGTCGGGGCCGGCCCCTTCGGGGACCGCGAACTCCATCTCGTTGAACTTCACCGTGCGCTCGGTGGGGAGGACCTCGTCGCTCCAGCCGATGCGCTCGCCGCCGCGCCCGGCCACACTGGCGGGCGAAGCCTCCGTCGGGTGGAGCGCCTTCATCTCGCACCGGTCGGTGCGGGGGCGCCAGAAGAACTCGAAGTGCCGGGTGGCCGCAATGTGCCCGTGGAGCCCCTCCATGCACGCGTC
This sequence comes from Verrucomicrobiia bacterium, assembly GCA_035495415.1. Taxonomy (GTDB): domain Bacteria; phylum Methylomirabilota; class Methylomirabilia; order Rokubacteriales; family CSP1-6; genus DASRWT01. The sequence goes on from DATJFY010000100.1 coordinate 68,379, forward strand.
GAAGGGCTCTTCCCACTTCCGCTCGTGGAGGCGATAGGCGGGCAGCACGCGCAGGCGCACCTGCGTGAGCACGCCGAGGGTGCCGAGGGCGACCCGCGCACAGTGGAAGAGCTCGGGATCCCGCGCGGCATCGCACTCCACGATGTGCCCCTCGGCCCCGATGAGCCGCAGGCCATCCACCTGCGTCGAGATGCTGCCCAGGCCGCGCCCGGTGCCGTGGGTGCCCGTGGACACCGCCCCGGCGATGCCTTGCCGGTCGATGTCGCCCATGTTCGCCATGGCCAGGCCCTGCGCGCGCAGCCGGGGGCCGAGCTGCTGGATGGTGGAGCCCGCCCACACGGTGGCGAGCCCGGCCGCTGGGTCGGCGGAGATCACGCCGACGAGACCGGTCAGCGTGAGCAAGGCCCCCTCGGTGGCGCAGAGGGGCACGAAGGAATGGCCGGTGGCGGCCACGCGCACGGGCTGCTCGGCCCGCGCGGCCGCGCGCACCACGTCGGCGACGTGCGCTTCCGAGGTGGGAGCGGCAAAGAAGGCGGCCCGGCAGGCGACCGAGCCCGACCAGTTCTGCCAGTCGCGGAAGCCGCGGGTCACTGACCCGGCGGCACGGAATAGATGGCGACCGCGTGGCTCCGGGTCTTGAGCTGGGCGGTGCCGTGCGCCTCGACGCGCACCCGCTCGCTGATGCCCTTGCGCGTGTTCTCGTCGATGAGGATGGGCCGGCCGATCACCTTGGTGTGCTGTTCGAGATGGGCGGCGAGGTTCACGCATTCGCCCACGCAGGTGTAGGTGACGCGCTGCTGGGTGCCCGTGAACCCCGCGATGATGGGCCCGGCGGCGATGCCGATGCCGATGCGGATCTCGACGCCGCCCCGCCGCATCTGCTCCTGGTTGAACCCCTCCATCAGCGCGAGCATGTCGAGCGCCGCGCGCACCGCGCGGTCGCAGTGATCGGGACGGGGCAAGGGCGCGCCGAAGATGGCCATGAGCCCGTCACCCATCATCTGGTTGACGATGCCGCCGTGGCCGCCGATGGCGTCGAACATCAGCGTGTAGTAGCTGTTCAAGAGCTCGATGGTGTCGGCGGGCGACCGGGACTCGGTGAGGCTCGTGAACGCGCGGATGTCCGAGAACATCACGCTCGCCTCCACGTCCTTGCCTCCCAGGGTGAGCCCGCTCGTCATGAGCTCCTCGGCCACTTCCGCGGTGGCGAACTTGCGGAACAGCTCGCGCTGCTGGTCCCGCAGCCGCTTCTTCTCCAGGCTGGCGCCCACCCGGGCCTTGAGGAGGATGGGGTTCACCGGCTTGAACAGATAGTCCTCGGCGCCCATCTCGATGCAGCGCGCGACCGAGTCGACCTCTTCCAGCGACGACATCATGACCACGGGGATATCGCGGAGATGCGGGTCGCCGGCCAGCGCGCCCAGGACTTGATAGCCATCCATCTCGGGCATCTCGATGTCGAGGAGGACGAGATCGACGCGCGCTTTCTTGAGCGTCTCGAGCGCCGCGCGACCGTTCTCCGCAAAGGTCACGGTGTGGCCCAGTTGCTCCAGGGCGCGCCCGAGCAAGAGACGGTTCACGCGGTTGTCGTCCACGACGAGCAGGCGTCCCGGCGGGCCGCTAGGCGCTGAGGTCACGTCGGATCGCTCCCAGCGCGTGAGCGACGCGCTCGTAGAGGTCGGCGAGGCGGTCCACGCGATTGCCCACCTCGTGCAGCCGGCCGGCCTGGCCGATGGTCTCGAGCTCGCGGGCAAGGCCGGCCAGCGCGAAGGCGCCGAGGCTCTCGCCGGTGGACTTGAGGGTGTGGGCGGCGCGGCGGAACCCGTCACGGTCGGTGTCGGCGAGGGCGCGGCGCAGCGCGGCGACCAGATCCTGCGCGTCCGCCACGAACGTGTCGATGAGCTCGACGGCGAAGTCGCGACCCATGGACTCTCCGAGCCGGTCGATGACGGCGCGGTCGACGACGTCCGCCATGGCCGCCGGCGCGGCGAGGACGGCGGCCGGACGCGGCGCCGCGTCCTCGCGCGTCTGGCAGCGCGCCAGCGCCCCCACCAGCTCTTCCACTCGGATCGGCTTGGCCACGTAGTCGTCCATGCCCGCCGCCACGCAGAGCTCGCGGTCGCCCTCCATCGCATTGGCGGTCATGGCGACGATTCTCGGGCGCTGTGTCGGCCAGCGGCGATTGATCTCCCGGGACGCTTCGAAGCCGTCCATCTCGGGCATCTGCACGTCCATGAGGACCACATCGTACGTCTGTCGCTCCACCGCCGCGACGGCCTCGAGCCCGTTGGACGCGATGTCCGTCCGATAGCCCATCTGGCCCAGGAGACGGCTGGCCACCTTCTGATTCACCACGTTGTCCTCGGCGAGGAGGATGCGCAGCGGATGACGCGCCCCCATCTCGGGATCGAGCTCCGCCCGCACCGCGCCCCGCTGCGGCACGTGCACGGGTTGATCGCCCAGCACCGAGATCAGGGCGTCGAACAGCAGGGACGGCTTGATCGGCTTGTGCAGATAGGCGGCGAATCCTTCTTCTTCCGCCCGGGCCTCGCGCCGGCCCAGCGAGGTGAAGAGAATGAGGGGCGTCACCGGGCCGTCCGCGCGCTCCCGGATAGCATGCGCCAGCGCCACGCCGTCCATCTCCGGCATATGCATGTCCAGGATCCCGAGGTCGAAGCGCTCGCCACCCCGCAGCCAGGCGAGCGCCTCGAGGGGGGACTCGGTGACCCGGGCGAGCATGCCCCACACCTCGAGATGCGAGGCGAGGATGCGGCGATTGGTGGCGTTGTCGTCCACCACGAGCACCCGCTTGCCGCGCAGCGACGGCTGCACGCCGGTGAGGTCGCGGCGGGTGGGTACGGGCACGGCGGCGGACGCGGCGCGGAGGGTGAAGCGGAATTCGCTCCCCACGCCCGCCTCGCTCGTCACCGTGATATGGCCCCCCATCAACTCGGTGAGCCGCTGGCTGATGGCCAAGCCGAGCCCGGTGCCCCCGTAGCGCCGGGTGGTGGAAGCGTCCACCTGGCTGAACGACTGGAAGAGGCGGGCGACCCGGTCCGCGGGAATGCCGATGCCGGTGTCGCGCACGGCGAACGTGAGCTCGGGAAGCCCCGCCGTGTCGGGCCGGCGCGTCATCACGGACAGGACCACCTCGCCGCGCTCGGTGAACTTGACCGCATTGGAGAGGAGGTTCAAGAGCACCTGGCGCAGCCGGGTGACGTCGCCCACGATGGCGCCCGGCGTGCCCTCGCCGAGGAGATAGGCAAGGTCGAGGCCCTTCTCGGCGGCGCGCGTGGCCACGAGGTCGAGGGCGCCCTCCACGCACTCCCGCAGGTCGAAGGGCTGCGTCTCCAGCTCGAGCCGCCCCGCCTCGATCTTGGAGAAATCGAGGATGTCGTTGATGACGGTGAGGAGCGTGTCGCTGCTCTGGCGGACGATCTCCGCGTACTCGCGCTGCTCGCCGGTGAGGCTCGTATTGAGGAGGAGTCCGCTCATGCCGATCACCGCGTTCATGGGGGTGCGGATCTCGTGGCTCATGGTGGCGAGGAACGCGCTCTTGGCCTCGTTGGCCGCCTCCGCTTCGCGCCGTGCCTGGAGGAGCTCGGTGATGTCGTGGTAGATGGCGATCATGCCCACGCGCGCACCCTCCACGATGACGGGCACCGAGGAGATCTCCACGTCGATCAGGGCACCGTCGTTGCGGACCCGTCGCGTGATGTCGCGGATCCATTCGCCGGCCAGCGTGCGCTCCACGTTGCCGCGCACCTCGTCGCGGATCTCCGGCGTGGACACAAGCTCCTCCATGCTGCGGCCGACGGCCTCGGCGGAGGTGTAGCCGAACAGCCGCTCCGCCGCCGGGTTCCAGCCCACCACCATACCTTGCAGATCCATGGTGGCGATGGCCACCGGGCTCGACTGCACCAGGACGTCCGAATACTGCTTTTGCCGCTGGATCTCCACGAACAGGCGCGCGTTCTGGATGGCGAGCACGGACTGCGTGGCGAAGGTCTGCATCGTGGCGAGCATGTCGGGCGGAAAGGCACCGGGCTCACGCCGGAGGATGACCAGGCCGCCAAGCAGCCGGCCCTCGCGGATCAAAGGCATCGCGAGGAGCGAGCGCAGGCCCTGTCGGATCAAGTGTGCTCGTGCCTGGGGCGCCACGAGCTGGCGCTCGTCCTGGATGTCGGCGACCTGCACGGGCTTCTGCATGATGGCCGCCGTGCCCATCGCGCCCTCGCCCAGGTGAATCGGGGCCGCCCGGAGCACCTCGAGATAGTCGGGCGTGATCTGATGCGAGCCGCGGGCGTGGAAGGCCTCGGTGGCCTCGTCGTACTCATACACGATGCCACTGTAGCTGCCCGACAGCTGCACGGCCCGGCTCACGATGGTGGCGAGCACGGTCTCGAGGTCGAGTGTGGAGCTGACGGCTTGGCTCACCTCGCCGAGCGCGCGGAGCTCGCCGACCGACCGCGTGAGGTCCGTGGTGCGCGCGTCGAGCTCCTGGAACAACCGAACGTTCTGGATCGCGATGACGGCCTGGTCGGCGAAGGTCTTGAGCAGCTCGAGCTGACGGTCGGGGAACGGGCCGGCGACGGGGCGGGCCACCACGATGGCCCCGATGGGCTGGCTCTCCCGAATCATCGGCACGGCGACGATGCTGCGGTAGGTGGCGAGGCGCGCAATGGCCGAATGGCCGTACTCGGGATCCGCGAGCACGTCGGGGATGTGCTCGATGCGGCCGTCGAGAATAGCCCGGGCGGCCGCGCTGGTCCGGCCCGGCGCGATCGGATAGGCGCGCCGGATGGCCTCGATCCCTTCGGGGGCCAGCCCGTGATGGCCCACGAAGTGGATCAGCTGCCCGTCGTAGCGGAAGATGTGGGCCAGCTCCGCCTCGCAGAGCCGCTTGGCGCTCTGGGCGATGGTGTCGAACACCGGCTGCACGTCGGTGGGCGAGCTCGAGATCACGCGAAGGATCTCGCCGGTGGCAGTCTGCTGCTCCAGCGTTTCCGTCAGATCGTTGTTGCGGACCTCCAGCTCTTTGAACAGGCGGACGTTCTCGATCGCGATGACCGCCTGCTCGGCGAAGGTCTTGAGCAGCGCAATCTGGTTGTCGGAGAACGGCCGCGGTGTGCCCCACCGCTGGACGGTGATGGTGCCGATGGGGGCGCCGTCGCGGATCATGGGCACCGCGAGCAAGGTCCGGAGACCGGCGGCGTCCCGGAGACCGCTCAGCGCGTATTCCGGGTCCTGGCTCACGTCGGGAATGTGGACCGCGAGGCCGGTGAGTATGGCGCGACCCGTCGCGTGCCCTCGGGTAGCGGGCATGGGGTAGGCCGCGCGCAGCGCGTCCGCCTGCTCGAGATTCGTATGATCCATGGCGCCGAGATGGACGAGCGCGCCGTCGTAGGTAAGCAGCGACGCGCTGTCGGCCTCGCAGAGATGGCGGGCACGCTCCACGATCGTGTCGAATACGGGGCTCACGTCCGTCGGGGAACCCGAGATCACGCGCAAGATCTCACTCGTCGCCGTCTGCTGCTCCAGGGTCTGGGTCAGGTCGCGGTTGCGGACCTCCAGCTCCTTGAAGAGCCGCACGTTCTGGATGGCGATGACGGCCTGCTCGGCGAAGGTCTCGAGCAGGGCGATTTGGTTGTCGGAGAAGGGTCGCGGCGTGCCCCATCGCTGGACGGTGATGGTCCCGATGGGGGCCCCATCGCGGATCATCGGCACCGCCAGAAGGGTGCGCAGGCCCACCGAGCCGCGGAGGCTGTCGAGGGTGTAGGCGGGATCTTCGCGGACGTCGGGAATGTGGACGGGACGGCCCGACATGATCGCGCGCCCCGTCGCATGGCCTTGGGTGGCCGGCATGGGGTAAGCGGCCCGCAGCGCTTGGGCCTGCTCCGAGCTCGCCTGGTCGAGCGCGGCGAGATGGACCAGCGCCCCGTCGTAGGTGAAGAGGGCCGCCGAATCCGAGTCACAGAGGTGGTGCGCCCGCTCCACGATGGTGTCGAACACCGGCTGGACGTCCGTGGGCGAGCTCGAGATGACGCGGAGTATCTCGCCGGTGGCGGTCTGCTGCTCCAGCGTTACCGTCAGGTCGCGGTTGCGGACCTCGAGCTCCTTGAAGAGGCGGACATTCTCGATGGCGATGACCGCCTGATCGGCGAACGTGCGGAGCAGCTCGATCTGTCGCGCGGAGAACGCGACCGGTTCGGAACGCAGCAGCGAGATCGCGCCGATGGGCGCGCCATCTCGCAGCATCGGGATCGCCGCCGTCGCGCGCCAGGCCCCGGTCTGCGCCACCGACCCGAGCTCGTAATCATCGTCGTCCGCGACGTCGGGAATGTGCACGGCGGCGCGATCGACCACGGCGCGGCCGGCCGCGGTGCCGCGGGTGGCGGTTCTCGGCCACGCGCTTCGCACGGGCTCGACCTGTTCGGGGGCCAGGCCGCGCTGGGCCACGAAGTGAAGCTTCTCTCCGTCGAAGCGGAAGACGAAGCAGCGCGCGGCGCAGAGACGACTCGCGGCGTCGGCGATCGTGTCGAACACCGGCTGTGCGTCGGTGGGTGAGCTGGAGATGACGCGGAGGATTTCGCCGGTGGCGGTCTGCTGCTCGAGCGTCTCGGTGAGGTCGCGGTTGCGGACCTCCAGCTCGGTGAAGAGCCGCACGTTCTCGATGGCGATGACGGCCTGGTCCGCGAAGGTCTTGAGCAGCTCGATCTGCCGTTCCGGGAAGCGGCCGGTCTGGGCGCGGCCCACGGCGATGGAGCCGATGGGGACGCCGTCGCGCAGAATGGGTACGGCGATGATGCTCTGAAACCCGACTCGCTGGGCGGTCGCCCGCATGGCGCCGTAGCCTGGTTCGGCTTGCACGTCGGGAATATGAGCGACGGCAGCGGCGACCACGGCTCGTCCCGCCGCGCTGTCGTCGCTGACCGGCCGGGGAAACGTCGCGCGAATGGCGGCCAGCCCCTCGGCGTTCTGGCCGTCATTGGCCACGTTGTGGAGCAGGTCCTCCTCCACCCGGAAGACCTGGCAGAACTCGGCGCTGCACAGCCGCCGGGCGCTACGGGCGATGGCGTCGAACACCGGCTGCACGTCGGTGGGCGAGCCGGAGATCGCGCGCAGGATCTCGCCCGTCGCGGTTTGCTGATCCAGGGTCTCGGTGAGATCGCGGTTGCGGGCATCCAGCTCGGTGAAGAGCCGGGTGTTCTCGATGGCGATGACGGCCTGGCTGGCGAAAGTCTGGAGCAGGGCCACCTGCCGCTCGGAGAAGGCGCGAGCATCGGTCCGCCGCAGTTGTATCGTGCCGATGGCAAGCCCGTCGCGCATCAGGGGCACGCTGAGGATCGCGCGGAAGCCCATGTGTGTCGCATTGTCGGCGCTCTCGGGAAACTCGATCGCCTCCCGCTGCATGTCGGCGACGTGAATGGTGCGGCCATCGAGCACGGTGCGGCCCGCCGCGGTTCCGCGTACCAACGGGAGAGAGAACTCTCCCACCCGTCCCACGAGAATGGGCCCGTGGTGAGCCACGAGCAGGAGCTGGTCGCCGTCTCGGCGGAAAATGGCGGAATCGAACGCATCGCACAAGCGGGCCGCGCTGCTCGCCACCGCATCGAACACCGGCTGCACATCGGTGGGCGAGCCGGAGATGACTTCCAGGATCTCGCCGGTGGCCGTCTGCTGCTCCAGGGTCTCGGTGAGATCTCGGTTCCGTGCGCCCAGCTCCTGGAACAGTCGGACGTTCTCGATCGCGATCACGGCTTGGTCGGCGAAGGTGCGCAGTAACGCGATCTGCCGAGCGGTGAAGCGCTGCACCTCGGTGCGGCGGAGCGCGAGTGCTCCCAAGGCGACTCCGTTCAGCACGAGCGGCACACATAGGATCGTGCGTACGCCGGCACGCCTTGTGGCCTCGGTGGTCACGGGGTAGCGACGTCCTGTGGCCTGTACGTCGACCACCTGAACGGGGCGTCGCGCGCGGATTACGTGCCCCACGAGCGTGCCCTGAACGGGTAGCGAGAACTCCCCGACCGGCCCCAGCACGATAGGTCCATGCTGGGCGACCAGCGCCGCGCGGTCACCCTGCACGCGGTAGATCGCGGCATCGTACGACGCGCACAGGCGCGCGGCACTCTCCGCGATGGCGTCGAACACGGGTTGCGCATCGTCGCGCAATGTCGCGATGATGCGCAGGATGTCGGCGGTGGCGGCCTGCTGGGCGAGCGCCTCTTCGAGGCGCCCATCGGCCAGGCGCCCATCGGCGGATGGGGGAGGGGTCGGGCCCCGACCGTTCCTGGAAACGGCTCTGGAATGGCCGACCTTTCTGGGGCGCAAGGGGCGCTTGGCCGGCTTCTTCCTCCCCTTCATGAGTGCCGCGTAGGAGTCACGGTTGCCGCTAGGCTAGGCGAAACACCACGCCGGGGCAAGGAACTCGAGGGCCGTGGATCAGGCGGACGGGCCGGGCGGGGGAAGGGGCTGGGCCAGGCCGGATACGGCCTGGAAGCCGGACAGACGCTCCAGCACCCGGGGCGACACCTTCACCTTGGCGGCGCGGGTGCCCGCGCCCAGGATCATCCAGGGCAGGGCCATGATCCGGTCGTCCACGTAGACGGGGAGATTGGCGGGAAGGGCGAGCACGGTCACGCCGCCGATCTGCATGCCGGTGAGCGCCATGGTCTCCTCCGCCGAGGCGAAGGACACGCGTGACGCCCCCATGAGGCGCTTCACGGTGTGGTTCACGTCGAGCCGCGTGTTGGCCAGCACCAGGCAGGCGGCGAACTGCTTCGGCTCCTTCTTCGAGGCCACGATGATGGTGTTGCCGCTCACATCGAGGCCGTAGCCGTACTTCTCGCAGAAGGCCGCGGTGTCGGCGAAGGCGGGGTCGATGTCGACGATCTCGTACGGCACGCCGAGCCCGTCGAGGGCCCGGCGCACCTGGGCGAGCGTCTCGTCGCTCACTTCTTGGGCGCCGCCTGGACGGCGGCCCACACCTTCTGCGGGGTCAGCGGAATCTCCACGTGCTCGATGCCCAGCGGCCGCAGCGCGTCCACCACGGCGTTGGCGATCGCCGGCGTGGAGCCGATGGTGGCCGCCTCGCCGATCCCCTTCACACCCAGCGTGGTACGCGGCGAGTCCGTCCGGGTGTGGTCGTTCACGAACGAGATGAGATCGTCGGTCTTGGGCAGCGCATAGTCCATCAAGGTCGAGGACAGGAGCTGGCCCGACTCGTCGAACGCGGCCTCCTCCCAGAGGGCCTGCCCGATGCCCTGGGCGAGCCCGCCGTGCACCTGCCCCTGCACGAGCAGGGGGTTCACGAGGAAGCCCGCGTCATCGATGGAGAAGTACTTCAGGATGCGCGGCTTGCCGCTCTCGCGGTCCACCTCGACCATGGCCACGTGCGTGCCGAAGGGGAAGAGCGTGCCATTGCCCTTGATGTCCCCGCAGGAGGTGAGCGCGCCCTTGGAGGCCGCGGCCACCTGCTTCCAGGTCACGGAGCGGTCGGGCACGCCGCGCACGGAGAACTTGCCGTCGGCGTGCACGATGTCGGCGACCGCCGCCTCGAGTAGCCCCGCCGCCGTCTGCAGCGCCGCCTCGCGCACCTTCACGGAGTTGGCGAGGGCGTGCATGCCGCCCTTGGCGATGGAGCGGCTGCCGAAGGTCCCCACGCCGCTCCGTACCTTCACGGTGTCGCCGTGGATGACCGTCACGTCCGCGATGGGGACCTGAAGCTCATCCGCCACGAGCTGCGCGAAGGCGGTCTCGTGACCCTGACCGTGGGAGGCGGCGCCGGTCAGTACCGTCACCTTGCCGTCGTCCGCCACGATGACGTCGGAGGTCTCGTCGTCCTCGAAGCCGCAGATCTCCACGTACGAGGCCAGGCCGATGCCCACGAGCCGGCCCTGGGCCCGCGCCGCCTGCTGCTCGCGGCGAAGCTCGGGGTAGCCGGCCGTGGCGAGGGCGTGGTCGAGCGCCCGGGTGTACTCGCCCGAGTCGTACGAGTTGCCCATGATGGTCTGGTACGGGAAGCGATCGGGCGGGATGAAGTTGCGCCGCCGCACGTCGGCCGGATCCACGCCGAGCTTGGCCGCGAGCGAGTCCATGGCCCGCTCGATGAAGTAGGCGGCCTCGGGACGCCCGGCGCCGCGATAGGGCACCGTGCCCATGGTGTTGGTGAACGCCACCTGGATGTCCACGCGCGCGGTCTGGATGTCGTAGCAGCCGGTGATCATCTGTCCGCACAGCACGGGGAGGAGGCAGCCGACGTGATAGAGGCAATAGCCGGCATTGCCGGTGATGCGCGCCTCGAGCCCGAGGATGCGTCCAGTCTTGTCGGCGGCCAGGCGTAGGTGGATGCGCATGTCGCGTCCGTGCCCGGTGGCCTGCAGATCCTCGCGCCGCGTCGCGTTCCACTTCACCGGGCGCTTCAGGCGCCGCGCGAGCAGCGGCACGATGGTGTCTTCCTGGTAGACGGGCACCTTGGCCCCGAAGCCGCCGCCCACGCGGCCGGTCATGAGATGGATCTGATCGGGCTGGAGCTTGAGCCGCTCGGCGATCTGGTTCCGCATGGTGTGCGGGATCTGCGTGTCGCCGTACATGACCATCTTCTGCGTCTTCTCGTCCCATGCCGCGCTGCACGCGCGAGGCTCCATGCACACCGGCAGCACGCGCTGGTTGAACATGTGCATGTCCACCACCACGTCCGCCTTCGTGAAGGCGCCGTCCACGTCGCCGGACTCGGCCTTGAGGCTGACGCCGAGATTGGTCTTGGACTCCGGGTAGAGGAGCGGCGCGCCCGGCTTGAGCGCGTCGGCCGCGTCCACCACCACCGGAAGCGGATCGTAGTCCACCACGACCGCGTCGGCGCCGTCCACCGCGGCTGCGGGACTCTCCGCCGCCACGACCGCCACCGGCTCGCCCACGTGCCGCACGCGGCCCTCGGCGAGCAGGGTGTGGCCCTGGCGGTTCATGCTCGCGAACATCTCGGGCGGCAGCGGGGTGTGGATCACGCCGACTTCGGCGTTGAGATCGGCGCCCGTGAAGACCGCCACCACGCCGGGCACCGCGCGCGCGGCGGCGGTGTCGATGCGGCGGATGGTGGCGTGGGCGTGCGGGCTGCGTACGAAGGCGAGATGGAGCGCGCCGGTGAACTTGAAGTCGTTCACGTAGGAATCGCTGCCGGTGATGAGCTTGGGATCCTCGATGCGCTTGATCGGGCGCCCCACGTGCTGAACGGGCATGAAGGCCTCCTTGACGGCGGGTGAGGCCCGAATCGTACCACAGGAGTTTGACGCCGCCGCGGCCAGATGGCATGGTGGGCGGTATGCTCGATACGACCGCAGGCACGCTGAAGCGTGATGCTCGCATCATCGGTCTGGTAGGCTCGGCGCACTTCTTCAGTCACTTCTTCCAGCTCGCACTGCCGCCGCTCTTTCCGCTCATCAAGGAGACGTTCGGCGTGCCCTACGTGGCCCTGGGCTTCGTGGTGAGCTTGATGTACGCCTCGTCGGGCATCGGGCAAACCATCTCGGGCTTCCTGGTGGATCGCTTCGGCGCCGCGCGCGTGCTCATCACGGGAATGTGCCTCTTCGCGGGCGCGGTTGCCGCCGCCGGGATGGCGCCGACGTACTGGGCGCTCTTGCCCATCGCGGTGCTGGCTGGGCTCGGCAACAGCGTCTTCCATCCCGCCGACTACTCCATTTTCAACGCCTCGGTGGACGCGCGCCGTCTCGGCCGTGCCTACGGCGTGCACTCGATCTGCGGCAATCTCGGCTGGACGGCCGCGCCGGTGGTCGTCGTGACGCTCGCCGCGCACAGCTCCTGGCGCACCGCCCTCGTCACGGTGGGCGGGATCGGCGTGGCGCTGGCCCTGCTCCTCTCCACCCAGTCCGACTCGCTGGCCGACGACCGGGCGGCGACCCCGCGGCGCGCGGCGGGCGAGGGCGGGGGGCTCGCCGCCGACCTCCGCCTTCTCATGGTGGCGCCGGTGCTCGCCGCCTTCGCCTACTTCGCCTTGCTCGCGACCGCGCTGATCGGCTTGCAGACCTTCTCGGTGACGACGCTCGTGACCCTCTACCAGGCGCCTCTGGCCGTCGCCACCGGCGCGCTCACGGCATTCCTCCTCGGCAGCTCGGGCGGCGTGCTCGTGGGCGCGTTCCTCGCCGACCACACGCGCCGTCACGATCTCGTGGCTGCGTACGGATTGAGCGCGGGCGCGGCGTTGACCCTCACGCTGGCAAGCGGAGCGCTTGCGCTGCCCGCGCTCCCGGTGCTGATGGCGGTGGCGGGATTCGCCCTCGGCATGACCACGCCCTCGCGCGACATGCTGGTGCGCAAGGCGACGCCGCGCGGCGCCTCGGGCAAAGTCTACGGCTTCGTCTACTCCGGCCTCGATCTCGGCTCCTCGCTCACGCCGCTGCTCTTCGGCTGGCTGCTCGACCGCGGCGAGCCGCGCGCGGTCTTCGTGGTCGCGGCGGTGTTCATGCTGCTCACGATCACCACCGTGGTCCAGGTGAGGCGCCATGGCGTCCGCTCCACCGCCGCCGCCTGACGACGGCAAGGTCGCCGGCTGCGACCTGTGCCGGGCCAAGAAGATCACGCCCTGGTATCACGAGGACGACGTGTGCTGGATCGCCGAGTGCGACGTGTGCGAGACGCCCATGGTGGTGTGGCGGCGTCACGGCACCCAGCCGCCCTCCGAGGCGCGCGCCCACATGCTAGCCCGTCTCGGCGAGGTGGCGACGCAGCGTGTCGGTGAGTACTGGGTGGACGATCACATGCGGAACATCCCCGACCATTTCCACGCGCACGCGCGTCCGAAGGGCGGGTTCTTCGGCTACGACCGGCGGTAGGGCGGCCCGGCGCTTCAGTGCGGGTTCCGTTCTTCTACGGCTGGGTGATCGTCGCCTGCGCCTTCGTCACGATGGGTGTGGGCGTCAATGCCCGCACCGCCTTCTCGCTCCTGTTCCCGCCCATCCTCGACGAGTTCGGCTGGGACCGCGGGCTCACCGCGGGCGCCTTTGCGATCGGCTTCATCGTCTCCACGCCCTTCGCGCCCTGGCTCGGCTGGCTCCTGGATCGCCGCGGGGCGCGCGTCTTGATCCTGCTCGGCGTGGCGATGATGGGCTCGGGACTCGCCCTCGCCACGCTCATCTCGCGGCCGTGGCACCTCTACGTGACGCTGGGCTTTCTCGTCTCCGGCGGCAGCCTGTGCCTGGGCTACACCGGGCACGGCCTCTTCATGCCCAACTGGTTCGTGCGGCGGCGCGGGCTCGCGCTCGGCATCGCGTTCTCCGGGGTGGGGATCGGCTCCATCGTGTTGCTGCCTTGGGCGCAGCACCTCATCAGCACCCGCGGCTGGCGCGCCGCTTGTCTTGGGCTCTCGATCGTCATGTTCGGAGCACTGGTGCCGATCAACGCGCTCTTGCCCCGGCGGCGGCCGGAGGACATGGGCCTGCTCCCGGACGGCGATCGGCATGCACCGGCGGGCGCCGCGGCCGCGCGGCCGACCAATGTCGTCGATCCGGTCTGGGCCGCGACCGACTGGACGCTCGGCCGTGCCGTGCGCACCACGCGCTTCTGGTGGGCGTTCGTCGGGTTCTTCACCGCCCTCTTCGCCTGGTACGAGATCCAGGTGCATCAGACCCGCTATCTGATCGACATCGGGTTCCACCCGGAGCCGGCGGCCTACGCGCTCGGCCTCGTTGCGCTGGCGGGGGTCGCCGGACAAATCGCCCTCGGCTACCTGTCCGACCGCTGGGGCCGGGAAGTCGTCTGGTCGCTCGGCTGCGCGGGCTTCGTCCTCTGCTTCGTCATCCTCCTCGCCATGCGTGCCTCGCCCACGACGCCGCTCCTCTGGGCCATGGTGCTCACGCAGGGGCTTCTGGGCTATGGCATGGCGTCGGTCTTCGCCGCCATCCCGGCCGAGCTGTTTCAGGGCCGCCACTACGGCCGCATATTCGGCACGCTCTCGCTGGCGACCGGGCTTGGCTCGGGGGCGGGGCCCTGGGTGGCGGGGTGGCTCCACGATCGCACCGGCACGTACGTGGTCGCGTTCTGGGTGGGGATCGTCCTCTGCGTGATCTCGGCGGGCGCGATCTGGGCAGCCGCGCCGCGCAAAGTGCGCCTGGTCGCCGGGCGCGCGCCTCGGCTCGCGAGCCGGCCGCGCTGAGGCGGGGAGACGTATACTGCCCCGGTGACTCCCCTCGAGGAATGGGCCCGGCGCCCGCGCGCCGAACGGCTCGCCCGGCTCGGCCGCACCCCGGGTGATGTGGCCGCGGCCTTCCGCGGCGTGGATCCCGCGGCGCTCACGCGCCGGCCGGACGAGAAGAACTGGGCGCCCATCGAGATCCTGTGCCATCTGCGGGACTCCGAGGCGTCGTTCCTGGACCGGCTGCGCCAGATCATGGCCACGGATGAGCCGCGATTTCCCACCGTCAACCCCAACCAGATCGCGGCCGAGCGCCGATATCTCGAGCAGTCGCTGGCGGGCGCCCTCGAGGCCTTTCACCGGCACCGCGACGCAACGCTCACATTTTTCGCCATGCGCGCCGAGGCGGACTGGGCCCGCGCCGGGCACCAGATGGATTCCCGCGGGCGGCGCACCGTCGACGATTTCCTCGGCGTCATGGCCTGGCACGACGAAAATCACCTGGCTCAGCTCGCCCGCGCGCTGAGGGGCGAGGCCTGACCGCGCCCGAGGTGCTCCCGCCCGATCCGCTGCCCGCGCCCCTCGAGACGCTCCGGCAGCGCGCGCGGTCGTTCCTCCTGGAGGAGCTGCTGCCGGCCGAGCGCCGAGAGGGCGTGGCGACCGAGGGCCACGCCACGCCCGCGCTGCGCCGCTGGGTGCGGACGCGCGCCGAGGCAGCGGGGCTCTTCCGCCTGGCCCAGCCGGTGGAGCTCGGCGGGGGCGGGCTCGGCCCTCTGGGGCGGCTCGCGCTACACGAGGCCATCGCGGCGTCCGGGGCCGTGCTCGGCGGACTGGTCATCGGCGGCTCGGGTGGTCTCCTGCGTCATGGCACCCCCGCGCAGCGCGAGCGCTTCCTCCTGCCGGTGCTGCGGGGTGAGCTGGCTGCGGCGTTCGCCTTCACCGACGCGCGCGAGGGCCCGCGGACCACGGCCACACGCGCGGGCGAGGCCTTCCGGATCAGCGGGGTCAAGTCGTTCGTCACCGACGGGCCCGCCGCCGACCTGTTGCTCACGGTGGCGCGCGTCGCCGATGGCGACCGGGGCGGGACGGCCGTCTTCGTCGTCCCGAAAACGGCGCCCGGCGTGACGCTACGCCGCACCCTCGAGACCCTGGACGGCGCCGTGCACGGCGAGTTCGAGCTGCGCGACGTCGTGGTGAGCGCGGCCGATATGATCGGCGAGGTGGGGCAGGGCGTGCCGCGGGCCCTCGAGGACATCGTGGCGACGCGGCTCCGCATGGCGGCCACGGCGTGCGGCGCGGGCGCGTGGACGCTGGACTGGACGCTCGGCCAGGTGGACCGTCCGCATCGAAGCGGGACGCCCCTGGCGGACCGCGAAGGGGTGCAGGCCATGCTCGCCGACAGCGCCATGGATCTCTATGCCGCGCGCTCGGTTGCTTATACGGCGGCCCGCCGGGCGGAGAGCGGGGACTCTGCGGGCGCCGAGATCACGATGGCCAAGGCCCTGGCCACCGAGGCGGTCGCGCGCATCGTGGACCGCGCCATCCAGCTGAGCGGCGGCGCCGCGGTCGTCGAGAGCCATCCTCTCGCGCGGCTCTATTGCCGCATTCGCTCCTGGCGCATCGCCGAAGGCACGACGGAGGTCCTGCGGCTGACAATCGCGCGCGACCTCCTCGCCCGCCGGCGGGGCTCGGCTTGACAGGGCGGCGCGCCGCGCCCTAGGGTGGCGTCCACCATGCGCCCCAATCGACTCCGTGAGCTGCTTCGAGCCGGCCAGCCCACCTTCGGGACCCACATTCACACCGCGTGGCCGGCGGTGGCCGAGCTGGTCGGGCACTCCGGTCTCTTCGACTACGTCGAGTTCGTGGGCGAGTACGCGCCCTACGACCTCTTCGCGCTGGAGAACCTCGCCCGCGCGGTCGACACTTTCCCCCACATGACGGCGATGATGAAAATCGAGCAGCAGCCCCGGACCTATCTCGCGGTGCGCGCGATCGGCTCGGGTATCCAGAACGTGCTCTTCGCGGACCCGCGCACGGTCGAGGACGTGCGCGAGTGCGTACGCGCGGTGCGGGCCGAGACGCCCGCGACGGGCGGCATCCACGGCGTGGGCATGCGGCGAGACGTGGGCTACGTGATGGACGTGGGGTCGCCGGCCTTCGTGCAGGCCCTGGAGGACGTGGTCGTCGCGGTCATGATCGAGAAGGCTTCCGCGGTGGACAACGTGGAGGCCATGCTGTCGGTGAAGGGCGTGGACATGGTGCAGTTCGGGCCGGCCGACTACTCGCTGAGCATCGGCATCCCCGGCCAGTGGGAGCACCCGCGCGTGAGGGAGGCGGAGATGCACGTGATCAAGACGGCGCTGCGCCTGGGGGTAGCGCCGCGCGTGGAGATTGACCGTCCGGAGCAGGCGCGGTCCTATCTCGACATGGGTGTGCGCCACTTCTGCATGGGCTGGGACGTGGGGATCCTCATGGAATGGTTCAAGGCCGAGGGCACGGCGCTGCGGGCAATGGTAAAGGGGTGAGCGTGGTCACCAACGGAATGGTTCGCGAGGCCCTTGGCGACCTCGACGCGCGGCTCGATCACTGGAAGCGGGCGCTGGTCGATCTCTGCCGCATCCCCAGCATGTCCGCCGCAGGCTTTCCGCCCGACGAGGTGCGCCGCTCCGCGCAGGCGGTGGCGCAGACCCTCCGCGACGCCGGCGTGGAGCACGTGGAGGTGCTGGAGATCCCCGGCGTGCATCCCTACGTCTACGGCGACTGGCTGCGCCGGCCGGGGGCGCCCACCGTGCTGCTCTACGGCCATCACGACGTGCAGCCGCCGGGCCGCGCGGAGAAGTGGCTCTCGCCGGCCTTCGAGCCCACCGAGCGCGACGGGCGCCTCTACGGCCGCGGCACCGCGGACGACAAGGGCGGGGTCATGGCACACGTGGCCGCCGTCGGCTCCTACCTCCGCGCGGCGAAGACGCTGCCGCTGAACGTGAAGTTCATCATCGAGGGCGAGGAAGAGATCGGCTCGATGAACCTCGGCCGCTTCCTCGAGCACCACAAGGCGAAAATGGCCGCGGACTTCATCGTGCTGACCGACACCGGGAACTACGACGTCGGCCATCCCGCGCTGACGTATCAGCTCCGCGGCATCTGCCAGGTGGATGTCGAGGTGCAGGGCCTGCACCAGCCGCTGCACTCGGGCTACAGCGGTCCCGTGCCCGACCCCGTGCAGATCCTCTGCGCGATGATCGCGGACCTGCGCACCAGAGACGGCGCGCTTAACGTGCCGGGCCTCTACAGGAACGTCGCCCGGCCCAGCGCCAAGCAGCTCGCCCGTCTGCGTAAGCTCCCGCTCGCGGAGGGCAAGTTCAAGAAGGACTCGGGCATGCTTCCCGGCGTCCAGCTCTGGGGCGAGAAGAAGTACTCGCTGCTCGAGCGGATGTGGACCCGGCCGGCCCTCACCGTGATCGCGCTGGAGGCGCGCCCCTTCCTCGGCTCCTCCAACCAGATCATCGAGGCGGCCAAAGCGCGCCTGTCGCTTCGAACCGTCCCCGGGATGGACGCGCGCGAGGCGGGCCGGCTCATCGTCAAGAAGCTCACCGCGAAGCCCCCATTCGGGATGAAGGTG
Organism: Verrucomicrobiia bacterium; assembly: GCA_035495415.1. GTDB lineage: Bacteria > Methylomirabilota > Methylomirabilia > Rokubacteriales > CSP1-6 > DASRWT01. The sequence continues at coordinate 86,141 of DATJFY010000100.1, forward strand.
CGCGCCACCGTGACCGGCACCAGCCCGTGGTGGACCACCGATCCCGAAGGTCCGGCCTTCGAAGCGGCGCGCGCGGCCCTCAAGGCGGGCTTCGGCAAGGAGACGGCGATGGTCGGCGCGGGCGGCACCATCGGCTTCGTGCAGCCCTTCGCCGATCTCCTCAAAGGCGCCCCCTGCATCCTCATGGGCGTGATCGACCCC
>DATJFY010000101.1:0-5001 GCA_035495415.1 Verrucomicrobiia bacterium
TTCGCTCCGGCCGGGCCGGCTGGAGGGGCGTCGGCCGGACGATCCGGGTCTGCCGAAGCGCGCGAGCAATCCGCGCAGCGCACGCCGCCGAGCGCGCCGGTGGGCTCGCCCGTGGGAGTCGGTCTCGCGCGCGCCATCGTCCAGTTCCACGGCGCCCGCCACCGCATTACGGACCGTGCCGTCGAGCCGATGGCAGGACGCATCATCGGTCCGGCGCCGGAGCAGTTCACGCTCTACGTCAACGGGAGCCCGCAGCCCGTCACGGTGACCGAGCAGAGCTTCTCCGCATCGGTGGCATTGACCCCCGGGTTGAATCGGGTGCGCGTGGTGGCGACTGGGCCGGATGGAGCCGAGACGGAGGATTCGGTCACGGTGGAGTACGTGCCGCCCCAGGCCCCGAAGGGCCGCATCGTGCTGCTCAGCCCGACGGACGGCGCGAGGCTCTCGCCCGACGATCCGCCCTTCGTGGTGGTGGAGGGCAGGGCGGAGGATAAGTCGATCGGCAGCCTGTCGGTCGTGGTGAACGGTCGCCAGACGGTGGTGCCGGTCCGCGAGGGCCGCTTCCGTCACATCGCTCCCGCGACGGATCCCACGCTGAAGATCTGGGCCGAGGGCACGGCGGCGGACGGCACCAAGCAGCGCAGCGAGGCCGTCACGGTCTACGCTGAAGCGCCGACCGGGTCGATGGGGATCCTCGTGGTCGACTGGCCGCCGCTTCTCGACGGCGATCAAGTGGAGATCACCGGCACTTATCGCGGCATGTCCTCGAGGGTCGATGTCCCGACTCAACCGCTCGTGTTGAAGAGCGGCGGCCCGGCACCGGGCGGCGGGCGCCCCGAGGTGTACTACCTCCGCAATCTCAAACCGGGCGTCTACACGTTCGTCCTCCGCTATCGCACGCCCCAGCCCGCGGGCGCCGCGCAACCTGTCCTCTATCTCAATATCGGCGGCATCCTGATTCCGCACATGCTCAAGCCCGTGCCCCTCCAGGGCTCGGGCCGCGCGGTCATGGCCAAGGTGCTCTTGCCCCACGGTATTCTCTGGGAGCAGGACGACTGGTTCTCGGGGCGGAGCGAGAGCGCCGAGACCGTGACGAAGTTCCGCGTTCCGGAAGGCATCACGTGGACCGAGCGAAAGACCGACCTCCGCTGATCGCGGCGCTCCTTGCTGCGCAGGACGGGGATGGTGGATGGGGCGCCGAGCCCGGCAAGCGGAGCAACACCGAGGCGACAGCCCTCGCAGTCCTGGCGCTCGCGAAGGACTCCAATCCCGCCGCGGTCTCGGCGCAGCGCCGGGGACTCGACTGGCTGGTGGCCCATCAACGGCCGGACGGGGGCTGGCCGCTCGGTACGGGGCAGGATGAGAGCACGTGGCCGACGCCCTTGGCCGTGCTCGCGGTGCTGAGCCGGCCCGAGCTGCGCGAGCGGGCGGCCGGCGGCCTCCGCTGGCTCGTCGGGCATGGCGGCATCGACCCGGGCTGGCTCATCCGTGCACTCTATCGCCTCTGGCCCTCGGCGCTGCCCGTCCGGATGGATCCCACGCTCAAGGGCTGGTCCTGGAATCCCGAGGCCTTCAGCTGGGTGGAGCCCACGGCCTATGCGCTGCTCGCGCTCAAGAAGGGGCGCAGCGTGCTCTCGGGGCCCGATGTCGACGCGCGTATCCGCGAAGGCGAGTCGATGCTCTTCGATCGCGTGTGCGAGGGCGGCGGTTGGAACTATGGGAACACGAACGTGTACGGGGTGAGCGTGCCGCCTTACCCGGAGGTCACGGCGATCGCGCTGGTCGGGCTGCAGGACCGCCGCGACGCGCCCGCCCATCGCACGAGCAGCGAGGCGATGCGCCGCATGCGCTCGGAGCTCGATTCGGGCTTCGCGCTGAGCTGGGCGATCGCCTATCTCGCCGTGCACGGTCAGGATAGCGCCGCCGAGCGCGGGCGGCTCGCGCAGAGCTATGCGCGGACTGGGTTTCTGGGTTCCACCCGGACCCTGGCGCTGGCGTCGATCGCCACGGGCGCGCCCGAGGCGGTGTTCGGGCTATGAAGGTCTCGATGTCGCGCCGTCGCTTCCTGGGCGCCGCCGCCGCGGTGCCAGTGGCGGCCGGCTGCAGCCGGACGCCGAGCTGGGATCGCGCCGCGTATCGAAAGGCCGATCGCTCGCGCGTCGCCATTCTGCCGGCCCGGGACTATACGGTGCCGCTGGCCGACGTGGTGCTCCAGGGCATACGCCATTTCCCCGTGGCGGTGGCGGGGCGGAAGGTCGTGCTCAAGCCGAACCTGGTCGAGTTCGACCCGGCCGGCGTGATCAACACCCACCCGGCGGTGATCGCGGCCGCGGTGGAGGCCTTTCGCCGCCTGGGCGCCCGCGAGGTGGTGGTCGCGGAGGGTCCGGGTCACCGGCGCGACACCGAGCACCTGGTGGCCGCCTCCGGGCTCTTCCGCACGCTCACCGATCTGGGCGCCCGCTACATCGACCTCAACCACGACGACGTGCGGTCGGTGACCCTGCGCAGCCGCTTCACCGAGCTCGGCCGACTCCATCTGCCCGAGACCATACTCGGCGCGGATCTGATCGTCTCCATGCCCAAGTTGAAGACTCATCACTGGGCGGGGGTGACGCTCTCGCTCAAGAACATGTTCGGGATCGTGCCGGGCATGGTCTACGGCTGGCCGAAGAACGTCCTACACTGGGCGGGGATCCACGAGAGTGTCGTCGACATCAACAGCTCGCTGCCCGCGCCCCAGTTCGCCATCGTCGACGGCATCGTCGGCATGGAGGGCAACGGCCCGATCCAGGGCGACCCCAAGCGGTGCGGCGCCCTCATCTTCGGCGACGATCTCGTGGCGGTCGACGCGACGGCGGCGCGGCTCATGAGCATCGAGCCGCGGAAGATCACCTATCTGGAGCACGCGGCCCGGTTTCTCGGAAACGCGGAGCACGAGCGCATCGCGCAGATCGGCGAGTCCCTCGAGTCGCTCCGGCAGGAGTTCCGCGTCATTCCGCGGTTCGAGAGTGCGAGGGGGGTCGGCGGTGCGTAGGGCGGGCGCGCGCCTCCTGATGCTGCTGCCGCTCGTGGCGCTATTGGGGGCGGGCCCGGGCGACCTCAACGAGGCCGGCAAGGCGGCCTATCGGCGCGGCGAGTACGCCGAGGCCGAACGCCTCTTCAGCCAGGCGCTGGCCCAGACGCCCAGTGACCCGCTGCTCCACTACCATCGCGGCGCCGCGCTCACCAAGCTCGGCCGCCTTCAGGAGGCCACCACCGCCTACCAGGCGGCCCTGCGTCTGAATCCGCCTCCGGCGGTGGCGACGGCGGCGCAGGAAGGACTCCGCGCCATCGGCGCTCTCGGAGCGCCGCCGCGGCCCCGACGAATCGAGGAGACGGTCATCGCCCTGACCAAGGTCCCCGGCGGCTGGCTCACCGAGGTCGTCATCAATGGATCCTGGACGGGTCCGCTCCTGCTCGACACGGGCGCGAGCGTGACCCTGATTTCTCCCGCGGTGGCCCGCGCCGCCCGGGTGACGATCGAGTCCGACACGCCCCTCGTGGAGGTGCAGGGGGTCGCCGGGCGCACGCGGGGCCCGATCGTCACGCTGACGTCGGTTCAGGTGGGAGAAGTGGAAGCGCGCGGGATACGTGCGGTCGTCGTCGAGCTTCCCACCGGCCTGCACGGTCTCCTCGGCAATTCGTTCCTGAGTCGGTACACCTTCACGCTCGATCCGCGCGAGGGAGCGCTGCGGCTGCATCCTCGATGACAGCCGCCCCCAACGCCGAAGCACGGCCGCGAGCGGTCTCGGCGCTCGGCCGCGCCGCCGTCACGGTCGCCTGCCTCGCGCTGCTCGGCTGGAACGCGGCGCTCGTCCTCGTGATGGAGCGGGGACTCGTCCGGAGCGATTTCGGGAAGCTCCACGCCTCGGCCCAGGCCTTCCTCGCCGGACGCGACATGTACGACCTGGGGCCGGCCACGCTGAGCCCGGTCCGCGGGATGAGCGGCAACATCCTCCAGTACATCCAGTTCCTGAATCTCAACCCGCCCCATTTCCACCTGATCCTGTTGCCGCTGGCGCCGCTCAGGGGGCCCTGGGCGCTCCTCGTCTGGGGCATCGTAAGCCTGGGCTGTCTGGCCCTCTCGCTCCGCCTGATCGTGCGTGAAGCCGGCGTGGTGCTCACGCCGTGGCGTCGTCGGCTTGCCGCCCTGGCCCTGCTGAGCTTCGCGGGGCTGGGCGCGGTGGCCGTGACGGGGCAGGTGTCCTTCGTCCTGCTTCTTCCCATGACGCTGGCCTGGATCCGCGCGCGGCGAGGCAGCTGGGCCGAGGCCGGCGTCTACCTCGGCCTCGTGATGAGCGTGAAGCCTTTCCTGGGCATCTTCCTGCCCTATCTCGTGCTGCGCCGGCGGTTCGACGCGCTCGGCGCGACGCTCGGCGTGGCGGCGTGCGCCTTCTCGGTCGGGCTCGGGATCTTCGGGTGGGAAGCGCATCGGTCCTGGATCGCCGGGCTCTCCGCGGTGACGTGGGAGTGGGTGGCCATGAATGCGTCCCTGCTCGGCTTCCTCAAGCGCGTGCTCGCGCCCAGCGCGTACTATGCGCCGCTGCTCGACGCCCCAAGTCTCATCGGGCCCATCTGGCTCTTGCTGTCCGCGGTCATCGGCGTCGTGAGCCTCGCCGTCACCGTCACCGACTCGAGCGACGGCAGGGTCGACCGCGGCTTCGCGGTGCTGCTCTTCGCGGCGCTCCTGATCTCGCCGCTCGGCTGGACGTACTACTGGTGGCTCGCGCTCGGTCCGATGGTGGCGCTCGTCGCCGCATGGCATCCCCTCGCGGCGGCGACGCGGCTCGCGGGCGCGGCGCGCCAGCGCCGGGCACTCCTCCTGGTTGCGCTGCCCGGGCTCTTCTGGCCGCTCCCGGCGACGGTGACGTTCCAGCCCAATCCCTGGGCGACGATGATGACCGGTTCCGCGTACTTCTGGGCGACGCTGGCGCTCTGGGCGGCCTTGATCGCGGATTGGCG
>DATJFY010000102.1:0-4778 GCA_035495415.1 Verrucomicrobiia bacterium
GTTGAACCGCCCCGGGTTTCCCGGAGGCTCGGTTACGTGAGAACCTCCACGCCAGCTGGAGCAGCCTGGCGGTCATGGTACGCCTGCTCGAACTCGGCCGGTGGCACGTAGCCGAGAGGCTCGAGCAGGCGCTGGTGGTTGTACCATGCGACCCACTCGAGCGTCGGGAACTCGACGTCCTCGAGCGCCTTCCACGGCCCGCGCCGCCGGATCTCTTCCGTCTTGAACAATCCGATCACCGTCTCGGCCAGAGCGTTATCGTACGAATCCCCCACGCTGCCCACCGATCGCTCGATGCCCGCCTCCGCCAACCGTTCGGTGTACCGGATCGACAGATACTGCCCCCGCGATCGCTGTGATGCACCAACGGCGCGGTCGCCGCGAGGGCCCGGTCGTAGAGCGCCTGCTCCAGCGCATCCAGCGCCAGGTCGCTCCGCAACGAGCTCGATACGCGCCACCCCACGATCCGCCGGGAGAACACGTCGATCACGAAGGCGACATACACGAACCCGCGCCACGTCGCCACGTAGGTCAGGTCGGCCACCCAGAGCTGGTTGGGGCGGTCAGCCGTGAACTGCCGGCTCACCAGGTCCGGCGGGCGCGCCGCGGCGAGATCCGGTGTCGTCGTCACCTTGAAGCACCGGCCGCGCACGACGCCGGCGAGGCCGAGGCGGCGCATGAGGCGGGCGACCGTGCACCGCGCGACGGCGTACCCCTCCCGCCCGAGCTGCTTCCACACCTTTCGCACGCCATAGACCGTCCGGTGCTCCCGCCACACCCGCTGCACCTGGACCGCCAGCACCTCGTCCCGCCGCGTCCGGACCGGGCGGCGCTCGGGCGTGCGCTCCCGCGCCTTGGCCTCGTAGTATCTTGACGGGGCGATCGGCAGCACCGCACAGATCGGCTCGACCCCATACGCGCCGCGGTGGGTATCGATGAACCGGACCATCACTTCGCTCGGCGGTCGAGCTCCGCCTGGGCGAAATACGCCGACGCCTTCTTCAGGATCTCGTTGGCCCGGCGCAGCTCGAAGTTCTCCCGCTCCAGCTGTTTGAGCCGCGCCCGCTCATCCGTCGTCAGCCCCGGCCGCTGGCCGGCGTCACGCTCGGCCTGCCGCACCCAGCTCCGGAGCGTCTCTGCCGAGCACCCGAGCTTCGCCGCGATCGAGGTGATCGCCGCCCATTGCGAGGGATGGGCCGCCGCGTGCTCCACCACCATCCGCACCGCTCGCTCCCGCACTTCCGGTGAAAACCGTCCTGGTCTTGCCATGGCCCCATCCTCTCAAGGATTGGAGCCTCCGGGAAAGCCGGGGCGGTTCACGGAGGGCCATCGCGCCATTCCTGACCGGCCGCCGGCACATCCCGGTGGAAAACGGCCTGGTCGAGATCAAGGCCGTGAGCCTGCTTATCCTGAATCCCTGCCCAGGGGAAACGCTCCCCGCTCGGACCGGTCTCTCCATCCCCCAGCTTCGCCGGCTCATCCCCTGCGATGTCGGCACCGTTGGATTGGGAGACCTTGCCCTCCACGGGGAGACGGCCGTCGCCGCGGCCCGACAAGGAGGTCCGGTGGCCCTACAACCCCCACGAGGGTCTTGCGAATCCTTCCGCGGAGCCCTCGTCCGTCTGCTGCCGCGGGTACTGATGCGGGACGTCCTGGGCATGGTGGATATCGAGCTCCTGCTCGGGCTGGGGACGGGGCTGACCGCCTGGCTGCCCGAAGCCTCCGCCATGCGCCAGGCGCTCTACAACGTCCTCCTCGCCTACGAAACGGTCGGCTGGACCAACGGCGCCTGGGTCGACGCCGTACGGGAGTTTCCCTCGTCCGCCACGGAGAGCACAGGTGCGAGCACCAGCGCCAGCGCTAGCCCTGGCCCTGCGGCCGCGGTCCCGCGGATCGCCCTGTTCCCAGAAAGCCAGTTACCCTCCCGCTCGGAGGAGGAGGTCGCCGTGGGTACTCACGACTCCATGCTGCCGCCGTTCACCCTGTCAGACGCTACGAAGGCCCGGTTGATCTGGCTAGGGCAAGTACTTGGGGCGCCGCTGGATCGCGCCGTCAACGCGGTCATCGACTACTTTGCCGCGGCCCAGCTGGACGGGTTCGATTGCTATGACGTGGAAGCTATTGTCCGAATCCGGAAGCAGTGTGAGGCCGTGGACGTATCGGTGAGCGATCTTCGGGCCTTCATCGAGGCACAGGCCGTCCTCGCCGAGCACAACCTCACCATGGCGGACGTGGGTCCCGCCCTCGAAACGGTCGAGGCCTTCGCCGAGGCCGGCCTCACCGTGGATGAGGCCGGCGCCGTGGCGACGCTGATGGCCGACCTCCGCGAGGCCGGAGTTGACGCGACCATTGTGGAGGAGCTCCGCGCGACGCTGGCCCGCTACCGGTCCCTGGGTTTCGACCCAGCCATCGTTACCCCCGCCGCCGTCCTCGTGGACCGGCTCCGCGCACTCGGGATCACACCTGATGACGTGAACCAGCGTCTCCCGCATCTTGATCGACTGGCCTCCCCCTTGAGCACGGCCGGCTTGGCGGATGACCGGCGTGACCAAGCACTCGCTCGAATGGTTGAAGTCGGCCTGACCGAGGCGGATCTCGACGCCCTACGGGCCAAGAAGAAAGAGATCGCCGACGAGATCCAGGAGCTGGAGGCCGAGCGAGCTGAGTACGAACGCTCCCTCGCTGCCGTCCAGGATGCGCTGGCACAGGCTTGCCGGAAGGAGAGTGAGGTGTCCCAGCGGGTCGCGGCGCTCCAGAAGATGCTCAGCAAGTGGGGCCTCACCTCGTGAACACGATCCATGGGCTCCGATCCCGGTGAATGCATGCCGGAGGGGATTCCGGTGAGCCCGGGTGATCCGACGAAGCCGGACAGCACACCATCCCCCCTGTTGACGCGTGGCTGGTCGCCCCTGATACTGCGCCCAAGCGCGTGGCGGACAAACGGAGGCAGCCTATGCGTTTGTCCGCGCTGTTTGAGGAATTTGTAGCCTATCTACGGGTCGAAAGGGAGGCGGCCCACCGGACAGTTCAGACGTACCAATGGTGCTTCGGTGACTTCATGCAGTTCTCGCGAAAGAAGGTTGGAGGCACGGTGGTGGTCGCAGACTTCACCGCAGAACTTTGCCGGACGTATCACTACGATCTTGCTGCCCGCGCTCTGCAGACGAACTCCATCAGAGTGCGACTCGCGACACTCGGCAGCTTCGGAAAGTGGGCGGTGCGTCACGGCAGATTGCCCAGCAATCCCCTCGACCAGCTAACCAGACCACGCCGTAAGAAGCGGCTGCCAGTTGTGCCGCGATGGGCGGCGGTCGAGGACCTGCTGAACCGGTGTGCTCGGCTACGCGACCGTGCCATCCTCGCGCTGCTGTCCTATGGAGGATTACGACGCTCAGAGGTCGTAGGGTTGAATGTCGGCGACTACCTGTCAGACTTCGGGCTGCGGCGCGTACTCGGTAAAGGCGGGCATGAAGCATCGGTGCCGCTCCCGGAGGTCGCCAGGGCCATCGTTTCCGAGTACCTGGCTACGGAGCGCGGGGATGCGCCACCCACTGAGCCGCTCTTCGTCGTGCGATTCAAGATCAAAGGTGGAGGGTGGCGTCAGGAACGCATGAGAGACCACCGGGTCTTCAAGATCATCAAGGCCCTAGGCTGTCCAGACTCGCAATGGTGTAGACACCGTGGCCACCCCAGAGTGCGGTAAGAGGTCATCCCCGCGCGGCGCCCCAGAAGAGCGCGGCGGGGGTGCGGCCGCGGACGCGATAGCCTTGATGCGGCCGTTCGTGGTTGTAGGACTGCATGAAGGCCTCGAGGCTGTGCTGCAAGGCCGTCCGGCTGGTGAAGTAACGGCGGCGAAAGGCCACGCGCCAGTGTTCCTGCAGGATCGTGCCTTGGAGGCGTTCGACAAAGCCGTTAGTCCAGGCGTGCCGCGGCTTGGTGCGCGTGTGGCGGAGGCCCAGGGCGTGACAGGCTTCATCGAACGCCCCCTTGAACTCGGGGCCGCCGTCGGTGAGCACGCGGCGCAGCCGCCAGCCGGCGCGCCGATACAGCGGCAGCAGGATCCGCCGCAGGAAGTGGGCGGCCGCTTCGGCGGTGTGAGCGGGCAGGAGCCACGCCACGCCGTAGGAGCACGCGGCATCGCAGGCGGTGATCTGCCAGACCTTGCCCACGCCCTTGAGCTGCCCGATGTAGAAGGTGTCCAGACACACCAGCTCCCCGGGTTCGCGGGCCGCCACATGCCGGGGCTGGCCGTGCTGCGCCTGCCAGAGGCGGCGCGTTCGCTCGGTGAGCAAGCCCGCCGTCTGCAGGGCGCGGTGCTCGAGCACGGTCAGCCGCTGCCGACGGGTCGCCAGCCCCGTCCGCCGCAGGGCCCGCTGCACGGTGCTGGGCGCCACGCGCAGCTGCCAGCGGTGCCGCAGATACGCCGCGATCCGACTCGCGCCCCAGGTCGCGGCACTCACGGCCACGCTCAAGAGCAGTCGCTCTGTCTCCGGCGCAGCTGCACCGGTCGGCCGGGCCGGGCCCGGTACCGACGGGGATGGACGCCGTCCTGGCCATAACGCTCCACCCGCTGCCGCCACCGATAGAACAGCGCCCGGGAGATCCCTGCCTCCCGGCAGGCCCGGCTGACGTTGCCCAGGGCCTCCGCCCGCCGGATGACATGCAGTCGCAGGCCGTGTACCTTCTCGTCGAGGGTCATCGGTCGATCCTCCCAAAGTGGTTCCCCTGCCACGGGGTGGTTCACTCTGGGAACGATAGGCCAGATGGCCCTCACTGTT
>DATJFY010000103.1:0-150383 GCA_035495415.1 Verrucomicrobiia bacterium
CGCTCCAGCCGATTCTGGATGTTGCGGCAGGTCTTCTTGAAGCGCTGGCTCGTACCCTTCCAGAACGCGTCCCAGCTCCCGGCGATGGCCAGATACGGCGCGACCGAGGCCTCCGCGCGGCGCCAGGGCAGCCGCCCCGGAATCACCGCCTCCAGCTCCTTCAGGATCGGCGAGGCGGCGGGCAGTTTCTGCAGGCTCGCCACGTCCCAGTCGCGCCGGGCGGCCAGATGCTCGACGAGAGCCACCGCCACCGGCCGCGCCGGGCCGCCGAGCAGGACGTCGATGAATGGCGTGTCCGGACACTCGAGGAGAGCCAGACGCCGCACGGGCATGCCGCGCTGCCGCTCCTTCCAGCGCATGAGCGGCACCGCGGCGACCGGCTGACCCCCTTCCTCGACGAGCAGCACTTCCGGATGGCGGCCAGAACCCACCGCCGGCCAGCAGCAGGCGAACCAGTCGTGGCTGAGGAAGGGCGAGGTCTGGCCGCCGCGCTCGGCAAGATCAGCCCAGACGCCCGCGAGGCCCTGGAACTCGGCCTCGTGCTCCACCCGCCGGATGCGCAGGCTCACGGGTGGGGCGCCTCCATGCCCTGCGCGCCGCCGATCGCGGAGGCGGCGGGCGAGGCATCCCGACGTTGCGCGGCCGCATCGATCACCAGCATCTCGACCCGCTCGAGCAGCGCCGGCCACGCATGCTGGCGCTCCACGAAGCTACGGGCGCGCGCGGCGAGCCGGCCGCGGGCGTCCGCGTCGGAGAGGAGTCGCACCACCGCGGCGGCAAAGCGCGCGGGATCGTCCTCGACCAGCATGTGCTCGTCAGGCCGGGCCTCGAGTCCCCGCGCGGCTGCGCCGGTGGCCACGACCGGCACCCCCAGCGCCATGGACTGGAGAACCTTGTTCTGGATCCCGCGGGCGATCCGCAGGGGCGCCACGCAGACCGCGGCCTGGCGATAGAAGGGTCGTACATCGGGGACGGCGCCGGTCACGGTCACGCCCGGCGTCTCGGCGAGGCGGCGGACGCCCGGGGAGGGGTTCAGGCCCACGATGAGAAAGCGAGCCTCGGTCACCGCGCGGCGCACCACGGGAAAGATCTCGGCGCAGAAGTACTCCACCGCGTCGACGTTGGGCAGATAGTCCATCGCCCCCGTGAAGATCACCGTGGGCGCGTCCGCCGGCGGCGCGTAGCCGTCGAGCTCGACGCCGTTGGGAATGACCGCCGTCCGGGCCCAGGGCGCGAAGCTTCGCAGCAGCGCTTCCTCCGCGGCGGTCGCGAGAATGCAGCGATGCCCCCAGCGCACCGCCTCCGCCTCGAAGGCTCGCAGCCGCCGGCCTTCCAGCCGGTACGCCCAGGAGCGCGGGGCGCGCTGGGCCGTCGCGTACTGCGACCATTTGTCGGAGTCCACGTCCACGAAGTCCATGACGACGGGCACGCCTGCGCCGCGCACATACTCCGCCATGGGCGAAGAGGAGACGTAGATCGCGTCGTAGCCGCCGCCGCGCAGACGGCGCCGAACGCGGCGCGCCAGACGCCGGGAGTGGAAGTACGCGATGCTGAGGGACCGCCCGATCGCCAGCGCCGCCGCCCCGCGGGCCAGCGCCGCGGGCTTCCAGAGCCCACCCCACTCGAGATCGGGCACCGACTCCCGCAACGCCTGGAGACCCGACCGATCGCCCGCGGCGTCGATGACGAAGCCGAGGGTCAGCTCGTGGCGCGCGGCGAGATGCCGCGCGACCCGATAGGCGCGCACCTTGTCCCCGGTGTGCGGGGGATACGGGATGCGGTGGGCGAGCATGAGAATGCGCATGGATCAGGCGCGATCCGCTCGCGCGGCGCGTCCGCCGCCGGCGCCGGCCGAGGGGACGAGCGGCGCCGCCTTTTCCACCAGCTCCACCAGCCGCGCCGTGCTCACGTCCCAGGCGAAGCGGGCGCGGACGAATGCCGCGGCGCGGCCCCCCATCTCGGCGCGCAAGGTGGGGTTGCCGAGCAGCTCGGCGATCGGCTCGCCGCACGCCTCCGCAGCGGGCGCCACGAGGAGATCGGCTCCCGGCCGGGCGCCCAGATCGTCGGCGGTGTCGGCCCCGGTCACGACGGGCAGGCCCGCACACATGGCTTCCAGGATCGCGGTGGGCGGGCTCGCCTCCGGCGCGAACGGCGCCACTGCCAGCGAGGCCCGGTGCAGGAGGGGGCGGATATCAGCGACCTGCGCGTGCACCTCCACGCCGTGGACTCGCGCGAGATCACGAGCCGAGGGCGGGAGGTTGCGGCCGGCGATAGCGAAGCGGGTGCCGGGATGGCGCCGGCGCGTGGCCGGGACCGTCGCACGGCAAAAAGCGGCCGCCGCCTGAACGTCCGCTGCGCGCTCGATCGCGCTCAGAAACAGCACGATCGGCGTGCCCGGCATCCGGAGCGCGGGGATGAAGTGGTCCACGTCGACGCCGCTCGGCACCACCACCGCAGGCGAGCCCGCCGGCGTGTCGATGCTCCGGGCGGCGCTGCCGCTTGACACGACCGAGCGTGCGGCGCGCCGGGCCATCGCGATCTCGGCGAGGCGAAGCCTGGCGGCCTCGGTGCGATAGAAGTTCGCTCCGGGGAACGACCGCTCGCGCGCCTGGCGCAGCCACCAGCGCGAGTCGACCTCGGCGAAATCCATCACGATGGGGACGGCGGGGTCGGCGTCGAGCGCGTACTGGATCATGCTGGACGACGTCACGCAGATCGCGTCGTACGCGTCGGCGCGGAGGCGATCGCGGAGACGAGTCGCGAGCGCGGCCGAGCGTGCATAGGCCATTGTCGCCGAGTTACCGGTGGCGAGGCTGACCGCGCTGGAGAGCGTCTTCCAGCCGCGCGTCACCACCGCGAACTCCAGGTCGTCGAACTCCGCCCGCAGGGCCGAGATCGCCCCGGCGGGATTCGGATCGTCCGTCACGAAGGCCAGGGTCAACCGGTGGCTGCGCGCGAGCTGCCGCGCGAGTCGCTGCTCCCGCGTGGCGTCCTCCCTCCGACGCGACACCGGGAGCCAGCGGCCGAGCATCAGGATCTTCATAGTTTGTCGCGGTCCCCGTTCCCATCCCCCAAATTTGGGAGCTTTTAGTCCTAAGTACGTATCAGACAAGCAATTCTTGCAGGTTCTGTGCCACCCCCTCAGGGCAGAAAGCGGGTCAGGAGGGGACCGACTCGCTTGGCGACGGACACGGGAAGGCGCTTCCAAGCCTCCACGGCGAGCCGCATCTTTGGGTTGGAGGGGCTCATATTCGGCATGGTGGCGCCGTCCAGCAGCGCGTACTGGTAAGGGAGGGGACGAGGCTCGAAGCCCCAGTGCCGCTTGAAGTTGTACGCCCCCGTCCCCTCGCGACTCCGACCGAAGTCGAAAACCCGGTACCCCGCCCCCGCCACGTGGCACATGAGCTCCCAGTACATGAAGTCGTTGACCGCGTACTGGAGCCCCTCGCGGAGGGCCCCGCCGTAGTAGGGCAGGGCCTGATCCTCGTAGAGCAGGGTCAGGACGCCGGACACCATTCCATCGTGGCGCCACACGGTCAGGAGCTCGCACTCTTTGCCGAACTCCGCCACCAGCGCGTGGAAGAGCCGTCGGGGAAAGACGGGCGAGCCCAAGTGGTGGACGCTTGCCGCGTAGATCTCGTAGAAGGCATCGAGGTGTTGCATCCCGAGCTCGGCCCGCAGACCGTACTTGGCGCCCTGCCGGGTCATCCGGCGCTGCTTACGCGGGATCGCCTCGAGATTCTCCTCCTCGGACGCCGAGATCGGCCGGGAGAACGTGACATAGAGCGACTTGGTGGGAAGGTCCATCTCCTGCCCGCTCCGGTGCCGGAGCTCGACGTATCCTGCGCGCACCCGCCGCGCGCGCTCAGTGGCGGCGGCGAGCAGCGTCTCGCGGACCGCCGGCGTCTCCGCGCAGATCCCGCCGTACACCGCGTACGGGACGGAGATCAGCGCACGGCCGCCGAGAAGACCCCGCACTTCGAAGAGCGGCAGCACCCCCTCGATCCCGCCCCCGCGGGTGGCCAGGAGGTAGTGGGGCTTGAGCCCGAATGCGGATTGCACGGCGCGCTTCCAGGCGAGGAGATGAAACGGGCTCCCGCCGCGGCTGGTGCGCACGAACGCGTCCCATTCCGGCGCGTCCCCGACGAGGTCTTGGATCTCCATGTGGGCTCCCGTGAGGGGTCAGCGAGCCGGACCGTGGAGCAGGACGCGCACGATACGCTCGGCCGCCTTGCCATCCCACAGCTCGGGAAGCTCTCCGGCCGGCCAGCGCCCCGAGGCCACGTCGCGCCACGCCGCGAAGATGGCGGCGGGGTCCACGCCGACGATCCGATTGGTACCGCGGACGGTGGTGATCGGTCGCTCCGTGTTCTCGCGCAGGGTGATGCAGGGCACGGACAGCGCGGTCGTCTCCTCCTGAATGCCGCCCGAATCGGTGAGCACGCAGCGCGCGCTCGCCATCAGCTGCACGAAGTCGAGATAGGGAAGGGGCTCGATCAGGCGCAGCCCCGGCTGCGCGGGCAGGCCGCCGCGTAGCGATTCAAGCCGCGCCCGCGTCCGCGGGTGCACCGGGAAGACCACGGGGATCTCCGCCTGCACGCGGGCGATCGCGTCCATCATGCCGCCGAGGGCCTCCGGGGTGTCGACGTTGCTCGGGCGGTGAAGGGTGAGCGCGGCGTAGGCCCCCGGAACGAGGCCGAGGGCGGTCAGCACCCCGGACATCCGCGCCCGCTCGCGGTAGCGGAAGAGGGTATCGATCATCACATTGCCGACGAAGTGCACGCGGCGCGGGTCCACGCCTTCACGCGCCAGGTTCTCGTTGCCCGCCGGCTCGGTCGTGAAGAGCGCATCCGAGATAGCGTCGGTGATGATCCGGTTGATCTCCTCGGGCATGGTGCGGTCGCCGCTGCGGAGGCCGGCCTCCACGTGCGCGATGGGGAAGCCGAGGCGCACCGCGGTCAGTGCCGCCGCCGCGGTGGACGTGACGTCCCCCACCACCACCACCCAGTCGGGCGTCCGCTCCAGCAGCACCGGCTCCAGGCGGCGCATGATCTCGGCGGTCTGGCCCACCGCGGTGTCCGCGCGCGCCTCGAGGTTCACGTCCGGCGCGGGGATCTCGAGATTGGCGAAGAAGGACTCGGACATCTGGAGGTCGTAGTGCTGGCCGGTGTGGACGAGGGTGACCTCCGCCTCCGGATATAGACGCAGCTCGGCGAGCAGCGGGGCGATCTTGACAAAGTTCGGCCGCGCGCCGACGACGGCGACGATTTTCACCGGATGTCCCCGATGGCGAGGAGCCCGGTCTCTGTGAGGACTTCGGCGGCGGGCGCGAACGAGAGCTCGGCGAGAAGGCGGCGAAGCCGCGACTCCGTCTTGCCCACGTTCACCAGATGCCGGAAGCGGGTGAGCGGGCCGACGGGGATGCGCGGCTGATCGGGATCGATCTCCCAGGGGTGGAGATACACCATGGCGGGCTGACGCTCGCCGTTGATCCGGGCGATCGCCCGCCGGGTCACGCGGTACGGAAAGAGGCGAAAGTAGCCTCCGCCGGCGACGGGCAGACGCCGGCCCAGCAGCGTCACCGTGGACATCGGGAACTCGGTGATCTCCGCCCCGCTCGGCGCCTTCAGCCGGTGCGGAAATCGTGGGGCGTCGGGGATGCCGTAGCGGTCGTGCACCACGGGAAAGATGCTGGAGTCGTAACGGAAGCCTGCCTCGACCAGGACGTCGAGGCTCCACAGGGTCGCGCGCATGATCGAGAACGTGGGCGCCCGATAGCCCAGCACGGGCCGGCCGATCGCATCCTCGAGAGCCCGCTTTGCCCGGGTCACGTCGCGCTCGAAGTCCGGGCGCGAGAGGTGCTGGATCATCCGGTGCCCGTAGCCGTGACAGGCGATCTCGTGGCCGAGCGAGGCGATCTCCCGCACGAGACCGGGATGGCGCTCCGCCACCCAGCCCAGGACGAAGAACGTCGCGCGGACGCGCTCGCGGTCGAGGATGTCGAGCAAGCGCTCGGTGGAGCGCGTCACCCGGCTTTCCAGCGTCGGCCATTCTTCGGGCCCCAGGACCCCGGCGAAGGCTTCCGCGTGGAAATATTCCTCGACGTCAAAAGTCAGCGCGTTCTTCATGCGTCCCGACCTCGGCGAGCAGCCCCTCCTCGTGCTGCTCCGCCTCGGCGAAGAACTGCACGGTGTGCGCCAACCCGCTGACGACTGACACGCGGGGCGACCAGCCGAGCACATCCGCGGCCAGGGAGATATCGGCTCGAACCGGCGACGGGAGCTCGGGCCTCGGCCGGCCCTGGCGAGGCACGGCGTCCGTT
Source organism: Verrucomicrobiia bacterium (assembly GCA_035495415.1). Classification (GTDB taxonomy): domain Bacteria; phylum Methylomirabilota; class Methylomirabilia; order Rokubacteriales; family CSP1-6; genus DASRWT01. The sequence goes on from DATJFY010000103.1 coordinate 6,323, forward strand.
CGGAGGAGGCGGTTCACGATGCTCAGGACCTCCAGCGCGGTCACGAGCTGCCCCGAGCCCACGTTGATGGCGCGACCGGCCGCGCGCGCCTGCTGGCCCGCCGCCACGGTCGCCGAGACGGCGTCGTCCACGAAAAGGAAATCCTGCCCGGTTCGGCCATCACCGGCGAGCGTCGGGCGGCGACTCCGCCGGAGCGTCTCGATGAGGGCGGGCACGAAGGCGCCGTGGAGCACTGCGTTCTGCCGCGGACCGTACACGCTGAAGTAGCGGAGGAGCACGGTCTCGATGTGGCGCGAGGCGTGATAGGCGCGGCAGTAAATCTCCGCGGCGAGCTTGGAGGCGCCGAAGACGGATACGGGCAAGGCGGGCCGGTCCTCCGCGACGGGGATGCCCTCGGCCCCGCCGTAGATCGACGCGCACGACGCGAGGACCACGCGACGCACCCCCTCGGTGGCCGCGGCCTGGAGCACGTTGAGCGTGCCCTGCACGTTGACGGTATGCACTTCCCCGTGGCCACCCGCCGCCGCGCCCGGCGGGAGCCCGGCGAGGTGATAGACGCAGTCCACGTGACGCATCGCCTTGCGGGCGAGCTTGTCGTCGCGGACATCGCCGATCATCAGCTCGATCCGGCGCCCGGGACGTCCGGGAGCGCACCCCCGCTCGGGACCCGCTTGGAGATTGCGAAGTGAGCCCGTGGAAAGGTTATCGAGCACCCGGACGTCCACGCCCTGCTCGAGCAGGGCATCGACCAGGTGGGAACCGATGAACCCAGCGCCGCCGGTCACGAGAGCAATTGCCATGGCGACCCTCTCAGAGCGTGACGATTGATGTCTTCGAGCCGCGATGACGCTTCAGCGCGTTGCGAGTGTCGACGACCAGGGACGCCCGGTCGGCGATCGCCGCATAGTCGAAGCTCGAGTGGTTGGTCAGGATGAGCACGCAATCGGCGGCGGCGAGCGCCTCGGGGGTCGGCGCAACCGCGGCGAGCTTGTGCCCATCGAGAGCGAGCTGCGGCGTGAACGGGTCGGCGTACGACACCCGCGCGCCCTTTCTGATGAGCATCTCGACGATCTCGAGGGCGGGCGACTCGCGGATGTCGTTGACGTCGGCCTTGTATGTGACTCCCATGACGAGCACCGACGAGCCCCGCAACGCCTTGGCCCGCTCGTTGAGGGAATCGGTTACCAGCGTCACCACGTGCTCGGGCATGGTGCGGTTGATCTGGTCGGCGAGGCCGATGAATTGGGCCTCGTACCCGGTCAGCCGGATCTTCCACGACAGGTACAACGGGTCGACCGGGATGCAGTGGCCGCCGATGCCGGGCCCCGGGTAGAAGGGCATGAAGCCGAACGGCTTGGTGGCGGCGGCGTCGATGACTTCCCACGGGTCCACGCCGATCTTGCGGCAGGCGAGGGCCAGCTCGTTGGCCAGCGCGATGTTCACGCTGCGGAACGTGTTCTCCAGAAGCTTCGCGGTCTCCGCGACTCGCGGGCTCGTCGCACGGAACACGCTCGACGTCACGTGGCGGTACAGCGCGGCGGCCAGCTCCGTGCACTCGGCGGTCACGCCGCCCACGACCTTGGGGATGTTGGCGGTGGTGAAGCGCTTGTTGCCGGGATCGACGCGCTCGGGCGAGAAGGCGAGGAAGTAGTCGTCGCCGATCACCCGGCCGAGCGACTCGATGCGTGGCTGCACGACCTCCTCGGTCGTCCCGGGGAACGTCGTGCTCTCGAGCACCATGAGCTGACCCTGGCGGAGCCGGGGCAGCAGGTTCTCCACCGCCGAGAGGATGAACGAGATGTCCGGCTCCTTCCCCTTCCGGAGGGGCGTGGGCACGCAGATCACGATCGCATCCGCGGACCCCGCGTCCTCGAAGCTGGTGGTGGCCGACAGGGTACCGGCGGCGACGAGCGGCGCGAGCGTGTCGGTGGCCACGTCCACGAGATAGGTCTCGCCCCGGTTGAGGAGATTGACTCGCTCGAGATCGAGGTCGATGCCGCGCACGGTGAGGCCGGCCTTGGCCAGCTCGACCGCGAGCGAGAGCCCCACGTAGCCCATGCCGACGATGGAGACACGGGCCCTCCGCGTGTCGAGCTTCTCCTTGAGCTGCTTGCTCCAGTGGTTCACGAGCGATCTCCTCTCAGGCCTTGGTGTCGGCCTTGGCGTAGGCGCGGTAATAGCTGTAGTACTGGTTGACCTTCCGGACCGCGACCTGGTTCAACACCACGCCCAGGATCGGCGTGCCGGACTTTTCGATGATGCTCTTGGCGCGCAGGAAATCTCGCGGCCGCGTCAGGCCGGCCTGGCAGACGAGGATGACCCCGTCGGTGGCCGCGGCCATGTAGAGGTTGTCAGGAATCAGGAGGATCGGGGAGGAGTCGAGCAGCACGAACTCTGCCTCCACCGACATGGAGTCGAGCACCTCGGGGAGCCGCGCCGATCCCAGACCGGTGCGGGTCAGCGCGGTCGAGGAAGCGCCGCGCGGGGTGAGCCAGACGCCCTCGGCCACGGGGCTCATCGCTTCGCGGAGGTCGCCGGTGCCGGCGAGGAGATCGGAGAAGCCCTTGGCATTGGGCGTCTTGAGGGTCCGGTGCAGGGTGGGACGGTGGAAATCGGCATCCGCGATGATCACGTGCTTGCCCACCTCGCCGAACACCAGGCCGAGGTTCACCACCACGGTGGACTTGCCCTCACCGGGCAGCGCGCTCGCGATCATGATGCGCCGCATCGGGGTCTCGCGGCCGAGCAGCTGAATCTCCACGCGGAGCCGCCGGAAGGCCTCCACGAAGAGGAAGTACTCCTCCTGACTCACATCATCCGGCTGGCCGCCGCTCACCATGAACATCGAGCGGCGGGAGCGCACCCGCGGAATGTTCGCGAGGACGGGCAGGCCGGTGAGGTTGCGCACGTCCTCGTCGGTCTCGATGGGCCGGTTGAAGTACTCGACGGCGGCGGGCACGCCCAGACCGATGAAAAGGGCGAGGCCGAGGGCCACCCCGAGGAAACGGATGCGCTTCTGGTTCACTGCCGGCACGGGCACACTCGGCGGATCGATGACCTTGACGACCTTCATCTCACCCTGCTCACGGATGCGCGCGGCGGACAGCTTCTCGGACAGCATCGCGTGCAGGCGGCGGTTCGACTCCACGTCGGTGGCGAGCTTGGTGTATTCGAGCTCATCCCGCGACAGCCCGGTGAGACTCTTCTTGAGGGCATTGATCTGCTCGCGCAGGGCCTCTTCCTGGGCGTTCAGCGACAGGCTGGACGTCTCCAGCGCCGCCATGGTCTCGGCGAACGCCGAGCGGTCAGGCGCCGGCACGGTGCTGCCGGCGGTCGGGACGGGCGTGGTCTCCTTGACGGCGTCCCCGAGCTCCTTCTGCACGTCGGCGATCTGACGCTTCACCGTGAGCACACGGGGGTGCTCGTCGGTGTACTGGGTCTGGTACTCGAGGAGCTGGGTCTCCAGCGTCTGTAGCTTGGCGCGAAGACGCCCCACGCGCTGAGCGGAGGGGTTCGCGGCAGGATTCGTGGGGGCAGGCTTGGCCACCGGCACCGACGACGGGGGCAGGGCATCCACCTTCGACTTGAGCGCAGCGAGGCGGCTCTGCGCCATGTTCTTGTTGGACACGACCTCGGCGTACGTGTTCTCGAGCTGACCCAGGCGCTGCACCGCCTCGGCGTGCCGCGCGGGGATGCGGACGCCGCCTCGCGCGTTGGTGAACTGACGCATGTTCTCTTCGGCGCTGTTGAGGGTCTTGCCGATCTGGGCCTGCTGCTGCTCGAGGAACTCCCGCGTGGTCTTGGAGTCCTCGACGTTGAAGGACCGGGTGCGCGACACCAGCACTTCGATGTAGGTGTTGGCGATGTCCATGGCGACCCGCGGCTGCGAGGCTTCCGCGGTGATCTCGACGATCCCGGACTCGCCCACCGGGCGGAACTTCACCCGGGAGTTCCGCAGCTCGTTCAGGGCGCGCCGCTGCGGGCTTTCGACCACGACCTCCTCACCGCGAAGCCGCCGGATCCAGTTCTGAAACTCGAGGTTGTAGTCGACGCTGTACGGGTTCTGCACGAGGTCATCGACGGAGTTGCGGGGGAGGGATTCGACCACCGCCTCGGAGAGGCTGCGGCTCTTGAGGATGGCCAGCTGCACGTCGAGCGGCCGGAAGGGCGAAAACTCCTGGAAGAGCGGGGCCCGATCCGGCCTCGTCTCCATCAGGATCGTGGAGACGGTCCGATGCCGGGGCGGCTCCTTGGAGGTCACATAGGCGATGGGCATGAAAAGCACCACGCCCAGCAGTGACACCAGCAGCACCCATTTCTTTCGGCGCGTGAAGACCGAGAGGGCAATCTGCTTGAGGACTTGCACGTTGTTCATCAGCGTCGATCTCCTCGTGCGGTTGTCCCGCGGGCCGTCATGGCCTCAGCGCCCCCGCGCAAACAGAACCACCTGGATGGTATTGATCAGGATCAGGAGGTCCAGGAACAGCGAGAGGTTCTTGATGTAGTAGAGGTCGTACTGAAGCTTCTCGAGCGCGTCCTCCACGGACGCGCCGTATCGGTATCTCACCTGGGCCCAGCCGGTGATGCCGGGCTTCACGGAGAGCCGCTCCATGTAGAACGGGATCTGCTTCTGGAGCTCGTACACGAACTCCGGTCGCTCGGGCCGCGGGCCGATGAAGCTCATGTCCCCGACCAGGACGTTGAACAGCTGCGGGAGCTCGTCCAGACGGGTTTTCCGAAGGAACGCGCCCACCCGAGTGACACGAGGATCCTGCTGCTGGGCCCACACCGGGCCCGTCTCCTTCTCGGCATCCTCGCGCATCGACCGGAACTTGTTGAGTATGAACACGCGTCCGTTCTGACCCAGCCGCGGCTGGCGGAAGAGCGCCGGGCCCCGCGATTCCATTTTGATCGCCGCCGCCACGACTGCCATGACCGGCAGGGCAAGCATCAGACCGACCAGGGACAGCGCCACGTCGACCAGGCGCTTCACGATCTCGGTCCGCGGCGTCTTCACGAAGCCGTCCGAGAAGATCAGCCAGCTCGGCCGGAGGTCGGTGACGAGGATCTTGCCGGTTTCCTTCTCGTAGAAGGTCGGCCAGTCCTCCACCTGGATGCCTCGCATGCGGCAGTCGATGAGCGCCTTCGCGGGGAAGTTACCCCGCCGGTTCATCTGGGCGACCACGATGAGGTCCGGACGCGTCTCCTCGACCAGCGCCGGCAGATCCTGAATCTTGCCGAGCAGGGCATAGGGCTCGGGCACCGTCTCGGGAGCATTCGGGTTGTCGTCGAGGAAGCCCACGATGGAGAACGGGCGGGCGCCCGTTTCCACCAAACCCGCGATGACCTTCCCGATGGCCCCGGTGCCGAGCACGAGCACGCGGATCCGGATGCGGCGATCGGTGAATGGCCCGATCCAGGCCCCCCGCCAGGCGATCAATCCCAGCGTGGCGGCCGCCCCGATCTGCAGGAATGCCGCCCGGCCGAGCCGCAGGCTCGGCAGCGCAAAGGCCACCGCGGCCACCAGGAGGCCCGCCACGGTCTGGCACGTGAGCATCCGGGCCAGCAATTCTCGCCGGCCCGTCGCCAGCCGGACGTCGTAGAGACCGCCGAGATTGAGGGTGAAGCTCACCAGCAGCACGACCAGCAGAAGCTTCGGGATCAGGGCCCCCTCGGCGATCCACGTCCCCGTCAGCATGGGCACGTGGAAGGCCGCGACGAGAACGACGAGATCCCCGAAGAACAGGATCAGAGGCAGGTGGGGGATGTAGTGCCGAAAGACTCTCAGCATGGCCGGCGGGGAAAGGGAGCAAGCGAAGTGCCAAAACCTTTTGAACCGGTCAAATGCAACCTATTGAATTTGCGTCAGTTCCACCCTGTCATAGAGAGCATTTCGCTTCCGGTATAGGGAATTCTTCTACTCATCCTGCTGATTCTGCGTGGCAAAACGACTCGGGGGGAAAAATTGTCCTGGAATCAACCAGTTACAGTGTGAAAGGCGCCATGCACCATTTGCGTAGTTGGACGGGAATGCAGCAGGGAATGCGGCTAGAACGTCGCGGTAATCGTTAGCGTGACGCGGTTCTCGGTCGAGTTCTGGAGGAAGATGCTTTGATTGATGTCTATCGGATTGGAGCCGATCCTCGTGTCGTGGTCCGACTTGCGATCGATGTAGAGGTAGGCCAGCGTCGCTGAGAGCCAGTTCGTGATGCGCCAGCCCAGGTCCGCGCCCGCGGTCAAGATGCTCGAAGAGGCAATGTTTGAGTTGCTCTCCAGCGGCTCGTTCCGGGAGTAGTCCGCGTGGATGCTGCCGTTGATGAACGGCGTGATCGGATAGCTGAAGCTCCCGCGTGCGGCGCGCGTGGTGACCAGTCCGAAGTCCTGTCCCTCCTCCGCCGTCTGCCGCACGTCCTGGAAGACGCCGACCGAGAGGAACCCACGCGCGAACTGGTAGCTCGCGTTCAGGCTGGCCGTGAACAGGTGGGTCGGCTTGGACGCGGAACTGGAATCGAAGAGGCCGTAGCCGACCGAGCCCGACACCGAGAACCCGCCAGGAATGCCGTGGGACCCGATGACGGAGATATTGAAGAGCGTCGAATCGTTGGTGCCGTGGATCCACGAGAACGACGACGAAAGACCCACGTTCGTGAAGGTCCCGATCTGCCGGCTGAAGATCCCGTAGACCCGGTTCGAAAAGGTGTCCGTATTCTCGGACGTGTCATGAAACGAGAATTCGTACCCGCCCGTGACAGTATTGAGCGCGCCTACCGGCATCGACACGTTTCCGCCGATGATGTGGCTGATGGTGTCGCTGCTGTCCGAGAAGAACAGGAGGTTTCGGTAGTAGATCTGCGTCCGGAAAATGTCGACCAGCCAGTTGAGGCTCACGCTCAGCGTGTTGACGACGAAGGTCTCACGGTTCCGCCGAAGGCCATTCGGGTCGGCGAACAAGGGATCGTCGTCGCGGCGAAAGTCCTCTGAAACCACGAGATTCAGGCGCGGGGTGAAGGTATGGGTCACCGTCGCATGAAAAGCAGGGAAGAAGCTGAAGTTTTCCGTATCCGGCGCGGTGTCGTAGGATCCGGCGAGGCTGGTCGAGATGCTGCCCTGAGTGTTAGGCAGGTTCATCAAGAGGGCCAGTCCCACGCCCAAGGTCGTCCGGAAGTTCTCGGTGCGCCCGCGGTCCACCAGGAAGAAGTTGTCGGTCCATTGCTCCGCGAGCGTCACGCTGGGGGTGAAGAGGAAGCGGGGCGCCCCCGTGGGGATGATCGAGGTGTCGAACGCGCCCGGGATGCGCGTCTGGGAAGGCCCCGGCAGCGGAGGCGCGACATACGGCTTGCCGTCGGGCCCAAGCACCGGCGTCAGCGTCTGTTGGATGCTCGCCGGCGCCGTTGACCGTGGCTCGGCCGGCGCGGGCGGCGAGGTCGGCGCCGGCGTGATCGGCGAGATCGGGGCAGGCAGCGTCTGGGCCGGCGGGGCCTGAGCGGGCGGAGTCGGAGCCGGGGTCGTTTGCTGGGCCACGGCGATCAGGGGCGAGACAAGAGCGAGGACGGTCAAGTGAAGCGAGAATACGAGCAGGGGGAGTCGCGCGGGGCGCGAGTCCCCCTGCGTCGTCGCTTCGATCCTAGAAGAGCCTCTGGGGCACAAAGATTATGTCTTCGGGTCTCAGTTTCACATCCGGATTGTCTTCCGGCGACCGGAGGATCTTATCAAGGTCGACCCGCATTCGCACCTTTTTATCGCCCTCCGACCGCAGCAGCTCGACCCGCCCGGGGGCGGCCAGGGGAGTCGTCCCTCCCACCTGCGTGATCGCCTTGGCCAGGGTGAGGTCCGTCGTGTACTTGACTGCTCCCGGAGCCTTCACCTCGCCCTGCACGTACACCATCTCGGCGATCGGAACCACGATCTTGTCGAAGGGCTCCAGCTTGAGGTCCTGGGAAACGTCCCCCTTCTGGAGCTTCTCGAAGTTGAGCGGGATCTTCTTGCCCGCGCGGAGGATAAAGCCCTTCTCGGCATCGGCCTGGGGGACCACCCCGCCGATCATGGCAGTGGCTTCGAGGAGGGTCATGTCATTCCGGGTAAGCTGCATCGGGCCGGGCCGGGTGAAGCCGCCGATAAAGTAGACCGGGCGGCTCTTGATCTCCTTGATGATGACGGTGACCGAGGGGACCTTCACCGTCCGGCTGTAGGCCTTGACGAGGTCGTCCTGGAACTGCTGCACGGTGCGGCCCCCGGCCTGGATCTCGCCGATCAGCGGCAGCGAGGTCTTGCCATCGGGGCGGACGAAGACGACCTGGTTGAGGTCCTTGTTGTCCCAGACCTGCACCTCGAGCACGTCCTCGGGGCCGATGATGTACGAGGCGTCCGTCGTCTGCTGCGCCCTCACGAGGGCGGCGGGGACGACGAGGACCGCCAACGCGACGACCATCAGGCCGAGCGTGAGCCAGCGGCGACGGCTGTTCATGGTCAAACTCCCAGGAGATGCTCGGGCTCGCTGGCCCGATTGGGTTGAGCGGCCGCTTCGATGCCCGCCTCTGCATAGGCCTTCAACTTGTACTGGAGGCAGCGCAGGCTGATGCCGAGCACGCGGGCCGCGCGGGTGCGGTTCCCGCCCGTCTCCTGCAGCGTGCGAAGGATGTACTGCTGCTCCACGTCGCGGAGGGTGAGGCCGGCGCGGATGCGGATCGACGAGTCCGTCGCGCGCGGCGGGGCGGTGTCGCCCAGCCACAGGGCGCCCACGTCGACCTGGTCGCCCTCGCAGAGCACCACGGCCTGCTCGATACAGTTCTCGAGCTGTCGGATGTTGCCGGGCCATTGATAGCTCGTGAGCAGCTCCATTGCCGCAGGAGTGACCGAGCGGATGCGTTTGCGATGGGCCGCGCTGAACTTTGCGAGGAAATGGTCCACGAGGAGCGCGACGTCGCCCTTGCGCCCGCGCAGGGGGGGCGTCTGGATCATGACGACGGCGATCCGATAGTAGAGATCTTCGCGAAACGTCCCGTCCGCCACCGCGCGGCGGAGGTCCTTATTGCTCGCGGTGATGAGGCGGATATCGGTGCGGATCGGCTTGCTCCCACCCACCTTCACGAACTCGCGCATCTGGATGACCCGCAGCAGCTTGGCCTGGAGGGCGAGGGAGAGCTCGCTGATCTCGTCGATGAACAGCGTGCCGGTATGCGCGAGGGAGAAGACACCATCCCGGTTCTCCACCGCGCCGGTGAAGGATCCACGGACATGGCCGAAGAGGTGGCTTTCCATGAGCCCCTCCGGAACGGCCGTGCAGTCGAGGGTGATGAGAGGACAGTCGCGGCGTTCGCTATTGTAGTGGATGGCGCGCGCGATCAGCTCCTTGCCCGTACCGCTCTCGCCCACGATGCAGACGTTGGCGCTGCCCGCGGCCACTTTCTCGATCTTGGCGAAGACCTCGCGGATCTGAGGCGACTGGCCGACGATGTCCGACACCACCGCGTGGCTCGGCTGGTCGGCGGGCGAGGCCGCTTTCACACCCGAATCGATGCGCCCGAACGCCCGCTCCAGGACCTGGGTCAGCGCCTCGGCCCCCCGGGGCCGCTCGAGGCATTGCACGCCGGGCAGGGACGCGAGTTGCTCGATCCCCTGCGCGGTCTCGTCGAAGAACACCAGGGTCGTGCCCGGCGCGCCCCTGAGGTGACGGGCCACGTCCCGCGCGGCGATCGCGAGCGACAGGTTGATGACCCGGAGATCGACCGGTCCCTGGCTCGCCTCGACCATCTCGAGTTCCTGCGCGGAGCACACGAAGACGCCGTCGGCGCCGCGCGCGGCCAGAAAGTGGTGGATGCTCGGCGAGATGTCGAGCGTTTCGTCCAGTACGAGTGTTTTCATCGGGTCCTCATCCTCTGCTCTCGGCGGCCGCGTGCACCACGCGGTTGCCGCCCTGACGCACTGCCTCGTTGACGTGCGCTTGAGCGCGCGAGAGCAAGATTTTGTCGTTGTATCCGTCGCGGGGGAACGAGACGCCCCCCATGCTGAGCGTGACCTGCCGCGGACCGCCGGTATTGGCCAGGAACGCGACCTGCTCGATGTGAGCGCGTACGCGCTCGGCGACCCGGGCGGCGTCCCCGCCCTCGGTGTGCAGAAGCAGGATCGCGATGCCGTCATCCATCCGACCTACCACGTCGGTCGAGCGAAGAAACTGCGCGATCTTTCGGGATACCGCGTGATGGAGGTCCTGGCCCATTCCCTCCGCGCGCGCGTCGGGTCGGACCAGGCAGACGGAGAAGAAGTCCTGATAGCGCGTGGCGCGCTCGGCTTCCCGCGACAGCAGGTGCCGGAACGCATCCTCTACGAAGATGCCCGTCGCGGGATCCACGAAGTCGGCCACGGCGCTCGTCTCCTTGGTTCGAGAATTCTGTTCGGTCCGACGTTACCTCACCATCGCCATCGTGAAAAAAATGTGCGACGTCGCGATGACCGCTTCATGGGGGAGCAAGCCATATGCCATGGAGCGCCTCCGGACTAATTGGTGCTGGCTACGTTGTCCTAACGTCCTTCCATATCGAGCTTTTCGCTGGGTGATCGGGCATGCCTCTGGCCGCGAATTCGAGCGTCGAGGTCTGCAATTTTGAGGGCCTGTGAATGGAATGCACGGAACAAGAGGGGGGGAAGCCCTCCATAGCCGCGGACCGACTACTTCTTTCGGCTGCGGCGATCGACCTTGCCATCGAGGCCGGCCGCCGTGATCTTGTAAAGTAGTGCCTTGTAACTGATTTTCAGGAGCCTGGCCGCCTGGGCGCGATTCCACCTCACGCGGTCCAGGACCTCCTTGAGGACGGCTTTCTCGGCCTCCATCGCCGCCCGCTTCGCGATCTCCTTGAGCCCCAGCTCTCCCTCGCGAATTGGAGGAAGCGACGTCAATTGTGGAGGGGCTGGTGAGGGGGCGGTGACGGGAATGGTCTCCCGGGGTGCCCAGGGGCGGTTACGGCGCATCGCGATTTCTTCCAGTAACAGGCCCTCGTTCTGGAGCACGACGAGCCGCTTCACCATGTTCTCGAGCTCTCGCACGTTGCCCGGCCACGCGTAGTCCTGCATCTGCTGCAGGGTATCCGGCCCGATCCGCGGCGTCTCCCGATCATACTGCCGGCAGAACTTCCGTAAGAAATGCTCGACCAGCAGCGGGATCTCCTCGCGGCGCTCGCGCAGCGGCGGGATCGCGATCGTGACCACGTTCAGCCGATAGTAGAGATCTTCGCGGAACTGGCCCGTGGCCATGACCGAGGCGAGGTCGCGGTTCGTGGCGGCGATGAGCCGGACGTCGGTCTCGATCATCTCGCTCCCGCCGACTCGGAAGAAACGGCCGTCCTGAAGAACGTGGAGCAGCTTGGCCTGGAGGCCCAGCGGCATCTCGCCGATCTCGTCGAGCAGGAAGGTTCCCCGGTGGGCGAGCTCGAACTTGCCGGGCTTCCGGCGATGCGCCCCCGTGAAGGCGCCCTTCTCGTGGCCGAACAGCTCGGACTCGAGCAGATCCCCCGGCAGCGACGCGCAGTTGACCTTGAGGAACGGGCGATCCCGGCGCTGGGAGATGTAGTGGATGGACTTCGCGACCATCTCCTTGCCGGTCCCGCTTTCCCCCTGCAGCAGGATGGTCGCGTTCGTGTCCGCGGCCCGCCGCACGATGTCCTCCACTCCGCGCATCCGCTCGCTGTTGCGGTAGAGGAGATCGAGGTCGGGCCAGAAGCGATCGGCCTCCCCCCCTCCCCCCAGGTCGGCCCCCGACGCCTCGCTCCGGGTGAGGGCCGTGCGTATGGCGCTCTGCACCGTCGTGGCGGACGCGGGTTTGGCGAGAAAGTCGGACGCGCCCGCGCGCATCGTCCGCACGACGTGCGCCGTGTCCTGAACGGAGGACAGCGCGAGGAGCACGACGTCCGTCACCTCGAGCCGCATCTGGTGGATCAGGTCGCATGCGTCGATCCCGGGCAGATCCATGTCCACGATCACCACCGAGGGGCGCAGGGTCGTCAGGAGAGCCAGGCCTTCCGACCCGCTCCCCGCCGTGAGCACGGGAAAGCCGGCCTCCTTGATGATCCGGGACAGCCCTTCGCGACTGTCGGGGTTCGCATCGACGACGAGGGTGGCGGCGTTGGCCATGGCGGCGAGATTACTTGACGGGCCGAAGAGGGGCCGGGATACTCGGGGCGGAGAAGACGATGCGCATCCTGGTCGTGGACGATGATCCTGCCGTGGCTGAGGTCATTGCCGAGGCGATTCGCGCCCGCGGCGATGCTGCGCTCGTTTCACTGGACGGCACCGAGGCCCTCGACATTCTGGGGACGACTCCGGTTGACGGCGTCTTTCTCGATCTGGTCATGCCTGGGCTCGGTGGCCTCGCCACCCTGACCCGGATCCGCAACCAGCATCCCGGAATTCCCGTCGTCATCCTTTCCGGTCACGCCGATGAGGACCAGGCCCGCGAGGCACTGGCCCTTGGGGCAGTGGAGGTCGTCAAGAAACCGGCCGCCCTCGCCCACCTGAGTGAAGCCCTGGCCCGGCTCAAGGGCGAGTAATCGATCACCTATCCCTCGAATCGGATCCCGACCTAGATTATGTGACCCAGGATGGGAAAAGCAATGCCCATTTTCCCTGAACGGGCGGGGAATCCTAGAAAGCTCGTGGTTCACATAGCGGAAAAGTCTTGATGCCCGATTCCGCCGGCGCCCTCGCTGCCTTTGCGCACGGCCTGACATCCGCGCGTATCCCCGCTGCTGTACGGGACAGCGTCGCCCTTCGCGTGCTGGACACACTGGGCTGCGCGCTCGCCGCCGCGGACGCCGATTGGGCGGACGCGGTGCTCGCACCCGTGAGCGCCTGGGGGCAGGGCGGCCGCAGTACCGTCGCGGGGCGCGTGGAGCGCTTGGCCGCTCCCATGGCGGCGCTCGCCAACGGCACGCTCGCGCATGGTCTCGACTTCGACGATACGCACGCGCCCTCGATCACGCATGCCTCCGCCGTGGTGCTGCCCGCCGCGCTTGCGCTCGGCGAGGAGCGCGGGCTGCCGGGGCAGGAGATCATCGCGGCCGCAGTGGCCGGCTACGAGACCATCACGCGGCTCGGGATGGCGGCGCCGGGTGCGTTTCACGCCCGCGGCTGGCACGCGACCCCCGCCTGCGGCGCCTTTGCCGCCGCGCTCGCCGCGGGCCGCTGCCTCGACCTCGCGGAGGATGCGCTCGCCTGCGCCGTGGGCATCGCCGCGAGCTGCGCATCCGGGCTGCTTGAGTTCCTCGAAGACGGCTCGAGCGTCAAGCGCATGCATCCCGGGTGGGCCGCTCATGCGGGCGTGCTCGCGGCAGGCCTGGCGGGTGGGGGCATGACCGGTCCCCGCACGGGCCTCGAAGGGCGCTTCGGCTTTTTCGGCGCCGCCCTCGGCGAGGTGCCCGACCTGGCGCCCCTCCTCGGGACGCTCGGCAGGCGCTGGGAGACGCTGGAGATCGGGTTCAAGCCGTATCCGTGCTGTCACTACAATCACGCCTACGTGGACGCGGCGCGGCGTCTGCGCGCGGCGCACCGTCTGGATGCGGCGACCATTGCCTCCATCGAGTGCCGAGTGCCGGCGGGCGAAGTGCCCATCGTGTGCGAGCCCGCCGCCGCCAAAGCGGCGCCCCGGACCGACTACGACGCGAAGTTCAGCCTCCCGTTCTCCGTGGCGGCCGCACTGATCGAGGGTCAGGTGGGCGTGAGCACCTTCAGCGCGGCGCGCCTGGCCGATCCCGCCCTGCTGCGCCTCGCGGCGCGCGTGACCTATTCGGTCGATCCCGCGTCGCCGTTTCCGCAGACCTTCCCCGGCCACGTCATCGTGCGGCTCGAGGACGGGCGGACGTTCGAGGCGCGCGAAGCGAGCAATCGCGGCGGTCCCGACGCGCCGCTTCCCGTGGCGGCCATCGTCGAGAAGTTCCGCGACAACGCCGCCCGGACGCTTCCCGAGGCGCGGGTGCGCGCGCTGGAGAAAAGCGCACTCGGGCTCGAAGGTGTGGATGACGTACGCGCGCTGATGGCGCTCGCTCGGCCCGGCGATTGAATCGCTTGCCTCACCCCGGTCGATCTGCCATCATTTCTCCATGACGCGCGCCGTCGGGTGGGCCCTCGTGATCCTGGCTCTGCTGAGCGGGACAGGCGCTCCCGCGCTCGCCCAGCAACAGCCCGAGCCCGGCACATCCCCCAGCAATCAGAACGAGTTCGCGATCATCGCGCCCCATACCACTCGCGAGGCGACGCGCGCCCGCGAGTCGGAGTTCTACCCGGGCGAGGACATCCGAGTGCGGCACGAGCCCGCATTTGTCAGTGGTCTCAGCGCGGCCCCCGCCTCCGGCCCGATCAAGCGGCTCGGCATCTCGGGTTGGACGTCGCCGCCGGGCCGCGGAGACGGCATCACCGCCCACGAGACGAGCGGCTGGTTCGGCTTCGGCTTCAGCCTCATCTGGGAATAGACGCTCCCGCGTAGTGCCACTCCTCAAGGGTAATCTCCACGCGCATACCACGTTCTCCGATGGTCACTACGCCGTCGAGGAGGTCATCGCTCGCTATCGCGAGCTGGGGTACGACTTCCTGGCGATCACCGACCACGACGATCGCGTCACCGAGGACTACTGGTTTCGTCTCCCCTTGAGCGATGCGGGACTTCTCGTGCTGCCCGGCATCGAGCTCGACTACCGGCCCCTGTCCCAGCACGTCGGCAAGGTGACGGGCGACCGTGAAACGCTCTTCATCCTCAATCACCCGGCGCGGTACGGGCTCGGGGTGCGGGAGATCCTCGCCCGGGTCGCGATGATCCGGAGCGCGGGCTGGCCCATCGAGGCGGTAGAAGTCACCGACGCTGGCGTTTATCGCCCCGAGCACGACGTCCCCGCCATCCCACTGCCCCGCATCGCCACCGACGACTCCCACTGGGAGTCGCAGTTCGGACGCGCATGGGTCGAGGTGGAGGCCGCGCGGGACCCGGACGCGATTCTCCGCGCCGTCAGGGCGGGCGACTTCCGGCTCGGCCTCGCCCCCGAGGCGGCATCCTCGTGATACGCTTGCCCGCCGAGGTGCTCTCATGACGCTCGTACGCATCGGCCATAGCCCGGATCCTGACGACGCCTTCATGTTCTACGCGCTCACCGCCGGCAAGATCCGCGTGCCGGGGATCGAGATCGAGCACGTGCTCGAGGACATCGAGTCCCTGAACCGGCGCGCCCGCACCGGCGAGCTCGAGGTGACCGCGGTCTCGGCCGCGACGTACGTGCTGGTCCACCCGCAGTACCGGATGATGGATCCCGGCGCGTCCATGGGGAAGGGATACGGTCCCATTCTCGTCGCGAAGGCGCCCATGGATCCGAAGCTCGTCGTGGACAAGGTGGTGGCCATCCCCGGGAGCCACACCACCGCCGCGCTGCTCCTCCGGATCTTCGTCGGCGATCCGCCCATCATCGAGGTGGCCTTCGACAAGATCCCCACGGTCGTCGCCGAAGGCCAGGCCGACCTCGGCTTGCTCATCCACGAGGGTCAGATCACCCACCGCCAGATGGGTCTTCACAAGGTGATGGATCTCGGAGAGGAGTGGCAGAAGGATTCGGGTCTGCCGCTGCCCCTGGGCATCAACGTGATGCGACGCGACCTCGGCGAGGAGGTGCACCTCCGCCTCTCGCAGGCCCTCCGCGACTCCATCGACTACGCCTACGCCCATGTGGACGAGGCCCTCGAGTACGCCATGCGCTACGGGCGGGGAATCGACAAGGAGACCTGCCGTCGCTTCGTGCTGATGTACGTCAACGACTACACGAAGCGCCTGGGACCCGACGGCGAGGCCGCGCTGCGCCGCCTCTACGACCTCGCCCACGCCAAGGGCCTCATCCGCGAGAAGCCCCCCGTAGACCCGATTTAGGAAGTCCGCGTTCGGGACGGAATTCCGCCGCTGCGGGGAGCGCGCGGGGGCCATTCGAGGCCCCCCCCCCGCTGATGGTAATGCGCCAGTTCCGCGGGTCCTAATACTCGCGGAGTATCTGATACTCCGTGGTTCGTTGAGCGGGCGTGTAGCCGGCGTCGCGGATGAGCGTGATGATCTCGTCCACGGTGGTCTTGTTGACGTAGTCCGCCGCGGCGTGGACGTTCTCCTCGAAGAGCGTGCCCCCGAAGTCGTCCGCTCCCCACGAGAGGGCCACCTGGCCGGCCCGCTTGCCCTCGGAGAACCACGAGGCCTGCACGTGGTCGAAGTTGTCGAGGTAGAGGCGCGAGGCGGCCAGCATGCGCAGGTAGGTGCTGGGTCCCTTGTAGGTCTTGATCCACTTCTCGAGCAGGGTATTGCCCGGCTTGAACGACCACGGCACGAAGGCGGTGAAGCCGTGGTGCGCGTCCTGGAGCTCCCGCACGGCCTCCCAGTGGTCGATGATGTCGTCGGGCTCCTCCACGTGACCATACATCATGGTTGCGGTGGACCTGAAGCCCTGGCGATGGGCCTCGCGGTGTACGTCGAGCCAGGCCTTCGGTCCGCCCTTCTTGGGCTCGATGCGGCTGCGCACGCGCTCGGAGAGCACCTCCGCGCCGCCGCCGGGAAGCGTGTCCTGGCCCGCCTCGCGTAGGCGCTGCAGCACGTCGGGCATGGAGAGACCGCTCACCTGGGCCATCGTCTGGATCTCGGACGCGGTGAAGAAGTGCGGCGTGACCTGGGGGAAGCGCCGCCGCGTCTCGCGGACGATGTCGAGGTAGTAGTCGAGGGGCAGGGCGGGGTTGTGGCCGCCCTGCAGCAACACCGTCGTCGCGCCCTTCTCCGCCGCGAACTCGACCTTCTCCAGCACCTGCTCCACCGTGAGTGTCCAGGCCTCGGGGTCGCCCGGCTTGCGATAGAAGGCGCAGAACTGGCAGTCGGTGATGCACACGTTGGTGTAGTTCGGATTGCTGTCGATCACGAAGGTCACGCGTCGCTCGGGAATGCGCTGGAAGCGCACCTCTTGCGCGAGCGCGCCGACCTCCACGAGGGGCGCCTCGGTAAGGAGCCACCGGCCGTCGGCCCGCTCGAGGCGCTTGCCGGACTCGACCTTGCTTCGGATCTCCTCCAGGCGGCTCAGCTCCACTCCCTGCTATCCTCGCGCGTGATCAGCTCCACACCTTCACCACGTTGTAGAGGGCGTCGCGCTCCACCGGGATCTTGCCCGCGTCGCGGATCATGCGGAGGATCTGCTCGCGGGCCAGCCCCGCCGGGCTCGCCGCCTGGGCCATGTGGGCGATCTTCTCGTCCTCGAGGGTGCCGTTGACGTCGGAGGCGCCGAAGTGGAGCGCGAGCGAAGCGGTCTCCTCGCCGATCATGACCCAGTACGCTTCGATGTGGGGGAAGTTGTCGAGGAGCAGGCGCGAGATCGCGATCGTCCGCAGATCGTCGGTGGGCGGCGTCTGCCGGGGCACCAGCTTGGTGCTCCCCACCTGGTAGGCGAGGGGAATGAAGGTGAGGAATCCGCCCGAGTGATCCTGCTGCTCGCGCAGCCGGAGCAGATGGTCAATCCGCTCCTCCAGCGTCTCCACGTGCCCGTACAGCATGGTGGCATTGGTCTGGATGCCGAGCCCGTGGGCGATCCCGTGGATCTCCAGCCACCGATCCGCATCGGCCTTGCCGTTGTAGCGGAGCTGCTTGGCGAGCCGCTTCGAAAAGATCTCGGCGCCGCCGCCCGGCATCGAATGAAGGCCCGCGGCCTTGAGCCGGGCGAGCGACTCCCGTGGCTCGATCTTCCACCGGCGCCACCAGTAGTCGACCTCGGCCGCGGTGAACGCCTTGATCTGGGTCTCTGGCCGCGCGGCGTGGACGGCCGCGATCATCCGCTCGAAGTACTCGAACGGCCAGTCCGGATGGTGCCCCCCCACGATGTGCGCCTCGCGGGTGCCGGGCTTGATCATCTCGAGCACGTCCTCGATGGAGTTTTCGAACGCGCCCGCCTCCCCGGGCTTGCGGGCAAAGTCGCAGAAGCTGCAGGAGAGCACGCAGACATTGGTCGGGTTCACGTAGCGGTTCAGCACGAAGAAGACGCGGTCACCGTGCCGGGCGCTCTTGACGTGGTCCGCCATCCGGCCGAGGCCGTGGAGATCATCGGAGGCGAAGAGAGTGAGGCCGTCCTCGCGGGACAGTCGCTCTCCCGCGCGCACCTTGTCCCACAGGGGCGCCAGGCTCCTGTCGCGAAACCGGGCGGGCGCACTCGTCGTCGCAGGCATCCAGGTGTCCTCCGGCGCCGATTCTACTACTTGATGGCGCCCACGGTGAAACCCGCGATGAAGCGGTCGAGGAAGAAATTGTAGAGGATGGCCAGCGGCACGCTCGTGATGAGACAGGCGGCCATGAGGGAGCCCCAGTAGTAGACGTCCCCTCGCACGAGGGCCACCGGAATGCCCACGCTCACCGTCATCTTCTGCACCGACGAGATGAACGTCAGGCCGTAGACGAACTCCTGGATGACCAGGGTCATGGCGAAGATCACCACGGTCAGGATGCCCGGCACGGCGAGCGGCAGGACCACGCGCCAGATCGCGCCGACGCGGCTACAGCCGTCGACCATCGCCGACTCCTCGACCTCGCGGGGCAGGGTCTTGAAGAAGCCCATGAGAAGCCAGGTGCAGAACGGCACCGTGAACGTGGGGTAGATCACGACCAGGGACCAGATGCTGTTCTGTAGCCCGATGAGCGACACCAGCCGGGAAAACGGAATGAACAGCAGGGTGGAGGGCACGAGATACGTCAGGAATATCCCGATGCTGAGATGCTCGCCCCAGCGGCCGGTCAGGCGCGCCAGGCTGTACGCCGCGGGCACGGCGAGGAGCAGCGTGATCGCCACCACCAGCACCCCCACGAAGAGGGTGTTAAACAGCCAAGTGACGTAGAGAGTTTGCCCGAATAGCGTGCGGAGATGGTCGAGGGTCGGTGGCTGATTGAAGACGAAGGGATTGTGCTGAGTGTTGCTCGCGCCCACGTAGAGGTCGCTGTTCTGCTTGAAGCTCGTGACGACCATCCAGTAGAAGGGGAAGATCGCGAACAGCGTGAAGAACACGATGATGGCGCGATGGCCGACGGTAAACGCGAGACGGCGCGGCCGGCTGCGCGTCACGGCTAGACCACCTCGGCGCGCCGGGAGATCCGCAGCATGACTACCGCCAGGACTACCAGCACGGGCAGAAGAAAGAGCGCGATCGCGGCGCCCCGGCCCACGTCCCCCCCCAGCACACCGTCCTGGAAGGCCAGGCTCGCGAGGACGTGGGTACTGTTGTAGGGGCCGCCGCGGGTCAGGAGGTACACGACGCTCATGTCGGTGAACGTGAACACCACCCCGAACAGCACCGCCACGCTCAGGATGGGCAGCATCATCGGGAGGGTGACCTGGAATGCCTTCGCGAGCGGGCCGGCGCCGTCGATGTCGGCCGCTTCGTGCACCTCGGACGGGATCGAGCTGAGCCCGGCGAGGAGGATGACGGTGGAGAAGGGCAGCATCCGCCATACGTGGATGGTGATGATGGCGATCATGCCTAGCGTGGTGTCACCGAGCCAGAAGTACCACTGCCCCGGCCCGAAGTAGCCCACCACCTTGAGCACCCAGTTGATCACGCTGAACGTCGAGTCGAAGATCCAGAGCCACCCCAGGGTGGCGAGCGAGATGGGCGCCGCCCAGGGCAGGAGGATGAGGAAGCGCACCAGCGACTTGCCCAGGAATTTCTTCATGAGGGCGCGGGCAAGGATGTTGCCCATCACGATGACGAGGAGCTGGGACACGAAGGTGAAGACGAAGGTGTTGCGGAGGGCGCGGAGGAAGACCGGGCTCTTCACCACCGCCCGGAAGTTCTGCAGCCCCACGAACGACACATCCAGGCTGCCCGCGGAGGAGTTGGTCACGCTCAGCACCAGCGCGAGCAGGAACGGCACCCCGACGAGCAGAAGGATGTACGCCAGCGCGGGGGCCAGCATCACCATCCCGAGCGTGCGCTCACGCCGGCGAAGGATGTCGCGGGACGCGACCGGACGGGCGGCGACGGCGGGCGCGACGGGTACGGCGCTCCGAAACACGGACCGGGCGACGGCTAGGCGTCCTTGCCGCCGCCGACCATGCCCTTCTTGCGCCACTTGCCGAAGATCTCCTTGGCGCGGTTGCTCGCCTCCGCCATGGCGTCCTTGGGCGCCAGGGCGCCGGTGGCCGCCTTGGCAAACATGTCGGTGATCACGTAGGTGTCGAAGATCTCCCCTTCGGCGGGGTTGGCGAAGCCAGGATAGCCGAGATTCGTCGACCAGGGCAGCGCCTTGGAAAGAAGTGAGAGCTTGTCGCCGGGGACCGAGCCGAATGGATCGGCGTTGCACTGCTTGGCGATCCACCCCGCCCCGCTCTCCGCCTTCTTGCTCATCGCGGTGCCGGGCTCCGCCGCCGCGCCGTAGAACGACGGGAAGTTGTAGAGCTTGCTCGCGAGCATGGACTCGCGGGAGGCGTCGACGAGCGCCACCAGGAACTCCTTGGCCGCTTCCTGGCTCTTGGAGAATTTCCACACTACGTAGCCGCTCATGACGTGCTCGGAGGCGAGCTGCACGCCCTTGGGGCCCTTGAGCGCGGGGGTGAAGAAATAGTGCTCGATCACCGGCAGCTTGTTGTCCTGGGCGGTGCGATAGGCGGATATCGAGTTGAGGATGTAGGACGTCTCCTGGGCGTTGAACGCCTGGTTGTTGGACGCCGCGTTCCACGAGAGCACCGCCTGGTTCATCCCCACCGCGTAGAGGCGCTTCGTGTACTCGAGGGCGGCGAGGGTCTCCGGCGAGCTCAGCACGACGTTGCCGTCCTTGTCCTGGATGGAGCCGCCGTGGCACCAGAGGATGTTCCGCACCGCCATGTTCGAGTCGATGTCCTGGGACAGACCAATTCCGATGGGGATCTGCATCTGCGGAGCGGCCTTCTTCACTTCGGGCGCCGCCTTCACCAGATCCTCGTAGGTCACCGGGCCGTTCGGCATGCCGATGTCGCCCCAGACTTTCCGATGGTAGTTGCCGGGGTCCGGCACCCACATGTCGGAGAGCGCGAACTGCTTCTTCGTGAACGGGTTGTACGTGCTCCGGTGCGCGAGGTCGACGGGCTTCCCGTACTTCTTCTCGAGGATCCGGGCGACGTCCGCGAGGTCGACCACGTGCTCCTCGAACGCGCTGGCCAGCCCCAGGAACATGTGGATGTCGTGGCCTGACTGGGCGGCGACCTCGGCGGTGGCGCGCGGCACGACGTCGGCGAACGAGACATGGTCCACCGTGACTTCGATTCCCTTGGACTGCCCCCACGCCTTCGCCCACGGATCGAACCACTTATCGTAGGCGGGTACGAAGTGACTCCACTGCAGGATCCTCAGAGTCTTGTCGGCGGCGCGCGCAGAGCGGACGAGGACGGTGGGCCCGGTCACGGACGCAGCCGCGCCGGCGGCGACGAGGGCGCCGCCCCTGAGCAGGAATTGACGGCGAGTGGGCATCTCGGCACCTCCGTTGGTCTACGAGATCTGCCCCGTCCAGCGGGACAGCGAGAGTCGGTCTCCAAGAAAAGAATACCACGGGGGGTCGTCGCGGCCCGGCGAGGTCCCGCCCGTCGTGCGTACCGGCGGCGAGGGGCCGCGGCGTGTCGTGAGGGGAGCGTGCTATCCTATGCCGCCGTGACCGAGCCGCCGCGGGCGACTTTCGACGACATCAAGGTGGGCGAGGAGTTCGTCTCGCCCGGCCGCACCGTGAGCGAGACGGACATCGTGGTCTTCGCCGGCCTGTCCGGGGACTACAACATCCTCCATACCGACGCCGAGCACATGAAGTCGTCCCAGTTCGGGGAGCGGATCGCCCACGGCCTGCTCGGCCTCGCCATCCAGCAGGGCCTCGCCGCGCGCATCGCGCCCGACCTGGTCGAGCAGCCGGTCGCCGACCTCGCGTGGAAGTTCCGGGGCCCCATCAAGATCGGCGACACCATCCACGTCGAGGCCAAGGTCACCGGGAAGCGCGACGCGGACCGACCGGGCTGGGGCATCGTGACCATTGTGCGGCGCGTGCTGAATCAGCGCGGCGAGCTGGTCCAGGAAGGCGAGACACAGCACCTCGTCGAGCGGCGCCGTGGGTAGTCCGCCGGCCTCGCGCGCAGCGCCGCGGACCGAGCGGCGCTGCTACTTCGAGGACGTCGTGGTGGGGGCGCCGCTGGAGACGCCCGGGCTGACCCTCACCGGGGCCCACGTGGCGCTCTACGAGGGCCTCACCGGCGGCGAGCCGGGCGCCCGGCCCGGTCGCGTGCCCGACCTCCTTCCTCTCTGCATCTCCTCCGGACTCGGCTGGCGCGTGCCGCAGCCGCCCCTCGCCGTGCTCGCCTTCATGGGCTTCGAGTGGCGCTTCCATCTGCCGCTCCACGTGGGTGATACGATCCGCAGCCGCTCGCGCACCGCGGCCAAGCGGTCCATGAAGGAGGGCGGCATCATCTTCGAAGAGCGCGACATCCTGAATCAGCGCGGCGAGGTCGTGCAGTCCGGGCGGCTCACCCTGCTGGTGGCCAAGCGAGGCGCGGCGGCATGACCGGGCGTCCCAAGCACGTCCTCATACTCACCGCGTCTTACGGCTCGGGCCACAATCGGGTGGCCCAGACCCTGGCGACGGAGTTCGAGGCGGCGGGGGCGACCGCGCGGGTGGTCGATCATTTCCGCGAGCTCGTGCATCCCGTCTTCGACGACGCCAGCCGCTCTCTCTACTACGGGATCCTTCGGCGCACGCCGCTGGTCTGGGGCGCCGCGTACTGGCTGGGCGATCAGCTCAGCGTCTCCTCGCCGCTGCTGGTGGGCCTGAACCGCCTCGGTATGCGCAAGCTCCGCCGCCTCATCGTCGGCGAGCGCCCCGACCATGTCGTCTCGGTGCACCCGACCCCGGTGGCCGCGCTCTCCGAGCTGCGGGCCCGGGGCGTCCCCATTCCACCGCATACGACGATCTTCACGGACTTCGTCGCGCATACGCAGTGGATCTATCCCAGCGTCGATCGCTACTGCGTGCCCGCGGAGGAGATCGCCCACGACCTCCTTGCCCGCGGCGTGCCGAGGGAGCGTGTGGTCGTCACCGGCATTCCCGTGGGGACCGAATTCTCGCTCCCCGCCGACCGCGCCGCCGCGCGCTTGGCCCTCGGACTCTCGCCGCGCCTCCCCGTGCTGCTCTTCATGGACGGATCGGGCGGGGGATTTGGCCGGCTGGAGGACGCGATGCGGAAGCTCCTCGAGATGGACGAGCCGCTGCAGGCGCTGGTGGTGACCGGCCGCGAGGAGCGCCTCGAGGCGCGGCTGCGCCAGCTCGCGACCGGCCGCGAGTCGCGCGTCAAGGTCTTCGGCTTCGTCGACAACATCCGCCAGCTCATGGCCGCCGCCGACTTTCTCGTGACCAAAGCGGGCGGGCTCACCCTCGGCGAGGCGCTCGCCGCCGACCTGCCGGTGATCTCCTTCGGCTCGCTACCGGGGCAGGAGGCGCGGAACGAGCGCTTCGCCGCCATGGCGGGGGTTGCCCTCGTCGCGCGCTCCGACGCTCAGCTGCACCGGGTCATCGTCGCCGCGCTGCGCGACCCGGTGCTGCTCAAGAACATTCGCGAACGCGTCCGCCTCTACCGCCGGCCCCAGGCCTCCCGTACCATCGTCGACATGGTGCTGTCCACCGCCACCCTGGCGAAGGAGCGCGCCTCCTGAATCCGGCCTGGCTCGCCGCCGTGCCGCTGGCGTGGGCGGGCTATGCCTGGGGGTCGCACCTCCTCACCCTGGGCAGTCTGTGGCGCGGCAGCCGCGCCCGCCCGCTCGCGACGCTCACCTTCGACGATGGACCCGACCCCGAGACCACGCCCAGGGTGCTGGACGCGCTCGCCGAGCACGGCGTGCGCGGCGCCTTCTTCCTCATCGGCCGGCGTGCCGCCGCCTACCCAGGCGTCGTCAGGCGGATCGCGGCCGAGGGCCATGACGTGGGGAACCACACGTGGAGCCACCGGAGCCTCTGGCTCTGCGGGCCCCGCGCCACCCGCCGCGAAGTGCTGGACGGGCACGACGCGATCGCGCAGGCCGCCGGACAGCCGCCGCGCTACTTTCGCGCGCCGTGGGGGATGACCAATCTCGCCATGTTTCCGCTGCTGGGCCCCCTCGCGACCCCGTGCGTCTTCTGGAGCGTGCAGCCGGAGGGGCGCCGCCCTGCCGAGCCCGCGCAGCAGGTCGCCCGCTGCGCCCGCCGCGCCGGGCCGGGCGCCATTGTCGACCTCCACGACGCCGACGGCGTGCCCGGCGCGGGCGCGCGGCTGACTGGCGCGCTGCCCGGCATCGTGGACGCGCTGCGCGGGCAGGGGCTCACGTTGGTGCCCCTCCGCGATCTGCTGTAATATCGCGGCGACGATCGAGCGATCCCGACAAAGGAGTCACGCGATGGCTGCCGACCCCCGCCACAAGAGCCGGACCCTTCTCGAAGGCACCGACCGCGCCGCCGCGCGCGCAATGATGAAGGCGGTCGGCTTCACCGATGAGGACCTCGGACGGCCGCAGATCGGCGTGGCCCACTCCTGGATCGGCACCATGCCGTGCAACTGGAATCACCGGAAGCTCGCGGAAAAGGTCATGCAGGGCATCCGCGCGGCCGGTGGCACCCCCATCGAGGTGAACACCGTCGCGATCACCGACGGCATCACGATGGGCACCGAGGGGATGAAAGCCTCCCTGATCAGTCGCGAGATCGTGGCCGACTCGGTGGAGCTGGTGGCGCGCGGCCACATGTTCGACGGCATCGTGACGATCTCCGGCTGCGACAAGACCATCCCGGCGATGGCGATGGTGGTGGGCCGGCTCAACCTGCCTGGGCTCATGCTCTATTGCGGCTCCATCATGTTCGGGCGCTGCATGGGCGCGGGGCAGGACACGAGCTTCGGCGGGCGCAATCTCACCATCCAGGACGTGTTCGAGGCGGTCGGGGCCTACAACGCGGGAAAGATCAGCCTCGAGGCCTTCCGCGACGTGGAGGACCACGCCTGCCCCGGCGCGGGCGCGTGCGGCGGACAGTTCACTGCCAATACCATGGCCACCGCCTACGAGATGCTCGGCATCTCGCCGATGGGGTGGAACGGCGTCCCCGCGGTGGACCCCCACAAGGACGAGATCGCCTTCGAGTGCGGGAAGCTCGTCATGGACCTCGTGCGGAAAGGCGTCACACCGCGCTCCCTCATCACCCGGAAGAGCTTCGAGAATGCCATTGCGGGCGTCATGGCCACCGGCGGCTCGACCAATTCGGTGCTGCACCTCATCGCGACCGCCAAGGATTTCGGCGTCAAGCTCGGGATCGACGACTTCGACCGGATCTCCAAGAAGACCCCGGTGCTCGCCGACCTCAAGCCGTGGGGCAACTTCACCGCGCCCGAGATGTACGAGGCGGGCGGGATGCCGCTGGTGGGCAAGCGTCTGCTCGAAGCAGGGCTCTTGCACAAGAGCGAGAAGACTGTGTCCGGCAAGACCATCGGCGACGAGGTGAAGAACGCCGCCGAGACGGCCGGCCAGAAGGTGATTCGGCAGCTCACCGAGGCGATCAAGCCCACCGGGGGCATCGCGATCCTCCGCGGGAACCTTGCTCCCGAAGGCTGCGTGATCAAGCTCTCCGGTCAGTCGAAGTACCTTCACCGCGGGCCCGCGCGCGTGTTCGAGCGCGAGGAGGACTCGTTCAAGGCGGTGAAGGAGGGGAAGATCAAGCCGAACGACGTGATCGTCATCCGCTACGAAGGCCCCAAGGGCGGCCCGGGCATGCGCGAGATGCTCCACGTGACGGGTGCGCTGCAGGGCGCGGGGCTCGGCGATTCGGTTGCGCTGATGACCGACGGGCGGTTCTCGGGGGCCACCCACGGCTTCATGATCGCTCACATCGTCCCCGAGGCGGCCGAGCGAGGACCCCTCGCGGCGGTACGGAACGGGGACATCATCACGATCGATGTGAAGAAGCGCCGCCTCGACCTGGAGATCTCGGCAGCGGAGATGAAGAAGCGCCTGGCCAAGTGGAAGGCGCCCACGCCGCGCTACGCGAGCGGCGTGTTCCACAAGTACGCCGAGAGCGTCCGAAATGCGTCCGAGGGCGCCGTCACCAGCTGACCATCACCCTCTCCCTCGGGGAAGAGGCGCGGTGAGGGGCCCTTTCAGCTCAGGGCGATGTCGAGCCATCCCTGCGGCGTGACCAGCGCGCGCTCGTCGGCGCGGATCACCACCGTGGTCGTCGCCGACTCGAAGATCGCGGGCCCCTTGATCTCCTGACCGGGCGGGAGTGCGTCCATGTCGTGGACGGGCACCTCCATCCAGCGGCCGAGGTAGGCTCGGCGCATGCGGGGAGCGGTCACCGACGGCCGGAGGGGCCGGGCCTCGTCCGAGGGCAGGGCGGGCAGGCGCCCGATCACGGCGAGGCGCGCGTTCACCAGCACCACCTCCTGGCCGGGCGCGCTGTAGGTGTAGAGCGCCTCGTGCCGGGCGTGGAAGCGCGCCACCACCTGCTCCATGAAATCGGGCGCATCGATGTCGACGCCGTCCAAGGGTACGCCGATCTCGAAGGTCTGCTCGCCATAGCGCATGTCCACCGACCGCCGAACGGAGATCTCACCGGCGAAGTCGCCCAGGCGCTTGCGTCCCTCCGCCTCCATCTCGGCAAAGCGCCGCCGAAGGCGAACCGTCCCGATCTCGCGGGCCTCCCCCACGTGGGTGCGCACCATCTCGTAGCGGAGATCGGTCGCGAGCATTCCCCACGCCGACAGGACGGAAGCGACCCGCGGGACGATCACCCGGGTGATCTCGAGCATGCGCGCCACCTGTGTGATGTGCAGGCCCGCCGCGCCGCCGAAGGCGAGGAGGGCGAAGCGCCGGGGATCCGCGCCCCGCCGCACCGACACGAGGCGAATCCCTTCCGCCATGTTGGTATTGACCACGCGGCAGATCCCTTCGGCCGCCGCCACCGGGCTCATGCCGAGCCCGCGCGCGACGCGCGCCACCGCCTGCTCGGCCGCGCCTGCGTCGAGACGGGTACGCCCGCCGAGGAAGTTGCCGGGATCGAGGAGACCCAGGACCACGTTGGCGTCGGTCACCGTGGCCTCCACGCCCCCCCGCCCGTAGCAGGCGGGGCCGGGCACCGCGCCGGCGCTCTCCGGCCCCACGTGGAGGATGCCGCCCGTGTCGACGCGCGCGATGGAGCCGCCGCCGGCGCCGAGGGTGTGGATGTCGATGCTGGGCAGGGCCACCTTGTTGCCACCGACCGCCTTGTCGCCGGTGAGATGTGGCTCACCCCGCTCGAGAAGCGCGATGTCGGTGCTGGTCCCGCCCATGTCGAAGGTAATGAGGTTGCCCTCGCCCACCACGCGCGCGCAGTGAGCGCTCCCCGCGATCCCGCCGGCCGGGCCCGAGAGCACCGCGCCCGCGGCGAGCCGCACGGAGTCCGCGATGGTGGCCACGCCGCCGTGAGACTGCATGATCAGGACGCGGCCCCGATAGCCGGCATCGCCCAGGCGCCGCTCGAGCCGCCCGAGATAGCCCGCGAGCACCGGCCCCACGTAGGCATTGACCACGGTGGTGCCGAAGCGCTCGTACTCCTTGATCTGAGGGAGCACCTCCGAGGAGAGCGACACGTAGGCGTCGGGGAGAAGCTTCGCGACCAGCGCGCGCGTCTCGCGCTCGTGGCGGCCATCGCGGTATGCGTGGAGGTAGCACACCGCCACCGACTGCACGCCATCCTTGGCCAGTCGGCGGATCGCGGCCGTCGCGGATCCGCGGTCCAGCGGCGTCTCAACCTTGCCGTCGAAGCGGATCCGCTCACGCACGTCGAGCCGTCGCGCCCGCGGCACCAGCGGCACCGGCGGCGGCATGCGGAGGTTGTACCGGTCGTCCTTGAGGCCTTCACGCATCTCCACGATGTCGCGGTGCCCGGCGGTGGTGAGCATGCCCACCGTGGCGCCCTTGCGCTCGAGGAGCGCGTTGGTTGCTACCGTGGTTCCGTGGACGATCATCTCGGTCCGGGCGAGGAGGGCCGCCGTGGTGAGCGACAGCTCCTGAGCGAGCAGCCCGATACCGTCCAGCACCCCGATGGAGGGGTCCGCCGGGGTGGACGCGGACTTCGCCAGCGTGACACGTCCCGACTCGTCCACCCCGACCAGGTCGGTGAACGTCCCGCCGACGTCGATGCCCACGCGGAGCATCACACGCGACCTCCGCCCCCGGCCTTCGGGGCTATTTTGATAGACGGTCGCCGCTCGCGGCGACCTCGGTCGGGAGGCTTCGCATCGTTGGAGTTGGCGCGCCCGTTCTTGCGGTTGGTGCGCCCGTTCTGGGAGTTCGCGCGCCCGTTCTGGGAGGTGGCGCGCCCGTTCTGGGAGGTGGCGCGCCCGTTCCGGGAGGCTGCGCGTTCGTTCGTCGCGGTGACGAGGCCGTTGGCTTTGTCGCGGGCGCGGGCGGCGGTGTCGCGGCGGCGAGGATCGCCATAGCCGCCCCCACCGGCGGACTCCACCACGAACGTCGCACCGGGCAGCACGGGCACTCCCACCTCTTTCGTCTTGAGGACGCGCGTCTTGCCCTTCGCGATGACTCGATAGCGGTGAGGCCGACCGTCCCGGCCGCCGAGGATCCCGTACGACGGATACCGCACACCGTCGCCGGCGGTGTTCGCGCGTCCCTCGGCGGTGGTCTCGACTCGCAGGGTGAGAAGCGACCCCACGCCGCCGCGATGCTGCCCATCGCCGGCGGAGTCCGGGCGGAACTCGTGCCGCGCGAAGAAGAGCGGGAAGCGCGTCTCCGCCACCTCCACGCTGCCGAACTTGATGCCGCCCGCGGCCTGGCCCTCGCCCGCGGTCTCCCAGCCGTCGCCGGCGGCGCAGGCGCCGCCACCGCCCCGCGCGTGGAAGAGGTGCCAGATGAATGGCCGTCGCGTCCGCGGATTCACGCCGGAGATGGCGATGCGGAAGCGCCGCGACCAGCCGGCGAGCACGCGCTCCGGACAGCTCCGGGCCAGGGCCTTGATCACCGCCTCCGCGATCTCCTGGGCGCAGTGGTTGGTAGCCAGTGTCACGGGGGCGGGCGGATACGGCCACACCACCGTGCCCTGCCGGGCCTTGACGGTCACGGGGCGAAACGTGCCCTCGTTCTTCGGGGTGCGCGGGTCGATGAGATAGGCGAGCGCCATGTGGACGGCGGAGATCGTGTTCGGGTATGAAGAGTTCACGAAGCCGATCACCTGCTCGTGGCTGTCGCTGAGGTCCACCACCAGGGAGTCGCCCTTCTTGGCGACGGTGGCGCGGATAGCGATGTCCTCGATGCCATGGCCGTCGTCGTCCAGCACCGATTCCCCCTTGAACACGCCGTCCTTCCATTCGCGGATACAGGCACGCGCCTGGCGCTCCGCTCCGTCGAGCACCTCGCCGACCGCGGCGAGGACGGTGGGAAGGCCGTACTCCTCGATCAGGCGGAGGATGCGGCGCTCGCCCATGCGCGTGGAGCCGATCATGGCGTTGAGGTCGCCCTTGAAGTCGCGCGGGTGCCGGACGTTGAGGGCGACCGTCTCCAGTACGTCGTCTCGCAGCGTCCCCGCGTCATAGAGCTTCAGCGGGGGGATGCGGACGCCCTCGTGCCAGATCTCGGTCGCACCCGGGTTGTAGCCGCCATGGGTGGCCCCGCCGATGTCGTGCTGGTGAGCGCGGTTGATCGACCAGAAGACGAGCTGGCCTTCCGCGAACACCGGGAGCAAGACGGTGAGATCGGGCAGGTGGTTGTTGCCGTGGTAGGGATCGTTCAGGAGGAACAGGTCCCCAGGCCGGATGCGCCCCGCGAAGTACTCCGCCACGGATTGCACCGCCCACGGCAGTGCGCCCACGTGGATGGGCACGTGCTCGGCCTGCGCGGCGAGACGGCCTTTCCCGTCGAAGACCGCGGTGGAGAAGTCGCGGCTCGAGTTCAGGATCTGGGAGTAGGCGGTCCGAAGCATGGCCTCGCCCATCTCCTGGACGATGGCCTCGAGCCGGTGCTGGATCACGGAGACGGTGATGCGGTCGGGTGTCATGGACGCTAATTTACATCGTCGAGAGGCCCGCGGTATACTGCCGCCGCTCGAGCCCCGATCGCGCGCCCGGCGCGCCTCTCTCACTCCTCCAAAGGAGGTAGGAAGCATGCCCCAGACCCGCCGCGAGTTCCTGAAGACCTCCGCCGTCGGCGCTGGCGCCGCCACGGGCTCCCTCGCGTTTCCCATGGTGTCGCGCGCCCAGCAGAAGAAGCTCACCGTGTGGTGGAACCGGGGATATTACAAGGAAGAGGACGAGGCGATGCTCAAGATCGCCGAGGACTTCCGCAAGGCGAAGAACGTCGATCTGGACATCTCGTTCACCATCCAGGAAGACCTCCTGAAGAAGATCATCAGCGCGATGACGGCGCGCCGCTGCCCCGACGTGGCCTTCTGCTTCTACAACGATTGGGAGGTCATCCCCAAGTACGCGTGGGAAGGCAAGCTCGTCGAGACCACCGACGTCATCACCGAGCTCAAGCCGCGCTACATCGAGAAGTTCCTCCCGGTGGCCAACGTGTACGACAACGTGGCCAAGAAGCGCGCGTACTACGGCGTCCCCATCGAGTGCCAGACCATGCACATCCACTACTGGAAGGATCTGGTGAAGGAGGCCGGGCTGAACGACGACCCGACCAAGATCCCCATGGACTGGAACGGCTACTGGGACTTCTGGAAGAAGGCGCAGGACAACCTGCGCAAGAAGGACCCCGCCAAGTACGGCAAGGTGTACGGCCTTGGCGTCACCGAGTCCTCCAGCGCCTCCGACACCATCTACAACTTCGAGATGGCGCTCCTCTCGTTCGGCGGCACGGTGTTCTCGGAGGAGGGGAAGGTCGTCGCCGACGACCCGAAGAACCGCGAGGCCATCGTGAAGACGCTGAAGTTCTTCGCCGACATGTTCAACTCCGGCTACGTGCCGCCGGACACGCTCAACTGGTCGGACGGGGACAACAATGCCAACTTCCACTCCAAGTCCATCGTGATGACGCCGAACCCGTCCGTTTCCATCCCCGCCCATCACTTCTTCAACAACCCCGACAACTATTTCAACAAGTCGGCGACGATCGAATGGCCGGATGGCCCGGACGGCCGGAAGCCGACCTACATGGTGGCGGTGAAAACGATCATCGTCCCCAAGGACTCCGCCAACAAGGATGTCCCGCTGGCGAAGGAGTTCATCAAGTTCGTGCTGGAGCCGAAGCGCTTCACCGAGTATATCAAGGGCGCGAACGGCCGGTGGTTCCCCGCCTTCAAGGACGTCGCGTCCGATCCCTTCTTCTCCAAGGGACAGGCGGGAAAGGGGGGCGCGGTGGACCCGCATCTCCCCACCGTGACGAAGATCTATCTCGAGCGCCCCACCCGCGTCTTCGAGCACTATAAGAACCCGGCGAACTCGCAGATCTATGCGGAGAACGTCTGGGGCAAGGCCCTCGCCCGCACCAACGTCGACAAGTGGCCGGCCGACAAGGCGGCGGACGAAGCGATCGCGCGCGTCAAGACCATCGTCGGCCAGTGGCGGTGAGATCGGGGGTCCCCCATGGCTGACGGCGTCGCGTCGGCGCGGCCGGGGGGCCTCTTCTCACGGGGTGTGACCGCGGCGGCAGGCGCGCTGTCGCCGCGGTCGCGCAACGTGCAGGGGCTCGCGTTCTCGCTGCCCCTGATCCTGCTGTTCCTCGCCTTCGTCGTCTATCCGCTGTACTTCGAGGTCACCCAGGCGCTCGACCGCTACACCTACGAGGTCCTGTTCAACGATCCCATCTACGTCCAGACCATCGTCAACACGCTGGTCTACGTAGGCGTCGCGGTCAACGTGAAGCTCTTCCTCGCCCTCCTTCTCTCCGGTCTCCTCGAGTCGGAGGGCCGCGCCACCCGCTTCCTGTCCGCGATCTTCCTGCTCCCGTGGGCCATCCCGGTGCTCCCCGGCATCCTGTCGGTGCGGTGGATGATGTCCTCCCAGTGGGGCATCCTGAACTTGATCAGCGAGGATCTCGGCCTCGGGACCCATCACTGGCTCGCCTCGCGCTGGACGGCGATCGGCGCGCTCATTCTCTTTCACATCTGGAAGTACCTGCCGTTCTGGACGGTGATCATCCTCGCCGCCCGCCGCGGCATCCCCCCTCAGCTCTACGAGGCCGCCGCCATCGACGGCGCGGGGGTGTTCCAGACGTTCCGCTACATTTCGTTCCCGCTCCTCGCCGGCATCTACCTCATCTGTTCCTTGCTCTCGATGGTGTTCACCCTGGGCGACTTCACCAATGTCCAGCTGATGACGGGGGGAGCGCCGGGCGATTCCACCCACGTCCTGGCCACCCTGGCCTATCGGTACACGTTCCGCCTCGGCAAGATCGACTGGGGCGTGGGCGTCTTTGCCACCGCGCTCCCCGTAACCCTTCTCTTCATCTTCATCCTCATAAAGAAGATCAAGTGATACGGGAACGGCTCGGGGTCACGGTGTTGCGAGGGGTCATGCTGGCCCTCGTGGCGGGGTGGACGCTCTTCCCCATCTACTACATGGTGTCGTTGGCGATCACGCCCTGGAGTGACCTCTTCCGGCCTGTGTACTTCGTCACGCATCCCACCCTGGACAACTTCAAGTTCGTGCTCTTCCAGGAGAGCCCGTTCGTGAAGTACTTCTGGCGCTGGCTCGCCAACAGCCTCCTGGTTTCCAGCGCGGTGATGGTGGCGGTGCTCGCGGTGGCGGCCATGGGGAGCTACGCGCTGGGCCGGATCCGTTTCGGCCTGGGCCGGCTCGTCTCGGGGATGACGCTCTTCACCTACATCATTCCGGCGTCGTTCCTGTCCATTCCCTTCTTCAAGATCATGGGCGACTACGATCTCCTCGATACCTACTGGGCACTCATCTTCGCCATGACGACGTTCGCGGCGCCCTATGCCCTCTGGGTGCTCTGGGACTACGCGAAGACCATCCCCGCCGAGATCGACGAGTCGGCGGCCATCGACGGCGCGGGGCCGCTCTCCATCTTCTTCCGGATCTATCTGCCCCTCGTCACGCCGACCCTGATCGCGGTGGGCACGTATGCCTTCTTCTTCGCGTGGAACGAGTACCTCTACGCGGTACTGCTGCTGCAGGGGGAGAGCATGATCACGCTGCCGGTAGGCATGGGAAACTTCCTCACCTCTGACGACGCGCCGTGGAACCTCCTGATGGCGCTGTCGGTGATCTACTCGATCCCGCCGGTCATCTTCTACTACATCTTTCGCCGCTACCTCACCCACGGCCTCGTGTCGGGGGCGGTGCAGGGCACCTAGCCGGCGCGGCGGGACGCCCGAGCCGTCGCCAACGCCTCCCACAGCCGCGCCCGCGTCACGGGCACGCGCGTGATCTCCACGCCGAGGTCGGCGAGCGCATCCTCCACCGCATTGGCGATGGCGGCGGGCGGCGCGATGATGCCGCTCTCCCCCACGCCCTTGATCCCGAGCTCGTTGCGGGTCGAGGGAAAGGACACCGTCATGGTCTCGAGCGCGGGGAGATCGGCGGCGGCGGGCAGCGCGTAGTCCATGAAGCTCCCGCTGAGGAGCTGCCCGGACTCGTCGTGCACCAGCTCTTCCATGAGCGCGGTCCCGATGCCTTGCGCCATCGCGCCCTGGAGCTGGCCCTCCACCACCAGCGGATTGATGGCCCGCCCGCAGTCGTGTAGCGCGAGGTAGCGGAGCACGCGCACCGCGCCGGTGTCGGTGTCGACCTCCACCGCGCAGGCGTGGGCGCCGAAGGCGAACGTGACGGACTCGGGCGAGAAGTAGCCGCAAACCTGAAGCCCCGGCTGCCCCTCGCGCACGAGCGTCTTACTCCGGGCCGCCGCGCGCGCCACCTCGCCGAGGCCGAGGCTGCGCGCGGGCATGCCCGTCACGTGCACGCGGCCGCCCGCGAGCACGATATCAGCGGGGGCGCACTCGAGGAGCTCCGCGGCGACCCGGCGCGCCCGGGCCGCGACCTCGCGGGATGACTTGGCCACCGCGGGACCGGAGTTCGCGGCCACGCGGCTGCCGCCCGTCCCATTGCCGAAGGGCAGGCTCGCGGTGTCGCCTGCCACCACCGAGACGCGCGTGAGGTCGACGCCCAGCTCGGCGGCGGCGATCTGCGCCATCGTCGTCTCGTGCGCCTGCCCCTGGGACGATACGCCGATGGTCACCTGGACGTTGCCCGCGGTGTCCACGCGCACGTCGGCGCCCTCGAAGGGGCCCACGCCGGTGCCCTGCACGTAGCAGCCGAGCCCGATGCCGAGGCGCGCGGGACCCGCCTGCCGCTCCGCCTGACGCTTGCGCCAGCCGGCATAGTCGAAGGCCTCGAGCAGGCGCTCGAAGGACTCCGGGTAGTCGGCGGGATCGTAGGACACAGGCGTGCCGTCGCGATAGACGAGGCCGGTGCGATAGGGCATCGCGTCCGGGGGCACGAAGTTGCGGCGGCGGATCTCCGCGGGATCGAGGCCGAGCCGGCGCGCGGCGCGGTCGAGCAGGCGCTCCATCACGAAGGCCGCCTCCGGACGCCCCGAGCCGCGATAGGCGCCGCCGAAGAGCGAGTGGGAGACGACGTTCTGCCCCGACGCGGCGAGGTGCGGTACGCGGTAGGGGCCGGGCAGGTGATTGATGGTGTTGCGCGTGATCACCTCGCCGAGGGGGAGGTAGGCGCCGTGGTCACGGGCGAAGCGCGTCTCGATCGCCGCGATGCGCCCCTCACCGTCCACGCCGAGCCGCGCGCGGTGGCGCTGGCCGCGATCGGGCGAGCCCGACAGGAAATGCTCGCGCCGTGTCTCCATCCAGCGTACGGGCCGGGCGAGCCGCCGCGACGCCGCGGCGAGGATCAGATCCTCGGCGTAGGCATGCCCCTTGATGCCGAAGCCGCCGCCGGAATCGGTGCAGATGATCCGCACGCGCTCCTCCGGAAGCTCGAGCGCGGCGGCAAGCGCGGCGCGCAGCCCGTACGGCCCCTGGCTGGGAATCCACACCGTGAAGCGCCCATCCGGCCCCTCCGGCACGATGAGGATGCCGCGCGGCTCGATGGGCGCGCCGACCACGCGTGCGAGCTCGAGCTCGGCCTCGACCACGACCGCCGCGGCGTCGAGGGCGGGTGCCGGCTCGCCGACCTGGGCGGTGGATGCGCCCGCCTGATTGTCCGGCCACTCCTCGAAGACGCGCGGCGCTCCGGGGGCGGACGCGCTCGCGAGATCGGGCGCCGCCGGCAGCGGGGCCCAGTCGACCATCACCGCTTCCGCGGCG
Organism: Verrucomicrobiia bacterium; assembly: GCA_035495415.1. GTDB lineage: Bacteria > Methylomirabilota > Methylomirabilia > Rokubacteriales > CSP1-6 > DASRWT01. The sequence goes on from DATJFY010000103.1 coordinate 41,598, forward strand.
TCTACCGCCTGGACGGCGGTGTCGGCCAGCACCACCGCGACCACCTCGCCGGGGTGTCGGACGATGGGCTCCCCGAACACCGACTGGGGCGCGCTCCGGAATGACGCCGGGGAAGGGGTGGCCGCGGGGATCGGCGCCTTGCACTCGGGAAGGTCCGACGCCGTGTAGATTGCGACGACACCGGGCATGGCGCGGGCCGCCGTCAGGTCGATACTCTTCACCCGCGCGTGAGCGTGAGGACTCCGGACGAAGGCCGCGTGGAGACACCCGGCGAGCTTCATGTCATCGACGTAGCGGCCCCGGCCGGTGACGAAGCGCTGATCTTCCTTGCGTAGAGCGGCGTGACCGAAGGCGGACGGCATCGCGGTGAGCGAGTATACCGCAGGGCGATGCTAAGATACTGACATGTCTCGAATTCCGGAGCGCAGCGCGCATTTCGTGGCCGCGGCCCGCGAGCGCATCCTCGTGCTCGACGGCGCCATGGGCACGATGATCCAGGCGCGCAATCTCTCGGCCGAGGACTTCGGCGGCGCCGCGCTCGAGGGCTGCAACGAGAACCTGAACCTGACGCGTCCGGACGTCATTCGCGGGATACACGAGGCGTATCTCGAGGCAGGCGCCGATCTCATCTCCACCAATTCCTTCGGCTGTGCCCCCTATGTCCTTGCCGAATATGGTCTTGCAGACCGGTTCGAGGAGATTTGTCGTGCCGCCGGCCGCCTCGCTCGAGAGGCCGCGGACGCGCGCTCGACCAGCGCGCGACCGCGCTTCGTCATCGGCGCCATGGGGCCGGGCACGCGAACGATCACGGTGACGGGCGGCGTCACGTTCGACGAGGTGCGCGACGGCTATCGCGCCCAGGCGCGGGGCTTGATCGCGGGGGGCGTGGACGCCCTCCTGCTCGAGACCAGCCAGGACACGCTGAACGTCAAGGCCGCCGCCATGGGTGTGCGTGAGGCGATGGCCGAGGCCGGGGTGACCCTACCCTTGATGGTCAGCGGGACGATCGAGCCGATGGGGACCATGCTCGCAGGGCAGGGGGTGGACGCCTTCCATGCCTCGCTGGAGCACCTGGATCTTTTCTCGATCGGACTGAACTGCGCCACGGGGCCGGAGTTCATGACCGACCATCTGCGCTCGCTCGCCGGGCTCGCCACCTGCCTGGTGTCCGTGTACCCGAACGCGGGGCTCCCCGACGAGCACGGGCACTACGAGGAGACGCCCGAAAGTCTCGCGCTGAAGATGCGCCGCTTCGTCGACGAGGGGTGGGTAAACATGGTGGGCGGCTGCTGCGGCACCACGCCCGCCCACACGCGCGCTCTCGCGCGTCTGGTGGAGGGCCATGCGCCGCGCCGCCCCGCGGAGCGCCTCGTCCCCGCGGTGAGCGGCATCGAGGTCGTCTACCCCGGCGACGACAACCGTCCGTTGCTCGTGGGCGAGCGCACCAACGTGATCGGGTCGCGCAAGTTCAAGGACCTGGTCGTCGAGGAGCGCTTCGAGGAGGCGGCGGAAGTGGGCCGCGCGCAGGTGCGCGGCGGAGGCCAGGTGCTGGACGTCTGTCTCGCCAATCCCGACCGCGACGAGCGCGACGACATGCTGCGCTTCCTCGACCGCCTCACCCGCAAGGTGAAGGCCCCTCTCATGATCGACTCGACCGACGCCACCGTCATCGAGGCGGCCCTGCGGCTCTGCCAGGGCAAGGCCATCGTCAACTCGATCAACCTCGAGGACGGCGAGGAGCGCTTCGAGAAGGTGGTGCCGATGCTCCGCGCCTACGGCGCGGCGGTGGTGGTGGGCTGCATCGACGAGAACAAGCAGCAGGGCATGGCGGTGTCCCGCGAGCGCAAGCTCGAGATCGCCCAGCGATCGTACGACCTCCTCACGGGGAAGTACGGCCTGCCCGCCCGGGACCTGATCTTCGACCCGCTGGTCTTCCCGGTGGGCACCGGCGACGTAAATTACGTTGGCTCGGCGGTGGAGACCATCGAGGGGCTGCGCGCGATCAAGGAGCGCTTCCCCGAGTGCCGGACCATTCTCGGCATCTCCAACGTGTCGTTCGGGCTGCCGCCCGCGGGCCGCGAGGTGCTGAACGCGGTGTTCCTCTACCACTGCACCAAGGCCGGGCTCGACTACGCCATCGTCAACACCGAGCGGCTCGAGCGCTACGCCTCCATCCCCGAGGAGGAGCGCCGGCTCGCCGAGGATCTCATCTGGATGCGGGGCGAGGATCCGGTTGCCGCCTTCGCCGCACACTTCCGGGGGCGGACCAAGCAGGCGCGGACGGGCGGGGCCACGCTGCCCCTCGACGAGCGCCTCGCCCGCTACATCGTGGAGGGCTCGCGCGACGGTCTCATCGCCGATCTCGAGACGAAGCGCGCCGACGCGGCACCGTTGGACATCATCAATGGGCCTCTCATGAGAGGCATGGAAGAAGTCGGCCGACTCTTCAACGACAATCAGCTCATCGTGGCCGAGGTGCTGCAGTCCGCCGAGGCCATGAAGGCGGCGGTCGCGCACCTCGAGCAGTTCATGGAAAAGGCGGAGAGCGCCACCCGAGGCAGCATCGTGCTCGCCACCGTCAAGGGCGACGTGCACGACATCGGCAAGAACCTCGTCGAGATCATCTGGAAGAACAACGGCTACCGCGTGATCAACCTCGGCATCAAGGTCCCCCCCGAGGACCTCATCGCCGCGTATCACACTCACAAGCCGGACGCCTTCGGCCTCTCCGGCCTGCTCGTGAAGTCGGCGCAGCAGATGGTGGTGACGGCGCAGGACCTCTGTGCCGCCGGCATCGATATTCCGCTCTTCGTCGGGGGCGCCGCGCTGACGCGGAAGTTCACCGCCACGCGGATCGCCCCCGAGTATCCCGGCGCCACCCTCTACGCCAAGGACGCCATGGACGGGCTCGACCTCGCCAACCGTCTGTTCGGCGCGACCACCCGCGACACGCTGCTCGCCGAGGTCGCGGCGCAGCAGGAGACCCTGCGCGCGGGCCGCGACGCGGGCGCGGAGGCGACGGCGACGGCCCCGTCGAGGGCCGCGCGCTCCACCGTCTCCACCACGGTGTCGGTGCCCGCCCCGCCCGATCTCGACCTCCACGTCCTGCGCGACGTGCCGCTCAGCCACACCTATCCCTATCTGAACCTCCAGATGCTGCTCGGCAAGCACCTCGGCCTCAAGGGCGCGGTGGGGCGGCTCCTCGAGAGCGGCGATCCCAAGGCGCTGGAGCTGCGGGACATGGTCGCCGAGCTTCAGCGCGAGGCCGCCACGCGAGCCTGGTTGCGGGCCGATGGCCTCTACCGCTTCTACGAAGCGTGCGCGGAAGGCGACGATCTCGTCCTCCACGAGAGCGGCCGCGAGGTGGCCCGCTTCCGCTTCCCGCGTCAGCCCGCCGGCGAGCGCCTCTGCCTCGCCGACTACGTCCGGCCCGCGGCGAGCGGCGAGCGCGATTACGTGGCTCTTTTCGCGGTGACCTGCGGCGCGGGGGTGCGGCGACTCTCCGAGCAATGGAAGGAGGCGGGGCAGTATCTCCGCTCCCATGCGCTCCAGGCCCTCGCGATCGAGAGCGCGGAGGCCTTCGCGGAGATGCTCCATGCGCGGCTGCGCACCCAGTGGGGCTTCCCCGATCCGCCCGACATCACCATGGCCGACCGGTTCAAGGCGCGCTACCGGGGGCTCCGCGTGTCGCCCGGCTATCCGGCGTGCCCCGAGCTCAGCGACCAACGCATCATCTTCGACCTCCTGGGCCCCGAGCGCATCGGCCTCGGTCTCACCGAGATGTTCATGATGGATCCGGAAGCGTCCGTGTCGGCCATCGTCTTCCATCATCCCGAGGCGAAATACTTCAAGGCCGACGGCTCGCCCTCGGCGGACTGATGCTGCCGGCGCCCGCCTCGGGCCTGAGCCCGCGCTATCTCGCCTTCTTCTCGGAGGCGGAGCTCCGAAGCCGGCGACTGCTCGACGTCGGGTGCGGAGCGGGGCGCGTGACGCTCGCGCTGGCGCCCGCCTGCCGTTGGGCGGTGGGCCTCGACCGCGAGCCGTCGCTCATCGCCGAGGCGCGCGAGCACGCCGCGCGGGCCGGTCTGGACCACGTCGAGTTCGACGTGGCCGACGTGGAGGCCGCCGAGTATCACCCCTGGAAGCCCGATGTGGTCACCGCGCATCTCTGCGCGTCCGACGCGATCATCGAGCGCGCCGCCCGGGCCCTCCCGTCCGGCGGCTTCCTCGCCATGGCGGCGTTTCACGTGGATCAGTGGAAGGAGACTGGCAAGGTCTCCCGCTTCGCCTACGACGAGGCGCGCCTGCGCGGCGCGCTCGAGCGGGCGGGCCTCGCGGTGGAGGCGCTCGAGGTGGACGCCGACGTGCGCCGCTTCGGCTCGGTGGAGGAGGCCCTCGCCGCCGCGGTCGGCCTCGAGGAGCGCTGGCGGGCCGACGGACGCTGGTTCCGCTACATCGAGTTCCTGGAGAAGGGCGGCCGCACCCTCACCCGCAGCCATCTCCTCGCCAAGGCGCGCCGACCGTGATCACGGACGCGGCGCTGACCCGGGCGGTGAAGGCCCGCGCGCTCGAGCTCGGCTTCGACCTCGTCGCGATCGGGCCGGCGGGACCTCCCGAGCACGGCGAGTCGTTTGCGCGCTGGGTGGAAGCCGGCCACGCCGGCACCATGGGCTATCTCGCGCGCCGCCTCCCCGAGCGGCTGGATCCTGCGCGCGTGCTGCCCGAGGCCCGCGCTGTCGTGTGCGTGGCGCTCAATTACTATCAGGGCCCGCCCGCCGATCCCTCGTGGTCGCCGGTCGCCCGCTATGCCTGGGGTCGCGATTACCACGACGTCATGACGCCGCGGCTGGAAGCTCTCGCGCGCTTCATCGGGGACGCCGCGGGTGGCCGGGGGAAGTGCTATGTGGACACCGGCCCCATCCTCGAGCGCGATCTCGCCGCGCGGGCGGGCCTCGGCTGGGTCGGCAAGAACACGATGCTGATCAATCCCGCGCTCGGCTCCTGGTTCTTCATCGGCGTGCTGCTCACCACCGCCGCGCTCGTCCACGGAGAGGCCCTGCCGGATCGGTGCGGCACCTGCCGCGCCTGTCTCGACGCGTGCCCGACCGACGCGTTCGTGGCCCCGTACGTGCTCGACGCGCGGCGCTGCATCGCCTATCTCACCATCGAGCACCGCGGCCCGGTCGAGCCGACGCTGGCCGCCCGGATGGGCGCCTGGCAGTTCGGTTGCGACGTGTGCCAGGACGTCTGTCCCTGGAACCGGAAGGCGCCGGTGACGCGGGAGGCGGCGTTCCTTTCCGCGGGGCCGTTTCCCTCGTCGGCGGAGCTCGCGGCGATGGACGACGCCGAGTTCACGCGCCGCTTCGCTGGCACGCCCATCACACGGGCGAAGGCGGCGGGGATGCGGCGCAATGCCGCCATCGCGCTCGACAATGCGGGGCGGGCGGGGGCGCCGCCGTGATCGCGGCGGTCACCGTCTTCTGTGGCTCGAGCGATCTCGTCGACGCCAAGTACTTCGACGCCGCCCGCGAGCTGGGCGAGAAGCTGGCCCGGCGGCGCTGGCGCCTCGTCTACGGGGGCGGCAGCGTGGGGCTCATGGGCGAGCTCGCGCGGACGGTGCTCGCTCATGGCGGCGCGGTGACCGGCGTCATCCCCAAGGCCCTGCTCGACCTGGGGGTGGGCGAGACCACCGTGACCGAGCTGGTGGTGACGGAGGGCCTGCGCGACCGCAAGGCCATCATGGACTCGCGCGGCGACGCCTTCGTGGCCCTTCCCGGCGGCATGGGGACCTTCGAGGAGATCCTCGAGGTCATGACCCTCAAGCAGCTCGGCTACCACCGGAAGCCGGTGGCGGTGCTCGACCTCGATGGCTACTACGAGCCCCTGTGGACCCAGATCCAGCGAGGCATCGATCTGGGCTTCATCAAGGCCGAGTACCTCGACGTCTGGTACCCGGCGCCCGACGTGGACGCCCTCCTCCGCTATCTCGAGGCCTACCGACCCCACGGCTACGGGCTCAAGTGGGACACGACGAGGTGAGCGGGCCGCGCGTGCTACAATTCGGGCGTTCAGGAGGAAACACATGGCCATATTGAAGGTCGCGCGCCTCGGACATCCGGTGCTCCGTCAGGTCGCCGAACCCATTGCCGTCGACCAGATCCGCACCCCCGAGACCCAGCGCCTCATCGACGATATGATCGAGACCATGAGGGAATACAACGGAGCTGGTCTCGCGGCGAACCAGGTGCACACCCTCAAGCAGGTCTGCGTCATCGAGGTCAAGGACAACCCCCGCTACCCCGACGCCGAGTCCATCCCGCTCACCGTCCTCATCAATCCCGTGGTGACGCCGCTCACCACCGAGATGGAAAACGGCTGGGAGGGCTGCCTGTCCGTCCCGGACATGCGCGGCATCGTTCCGCGCTACGGCGCGGTGCGCCTGGAAGCCTTCGACCGCGACGGCAACCGCATCGATGTCGTCGCCAAAGAGTTCTTCGCGCGGGTCATCCAGCACGAGACCGATCACCTGCGCGGCGTGGTTTACGTCGACCGCATGAAGGATCTCTCGACCCTCACCCATCTCGCCGAGTGGAACAAGTACTGGCTGGGGATCGACGAGCAGGATGACTGACCCGCGGTGAACCGCGTGATCGCGGTGGTGAAGGACCTCTTCTTCGTGGCGCGCATTCGCGAGACCGCGCGGCTGGTGGGCACGCCACTGGACTTCGCGCGCGCTCCGGAGGAGGTCGCGCCCGCCCTCGCTGCCGGACCCGCCGACCTCGTCATCCTCGACCTCACCACGAACGGCTGGGATTACGACGTAGTGCTCGACGCCATCGAGCGCGCGACGCCGCGTGTGCCCGTGCTCGGCTTCACCACCCACGCCCTCGCGCGACTCACCCAGCCCTTGCACGGGCGGTGCGAGCGCGTGGTGACCAAAGAGACGCTCACCCAGGAGCTGCCGCGCATCCTGCGCGAGGGCGTCCCCGCATGACCGCGGACGCCTTCGTCGCCGAGCTCGACACCGCCAACCAGCGGATTCTCGCCCGTCTCGCCCCGGACGCCACCTTGAAGCCCGAGGTGGACGGCGCGATGAACGTGGTGAATCTCCTGAAGGTCGCGCTCAAGAACGAGGTGGAAGCCACCGAGATCGCCGCGCGCTGGCTCGTCAAGACCGACGACGTGCAAGTCAAGATGGCGTTCGCACGCCAGGCCGGTGATGAGGCCAAGCACTACCGCATGATCGCCGACCGGCTGCGCGAGCTCGGCTTCGACGCGCGCGGCTTCGATCCGCTCGGCAAGGGCTATGGCCCGCTGTTCCAGTATCTGGACACGCTCGAGACCACGGTGGAGCGCGTGGCCGCCGGTCAGTTCACGCGGGAGGCCATCGCGGTGGTGAAGAACCGTCAGTTCATCGAGTTCTGCGAGCGGGCGGGGGACCGGGCCACCGCGACGCTCTACAAGGACGTAATCGAGCCCGACGAGCGCTTCCACCACGAGCTTGGCCGCTCGATCCTCCTGCGCTTGGCCGCCACCCCCGAGGCACAGGCGGCCGCCCGCCGCGCGGCCGCCCGCACCCTCGAGCTCGCCGAGGAGCTGCAGGCGGCGGCGCTGCGCACCGCCGGCATCCACCACGCGCCGGGCTGCTGATGGGCACCGAGGCGTCGCTCGAGGCCTGGACCGCGGAGGTCGATCGCCCCGACCGCGACATCAGCCTGGCCGGCGCCGCCCTCGCGCTGAGCCGCATCGAGCATCCGGAGCTGGATGCCGGGCGCTACCTCGAGCGGCTCGACGAGCTGGCTGAGGCCACCGCGCGCGTCCGGGGCGCGGCGAGCCCGGTCGAGCGCCTCCACGGTCTCCGTGAGTACCTGTTCGAGGAGCAGGGGTTCAAGGGGAATCGCTCCGACTACTTCGACCCCCGGAACAGCTTCCTCTCCGACGTGCTCGACCGTCGGGTGGGCATCCCGATCTCGCTGTCCCTGGTCCTGATCGAGGTGGGGCGCCGTCTCGATCTTCCAATGGAAGGCATCGGGTTGCCGGGTCACTTCATCACCGGCGTGCGGCTCGACGACGCGCCCATCCTCCTCGATCCCTTCCATGGCGGCACCATCCTCACGCCCGAGGCATGCCGCGAGCTCGTGTCCAAGGCGCTCGGCAAGCGCGTGCGGCTCACCGAGGCGTCCTTCGCCCCGGTGGGAAGCCGGCAGTTCCTGGCGCGCATGCTCGCCAACCTGAAGGGGATTTACTGGCGGACCGAGCAGTGGCTCAAGGCGGTGCAGGTGAGCGATCATCTGATCGTGCTCGAGCCCAAGGCGGGCACGGAGCGGCGCGACCGCGGCGTCGCCCTCGCCAAGGCCGGGCATTACCAGGAGGGGCTGGCGGACTGGGAGCGCTACCTCACCGAGTTCCCCGATGCGCCCGACAACGTCGAGATGCGCGGACACCTTCGGCGCGTTCGCCAGAAGCTGGCGGAGCTGAACTAGCGCGCATGCGAGTTCGCGGCGGCCAGAACCTTTACGGCTTCTCCGTCGGGATCCTGATGCTCGACACCCAGTTCCCCCGCATCCCCGGCGAGATGGGCAATGCGACGACGTTCGAGTTCCCGGTGCGCTACCACCGGGTCGACGGCGCCTCGCCCGACAAGGTGGTGCGCCAGGGCCAGCGGGCCCTGCTGCCCTCCTTCATCGAGGGCGCGCGGTTCCTCGAGCGAGAGGGCGTGCGCGCCATCACCACCAACTGCGGCTTCCTCGCCAAGTTCCAGGCCGAGATGGCGGCGGCGGTGTCCATCCCGGTCTTCACCTCGGCCCTCATGCTCGTGCCGCTCGTGCACCGCATGCTGGCTCCCGGACGCGCGGTGGGCATCCTCACCGTCGACGCCTCGTCGCTCAAGCCCGATCACTTCGCGGGAGCGGGCATCGGCCCCGACATCCGCACCGTGGTCGCGGGGCTCGAGACCGAGAAGGAATTCACACGGGTGATGCTCGACAACCTGCTCGAGCTCGACGTGGAGGCGGCGCGGGCCGAGCACCTGGCGGTGGTGAGACGCATGGTGGAGAGCCATCCGGCGATCGGCGCCATCGTCCTCGAGTGCACGAACATGCCGCCGTATCGGGCGGACATCCAACACCTCACGGGGTTGCCCGTCTTCGACATCGTCTCGTTAGTCCGTATGATCCACGTGGCCGTGCAGGATGGTCAGCCGCCGCGCCCGGCGTGAGGCGCGAGCCCGTGACCCTCACCCCAACCAGGAGGCCTTCTTCGATGCTGACCCGGATGCTGTCGCAGAGACTTCTCGCCCTGCTCGGCGCGGTCGCGCTGGTCGGCGCGGCGAGCGCCCCCGTGGGCGCCCAGCAGTCGCTGACCTGGACCGCCGGCGCGGTGGGTGGCGGCTGGTACACGATCTCCGGCGGCATGGCCGAGCTCATGCGCGAGAAGGCGGGCCTCAACATCAAGGTCATCCCCGGAGGCGGGACGCAGAACCCGGTGCTCGTCCAGACCGGCGAGGCCGAGATCGGCATGGGCCTGCCGCCGCTGCTCGGCGCCGCCTTCCGCGGCGAGGACCCCTACACGGGCAAGCCGATGCCGGACCTCCGCGCCATCGCCGGCAACATGAGCCTCAACACGTTCCACTTCTACGTGGCCAACGACTCGCCCTACGCGAAGATGACGATGGAGGAGATCATCAAGGGCAAGAAGCCCATCCGCCTCGCGATCTCCAAGCCCGGCTCGTCCGACGTGTGGGTATTCGAGAAAGTCATGGTGCACTACGGCCTTTGCTCGGGCGCCAAGATCGAGGACTGCTACAAGGCGTGGGAGGCGGCGGGCGCGAAGTTCTTCCGGGGCTCCTATTCCGAGCAGGCGGGCGCCTTCAAGGACCGGAACGTGGACGGCACCTTCACGTTCCTCGCGCTGCCCGGCGCCTCGATCACGGAGGCCTCGGTGGGGCGTGACCTCAAGATCCTGGGCTTCCCCAAGCCGCTCCTCGAGTACCTCGGCAAATTCGGCATGGGCGAGGGCGCGATTCCCGCCGGCACGTATCCCAAGGCGGTGAACGGCAACGAGCCCGTCGTGTCCGCCACCATGGGCACGACGATCACGGTGTCGTCCAAGATGTCCAACGATACGGCCTACACGCTGGCGAAGACCCTCAACGACAACGCCGACCGCGTTCGCAAGATTCACGGCAGCCTCTCCGACTACGAGCCCTCCAAGGGCTACCTCTTTCTGGGCGTCGCGCTCCACCCCGGCGCGGAGAAGTACTACAAGGAAAAGGGCTGGCTGAAGTAGGCACCGCGGCGCCGTCGCGAAGCACCCGGCCCCCGGGGGAGGCGATCCCCGGGGGCTCTTGCGTTCGGGGGAGGCTCCCCCTCGATATGGTAGGCCTTGATTCCACGCACCCCCAGGGGTAGAGTGCCACTCGAGGAGGGGCCTTCATGAGCGAGATGAGCCGGACCTACGAGTTCATGACCGCCGACTTCAAGAACCTGCTCGCCGAGGACTCGCCCGAGGCGGTCCACGAGCTCGAGTGGCTGCTGCCGACCGCGGCCCGCCTCGTGGAGCGGGAGTCCACCCGGCGCGCCGTCACCGAGTGGCAGCTACTGCAAGACCGGCACCACATCGAGGACCCGCTCGTCCAGCACGCCCTGGACATCCTCGAAGCGGGAGGCTTCATCGTGCCCGACATGGAGTGACGGGCACGATCCCGGGCAGAGAGCGAGGACTGATGCTATCCTCGCCGCCCGGGAGATAGCGAGATCAGAAAGCTCGTCGGCCTCGTCGCGATCGGCGCCGGCGCCTACGGCGCGCTGGCCTCGTTGTTTCACCTCTACACCGCCGGCTACGGTGTCTTCGAGCCGCGCATTCAGCGGTCCCTTCACCTCCTCTTCCTCGTCCCGCTGGTGTTCCTGGTGTTCCCGTTCAACCGGCGATCACCGCAGCACCGGCCCAGCGCGTTCGACTGGGTATGGGCGACGATCGCGTGGGTGGCCAGCGCGTACCTCATCTGGGACCACACGCGCCTCGACCATCGCTGGGAGGGCGCCTCCCCGGTGCTGCCGGTGGAGGTGGTGCTGGGGTCCATCATGGCGGTCCTGGTCATCGAGGCCTGCCGCCGCTCCCTGTCGCCGTGGATGGCGGTGACGATCTCGCTGTCGCTCGTCTACCTGGCGACCAGCCAGTGGATCCCCGGCCTCTTCAACTTCAAAGGATACTCGTTCCCCCGAATGGTCGAGTTTGTCTACCTTGCCGGCGACGAGGGCATGTACGGCTTTCTCACCGGGATCTCCGCCAACATCCTCTACATCTACGTGCTCTTCGCCTCGGTGATGATGCGCGCCGGAGTCGGGGAATGGGTCATCGACGTGGCGGTGAAGCTCGCGGGGTGGGCGCGGGGCGGTCCCGCCAAGATCGCGGTGGTGGGCTCCGCCCTCTTCGGCACGATCTCGGGCTCGACCGTCGCCAATGTCTATGCCACCGGCTCCTTCACGATTCCCCTCATGAAGAAGGGCGGTTACTCGGCGAAGAACGCCGCCGCCATCGAGGCGATCGCGGGCACCGGCGGGCAGATCATGCCGCCGGTCATGGGCGCCGGCGTCTTCATCATGGCGGAGATCACCGGCATCTCGTACTTCGACATCATCAAGGCCGCGGCGATCCCCGCCATGCTGTACTACGTGGGCCTCTTCGCGATGGTGCACTTCCTGGCCCTCCGCTACGGCGTCCTGGCGGTGCCGAAGAGCGAGCGGCCCTCGTGGCGGCCGGTGCTGCGGCGGGCCTACTTCGCGATCCCATTCGTGATGATCGTCTACCTCCTCGCCGAGGGCTACTCGCCGACCGGCGCCGCCTTCTACACGATCGTGGCCACGTTCCTCCTCTCGTTCCTGGACCGCGCGACGTGGATGACCCCCCGGAAGTGCTGGGACGCCCTCGTGGAGGCTGCGTTCAGCGCGGCGACCATCGCGGTGGCGCTCGCCGGCTCCGGCATGATCGTGGGGGTGCTCACGCGCACCGGGGCCGCGCTGGCCTTCGGCGGCACCGTCGTGAACTGGGCGAGCGGCATGCTCCTGTTCGCGATGCTCCTGATCTTCCTCGTGGTCTCCGTCCTGGGGACCGGCATTCCCACCACGGCCGCCTACGTGATCTCGGTCACGGTGGGGGCGGCCGCGCTCGGGAACCTCGGCGTGAGCCTCCTCGCCGCGCACCTCTTCGTCTTCTACTACGCCGTCCTCTCGGATCTCACGCCGCCGGACGCGGTCACCGCATTCGCCGCCGCCAACATCGCGGGCGCGGATATGTTCGCCACCGGCATCGAGGCGTTCCGGCTCGGCATCGCGGGCTTCCTCGTGCCCTTCGCGTTCGTCTTCCATCCGGAGCTGCTGCTGAAGGGGGACTGGGTGCAGGTCGTCGTCATGGCGTCGTTCGCGGCGGTCTCCGCCACCGCGCTGGCCGCGGTCGTCGTAGGACACGCCTGGGGCCCGATCGGCTGGGGACTGCGCGCGGCCTGTCTCGTGTCGGCCGGGCTGCTCGTGACACGCGGCCTCGCGTGGCAGCTCGGCGGGCTGGTCCTCTACGCGGCGGTACTGGGCTGGGGCGCTCGGAGCCGGCGCGCCGCCGAGTCGCCCATCACCGCCTGAGGCGCTCGAGCAGCGCCGCGTCGGCGGGCGGGAACTCGTACCGGTCGAGCTCCGCCGGCGTGACCCACGCCAGCTCTTGACCCTCGAGCGGGCGCGGCTCGCCCACGATCGCGCCCCGGAAGAACGTGATGCGCACCCGCTTCTCCGGGTATTGCCAGTCCACCTCGGCGAGGCGCTCGCCCGGCGCGAGGACGACCCCAAGCTCCTCGCGCACCTCACGGATGAGGGCGCGATGCTCGGTCTCGCCGGGCTCGGGCTTGCCTCCGGGAAACTCCCACAGACCCGCGAGGTGGGCGCCCTCGGGCCGGCGCGTGATCAGGATTCGTCCCCCGCGTTCGATGACCGCCGCGACCACGGCGATGACATCGGCGCCGGGCGCCGTCACGGAATCACCTCGCGTGCGCGCTGGAGAATGTCCGGGGGCACGGCCAGGCCGAGCGCGCGCGCCGCGCTGAGGTTCACCACGAGATAGCCGTCGGAGCCCAGGGACAGGAGGCCGCCCGCGGCGGCGAAGCCACGCTGCGCCGATGCGGTGGGCAGGGTGTGCGCAGTGGCGAAGGCAGCGAGCCGGGCGAGGCCCGCCTGCCCCAGGCTCCCGGACACGAGAATCAGAAACTCGGCGCGCTGGCCCGTCACCTCGACGAGGGCCACATCGAGCCCTTCGTCGCCGGCGAGCGTGATGCCCGACGGATTCAGACCTTGGCCGCGCGCGGCATCCCAGACGGTGTAGAAGGCGCCCTCTCCATCGGGGGCGCCGGGGTCCCACAGGATCGCCAGCCGCCGCGCCGCCGGGGCGAGCTCGTGGAGAAGCGCCGGGAGCTCGCGCAGCGACGAGTCCACGGCGGAGACGGGAGCGGTGACGAGAGCGACGGCGGCGCAGGCGTCGGCCAGTATCGCGGCGGCGCGGAGTCGCATGGCCTACCGCCGCCGCGGCCGCCCCGCCGGGCGCGAGGGATAGCTCGCGCAGAAGGTCCGCATCGGGCACGCCCGGCACCGGGGCGTGCGTGCGGTGCACCAGATGGCCCCGAAGTCCATGAGGGCCTGGTTCCAGTCATACGCTCGCCCGCGCGGCAGCAGGGATTCGGAGAGATCCCACATCGCCTTCTGCCCCCGCAGCTTCGCGAGTCGGCGAGGACCGAGGAAGATGCGGCCGAGCACGCGGCGCACATTGGTGTCCACGATGGCGGCGTCGCGGCGGAACGCGAAGGAGAGGAGCGCGCCTGCGGTGTAGCGGCCGATGCCCGGCATCCCGCGCAGGGCGACCGGGTCGTCGGGGAGGCGGCCGGCGTAGCGGGCGATCGTCTCGCGCGCGATGCCCTGAAGGCGGAGCGGGCGGATGTTGTATCCAAGGGGATACCAGGTGCGGCGCACGTCCTCGCTCTCCGCGCTCGCCAGCTCCTCGAGGCTCGGATAGCGGGCTAGGAACTCATGGTACTTCGGCACCACGCGCTCGACCTGCGTCTGCTGCAGCATGATCTCGGACACGAGGATATGGTACGGATCCGAGGTGGCGCGCCACGGGAGATCGCGCCCGTGGCGGCGGTACCAGCCGAGCAGTCCGCGCTGGAAGCGACGCCGGAGCGCGGGCGTGACGCGAGCGGGCGCGGGCACGGCGGCATTGTACAATGACGCCATGTCGAATGTGCCCGGCCCAGCCGAGCAGTACCGTGCCGTCCGCGAAGCCGCGGCGGTCATCGATCGCTCATCGGTCGGCAAGGCCGAGGTCGAGGGGCGGGACCGCGCGAGCTTCCTCCAGGGTATGCTGAGCAACGACGTGAAGGCCCTGGCCCCGGGGCAAGGCTGCGCCGCCGCCTTCCTGGACGCGCACGGCAAAGTCATGGCGCTGCTCCGCGTGTACGCGCTCAGCGACCGGCTCCTCCTGGAGCTGCCCGCGGGCCTCACCCAGAAGACCCTGCTGCTTCTCGACAAGTACCTGATCTCGGAGAAGGCGGCCTTCGAGCCGCTGGACGAGGCCTACGCGGTGCTGTCGGTGCAGGGGGCGCAGGCGCCGGCGCTGATCGCGGGCCTCGCCGGCGCGCCGATGGATCTGGCCCCCCACGCCCATGTCGAGGCCACGCTCGCCGGCATCGCCACGCGCGTCGTGCAACGCTCAGAGTTCGGCGTGCGCCCCGGTTTCTTCCTCTGGGCCGCGCCGGACGCCATGCCCGCCCTCCGCGCAGCGGTCGAGGGGGCCGGGGCCACGCCGGTGGAGCCGGCGGTGGGCGAGGTGCTGCGCGTCGAGGCCGGCGAGCCGGTCTACGGGCAGGATGTGGACGAGTCGGTGATCCTGCCCGAGACCAATCTCGAGCATCTGGTGTCCTACACCAAGGGCTGCTACATCGGCCAGGAGGTGGTGGCGCGCGTGAAGTACCGTGGGCACGTCAACCGCGCGCTCACCGGCCTCACGCTCGAGGGCGACCGCGTGCCCACGCCCGGCGCCCCCGTGTTTGCGGGCGAGCGCGAGATCGGGCGCGTCACCTCCGCGGTGCGCTCCCTGGGGCTCGGCGCCCCCATCGCCCTCGGCTACGTGCGCCGCGAGCATCTCGAGCCTGGATCGGCGGTCGCCGTGCGCATCGAGGACATCCTGGTCCCCGCGCGGGTGACCCCACCACCGTTCATCTAGTCACACCCCCTCGACGAGGAGTTTCCTCTGCACGAGAACCGCCTGGCGCGCGAGACGAGTCCGTACCTTCTGCAGCACCGCCGCAATCCGGTGGACTGGTATCCGTGGGGCGACGAGGCGTTTGCTCGGGCGCGCGCCGAGGACCGGCCGCTGCTTCTGTCCGTCGGCTATTCCGCGTGCCACTGGTGCCACGTGATGGAGCGCGAGTCGTTCGAGAATCCCGAGATCGCCGGCATGATGAACTCACTCTTCGTCAACGTGAAGGTCGATCGCGAGGAGCGCCCCGACGTCGACCAGATCTACATGCAGGCCGTCCAGGCGATGACCGGCCACGGCGGCTGGCCGATGACCGTGTTCCTCACGCCGGAAGGCGTGCCCTTCTACGGGGGCACCTATTTTCCGCCGGAAGACCGGCACGGCATGCCGGCCTTCCCGCGCGTGCTCCAGGGCGTGGCCACCGCCTACCGAGAGCGACGCGGCGAGGTCGTGGAAGCGGGACGGCAGCTCCTCGAGCACATGCAGCAGGGCGAGCGGCTGCGCGCGGCTGCCACGGTGCTCACCGACGACGTGCTGATGACGGCGTTCCAGCATGTGTCCGGCCAGTTCGACGAGCGCGACGGCGGCACTGCGGGGGCGCCCAAGTTCCCCCAGCCGATGATCTGGGACTCGGTGCTGCGCTTCTGGAAGCGCACCGGCAACCCGCGAGCCCTCGACATGGTGGAGCACACCCTCACCCGCATGGCCCGCGGCGGAATGTACGACCAGCTCGGCGGAGGCTTCCACCGCTACTCGGTGGACGCTCACTGGCTGGTGCCGCACTTCGAGAAGATGCTCTACGACAATGCCCAGCTCGCCCGCCTGTATGTGCACGGGTGGCTGGCCACGGGCAACCCCGAGTACCGCCGGGTCGCAGAGGAGACGCTCGAGTACCTCGTGCGCGAGATGCGGCACCCCGCGGGCGGGTTCTTCTCCGCTCAGGACGCGGACTCCGAGGGGGTGGAGGGGAAGTTCTTCGTCTGGACCCCCGACGAGGTGCGCGCCGCGCTCGGTGACGAGCCGCTCGCGCGCGTGGCGATGGCGTACTGGGGCATGGAGGCCGGCCCCAACTTCGAGGGCCACAGCATCCTCCACGTGCCCCGGCCGCCGAAGGAGGTCGCCGAGCGCCACGCGCTCACCGAGGAGGCGCTCGGCGGGATGATCGCGCAAGCCCGCGGCACGCTCTATCAGGCGCGCGAGCGCCGGGTGCACCCCGGCCTCGACGACAAGGTGCTGGCCGCTTGGAACGGGCTGGCCCTCGCCACCTTCGCCGAGGCCGCGCGCGCGCTCGGCCGCGCGGACTACCTCGCCGTCGCGACGGCCAGCGCCGAGTTCCTCACCACGGGCATGATGCGCGAGGGGCGGCTACGCCGCTCCTGGAAGGATGGGGAGGCGCGGATCCTCGGCTACCTGGAAGATCACGCGATGGTCGGCCTGGGCCTCCTGGCCACCTACGAGGCCACGTTCGACCGCCGCTGGCTGGACGCCGCGCGCGGCCTGGGCGACGCCGCGATCGAGCTCTTCTGGGATGCGGATGCGGAGGTCTTCTTCGACACCGGCCGCGACCACGAGGCCCTCGTGGTGCGGCCGCGAAGCCTCTTCGACAACGCGGTGCCCAGCGGCACGTCGGTGGCGATCGAGCTGCTCCTGCGCCTGGCGCTGCACCTCGGGGAGGAGGCGTACGAGCGCCGCGCGCTCAATGCGCTGCGCCCGATGGCCGACGTGATGGCGAGCTACCCCACCGGCTTCGGCCGCTACCTGGGTGCGCTCGACCTTCATCTGGGCCCCGTCACCGAGATCGCGCTGGTATGGCCTTCGGGCGGCCGCGCCGAGGGGCCGCTCCTGGACGCGGTGACCCGCCGCTATCTCCCGAATCGCGTGATGGCGGGGACGGCCGAAGGCGCGCCGGGCGCGGCCCGGCTCCCCTTACTCGAGGGCAAGAGCGCGGTCGGCGGGCGGGCCGCCGCCTACGTCTGCCGGCGCTACGTCTGCCAGGCGCCCACCACGGACGCGCAGGCGCTCGAACGGCAGCTTGACGGTAAGGTATAATCCGGCCAGCGACGCGGGGGGAGGTTTCCTGAGAACCGGGTGCGGCCCGGGACCCCTCGAACCTGATCTGGGTAATTCCAGCGAAGGGAACGCGGCGCGACCGTGACGCTTCGACCGCACCCGAGAGGTGCGGTTTTTTGTTTTGGGAGGCGCGATGACCATCACGGTGAACGGCGAGCCGATGGAGCTGCCCGAGGGGCTGACCATCGACGGGCTGCTGGAGCAGCTCAAGGTGCGCCGAGAGTACACCGCGGTAGCGCTCAATCGCGAGGTGTGGCCCAAGTCCCGCTACGCGGACACCGTGCTCGAGGAAGGCGATCGGGTGGAGATCGTGCGTCCCATGGGAGGCGGCTGACATGTACGACACATCGCTGTGGCTGGGTGGCAGGGAGTTCAAGTCCCGTCTCATCGTCGGCACGGGCAAGTACCCGTCGTTCGAGAACATGCGCGAGGCCATCGAGGCCTCCGGCGCGGAGATCGTCACCGTTGCGGTGCGCCGGGTGAGCCTGCCCGGGCAGGGGGAGTCCCTCCTCGACTACGTCGACCCCAAGAAGTACACGCTGCTCCCGAATACCGCGGGGTGCTACACCGCCGACGAGACGGTGCGCACGTGTTACCTCGCTCGCGAGGCAGGCCTCGGGAGCATGGTGAAGCTCGAGGTCATCGGCGACGCGCGGACGCTCTTCCCGGACGTGATCGGGCTGCTCGAGGCCACGCGCACGCTCGCCAAGGACGGGTTCACGGTGCTGCCCTACACCAACGACGATCCCATCATGTGCAAGAAGCTGGAGGACGCCGGCGCGGCCGCGGTGATGCCGCTGGGCGCCCCCATCGGCTCCGGCCTCGGCATCCGCAACCCGTACAACCTCAAGCTGATCCTCGAGGCGGTGACGGTGCCGGTGATCGTGGACGCGGGCGTCGGGACGGCCTCGGACGCCGCCATCGCGATGGAGCTCGGCTGCGACGGCGTGCTCATGAACACCGCGATCGCCGGCGCCAAGGATCCCGTGGCCATGGCCCACGCCATGCGGATGGCCGTCGAGGCGGGCCGCCTCGCCTTCAAAGCGGGGCGCATCGGCAAGAAGCTCTACGCGACGGCTTCGTCCCCGATCGAGGGCGTGCCCGACTGGAGCACCAGCTGAGCGGCGGACCCGGGTTTGCCCTCTATCTCGTTACCGATCGCCACCAGTCGCGCGGCCCCCTACCGGACGTCGTGGAAGCTTGCCTCGCGGCGGGCCTCCGCGGCGTTCAGCTCCGCGAGAAGGATCTGCTGGTGCGCGATCTGCTCGATCTCGCCTCGACGATGCGCGCGGCGACTCGCCGGCACGGCGCCCGCCTCATCGTGAACGACCGCGCCGACGTGGCCCTGGCGGCGGAGGCGGACGGCGTTCAGCGCACCCACGAGTCGCTGCCGGTGGCGGCGCTGCGCGTGGTCAGCGGCCGGCTGCTCGTGGGCGCCTCCGTACACTCGCTGGCGGACGCACGGGGCGCCGCCGACGAGGGCGCCGACTTCCTCGTGTTCGGGCCTGTCTACGACACGCCGTCCAAGCGCGCGTACGGGCCGCCGCAGGGGCTCGAGGCACTACGCCGCGTCGCCGGCGAAATCGCGCGGCCCGTGCTCGCCATCGGCGGGATCACGCCCGCGCGGGTGCCCGAGGTGCTCGCGGCGGGGGCCGCGGGCGTGGGCGTCATCTCGGCCATCCTGGCCGCGGAGCGGCCGGTCGATGCCACCCGGGCCTTCCTGGACGCACTCGGCCGGGCTTGATAGGATCGCGACGCGCCGTTCGCTGCGCCACCACGCCCGAAAGGATGACCCATGAGCGACCGCGCCCGCCTCAAGCGTGAGATCTGCGAGGCCATCGACCGCCGCGCGGACGAGATCATCCGCCTCGGCGAGACCATCCGCCGTCACCCCGAGCTGGGCTTCAAGGAGTTCAAGACCGCTCGGCTCGTCGAGGAGACGCTGCGCAACTTGGGCTTGGCCCCCAAGGCCGGCCTCGCCATCACCGGCGTCCGTGCGGATGCCCGGGGCGCGGCCGACGGCCCCACCCTGGCGCTCCTGGGCGAGCTGGACGCCCTCGTGGTCGCGGGGCATCCGGTGGCCGACGCGGAGTCCGGCGCCGCGCACGCCTGCGGCCACAACGCGCAGATCGCCGGGCTGCTCGGCGCGGCGATGGGGCTGGTCGACGCGAGGGCGATGGACCGGCTGGCGGGCCGTCTCGTGTTCTTCGCGGTTCCGGCCGAGGAGTACGGCGACGTGGAGTGGCGGGTCGAGCAGGCGCGCGCGGGACGGCTCGAGTTTCTGGGCGGCAAGCCCGAGCTGCTTCGGCTGGGCCACTTCGACGACGTGGACCTGGCCATGATGATCCACACCACGCCGCAGCCCGAGATGAAGAAGGCGGGCGTGTCGGCCTCCAACAACGGCTGCATCGTGAAGACCGTGCGCTATATCGGCCGCGCCGCGCATGCGGGCGGGGCGCCGCATCTCGGAATCAACGCGCTCTACGCCGCCAACATCGGGCTGGCCGCCATCAACGCCGTGCGCGAGACCTTCCGTGACGAGGACTCGATCCGCGTGCATCCCATCATCACCCAGGGCGGCAGCCAGGTGAACGTGATCCCCGGCGAGGTGCGGATCGAGACGTACGTGAGGGGGAAGACGGTGGACGCGATCCTCGACGCCAATGTGCGCGTGGACCGCGCCCTCCGCGCGGGGGCGCTCGCCCTCGGCGCGACGGTGGTGATCGAGACGCTGCCGGGCTATCTCCCGCTCTTCAACCACACGGGGATGACCGAGCGCTTCGTCGCGAATGCGCGAGAGGTGCTGGGCGCGGACCAGGTCACTCAGACCGGCCATCGCAGCGGCTCCACGGACATGGGCGACATCTCCCACGTGATGCCGACGCTCCATCCCTACATGGGCGGGGCCGCGGGGAGCGGCCACGGGGCGGACTACCGCATCGCCGACCCGCGCCTCGCCTACGTGGAGCCGGCGAAGCAGCTGGCGATGATGGCGGTGGACATGCTCGCCGACGGCGCCGCGGGCGCGCGGCAGGTCATCGGCGAGGGGAAGCCGCGCATGACCCGACCCGAGTACCTGGCCTTCCAGCGCAAGATCGCCCGGAAGGAGACCTTCGACGGCGCAAAGGCCTAGGACGCGAGGCGCGCGGGAAGCGCCGGGTTAGCGCTTCCGCCGCGCCACGCGCGCGGCACCGAAGGCGGCGAGTCCGGCCCCCACGAGGAGGAGGGAGCCGGGGAGCGGCGTGCCCACCACGGTCAGGGGTCCGCCGTACTGAAGGTGATCGACCTCGATGCCGCCGCTCGTGTTGCTGATGCGAATCGCCGAGATCCCGCCGGCATTGGTCGCCCCGTAGAAGCGGTCGTCCTCGATGGTCCCGAAGTATTCCATTTGAGGGGTGCCCGGACTTGGCAAGAACCTCGACAGATGCCCCTCAAGAAGCCGGCTCAGAAGCGAAGCAGCACGAGGTAGGTGACGGTCACCGAGAGATTGTTCACCGCATGGGCCAGAATGCCGGGCAGGAGGCTCCGCGACTTCTCGTAGGCGAGCGCCCACAGGATGCCGGACATGAAGACTGAGGCGAACCCGGCGAGGCCGTAGCCGTGGGCGGCGGCGAAGAGGCAGCCGCTCGCCAGCGCGGCCAGCGGGGCGCCGGTCACGGTGCGGAGCGTCCCGTAGAGAAGGCCGCGGAAGGTGAGCTCCTCCACGATCGGCGTCCACACCACGGTGTCGAGCACTCCCAGCACGATGAGCCACCGGGGATCCCAGAGAAGATCCTCGGGGAGGCCGTCGGCCCAGTGCGACTCGATCCCCAGCGCGCCGACGATGGAGCCGATGCCGGACTCCGCCGCGCCGCCGACGCCCACGAGGATCAGCGCCACGGCGAGCACGGCGCCGATGGCGCGTGGAGGGAGGTCGAAGCCGAACGTGTGGGAGAACGATTCCCCGCGGGCGCGCAGATAGGCGATGGTCCACACGAGAACGGGCACACCCGCGAGGAACGAGGCGAAGCGGATGAAAATGCGCGCGTCGGGCACGAGCACGATGACGGCAAGCGTGAGACCGAGAAGGCCCAGCGTCCCGCGCACCACCAGGGCGTAGCCGTCGGAGAGACCCCATCGGGGCGGGAGCGGAGCCGCTCCCGGCGCCGGGAAGCCGCGACGGCGCGCCCGCAAGAGGAGGAGCAGCGCGCCCAGGATCAGTGCGGCTTCGAGCCCAGTCAGCCCGCGCCACCGCATGAGCATCGAGCGCCCGCGCGTCAGCGTGTCCTCCGCCGCCTGGGACGCCGTCGCCTGATCGCCGATCTTCGCGGCGAGCCGCTGGACAAGCCGGTCGGTGAACCAGTTCGCGGGAAAGTCCGCGCGCACCCTGTCGATGATCGCGCGCGCGTCCTCGCGAGCGACGGGGTCGGGAGAGTACGCGAGCGCCACCCAGTCCGTCTCGTTCTCGGGACCTCGCGGGAGCTGCTCGCCGGCCTCCGCCTTCAGTACGGCGTAGTAGAGCTCCGCCGACGTGGATTCGACGGTGTCGAGCAGCTCCTCGTACCAGCGCAGCGCTTCCTCGATCGAATCGTCGTCGCCGGACAGGAGCCCGTACACCCACTGCTCCCACGACGAGCTGCCGCGGAGCGCATCGCGGAGGTCGAGGTCGCGCGAGACGAGCCGCTCCAGCGCCTCCGCCGGACGATCGAGCGAGTCGAGGGGCGACCCGCGCCAGGGTGCGGCGTAGACGACGATGAGCCCGATCGCGAGGAGGGTGCAGAAGAAGGTGAACCAGGGGGAGAAATAACGACGCCGCGGCGGGGATTCCAGCGCCGGGATCTCGTCCGCGCCGAGCATGCGGGCGCAGTATACACCGGGTACAATCGGGCACATGTACGGCGGCTCCGACGCCGCGCCTCCTCGCCGCATCGTGTGTCTCAGCGCCGAGCACGCCGAGCTGTGTCATGCGCTGGGCGCGAGCGACCGCGTGGTGGGCGTGCCTGGCACCGCGCAGCGGCCCCCCGCCGTCCGCGACACCGCCCGAGTGGGCGGCTTCACGACGTTTCGCGTCGAGCGCATCCTGGAGCTCGAGCCCGACCTCATCTTGGCCTTCTCGGACCTCCAGGCCGACGTGGTCGCCCAGCTGATCCGCGCCGGGCGGAGCGTGCTCTGCACCAACCCGCGCTCGGTCGACGAGGTCTTGCAGTCCATCCTCGTGGTGGGCGGCGCCATCGGGGAGAGTGACGCGGCGGGCGCCCTCGTGCTCGACATGCGGGACGAGATCCGGCAGGTACGGGAGTATTCGAGCGTATGGCCGGACCGGCCTCGCGTGTACTTCGAGGAATGGCCGGACCCGCTGATCGCGGGCATCCGCTGGGTGTCGGAGATCGTCGAGCTGGCCGGAGGACGGGATGTGTTCCCCGAGCTACGCGCCGCGCGCGCCGCGAAGGACCGGGTGGTGGATGCGGCGGACATCGTGCGGCGCGACCCGGACATCATCCTCGCCTCGTGGTGCGGCAAGCCCGTCGACGTCGACGCGATCCGCTCCCGGCCGGGGTGGGAGGGCGTGAGCGCAGTGCGGCGGGGCGAGATCCACGTGCTGGACGGGGCTGATATTCTGAGTCCAGGGCCCTCGCTCCTGCAGGGGCTCCGGCAGATTCACGAAGTCGTTCAGGCGTTCATGACCCGACCCCCGGACAGCTAGGCACGGGCTCGAGAGATGTGTTCGCCGCGGAGATCGACCTGACTGATATGTAGACCGGATCGCGCTCGCGCGATCGGCATCGCACGCGCGGGACTTCGCATCACAAAAAGTGGAAGGCCCCAAAGACCCGGGTGCTAGGATGTGTTCCTCCTGACGCCCCACGGAGACCGAACAGCATGCTGGCGCATCCAGAGCGATTCTTCGCGGACCGATTCGGACTGAGCGCTTCCGTCACGGAGCGCCTCCTCGGCGGCACGTTGGCGCGCCGCGTGGATCATGCCGACCTCTATCTCGAGTACCGCGTGAGCGAGGAGCTCGTGCTCGAGGAAGGCGCGGTCAAGAAGGCGTCGCGGCACGTGAGCCAGGGCGCCGGCGTCCGCGCCCAGGCGGGCGAGCGCACCGGCTACGCGCATACCGACGACCTCGCGCTGCCAAACCTCGAGGAGGCGGTGCGGCAGGCCCGCGCCATCGCCGACGGGGCGGGCGAGTCCGCGGTGGTGCCGCTCACCACCTTGAGCCGGCCGCACGATCTCTACACGCTCGCCGAGCCGCCCCTCGCCACCGACGTCCACGCCAAGGTGGATCTCCTGCGCAAGATCGACGCCGCCGCGCGCGCCGCCGATCCCCGCGTGAAGCAGGTGATCGCGAGCCTCGGCAGCGAGGACGTGGTGGTCCTCATCGCAGGCCCCTCCGGCTGGACCACGGGCGACGTGCGGCCCCTCACGCGCCTCAACGTCACCGTGATCGCCGAGGAGCAGGGCCGCCGCGAGATCGGCAGCTACGGCGGGGGAGGGCGGACCGCGTTCGGGTTCTATCTCGAGAACGAGCGGTGGCGGCACTTCGCCGCGCAGGCGGTCCGCCAGGCCGTCCTCAAGCTCGCCGCGGTGGACGCGCCCGCCGGCACCATGACGGTCGTGCTGGGGCCGGGCTGGCCGGGCATCCTGCTCCACGAAGCGGTCGGCCACGGGCTGGAAGGGGACTTCAACCGGAAGGGCACCTCCGCGTTCTCCGGCCGCATCGGGCAGAAGGTCGCCTCCGAGAAGGTGACCGTGGTGGACGACGGCACCATCGCGAACCGTCGCGGCTCGCTCAACGTGGACGACGAGGGTGTGCCCACGCGACGTAACGTGCTCATCGAGAACGGCATCCTGCGCGGGTACATGCAGGACCGGCTCAACGCGCGCCTCACCGGCCAGGCGCCCACCGGCAACGGCCGCCGCGAGTCGTACGCGCACCCGCCGCTGCCCCGCATGACCAATACCTTCATGCTCGCGGGCGACGACGATCCCGGTGACATCATCCGCTCGGTCGATCACGGCCTCTACGCCGTGAACTTCGGCGGCGGTCAGGTGGACATCACCAGTGGCAAGTTCGTCTTCTCGGCGAGCGAGGCGTACCTCATCGAGGGCGGACGCGTCACCGCGCCGGTGAAGGGCGCGACCCTCATCGGGAATGGCCCGGACGCGCTGACGCGCGTGAGCCGCGTGGGCAACGACCTCGCCCTCGACGAGGGCGTGGGCACGTGCGGCAAGGACGGTCAGTCGGTGCCGGTGGGAGTCGGGCTGCCCACCATCCGCATCGACGGCATCACGGTGGGGGGCACTCAAGTTTGAGCGCCCTTCTCGACCTGCTGACGGACGTCCTCGCCCGCGCCCGTACCAAGGGCGCCACCGAGGCCGACGCCTTCGTGGTCGAGGATCAGTCGTTCTCGGCGCAGGTCCGCATGGGGCGGGTGGACACCGTCAAGCATGCGCGTGATCAGCATCTCGCTCTGCGTGTCTTCGTGGGCCGCTCCGCCGCCGCCGCCTCGACGTCCGATCTCTCGCGCGAGTCGCTGGGCCGCCTCGTCGACGAAGCGGTGACGCTGGCACGCATCACCGCGCCCGATCCCCTCTCGGGTCTGGCGGACCAGAGCGAGCTGGCCCGCAGCGTGCCCGATCTCGGTCTCGATGACCCGCGCGGCCACGACCTCGAGCCCGAAGCCAAGATCGACCTGGCCCGCCGCTGCGAGCAGGCCGCGCTCGGGTACGACCCGCGTATCACGAACTCCGAGGGGGGAGACTTCGGCGACGGCCACGCCCGCTATGCCTACGCGACCAGCCATGGCTTCAGGGGCGAGTATCGCTCGTCGTCGTTCAGCCTCTCGACGTCACCGCTCGCGACGCACAACGGCGAGATGCAACGCGACGGGTGGTATCACATCACCCGAAAGCGCGCGAGCCTCGACGCTCCGGAAGCCATCGGTCGCGTCGCCGCCCAGCGCGCGCTCCGCCGACTCGGCGGGCGGCGGGTGAAGACCGCCGAGGTGCCCGTGATCTTCGACCCGCAGATGGCGGCCAGCCTCATCCGGCACATCGCGGGCGCGGCCTCCGGGCCCTCGCTCTACCGGGGGGCGAGCTTCCTCCTGAACCGGCTGGGCGAGACGATCGCCGCCCCGTCCATCACCATCGTCGACGATGGAACCCTGCCGGGCGCGCTCGGCTCCCGGCCGTTCGACGGCGAGGGGCTTCCGACCCGACGCACCGTTGTGGTGGACCGAGGCGTGCTCGCGTCGTACCTCCTCGACAGCTACAGCGCGCGGAAGCTCGGCCTCGCCTCCACGCATCACGCGGCCCGCGACGGCAGCGGCGTGTCGGTGTCGACGACGAATCTCCACCTCGCGTCGGGCGACGCGAGCCCGGAGTCGCTGATCCGCAGCGTGAAGAACGGGCTCTACGTCACCGAGCTGATCGGCTTCGGCGTCAACGGGGTGACCGGCGACTACTCGCGGGGCGCGGTGGGCATGTGGATCGACAACGGCGAGCTGGCCTACCCCGTGGAGGAGATCACGGTGGCGGGAAACCTCCTCGACATGTTCCGGGCGGTGGAAGGCGTGGGCAACGACCTCGTGTTCCGGGACCGCACCGCCGCGCCGACCCTCCTCATCGGCCGGATGGTCGTGGCCGGCGACTAGGAGTCTCCGTTGATCGTCGACACGCATTGTCATCTCCACGACGCGGCCTTCACCGATGTACGGAGCACCCTCTCGCGCGCCAACGACTACGACGTCTGGGGCGTGGTCGCGGTGGGCTGCGATCCCGCCAGCAATCTCCGCACCCTCGACGCCGCGGCGGGACATCAGAAGCTGGTCTGGCCGGCGCTCGGGTTCCATCCCGAGTGGGATCAGCTCACCGACGCGGATCTGGAGGCGGTGGAGGCGCAGGTCGCCGCCCATCACGCGCACATCGTCGCCGTGGGCGAGGTGGGCTTGCCCTGGTACACGCTGGGCGCCGCCACCGACCCCGCCGCGCTCATCACGCAGGGGCGCGCGCGTCTGAACCGTCTGCTGAGCCTCGCCACGCGCTTCGACTTGCCAGTGATCCTCCACGCGCCCCACGCCGCCGCCGCCGAGGCCCTCGATGCGGTGCGCGCCGCCGGCGTCGAGCGGGCGGTGTTCCACTGGCACAAGGGAAGTCCGGAGGTGACGCAGGCCATCGTGGACGCGGGCCACTTCATCTCGGTCACGCCCGAGGTGGTGTACCGGGACCGGGACCGCGAGCTCGTCGAGCGCGTCCCGCTCGACTCGCTCCTGGTGGAGAGCGATGCCCCGTGGCCCTACCAGGGCGAGTTCGAGAATACGCCGTCGGGTCCCTGGATGGCCGCGCGCGTGGCCGAGGAAGTCGCCAAGATCAAGCGGCTGCCCGCCGAGGAGACGATGTACCGACTCACCGTGAATGCCTGCCGGCTCTTCCATCTCGTCTGGGCGTGAGCCTTCGTCCTCCGCGGTGACCGCCGAGCGGTTCACCGTGCCCATCGGCGGAACATCGCTCGTCGGTGTTCTCCACCTGCCGACCACCGCGGGCGGCCCCTTCCCGGCGGTGATCGCGTGCCACGGGCTCGGCGCATCCAAGGATTCGGACAAGTACCTGTTGCTGGGCGCGACGCTGCCCACGGTGGGCCTGGCGCTCGTCCGCTTCGACTTTCGCGGAGCCGGAGAATCCGGCGGCTCGTATCGCGAGGCCACCACCGCCATGCGCATCGACGACCTCGAAGCGGTGCTCGACTTCCTCGCCAAGCATCCGGCGCTCTCCAACCGGATGGGGCTCCTCGGCTCTAGCATGGGCGGCTACGTGGCGTGGCATGTCGCCCACCGCCGCATCCAGGCGGGCGGAGCCCCGCTCCCGGTGGTAACGTGGAACGCGCCCGCGGACCTGACGAGCCTCGAGGCGCGCGAGATGTCCGAGGCTTCGGGTCTGGGCCCCGCCCTGGTGGCGGAGGTGCGGAACGGCCGGCTGGCGGAGGCGCCGGTGGGGGTGAGTCATGCCCTGGTGGTGCAGGGGGAGCGCGACGAGGTCGTGGCGCCCGGGCATGGACGCCGACTCTACGAGCGGGCCCGCGACCCGCGGGCGCTTCACCTGATCGCCGCGGGCGATCACCGATTGACCGACATGCGCCATCGTGAGGAAGCCGTCGAGCGAAGCCAAGGCTGGATGACCCGACACCTGGGAGCCTGAGACCCCATGATCAACCAGCGGCGGCTGACCGACGAGTTCCTGGAGCTGGTGTCCATCCCCAGCCTCTCGCGCCAGGAGGGCAAGGTGGCGCGGCGGCTCGAATCCATCTTGAAGGACATGGGCGCGAGTGTGGAGGTGGACGACGCCGGGGAGCGCGTGGGCGGCGACACCGGGAACATCCTCGCGCGCTTTCCCGGCAATACGCCGGGCGCCGCCCCGTTCCTTCTCTCCGGCCACATGGACACAGTAGGGCCGGCCGCTCACGTGCGCACGGTGGTCGAAGGCGATCTCATTCACACCGACCACACGAGTGTGCTGGGTGGC
This sequence comes from Verrucomicrobiia bacterium, assembly GCA_035495415.1. Classification (GTDB taxonomy): domain Bacteria; phylum Methylomirabilota; class Methylomirabilia; order Rokubacteriales; family CSP1-6; genus DASRWT01. The sequence continues at coordinate 69,459 of DATJFY010000103.1, forward strand.
GATGACAAGGCCGGGCTGGTCGCCATCCTCGAGGCCATCCGGGTGCTGCGTGAGCGCCGCCTGCCGCACGGCGACCTCGAGGTCGTCATCACGATCTGCGAGGAAACGGGGCTCATCGGCGCCAAGCACTTCGATTGCGCGCGCCTGCGCGCCCGACGCGGGCTGGTGCTCGACGTGGACGGCGTCAACGAGCTGGTCACGCGCGCTCCGGCGGCGAACCGACTGTCCTTCACCGTGCATGGCCTCGAGGCTCACGCTGGCATCTGCCCGGAGCGCGGCATCAGCGCGGTGCAGGTGGCGAGCGAGGCCATCGCCGGCATGCGGCTGGGCCGCGTGGACGCGGAGACCACCGCGAACCTGGGCGTCATCAATGGAGGGCTCGCCACCAACATCGTGCCGAGCCAGCTGGTGGTACGCGGGGAGACGCGCAGCCTGTCGGAGACCAAGCTCCAGACGCAGACCGACCACATGCGCGCGCGCTTCGACGAAGCGGCCGCCCGCCACGCGGTCACGCTGGAAGGCCGGCAGTTCCGGGCGCGCGTGGAGGCCAAGGTCGAGCGCCAGTACGAGCGCCTGCACATCGCCGACGAGGCGGAGATCGTCCGGCTGGTCACGAATGCGGCGCGCACACTGGGGCGCACCTGCCCCACTCGCTCGACCGGTGGCGGATCCGACGCCAACGTGTTCATTACCCGGGGCATCGAGGTCGCCAATCTGGCCTGCGGCATGCGCGACATCCACACGGTGAATGAGTGGGTGGACGTGAAGGATCTCGTGGCGACGGCGGAGTTGGTCCTGGAGACCGTGAAGGCGAACGCCACCCCCGCCTGACGCGCTGCGACAGCGATGGGGCAGGTAACTGGCTCCCCGCGCCTCACTGCGCTATCCTGTGCTACCCCCAAAGGTGGGGAGGCTTCACCAGTGAGGTGCTGGCCATGTCCCGAGTGCTTGCTTCGGCTCTCTCCGCGCTGCTCGTAGTGAGCTCGGCGTCCCTCGCCCTCGCCGCAGGTCCGACGCCGCCGCCTCCCAATGTGAGCAACACGCCGCCCTCGAGCGTGAGCATCGTGGTCCCCGGGGTGACGCCGCCGCCGCTGACCAACACGCCGCCGCCCAACAAGTTCCTCCCCAGCACCCCGCCGACCAACAAGTTCCTTCCCAGCGTGCCGCCGCCCTCGGTGCCGATCGTCTTCCCGGTGCCTCCGCCGCCGGCGACGCCACAGCAAGGACTGGGGACGCCCAATGACTTCGCCACCCTGGGAAATCCCGGCAACACGAGCTTCCAGCCGGGCGTCTTCAACCCGTTCGACAACCCGCATCCGATGCTGCCCTGGGGTGATGGGCAGATTGGCGGTCAGCGCTATGGGCAGGTGCTGCGGTACTGGGAGAACCAGCCGCAAACCGTGTACAACGTGCGGTTCGAGCAGGCGGCCGCGCCCCCTCAGGAGCTGGACGGTAACCCGCAGCCCCAAGGCCAGCCAAGCACCCCGACGGGAGCACTCGGCGCCAAGGTCGTGGTGAAGGAGCCCGACCCGCAGTCCGTGACCGTTCCCGCCTACTGGATCATCGAGACGACGCGCGGTTATTTCCACATGCCGCGCTGGGTGCTTCAGGAAATCGGCGGCGGCTACTACCGCTGGGCCCTGGTGACCGGCTGGTTCCAGCCCCGCTGATCGCCTGACGAGCTCCTTCCGCGTGGGCGCCGTGGTCCAGGAAAAGGTCGGTGACCTGATCCTGGACCACGCGCCCGCCCAGGGGCCGGCTCGACGGCTCCCGCTCCTCCTCGTCCACGGCATGAATGGGGGGAGCTGGTATCTCCGCACCTACCTCGAGGCCGCCGCCGCGGCGGGCTGGAATGCCTGGGCGGTGAATCTCCGCGGCCACTGGGGCAGCCGGCCGGTGCGCGACCTCGGGCGCGTGTCCGTCCTCGACTACGTGCAGGATGTCCGCGACTGCCTCGCCGCGCTCGGCCCCGCCGTGGTGCTAGGCCACTCGATGGGCGGCCTCGTCGCTCAGAAGGTCGCCGAGGAGACAGGTGTGGGCGCCGCGGTATTCCTCACGAGCGCGGCGCCACGCGGCATCATCATCCTGAGCTGGCCGGTGCTACGGCGGGTGTGGCGCCACGCCGGCGTGGTGCTCGGCAGCCGGCCCTTCCTCCCGACCCCGGAGGATGCCGCGGCGCTCATCGCCAACCGACTGCCGCGCGAGACGGCCGAGCGCCTGTATCGGCAGCTCGTGCCCGAGTCCGGCCGCGCCGCGCGTGAGCTCGCCTTCGGGAGTATCGCGGTGGATCCGCGCCTCGTGCGGTGTCCGACGCTGGTGGTCGGCGCCGAGGACGACGTGATCACGCCGGCCCGTGTGCAGCGAAGGATCGCCGCGAAGTACGGCGCGACCTACATCGAGGCGAAGGGACACGCCCACATGCTGATGCTCGAGGACGGCTGGCAGCGTCCGCTGGACGCCATCCTCGGCTGGTTGGCTCGGGTCGCGCCCCGCTAGCGCGCCGCCGCTGCCTCGGCCTTCGCCACGACATGCGCGGCGGCCGAGTCGCCGGCAGTCTTGCCGAACACCGAGCCGGACATGAGGCCCGAGCCGCCGGCGTAATTGTGGTAGAAGAGCCCGCCCACCAGCTCGCCCGCCGCATAGAGCCCGGGGATGGGTTGATCGGCGGTGTCCAGCACCTCGGCCCGCGTGTTGACCTTGAGGCCGCCGAACGTGAACGTGATGCCGCATGTCACGGCGAAGCCCACGTACGGCGGGGTGTCGATCGGGAGCGCCCAGTTGGACTTGGGCGGGGTGATCCCGGCCGTCGACTTGCCGTCCAGCGTCGCGGGATTGAAGTCGCCCGGACGGCAGGCCGCATTGAAGGCCTTCACGGTGCGCACGAGCCCCGGCACGTCGATGTCCAGCTGCTCGGCGAGCTCCTCGATGGTGTTCGCCTCGCCCTTCGTGACCTGGCGGATGCGGTACTCCTCCCGCAGGATTTCCACCGTCTTCTGATCGAAGATCTGGAAGGCGAGCCGCTGGGGCTGCCGGATGATCTCGCGCCCGTACTTCGCGTAGGTGTAATTCCGGAGATCCGCCCCCTCGTCCACGAAGCGCTCGCCGTGCACGTTGACGATGAGCCCCAGGGGATAGGAATGCTTCTGGAACATGTCGCCCACGCGGCGATCGCCGAACGGCGGGGCGCCCGCGTCCCACGCCACCGCGTGGCACGAGGACCAGTGGCCGTAGGCCTGCGCCCCGATGTCGAGCGCCATGCGGATACCCTCGCCGGTGTTGTGCCGGGTGCCGCGCACCTTGGCGAGATCCCAGTCGCGGCCGAGATAGCGGGTGCGCCACTCGGGATTCGCCTCGAAGCCGCCGGAGGCGATGACGACGGCGCGCGCATGGAACTCGCGAAGGCCGTCGGGCGTACGCACCTGCACGCCGATCACGCGGCCCCGCTCATCCTGGATGAGGCGATGCGCGGCGTGCGCGTAGCGCACCTCGATGCCGGCGGCCTCGGCCCGCTCGAGCAGCATCTGGACCAGGCCCGGCCCGCCACCCACCGCCTCCACGTTCAGCCCGCCCCAGAAGCGGTGCTTCCCGCCCACCATGTAGGACTGCCGCCCATGCATGAGGATCCAGCGGAGACCTCGGCCCCGCATCCAGGCCACGGTGGCGCGCGACCGGCGGATCAGATGCTCGGAGAGATCGGGGTCGGTGAGGCCTTCCGTGACGCGGTGGAAGTCGTCGCGGAACTGCGATTCCGAGTAGGGCGGCACCTCGATGGTGGCCGCTTCCTCGTCGGAGAGGTCGGTCAGGATGTCGCGGCGGAGATCGACCAGACCCCCATGGGCGAAGCGGAAGCCCCCGGCGGTGAAGAATGAGTTGCCGCCGCGCTCGTGCTCGGGCGCCTTCTCGAGGACCAGCACGGACGCCCCGTGCTCGCGCGCGGCGAGCGCGGCGCACAGGGCGGCGTTGCCACAGCCAATGACGATGACGTCGCAGGTGCCGGGAATAGGCATGTAGAGCACTCAGGCGCCGCGCAGGGCGCCGGTCAGGATGACGAGGCCAAGGGCGATGCGATACCAGCCAAAGCCCACGAAGGTGTGGCTCCGGACAAAGTGCAAGAGCCATTTCACCGTGATCAATGCGGCCACCGCGGCCACCAAGGTGCCGAGGGCGATCATGCTCCAGGTCGTCTCCGCGGGGCCGGGATGCCGCAGGCTGTGCGCGGCCTCGAACGCCCCCGCCGCGAGCAGCGTCGGCACGCCGAGGAGGAAGGAAAACTCGACGGCGGCCGGGCGGGTGAGACCCAGCGCGAGCGCGACCATGATGGTCGCGCCCGAGCGGGAGAGGCCGGGCAGGACGGCGGCGCCGATCTGCGCCACGCCCACCGCGATCGCCACCGCCCACGTGACGTCGGGGTTCAGGCGCCGTCCTCGCAGCCACCACTCGACCGCCAGGATCGCGATGCCGCCCAGCAGCGTCGCCCACACCACCGGCATCATCGTCCGGGGCAGCGTGAAGCCGAGCTTCTTCGCCAGGAGCCCGCCCACGCCGGTGATGAGGAAGGCCAGCGCCAGCTTGAGGACGTAGCCGCGGGTCGCGGGCTCGCCCCGCCGTCGAATCAGCTCGCCGACGCGCCCCGCAAAGGCGAAGGCCACCGCGATCGCGGTGCCCGACTGGATCAGCACGTTGAAGAGGTCGGACTGGCGCGGGAGCCAGCCCGAGTTCTCCGCCAACAGGAGGTGCCCCGTAGAGGACACGGGGAGGAACTCGGTGACGCCCTCGATCAGGCCGAGAGCGACCACTGACAGCCAGGCCGGCACGCGGCGGCTATCCGGTGATTTCCTCGCCCCCGTCCACCCCGATCACGTTGCCGGTGATCCAGTGGGTGTCGGGGTGCGAGAGGACCACGATCGCGCGGGCCACGTCGTCCGTGGTCGTGAGCCGGTGGTGCGGGTTGCGCTCGGCCGCCTTCTTCGAAAACTCGTCGTAGTTCGGAATCTTCTTGGCCGCGGGCGTCGCCGTGACTCCGGCGCGGATGGAGTTGGCGGTGATCCCACGCGGCGCCAGCTCCGCCGCGAGCTGGCGGATGTTGGACTCCAGCGCGGCCTTCGCCGCCGATACCGGCCCGTAGAACGGGAGCACGCGCGCGCCGCCGGAGGAAGTCATGGCGAAGATGCGCCCGCCCTCGCCCATCAGGCCGCGTCCCACCACTTCCTGCGTCCAATAGATGAGACTGTGCGCCATCACGTCGAGCGTCATGTCCATCTGGGCCTTGGTCACCGCCTCCTTCATCGGGTCGGCCACGAAGAGCTTGAGAGTGCCGAAGGCGAGGGAGTGCAGGAGCACCCGCAGCTGGCCGAGCGCATCGCGTTCGCGGAGGATGCGCTCCACCTCCGTCGCCACTTCGACCCGCTTCTCGTCGTCCGCGGCGTTCACGTTGAAGAAATGCGCCTCGCGCCCCAGCGCGCGGATGTCGGCGACGATTCGCTCGACGTTCGGAAGCGTCGCCCGGCGGTCGAGATGCACGCCGAAGACGTTGAGCCCGGCGCGGGCGAGGGCGAGGCTGGTGGCCTCGCCAAAGCCCGACGAGGCGCCGAGGACCAAGGCCCAGCCCGACAGCGCGATCGGCGACGAAGAAGGGCTCATGCGCGGGCATTTTATCATCAACACCGGGGCGGGGCCTACCTGCCGGCGCGGGGCGCCGTGCTACCATGAGCGGCGATGGCGAAGACCGCCGGCATCGTTCTCATCGGCAACGAGATCCTCTCGGGCAAGATCACAGACGCCAACGCCTCGTACCTCTGCCGGGAGCTGCGCGCGCTCGGCGTGGAGGTTCGCAAGATCAGCGTCATTCCCGACGAAGTCGATCTCATCGCCGCCGAGGTGCGCGAGTTCAGCCGGACCCACGACGTGGTGTTCACTTCCGGCGGCGTGGGGCCGACCCACGACGACGTCACCATGGAAGGGGTGGCGCGGGCCATCGGCACGCGCGTGATCCGGCATCCGCAGCTCGTGAGCCTGCTCGAAGGCTACTTCAAGGGCCGGGGGGCCCAGCTCACGGAGGCGCGGCTGCGGCTTGCCGAGGTGCCGGAGGGCGCCGATCTCGTCTCGGACGGAGCTCTCATGTTCCCCGCGGTGACGGTGCGGAACATCTACATCCTGCCCGGCGTGCCCGAGATCTTCCGCGAGAAGTTCGACATGCTGCGGGAGCGCTTCCGCGAATCGCCGTTCCATCTCACGAGCGTGTTCGTCTCGATCGCGGAAAGCGTGCTCGCCGACCATCTGAACGCCCTCGTGGCCCGGCATCCGGAGCTGATGCTCGGCTCCTATCCCGAGTTCTCCAACCCGGAATACAAGGTCAAGGTCACCCTGGAGTCGAAGGACCGCAGCCTCATGGAGCGCGCCGTCGAGGAGCTGCTCGCCGCGCTTCCTCCAGGGGCACTGGTGCGGGTGCAGCGCTAGCGCGCGCGTTGAGCCTGACCGCCAAGACGCTGCTCGGCGTGGCGGCGGCCGCGCTCTTTCTCTTGGGCCTGGGCGCGGCGCCGTTCGGGGATCCGCCCGAGGGCTTCCACGCGGCGGTGGCCCGCGACATGCTCCGCGTGGGCGACTGGATCACCCCGCAAGTCGACGGCGTCCGTTACTTCGACAAGCCGCCGCTGTTCTACTGGCTCTTGGCCTGCGCCCTTCCGCCTCCGCCGGTCCGTACGCGTCGAGGCCCAGGGGGTGGCTCTCCGGGCGGGGCCCGGCGACGTGCTCGTCCACGAGGCCCCGCTCGAGAACAGCGGTGCCTGGTTGATGGAGCTCGACCACCCGGTGAAGGTGGTGGACGGGCTCGTGTCCAACCTGGCCTTCGGCGCGACTTTTCCGGAGGCGCGGGATACCTTCTGGGACGCCGCCAGGCTCGAGTCGGCGTGGACGGGGAAGCAGCGGGTCTTCCTCCTCACAGGGAAGCGGCCGGATGGCAGTGTGGTCCGGCAGCTCCCCCCGGGCTCGGTGCGGCTGCTCCAGCAGGGTGGGGGAAGGTGGCTTTACGCTAATCGCCCCTGACCGGGGTAGTATCGAAGGGTGAGTCGTGCGCCTTATCGGCTCAAGGACGACCCCTACTCGAGCCATTCCCTGATCCTCTCGCGACTCGGTGAAGGCGGCGGGCGGCGCGCGCTCGATGTGGGGGCGGCCGACGGGTATCTCGCCGAGCGGCTCACCGCGGCGGGCTGGAAGGTGACGGCCCTCGAGCGCGATCCGGTCCAGGCGGCGCGGGCGGCCGCGCACTGTGAAGAGGCCCTCGTGGTGGATCTCGAGCGCGAGCCGCCTTCGCTCGCCGGCGTCTACGACGCCATCATCTACGGGGACGTGGTCGAGCATCTCTCGAACCCGCTCAGCGTCTTGCGCCAGCTGAACGGCCACCTGGCCCCGGGCGGCGTGGTCGTGGTGTCGGTGCCGAACGTGGCCCATCTCTGGGTGCGCCTCTCATTGCTGGTGGGCCGCTTCGAATACGGCGAGCGGGGGATTCTCGACCGTACGCACTTGGCCTTCTTCACGCGCCGCACGTTCCGCACCTTCCTCGCCGCGGCGGGCCTGACACCCCACGAGATGGCCGTCACGCCGGTGCCGCTGCCCGCGGTCGCCCCCGAGGGATTTCACCGCCCGACGCTCGCCGCGGTCCACCGGCTGTCGGCGGGCGCGGCGCGGCTCTGGCCCGGAGGGCTCGCGTATCAGTTCGTGGCGGTATGCGCCCCAATCGGGGGAGGCGACGGCGCGTGACGACCGCCGGCGGACCGCCCCCCGCACCCAAGGTCGTCGTGGTGATGCCCGCGTACAACGCGGGGCGGACCCTGCGCCTCACCTACGAGGAGCTGCCGAAGGAGTCGGTGAACCTCGTGATCCTCGTGGACGACGGCTCGACCGACCAGACGCTCGACATCGCACGAGAGCTGGGTCTGGAAATCTTCGTCCATGACCGGAACTACGGTTACGGGGCCAATCAGAAGACCTGCTATACGGAAGCGCTCCGGGCGGGCGCCGACATCGTCGTGATGGTGCACCCCGACTACCAATACGACCCGACGCTGGTACCGAAGATCATCGAGCCCATCGTGCGCAAGGAGGCCGACCTCGTCCTGGGGTCCCGCCTGGCCGGCGGCGGCTCGGCCATCCAGCAGGGGATGCCGTGGTGGAAATACGTGGCCAACCGATTCCTCACGTGGGTGGAGAACCGGGCGTTCGGCCTGAAGCTCTCGGAGTTCCACACGGGATATCGGGCGTTCGGCCGCGAGGTGCTCGAGGCGGTGAACTTCCGGATGAACTCCGACGGGTTCGTATTCGACCAGGAGATCATTTCGCAGGCGGTGTCGGGCCGGTTCCGCATCGCCGAGATCGCGGTGCCGGTGCGGTACTTCGCCGAGGCGTCCTCCGCGAGCTTCGTGGACTCGTGCGTGTACGGCACCAAGATCCTCTGGGTGGTGACCCGCTACCTGCTGCACCGCACCGGACTGAAGCGCTCGCGCCGGCTCCAGAGCATCCGCAGCCGCTATACGCGGCTCGATCCCGGAACCGAGGCGCCGGGCCCGAATTGACGGGCCGCCGGGCCCTCGCGCGCGCGCTCGACGCGACCGCCGCGCTGCTGGGGGTGGGGATCCTGGGGGCGCTGGTCAGGCCCTATGCGCGCCCCGAGGACCTCTTCGTCGCGCTGGTCCTCGTGGCGGTGACGCGGCACCTCCTTCAACCCCTCCCGATCCCGGGCCCCGTCCCGTGGCGCGCGACCGTGGCCGCCACCGGCGCCTACGCCGCCATCTTTGCGTTCGTCACGATCACGCGGCACATCAACCTGATGACCCATGCCCTCGATCTGGGTCAGTACGTGCAGATCGTGTGGAGCATGGCGACGGGTCGCGGGCCCCGGATGAGCCTTCCCGAAATGCACGCCTGGGGCGACCACCTCTCACCCATTTTGTGGGGCCTGGTGCCGCTCTTCTGGATCGTGCCCGGGCCGGTCACCCTGCTGGTGGTGCAGTCGATCGCGCTCGCGTTCGGCGCCCCCGCGGTCTACCTCCTCGCGCGCCGCCACCTGGGCGATGACGGGTTGGCCGCGCTCTTCGCCATCCTCTATCTCGTGAACCCGTCGCTGCACGGCATGAACATCCGCGACTTCCATCCCGCCGTCCTCGCGGTGCCGCTGCTGCTGTGGACGTTCGTGGCGGCCGAGGCGGGACGTCCGCTCCTGTGCGCCGGCATGGTCGTTCTCACGCTCGCGACCCGCGAGGACGCCGCCCTGGCCGTGATCGGCGCCGGTCTTTGGCTCGCGATCGGACGTCGCCGCTGGGTGGCCGGCGCGGTGACCGCAGGGGTGGCCTTCGCGGTGCTGTGGGCGGACACCCGCTGGGTCATTCCCGCCTTCCGGGGCGAGCCGTACTCACACCTGGGCCGCTACGCGACCTTTGGCGGCTCCCTGCTGGACATCGTGCTCGCGCTCCTGCTTCACCCGGTGCGCGTGCTGGAGCAGATCTGCACCCTGGATCGGCTGGTCTACGCGCTGGCGCTGCTCGCGCCCCTCGGCTTCCTGCCACTCCTCGGGTGGGCCGACCTGGCCGGCGCGCTCCCGGCCCTCGCCCAGAATCTGCTCAGCCGCGACCCGATCCTCTTCCACCACCGGACCCAGTACCAGGCGTTCGTCCTGCCCTTCCTGCTCGTCGCCGCGGTGGCCGGCGCCGCGCGCCTCCGCGCGCGCCGCCCCGAGCTGCTCGCAAGAGGCGCGCTCGTGCTTGCGGTCGCCGCTAGCCTAATCTTGTCCTCGCGAACCTTGAACCAGTTCGCGATCTATCGCTGGTGGCCGGATGCGAGCGATCGGGCCGCGCACCAGGTCATCGCCCGCGTGCCCCCGACCGGAGCGGTGTCGGCGCAGGATCCCTACGTGGCCCACGTCTCGCTGCGCCCTTTGGTGTTCGTCTTCCCCATGGGCATCGCGAAGGCCGACTACCTGATTCTCAACACCGCGAGCTATCCGTGGCGCAACCTGCCGGGGGTGACCATGGAGCGAGGCGGCGAAGAGGTGGTGATCCACCTGCCCGACGGCCTGAGCTATCGCTATGCGGTGGCCGCGGAAAGCGGCCCGCATCTCCTGCTACGCCGCCGCTGAGTCGGGGGGCGGGGGCGGGACGGCGTCGGCCAGGATGACCCGATCGCGCCCCTCACGCTTCGCGCGGTAGAGCGCGCCGTCGGCCGCGCGCAGCAGGCCGTCCGCCGCCGACCCGTGCTCGGGGAAGGCGGCCACCCCCAGCGACATGGACACCGCGCCGAGGGACACGCCCCGATGAACGATGCGGAGGCGACGGGCCGCCTCGCGCAGGTCCTCGGCGCGACGGAGCGCGTCCTTGGCGGCGGCGCCCGGGAGCACGATCGCAAACTCCTCGCCGCCCACCCGGCAGGGCACGTCTTCGACCCGAACGTGCCCGCGCAGGACCCGGCCCAGCTCGGCGAGGAGCGCGTCGCCGGCGTCATGGCCGTGGTCGTCGTTGAAACGCTTGAAGTGATCCACGTCCACCATGATCACGGACAGCGGCACGCTGTTCCGCTGAGCCCGGCGGAGCTCTCGCTCGAGCGTCTCTTCCATGTAGCGGCGGTTGAAGAGGCTCGTGAGGTGGTCACGCACCGACTGCGTGCGGAGCCGCTCGCGCAGCGCGAGATTGGCCAGCGAAAGCCCGAGCTTGTCGGAGGCGACGGAGGCAACGCGCTGCTCCTCCGGGCTGAACGGCGGGGTCTCGGGGTTCCGGGCCAGGTAGAGCACGCCGACCGCTTCACCCTGCGCCACGAGGGGAATGCAGAGATAGGAGTCGGGCAGGGGCGTCTCGAGATGCGCGCAGACGAGTCCGTCCACGCTCTTCTCGACCACGTGCATGCGCCCGCGCCGGAGCGCCCAGCAGTCGGCCGGCGCAAACACCGTTTCGCCGCCGCCAGCCGGGCCCCACACGGCAACCGTTTCCACCAGATTGCGGGAGGCGTTGATCACGTGGAGCGCGCCCGCGCCGGGGAACATCCCCTCCATGGAGCGCCGCACCACGCCGTACACCTCGGTGAGCGTCAGGCAGGCGTCCAGCAGGTCGCCCATCTCCTTGAGCTGCTGCTCCCTCTGCAGGAGCTGGACGAGCCGGTCGGAGGCCTGCTTGCGGTCGGTGATGTCGATGATAGTGCCCTCGAAGTGCGGGTCGGCCGGGTCCGGCATGTAGACCGCGCTCATGAGGACCCATACCGTCTCGCCGCTTCGTCGCTTCAGCGGGACCTCCACGTCGCTGATCGTCTCCCCGGCAAGGAGCCGCCGCAGCAGGCTCGCCATCGCCTCCCGGTCGGTGTGCAGATCGGCGGCGTTGCGTCCGCGCGCGTCCTCGGGCGCCCGGTAGCCCAGCGTCCGGGCAAAGGCCGCGTTGCACTCCAGGAGCACGCCTTCCCGGTTCGTGCGGAAGATCCCGGCCTGGCTCCGGTCGAAGAGGAGCCGGTACCGCTCCTCGGCGGCCTTGAGCTCGCCCTCGGCCGTGCGCCGGCGCCCGAGGTCGAGCCGGATCAGGAGCCCGGCCAGGCCCATGAGAGCGATGGCCGCGAAGCTACCGACGCCCACGATCCAGAGCGCCTTGAAGCGGCTCGCCGCCGCGACGTTCGCACGCTCGGCGAGGAGCCGCAGCTCCTCCGCCTTGATCCGGGAGATCGTGGTCCGGATCTCGTCCATGGTGGACTGGCTCTCTTCGAGCAGTGTCTGGGCGTCGGCGCCGCCGCCCGCACGCTCGCGCTCGCTGATGCTCTGGGCGACGAGGGCGAGCTTGCGGGCGATCAGCGGCTGGAGGAGATCCAGGCTTTGACGCTGAACGGGATTGTCGTCGGTGAGCCCTCGCGCACGGGCCAGCTCGGCGCGGAGGCTCTCGCGCGCGACCCGATAGGGCTCGAGGTAATGGTCGGCGCCGGTGATGAGGAAGCCGCGCTCGCCGGTTTCCACGTCGCCCACGAGGGAGAGGATCTTCTCCAGCACCTGGAGGGTCTCGTAGGTCTGCTCGACGCGCAGACCGTCCTGGGTCAGGTCATTCAGGCTCTTGAAGGCCGCCCCGCTGATGAGGACGAGGACGATGAGCGCGGCGATGAACCCGACGGCGATCTTCCGTCCGAGCGTGAAGGTCATGAGCGCGTCCGGGCTTCGGTCGCCGCGTCCTGGCCGAGGTGCGCGGCGCGCGACTGGGCGTAGCAGACGGCCGGGATCCCGCCGAGGGTCAGGTCCCGCTCGTAGCGAAGCCCCAGCTTCTCCAGCACCCCTCGGGACGCGCGATTGTCAGGACGGGCCACCGCGACGATGCGGGGCAGGGCGAGCGCGGTGAAGCCGTGATCGAGCGCGGCGCGGGCAGCCTCCGACGCGAGCCCGCGGCCCCAGTGCCGGCGCTCGAGGGCGTACAGCATCTCGACCTCGGCGGGCCCCCCGGGCTCGAGCTCGAGCGGCTTGAGCCCGCACTGGCCCATGACCTCGCCGGTTGCGCGATCGACGACCGCCCAGACACCCCAACCGTGCGTGGCCCACCCTTCGGCGAAGCGCTCCAGGGTGGCGCGGGAGCGGGCGCGCGCTGCAGCACCCAGCCAGGGGCCGTCGCCGAGCCAGCGCGTCACCTCGGGGTCATCGTAGAGGCGGGCGTGCGCCTCGGCATCGCCGGCGCCGAAGGCGCGAAGCAACAGGCGCGGGGTGGTCAGGATGGTCATGACGTGACCGCCAGCGCGATTATACGGCGGCCGCCGGGCTGGACGGCGGGAATTGGACGCACCGATCAGGGGTCACCCGGAGGCCGGCCGCTCAGGATGTGGGAGGCATGATGCAGCACCATCCGCCACTGACCGCCCCGCCACTCGAACAGGTTGGTGGCGAGGAGCGTGGTGACGGCGATGTTGCCGCGCACCTGGGAGAGGATGTTCTCGGCGCACGTCACCCAACCCAGCTCCCCCGCCGGCCGAACCTGGACGTCGCTGAGGCTGAAGCGCATTTCCGGGCTGTCTTTGAAGATGGCCTCCCAGGACTGCCGCACCGCGTCCCAGCCTTCGAGCATCGACCAGCCGGGGTGAATGCACCGCACGTGCCCGCCGTGGGCCCACACTGTCGCCATCTCGGCGAGGTCGAGCGCCTCGAACGCCCGGTAGAAGCGCGCATTGGCCTCCTCGAGCTCGGCGCTCTGGTCGTCGGGCGTCATGTCGGGCACGAGATGACGAAGGCCTCGCCGTCACGCGTCACGGTGAGAGGATCGAGGCGCGCGCCGGGACATGGGCCCTCCGTGCAGACGCCGGTGTCGGGGGCAAACACGGCGCCGTGGACCGAGCAGACGAGGTGACGCCCGTCCTCCGAATAGAAGCCCGGCGCACGGAGGTCGAGCGGGTTGCCGGCATGGGGGCAGGCATTGACGTAGGCGACGACGGTGCCGGCGTGATTGACCACGAAACCCTCCACCGGTCCGCCGCCGCGGGGCCGGAGCTGGAGCTTCGCCGCCTGACCGGGGGCGAGCGCGCGCGCGTCCAGCCGCCAGGTCTCAGCATCCACGTCCCGGTTCTATCACAACCCGACACCCAGGGTTAGGATGGGCCATGCGACCGCGCCTTTTCCTCGTCCTGGTCGCGCTGTTGCTCGCCGCCTGCGCCACGCCCCCGATGGCCGACGACGGGACGCTGCCCCGCCATCCGCTGATCGGCACCTCGTGGCTCGCGCAGGCCATCGACGGCACGCCGGTGGATCCCGCCGTGCAATCGACGGTGACGTTTCAGCGAGAAGACCGGGTGATCGGCCGCGGCGGCTGCAACCGGTACTTCGGCCGCCTCGGGCTCAGTCAGAGCACGCTCTCGATCAGCGGCATGGGCGATACAAAGATGATGTGCTCGCCGACGATGATCATGGAGCAGGAGCAGCGCTTCCTGGAGGCGCTGCAGGCCTCGGTGGCCTGGCGGCGTGAAGGCGAGACGCTCGTGCTCCTGGACCTCGCGGGGCGCGAGCGGCTGCGACTCGTCCGCATCCTCAGCTGAGCCGGCACCTCGCGATCGGCGTGGTACAGTGATTGCCTATGGCCGCCGCCGAAAGCCTCGCAGTTGATGCGCGCGGCCTGACCAAGACCTTTCGCGGAGGCTGGCTGGGGCGGCGCCGCACCGAAGCCCTGCGCGGCGCGAGCCTCGCGGTGCCTCGGGGCGCCATCATGGGGCTGCTCGGGCCGAATGGCGCGGGTAAGACCACGCTCCTCTCCATCCTTGCGACCCTGCTCATTCCCGACGGCGGCACCGCGCGCATCCTCGGCCTCGACGTGGTGAAGCAGGCGCGCGAGGTGCGCCGACGGCTCAACATGACGAGCGGCAACACCTCGTTCGTGTGGAGCCTGCGGCCGCCCGAGGTGCTGGAGTTCTACGGCCGCCTCTACGGCTTTCACGGACGCGCCCTCCGGACGCGCGTGGAGGCGCTGATCGAGCAGTGCGAGCTCGGCCCGCACCGGAAGACGCAGTACAACGAGCTGTCCACGGGGCTCAAGCAGCGCCTCGCTTTCGCGAAGTCGCTGCTGAACGATCCCGAGGTGCTGTTCCTGGACGAGCCCACGCTGGGGCTCGATCCCGACGTGTCGGTGCGCATCCGCGCGCAGGTGGCAAATCTTCGCCGCGAGCGCGGCACCACCATCATCCTCACTACCCACTACATGCGGGAGGCCGAGGAGCTCTGCGACGAGATCGCCTTCATCAAGGGCGGCCGCATCCTCGCTCAGGGCCCGGCCGATGCCCTCAAGCGCCAGATCCGCATCGGCGAGGTGATCGCGCTCAAGCTCGACCCCGTCGAGCCCGCTGGGCTCGCCGACCTGACGGGGGTGCTCGACGTGCGCCGCCACGGTGACACCGTGGAGGCCACGGTGGACGCGGTCGAGAAGCGGCTGCCGGAGATCCTGCGTTGGCTGCACGAGCAGAGCGCGGTGGTACGCGACTGCCGGGTGCACGAGCCCGATCTCGAGGAGGTGTTCGTTGAGCTCGCTCGCTGAACAGAGCGCCGCGTTCCGCCGCCCTCCAGCAAGTCCAACGGACGGGCTCCGGGCGGAGTGGACCCGCACGTGGGCTTTCGCGCACCGGAATCTCGTGATGGCACGACGGAACATCTTCTTCGTCTTCGAGCTGGCGTTCTGGCCTGGTGTGGCCATGCTCTCCCACGGCCTCCTCACGCGGTTCCTCGAGCTCACGCCCCAGATGACGGCGTTCATCCTGGCCGGCACGGTGGCGCTCTCCACCGTCCAGGTGTGCCAGCTCGATGTCGCCTACGTCGTGCTCTTCGACATCTGGTCGAAGTCGATGAAGCACCAATTCCTCACCCCGACGGGAATTCGCCACCTCGCCGTCGGCTCGTGGCTGGTGGGGGTCGGCCGGGGTCTGGTCGTGTTTGCGCTGATGGCGGCGATCGGCTCGCGCTTCTTCGGCTTCCACTTCCTCGGGGCGGGTCCGATGAGCCTCGCGGTATTCCTCCTCGGCTGCTTCCTCTGCTCGCTGATCGTCGGACTCTTCGTATGCGCCCTCGTGGTCCTCTTCGGCACACGGGCGGAGACCTCCGCGTGGGCGGCCGTGAACCTGCTCGTGATGCTCTCCGGCATCTACTATCCCATCTCGGTGCTCCCGGGTTGGGCGCAGACGGTGTCGAGGGCCATTCCGCTCACGTATTTCCTCGATGACTTCCGCACGGGCTACGGCTTCGCGGGCGCCTTCGCCCATCCGCTCGCGATGGGATTCGGCCTCGCCGTGCTCTATCTCGCCCTCGCCCACTGGGCGCTCGCCGCGGCCATCACGCGGTCACGGCGTACCGGGCTCCTCCTCAAGCTCTCTGAGTGAGCGAGGCCCTGATCGGACCGGCGCTGTCCGCGATCGCGCTGGGCTTGCTGCTGGGCGTCCAGCACGCGACGGACCCGGACCATGTGGTTGCGGTGGCCACCATCGTGAGCCGGACACGCCGCTTCGGAGCGGGGGCGCTCATCGGCGCCTTCTGGGGGCTGGGCCACACGCTGACGATCTTCGCGGTCGGCGCGGCCATCGTCCTTTTCCGCGTCACGGTCACGCCCACCGTGGGCCTCGCCATGGAATTCGCGGTCGCCAACATGCTGGTGATACTCGGCGTGGCGCGCGTAACCCTCGCGCTACGGGGTGCCCGCTCCGTCGCGCCCGAGCATCTCGCCGAGCCCCACCGCCACCACGCGGTACCCGCCTTCCACAGCCACGAGCACACGCACGGCGCGGTCGTGCACCGGCACCCGCATGTGCACCCGCCCGCTGGCCTCACGGCGGCGCTGAGCGGCGTGGGGATCGCGCAGGCCCTGCGCTCGACGCTGATCGGGGTGGTGCACGGCCTGGCGGGGAGTGCAGCGGTGGCCCTGCTGGCGCTCGGCGCCGTCGCGGACCCCTACCTCGCAGTGGGCTATCTGTTGGTGTTCGGGCTGGGGACGATCGCGGGGATGACGGCGATCACCGCGCTGATGTCACTGCCCTTCGCGGTGCACGTCGGGTGGCTCGCCCGCTGGCAGCGCGCGCTCGCGGTGGGAACCGGCGCGCTGTCACTGGGCTTCGGGCTCTACCTCGGCTTCCACATCGGCTTCGTTGACGGCCTCCTTCGCTGAGGCGGGCCGGCCCCGGCTAGCGCGAGAGGAACTTCTTCACGCTGCCCGCGATGCCGGCGGCGTCGAGGCCATGCTTGGCGTAGAGCCCCTTCTGATCACCCGATTCGCCGAACCCGCTCACGGCGAGCTTGCGCAGGGGGGTCGGCATCACCTCGGACAGCATCTCGGCGACTGCGCCGCCCAGGCCGCCCGAGACGCTGTGATCTTCCACCGTGACGACGTGGCCGGTCTTCCCCGCTGAGCGGAGAATGGTCTCCTCGTCGAGCGGCTTGATCGTGGCCACGTTCAGCACCTCGGCCTGGATGCCCTCGGACTCGAGCCGCTTTGCCGCCTCCAGCGCGTTCCAAAGCGGGCCACCCGTGGCGAGGATCGACACGTCGGTGCCCGGGCGCAGCACCTCGGCGCGCCCGAACTGGAAGCGGAAGCCCGCCTGGTGCACGTTCTCCAGGTTCTGGCGGGTGAGCCGCAGATAAACGGGCCCGGGATACTCGACGGCCCAGGCAATCGCTTGCTTGGCCTCGATCTCGTCGGCGGGCTGCACGATCGGAATGTTCGGAAGCGAGCGCAGGCAAGCGATATCTTCGAGCCCCATCTGCGTGTAGCCGTCCTCGCCGATGGCCACGCCCACATGCGTCCCCACCAGCTTCACCGGCGCCTGGCTGTAGGCCACGGAGACGCGGATCGTCTCGAAGCGGCCCACCAGGAAGCAGGCGAACGAGCAGGCGAACGGCACGCGCCCGCTGAGGGCGAGTCCCGCCGCCATGCCGATCATGGTCGACTCGGCGATGCCGACGTTGAACGCGCGGCCAGGATAGGTCTTGGCGAACTTCGCGGTCATGGTCGACTTCGAGAGGTCGGCGTCGAGGGTGACGATCCGCTCGTCCTTGGCCCCCAGATCGAGGAGCGCCTCTCCGAACGCGGCGCGCGAGGACTTGCCCGGCATCACTTCTTCTCCATGGCGGCGAGCTCGGCGAGGATGGACGCGGCCCACGCGGGCGGTTCGCCGCCGTTGGGGGGAAGCCCGAGGATCTCGCGGACAGCGCGCACGGCCTCCGCGGGGCTGGGCGCCTTGCCGTGCCACTCGGGGTTGTCTTCCATGAACGACACGCCTTTGCCCTTCACGGTGTGGGCCACGATGAACACGGGCTTCCCGTGAATGGCCTCCGCCTGGTCGAGCGCCTTTTCGATCTGGCCGAGGTCGTGGCCGTCGATCTCGATCACCGCCCAGTTGAACGCCTTCCACTTGTCGACGATCGGCTCGATGTCCAGCACCTTCTTGACGTGGTCGTCGAGCTGGATGCCGTTGTAGTCGAGGATCACGCAGAGATTGTCGAGGGAATGATCGGGAGCGCCCACCTTGGGCCCCGACATCGCCGCCTCCCATACCTGGCCTTCCTGGATCTCGCCGTCGCCCACGATGCAGTAGACGCGCGCGCTCTTGCCCGCGAGCTTGAGGCCCAGGGCCATGCCCACCGAGATCGACAACCCCTGACCGAGCGAGCCGGTGGCCGCCTCGATGCCGGGCAGGGCCACCCGATCCGGATGCCCCTGGAGCGGGCTGCCGAGCTTCCGCAAGGTGAGGAGCGCGCTCTCGGGGAAGTAGCCGGCCCGGGCCATGCACACGTACTGCGCGGGCACGCAGTGGCCCTTGGAGAGCACGAGCCGGTCGCGGTCCTCCCAGAGCGGATGCTTCGCGTCGTAGCGCATCCGGGAAAAATAGAGCACGGTCAAGATGTCGATCACCGACAGGGAGCCGCCGGGATGGCCCGAGCCGCCGTGAGCGAGCATCCGGATGATCTGCACGCGGGATTCGCGCGCGATCTGCTGCAGCTGGCCGAGATCCGCCTTTGTCATGGCTTCAGATGATACGGAGCGCGGGAGGGCGGCGCAAGGGTCGCGGCGCTCACGATTTTCCCGGCGTCGTCGTGGACGCGGTCGGATAGCCCTTCGCGACCCAGCCGGGAAGGCCTTCATCCAGGATCTGCATGTTCCGATGCCCGGCGAGATAGAGGATCTTGTAGGCCCCCCGGGCCAGCGCGTGTGGGCAGGCTCAGTAGAGGACGACGAAGTCCGTACGCGAGATCTCGGCCAGCCGCCGCGGAAACTCCCGCAGGAACATGTTGTGAGCGCCCGCGATGTGGAGCTCGTCGAACTGCTCGGGGCTGCGCACGTCCAGGAAGCTCACCCGCTGCTTGAGGTCGAGCAACGCCTTGGCCTCGTCGACCGAGATGTACCGCTCCGGCACGTCGGGGTCGCCGGCAGGCGCCGCGCCCAGGCCCACGAGCGCCAGCACCGCGGCGAGCGCCGCGAGCGCGCCCCTCACTGGAAGGGCTCCACCCACACCCGCTCGCCCGCGCGCACGTCGCCCCGGTCCTCCTCGATCACGATGAAGCAATTCCCCTGCGCCATCGACGAGAGGATGCCCGACCCCTGGGGCCCGGTCGTGCGGACGCGCCACTGGTCGTCGACGTACTCGAGGATGCCGCGCTTGAACTCGCGACGCCCCTCGCGCTTCCGCATGGCCTCGATGGCCACCGCGTGGAAGCGAGGCGGGACGAGCTCGCGCCGGCCCGCGAGTTTCCACAGCGCGGGGCGGACGAAGAGGCTGAACGTGAGCATCGAAGCCACCGGGTTGCCGGGCAACCCGAAAAAGTGGGCGGCGCCGATGCGCCCGACGGCGAGGGGACGGCCCGGCTGCATGGCGACCTGCCAGAAGTCGATGCCGCCCGCCTCCTGCAGTACCGCCTTCACGAGATCGTAATCACCGACCGACACGCCGCCCGAGGTGAGGACGATGTCGGCGGCCCGGGCCGCCTCGGTGAGGCGCGCGTGGAGGACGTCGTGGAGATCCGGCACGATCCCGTAGTCCGTCACCGTCCCGCCCCCCGCCTCCACGAGCCCGTGCAGGGAGAAGCGGTTGGAGTCGAAGATCTGACCGGGCTTGCGCGTCTCGCCGGGCTCGACCACCTCGTCGCCGGTGGAGAGAATGGCCACGCGCGGCCGCTGCCGCACGAGGATCTGCGGGAAGCCGAGCGACGCGGCCACGCCCAGCTCCTGCGGACGCAGCACCGATCCCGCGGGCACGACCACGCTCCCCGCGCGCACGTCTTCGCCGCGGCCGCGCGTGTTGACGCCGCGCTCGATGGGCCCGACCGTGACCCGCGCGCCGGCACGCTCGACAACCTCCTGGGGATATACCGTGTCCGCGCCCGCTGGCATGGGCGCGCCGGTCATGATCCGCAGCGCCTGGCCGGGGCCGATCACCCCGTCGAAGACGCCACCCGCGGCCAGCTCACCCACGACCGTGAGATCGCGGCGTTCGCCCGGGGCAAGAGGCGCATGAATCACCGCGTAGCCGTCCACCGCGGAGTTGTCGGTGGGGGGCACGTCGATGGACGCGCGGAGGTCCTCGGCGAGCACGCGGCCGAGCGCGGCAGGGACGGGGACGATGTGCGGCGGCGCCACCGTCGTGATCTGCGCGAGGATGCGCGCCTGCGCGTCCGCGACCGAGATCATGGCGCCATTATAAACGCTATAATGCGTGACGCCATGAGCGAGACTCTCGACGCCTCTCCCGAGATCGAGCTGGTCTACGCAGCGCCCACACCGCCGCGGCCGGCCGGCTTCTGGCGCCGCGGGGTCGCGCTGCTTCTCGACTACATCTTCCTCGTGCTCATGGTCGCCCTGGCCGGCGGCCTCGTGACCGCGCTATGGGGCGAGTCGGGCCGGAGCGCCCGCGTAGTGAACGCCGCGCTCACCGCCTTCCGCTGGTTCCTCCCGCCGCTCTACGTGGTGCTCTTCCACCGGCTGTGGGGGCAGACCATGGGCAAGATCGTCGTCGGCGCGCGCGTCGTCGCCCTCGACGGCGAGCGGCTCTCGCTCTCGCGCGCCATCGGCCGGACGCTCGCCTGGGTGGTCGCGGCCCTCCCTCTCGGCCTCGGGCTCGCGCTGGCCGCGGTGCGCCGGGACCGCCGCGGACTCCACGACCTTCTCGCGGGCACGCGCGTCGAGCGCGTCTGATGCCGTCGTGGCCCTGCCGCTGCCTCTGCGCAACCGGCTCGCCGAGCTCGTCCTTGACGCGCTTCACGACGCCGACGCGCGCGAAGCCTTGCGCGCGCTCGCCGCGGTCTCGGCCGATGCGCGCGCGCCCGAGGGCGTCCGCCCACCCGCGCGTTTCCCGCTGGAGCTCTTCGAGCGCGGCGCACATGGGCTGACGGTGCGGAGCGGCTTCGCCGCGCATGCGCGCGAGCTGAGCGCCCGGGCGGAGGCGGCGTGGCACACCGTGAGCGCGCGATCGCTCGGCCCTGTCGCGCCCTCGCTCGCGGAGACCCTCGACGCCGCCGGCGATCTCTTCGACGCGGGACTCTACTTCGAGGTGCACGAGCTGCTCGAGCCGTGCTGGTTCCGGGCGGTGGGGCGGGAGCGTGAGGCGCTGCAGGGGCTCATCCAGATCGCGGTCGGCTTCCAGCATCTGGTCAACGGCAACCGCCGCGGCGCTCTCACCCTGTTGCACGACGGCGCCGCGAAGGCCACCGCGGGCGCGCTCCCCGATCGGCCGCTCACGGCATTCGCCGGAGCCGCGCAGCGCTGCGGCGCCGCCCTCGCCGCTCTCGGTGACGGCGCCGCCTTCGACCGGACGCTCATTCCCCCGTTTCCCCGTGCGACGACGGCGCGGTGAGCGGTCTCGTGTCCTCGCGCGACACCACCACGAACGACTCCTGAGGAGAGCACCACCATGGATCTGGGACTCGGCGGCAAGACGGCCTTGGTGACGGGCGGAAGCAAGGGCATCGGCCTCGCGGCAGCGCGCGGATTGGCGGCGGAGGGCGCGCGCGTGATGATCGCCGCGCGGGACGCGACGGTGCTCGCGCGCGCGGCCCAGGACATCGAGGGGGCGACGGAACGCCGAGTGGAGACGGCGGCGGTCGACCTGTCCACGCTCGAGGGCGTGCGCGGGCTGGTGGCGGACGCCCTGGCTCGGCTCGGGCGTCTGGATATCCTCGTGAACAACGCGGGCGCCATCAAGGGCGGCGATTTCCTCACGACGCCCGACGACGAATGGCTGCGGGGCTGGAGCCTGAAGCTGCTCGGCTACATCCGGATGGCGCGTGAAGCGCTACCCGCCATGCGACGGCAGGGGCGCGGCCGCATCATCAATGTGGTGGGCGCGGCCGCACGCAATCCCGCGCCCACGTACATGATGGGCGGGGCGGCCAACGCCGCCCTCATCAACTTCACGAAGGCCCTCGCCGATCTCGGCGCGCGCGACGGAGTGCTCGTCACCGGCGTGTCACCGGGACCGGTGAAAACGGATCGCTGGGACACGTTGCTGCGGCAGCAAGCGGAAGCCGCGGGCGAGGACGTGTTCGCATTTGAGAAAGCGCGCAACGCGGAGTATCCCCTCGGACGCATCGCGCTGCCCGAAGAAGTCGCGGACCTCATAGTGTTCCTCGCCTCCGAACGCGCAACGTTCTTGACCGGAATTACGATCACCGTCGATGGCGGGATGACACGCGGGGTGTTTTTGTGAAAGATCCGTCGAGGTGTCGTGTGAGCCGGCGCGTCGCAACCTCGTGAAATAGAGAACTTCCTACCGTAAAAATCGCTTGACAGCCTCCGGACGCGTCACTAGGGTATGCCAACCGTCGGCAGGCCCGTTCACGGGTCCGATCGGCGGTCGAGGTGGGTCCGGGGAGCGGTGCCCCACACGCCGCCGGGTGAGCCGGGTAGGTCTCGGTCCCAGGTGCGGCAGGAGGTTCGCGATGCCCGCTAAGCTCTTTGTAGGCAATCTGTCCTTCCAGGCGACCGAAGAAGACCTGCGCGAGCTGTTTCAGCAAGCGGGCGTCGTCGATTCGGTCCGTATCGTCACCGACCAGTTCACGGGCCGGCCCCGAGGGTTCGGGTTCGTGGAGATGGCCAGCAAGGAAGAGGCGTCCAAGGCCATAGAAATGTTGAACGGCCGACTCTTCCGGGACCGGAACCTCGTCGTGGACGAGGCCCGGCCACAGCCCGCGCGAGGGGGCGGGGGCCCGCGGCCTGATCGCGGCCCACGGCCCGGCGGGGGCCCGGGGGGCGGGGGCGGCTGGCGCCGCTAGACTCGAGGACGAGGCCCCGGGGTTGAAAGCCCGGGGCTTTTTCATCGAGGTGTATACTCAACATATGGAGAGGTCACGATCCAGCGCGGCGCGCACCATCCCGGGCGTCCCGGCTCCGGGCTTTGCCCGGCGCATCGGGGCGGTCGTGGACAGCCGGCGCGCGGCCACGTTTCAGGAGCTCCAGAGCGTCGAGCTCGTGAATCGTCTCAAACCCGGCCCGGGCGGCGGCATGCCGTTCCGCTGGACGGTCAATCCGTACCGCGGCTGCGAGGTCGGCTGCGTGTACTGCTACGCGCGTCCCACCCACGAGTACCTCGGTCACGCCGATCCGGCGGAGTTCGAGTCGCGAATCTACGTCAAGCGCGCCGAGCCAGGGCGGCTGCACGAGGCGCTGAAGAAGGCGCGCGAGAGCGGCGAGGAGATCGCCATCGGCACCGCCACCGATCCCTATCAGCCGGCCGACGGCCGCTTCCGAATCACACGAGACGTCCTGCGGGCAATCGCGCGGGTGCGCGGGCTCCGCGTGGGCCTCACCACCAAGTGCGCCTCCATCACGCGGGATCTCGATCTCCTCGCGGAGATCGCGGCGCGCTCCGAGCTGATGATCAACATCTCCCTCATCAGCCTCGACGCGGATCTCCTGCGCACGATCGAGCCGCGCGCTCCGCGCCCGGACCTGCGCCTGGGCGCGATGCGCGCGCTCGCCGGGGCGGGCGTGCCGGTGCGCCTCTTCGTCATGCCCATCCTGCCCGGCATCACGGACGGCGAGTCCGGGCTGCGCGAGCTGCTCACCGCGGCGCGGACCGCAGGGGCGCGCGAGGCGGTGTGGAACGTGCTCTTCCTGCGCGGGAGCGCGCGGGGCTTCTTCCTCGACTTCGTGCGCCGTGAGATGCCCTGGCTCAGCGCCCGCTACGAGGCACTCTATGCGCAAGGCACACGCGTGCAGGCCGAGTATCGCGAGACCGTCGAGCGCCGCGTGGAGCGATTGGCCCGAGAGGTCGGGCTCGGGGGCCTCACCCGGGAGGATCGCATCCGGCGCGAGGCGGGGCCGGCGCCGCCTCGGCAGCTCGAGCTGGTCTGGTAGGGATGGCCGGAGCCACTCCCGCCATCAGCTCCCGAAGTCCAGGGATGCCTGGACCGGGCCCGGTGTCTCATCCGGCGCTTCCGGCTCCTCGACCACCACGACGAGGCCCTCGCGCTCCACGAAGGGGAGGAACTTCTCGGCCAGCTCCCGCAGCTTGGCGACGTAGTACGCGGTGTTCTCGTCGGGCGCGGCCGGATCCCAGGCGGTGGCGAGCTTGGCCGCCTCGTTGACCTTGATGCGCGCGCTGTCGCCGGTCACGTAGTAGGAGACCTGATCCCCCGCCTGATACGGTCGCTCTGCGCGAAAGGCCAGCTCGTAGGCCGCGCCGGCGTTGCGCGAGCCCGCCGCCACCTTGTCTCGGTACGCGCCCGGCGACTCCTGCAGGGTCTCGGTCTTCATGAACTGGCGCACCGGCACGCGCCGGGCGACGAAGTCCTCCTCCCAGCGGCGGTTGAGGGCGGCGATCTCGTCGCGGCGCCCAGTGAGGAGTAGCCGGAACATCTCCTCCATCCACTGGCGCTGGAAGAGCTCGATGCCGCGCGAGCGGAGTCCGGAGCCCTTGATGAGGAGCTTGCCCGCGGGATCGAGCAGCACGTAGTTCTTCATCTTGTAGCTCAGCATCGCCGGATAGCGCCCGCCCAGCTCGAGCTGTATCCACTCGGGGAAGGTTTCGCCGAGCCGCGCGAGGAGCGCATCCTCCGCCTCGAGCCCGGCGAGGTCGTCCGGCGGCACGAAATAGATCCCGTCGGTATCCACCTCGATGACGGTGGCGCCCAGCGCGCCCAGCCGCTCGACCAGCCCGGTCACGAGCCGCCGGCCCTCGCCGGTCACGCGGTTCGCCGCCTCGAAGTCGTTCCAGTGTCCGAAGCCGGTGCCGAGATAGCCGTAGAACGAGTTGATGAGGATCTTGAACGTCTGCTGCAGCGCCCCCAGAAGCAGGCGGTCGGCCTGGCTCGTCGCCTCGCGCGCCAGCCGCTTGGCGCTGACGCGGAACTCGCGGAGATCGCGGAGCATGGCGCCGAAGATGCCGAGGGCATCGCCCGCCGGCATGATGTCCTGGCCCAGCATCAGCGAGGGATAGAGCGAGGTCACGTCCACGTGGAGCACGTTGCGCGCCACCCCCTGCTGGTAGACCGCGGTGAAGCCGCCCATCACCGAGCGGCCCGCGCCCGCGCGGGGGACGGCCTGGCCGCGGTGGAGATACTCGCGGAGCAGCAGCGCGTCGATCTTCGTCGCGTTGCCCCGCAGGACCACCGACTCGTAGTCGAAGGGCAGGGCCTGGGCCTGGACGAAGTAGGGCGGCGAGAGGATCGCGGAGAGGGCGAGCGTCTCCAGGACGTCGTCCCGGGCATAGGCCATGAGCCGCGCGGGATCCTCGGCGAACACGCGGGGAATGTCCTCGGGGGGCAGGTAGGTGCGCGCGGGGGCGGCCACCCCGAAATGGCGCGCCACGTCCTTGAGCCCGTAGGAATCGAGATTTCGCGCGGCCACGTCGTAGAGCTGCGCGAGCATCCAGGTGTCCACGATGTGCCGGCCCGCCACCCCGTAGCGCCGGTAGGCGATGGCGCGCTCCGCCACTTGCATGCGGGAGGCATAGCCCCGCAGCGTCGAGCCGTCGCGTCCCCATGCCAGCGGCACGCGATGCCGGCGCGCCCGCGCCTCGAGGTATTCCAGGTCGAAGCGGAAGATATTGTGCCCCTCGAGCACGTCGGGGTCGCGCTCGGCGATGAGCCGGCCGCACGCGCGCAGGAGCTCGCCCTCGTCCATCTCCGTCCCCGACAGGACGGTGGACCAGCCGGATGAATCCGCGAGCGCTATCGCAATAATCCGGTCGCCCTCGCGCGCGGCGTTGGGGAACTCAAAGCCCGGCGTGGTGAGGACCTCGATGTCGAGCGCGAGGCGCCGCAGGTCGCTCAGGATCATGCCGCGGAAGGAAGTGCGGCCCGTCCGGAGCAAGTACTGGTTGACGGGATCGCCCAGGAAGAGATATGGCCCCTGGGGATCGCCGGCCGCGCGGCCGGAGATCCGTCGGCACTGCTCGCGCGCCTTCTCGGCCTGGCTCCACGAGGGGAACGTCGCGAGCCAGCGGTAGACCCCCTCCCCGGCGAGCGAGATCAGCTCGCGCTCGCCGGGGAGCCCGTCCAGGAGGTCCGGCTCGGCGAGGAGGATGAAGGGTCGAAAGGGCTCCACCCCGGCGTCGACCACGCCTTCCCGGCGCGCGTAGACGCGCATGGTGGTATCGCCGGGCGCGAAAGCGAGGAGGCCGGGAGCGTCATCGCGGCCGAAGAGAAGGGGATTGCCGTAGAACGGCAGCGGGATCGAGCTCAATTGAGCCGGCTCAGCTCGGACTGCAGCCGCGTCAGCTCCCGGCGGGCGATCTCGTAGCGCGGCTCGATGCGGAGGGCCTGGCGGAGCTCGGCGACCGCCTCGCGGAGTCGGTTCTGCTTCACGTAGACGCGGGCGAGATTGAAGTACGGGAACTGGCGCGGCTCGTATCGCGCCGCGGTCTTGGCCCGTTCGAGCCATGCCGGCGCCTCGTCGTGGCGGCCCAGCTCGATCAAGTAAGCGCCGATGTCGTTGTAGGGATTCCCGAAGGACGGATCCACGGAGATCGCGAGCTTGCACTGAGCGATCGCGTCCTCGTGGCGTCCCTGGAAGGACATCGCCCAACCGAGAAAGGTGTGGGCCTCCGCGGTAGCATGCGCGGCGATCGAGCGTCGGTAGCACGCGATCGCCTCGTCGAGGCGACCCGCCATGTGGTGCTCGTACGCGCGCTGGAACTCTTCGCGCGCCTCGTCGATCCGTCCGCGATCCTCCACGACTCCTCCCCTTCGAATTCTACCCCAGCGCCCCGAAGGGGTGGCGGTGTCCCGCGGCTTCCGTTATGCTGGGCCGCCATGTGGACCCATGCGCTGGTCACGCTCACCGCCGCCGCGCTGCTCGCCGGCTGCGCGGGGGCTCCGCGCATCAGCTACCCGAACGCCACGCCGAACAAGCCGGACACGATCAGCGCGACGGTGACGCGGCCCTCGGGGCCCGGCCCGTTCCCCGCGGTGGTGATCATGCACGGCTGCGGTGGCCTCTCGCCGCAGCTCGAGCGGTGGTCGCGCTGGTTCGCCGATCACGGCTACATCGGCATGGTCGTCGACAGCTTCGGCCCGCGAAAGGTCAAGGGGGACTGCGCGCCCGAATCGCCGGACGACATCCCGGTGACCGCGCGGCTCGACGACGCCTTCGGCGCGCTGCGGTGGCTGCAGTCGCAGCCCGACGTCCGGGAGGATCGGGTGGGCATCATCGGATTCTCGCAGGGCGGCGTGTACGCGATGTCGGCCGTCAACGGCCCGAGCCTCGAGCGGGCGGCGCGGCGCGGGGTCAAGATCCCCGAACCCGGCTTCGCGGCCGGCGTCGGCGTCTACCCCGGCGGCTGCCGCTCCCTCATCCCGCAGCTCGCAGTCAAGCCCTTGATGGTGCTCATCGGCGGCGCGGACGACTGGACACCCCCCGAGCACTGCCAGCAGATGGTGGACTCGATGAAGTCGCGGGGCGCCAACACCTCGATCGTCGTGTACCCGGGCGCCTATCATTACTTCGACGTCGAGGAGCAAAAGAAGGAGTACCTGGCAAACGTGGGGAACGACTTCAAGCCGAGCGGACGGGGCGCCACGGTGTCCTATCAGCCCGAGGCCGCCGCGGACGCCTACCGGCAGGTCGAGCGCTTCTTCGGGCGTTATCTCAAGCCGTAGCGTCGTCGCGGGATGGCGGAGCCGGTGGGCAAGCAGGAGATGCGTGAGCGCGTGTGGCGCGCCATGGAGATCCACGGCGCCGCGCGTTTCCCGGGCGCGAAGGGGCGCATCCCGAACTTCCCCGGCGCCGAGCGCGCCGCTCTCCAGCTGCAGAGCTTGCCGGAGTGGAAGCGCGCGCGCGTGGTCAAGATCAATCCCGACGCGCCTCAGCTGCCGGTGCGGCGCATGGCGCTCCGCGAGGGCAAGCTCGTCTACGTCGCAGTGCCGCGGCTTCGCGCGGAGCGGCCCTTCCTCGAGCTCGATCCCACGCGGCTCGGCGCGCGCGGACCCAAGGCGGCCACCATCAAGGGGGCGGCGGTGCACGGCCGCCCGGTGGGCCTCGACGACATGCGGCCGATCGACCTCATCGTGTGCGGCTCGGTGGTGGTCAACGGGCGGGGAGCGCGGCTGGGCAAGGGTAGAGGCTATTCCGACCTCGAGTACGGCATGCTGCGCGCGCGGGGACTCGTGACCGATCGCACGCCGGTGGTGACCACGGTCCATCCGCTGCAGATCGTGCCGCAACAGCTCCCGCGGCTGCCGCACGACCTCACGCTCGACTGGATCATCACCCCGGACGGCCCCCTGCGCTGCGCGCGCGGGCTGCCCCGCCCCCGGGGCATCTACTGGGACTATCTCGACGACGCCGCGATCGCGGCCATCCCGGTGCTCGCGGAGCTCCGTGGCGCGCGCGAGGCGCGCTGAAAGGACAGACGATGGACCTCGGACTGAAGGGCAAGGTGGCATTCGTGGCGGCGGCGAGCAAGGGCATGGGCAAGGCGTGCGCGCTGGGGCTCGCCGCGGAGGGCGCGCGGGTGGCGATGTGCGCGCGCGGCGAGGCCGACCTCAAGGCCGCGGCCGCCGAGGTGGAGCGGAAGACCGGGGCGGAGGTCCTCGCGGTCCCGGCCGATCTCGCGAAGGCGGACGACTGCGCCCGCGCGGTAGCGCGGGCGCGGAACGCGTGGGGCGGGGTGGACGTGCTCGTGGCCAACGTGGGCGGGCCGCCGCCCGGTCCGTTCGAGAAGATGTCGGACGCCCAGTGGGTGCAGGCGTTCGAGCAGGTGCACCTCTCGACGGTGCGGCTGATCCGCGACGTCCTCGCCGGGATGAAGAGCAAGCAGTGGGGCCGTATCCTCGCCATCCAGTCGACCTCGGTCAAGCAGCCGGTGGACGGGCTCGTCCTCTCCAATGGCATCCGGCCGGCGATCGCCGGCCTCTTCAAGACCCTCGCAGTGGATCTGGCGAAGAACGGCATCACGGTGAACCTCGTGCTACCGGGACGGATCCAGACCGACCGCTTCATCAACCACCAGAAGGAGCGCGCGGAGGCTTCCGGGCGCACGCTCGAGGAGCAGATCGCGCTGTCGGCCACCGACATCCCCATGGGGCGGGTGGGCACGCCCGAGGAGTTCGCGGCCATGGTGGTGTTCCTGGCCTCGGCACGCGCGTCCTACATCACCGGCTCGGTGGTCCAGGTGGACGGCGGCCTCGTTCGGTCCAACGTCTAGGCCGGGCGCGGCGCCCCCACCGGCTTCGTCCGGGATGCTCACGTGATCGTCGCGTTCTGGCATGCCCTGCGGGGCTTCAGGCAGGACAGCGGGCTCTTCCTCGCCGCCGGTCTGTCCTTCTACTTCCTGGTCTGCCTGGTTCCCATGCTGTTCCTGTTCGTCTCGCTGATGGGCTATCTCCTCACCAGCGAGGCGGCCACCACCGCGGTGCTGAACCAGCTCGCCCAGCTCGTCCCCGTGTACCGGAAGGAGCTGTCGGAGATGCTCGCGCGCCTCATCGCCACCCGGAAGACCTCGGGGGTGATCGGCACCGTGATCCTGCTCTTCTTCTCCACCCAGCTGTTCGGGTGCCTCCGCACCATCATGAACATCGTGTTCGAGGAGCGGAAGGGTCGCGGCATCCTCCGGGGCATGCTCTACGACGTGCTGATGCTCGCGGTGATCGGAGTGCTCTTCATCACCAGCATGGTCATCACCGACCTCTTCTTCTGGTTCCGCTCGCTCGTGTTCGCCCCCGCCCACATGCCGCGACAGTGGGTGCGGTATACCTTCCTGGCCATCGCGCTCGGCTTCAACACCGCGCTCTACTTCGTGGTCTACCGCTACTTTCCCACCCGCCGCATCCACGTGGGCGCGGCCATGGCGGGCGCGGTGCTCGCGAGCCTTCTCTGGGAGATCGCCAAGCAGATCTTCCGCTGGTACATCCTCTCCATCGGCGTCTACGACCAGATCTACGGCGCCCTCGGCTTCATGGTGGCCCTGACCATGTTCGTGTACTACTCCGGCATCGTGCTCGTCCTCGGCGCGGAGTACGCCGCCGCCGTGGAAGCCCGCTGGCGCAAGGGGCACACGCTCTGATAGCGTAGGGCGCCCATGGGCCAGGCCGACGTGCTCCCTCTCGAAGGCGTGCGGGTGCTCGAGCTGGCGCACCTCATCGCGGGGCCGCTCTGCGGCATGTACCTGGCCGACATGGGCGCGGACGTGATCAAGGTCGAGTCGCGCGAGGCGCCCGACGCGGGGCGGCACATCTACCGCCTCTATCGGGGTGGGGAGGGCATTCTCCACCTCACCGTGAACCGGAACAAGCGCGGCCTTTCGGTCGACCTCCGTCAGGAGGCGGGCCGGGCCGTGTTCCGTCGCCTCGCCGCCGGCGCCGACGTGGTCATCGAGGCCTTCCGCGGAGGAGTCGCCGAGCGCCTGGGCATCGACGCCGCGTCGCTCGCCGCGGTGAACCCCCGCCTCATCTACTGCTCGATCTCGGCCTTCGGCCCCACCGGCCCGTGGCGCGAGAAGCCGGGGCTGGACGCGCTCGCCCAGGCCCTCGGGGGCTTCATGGCCATAACAGGAGAGCGCGAGGGGGGGCCGGTGCTTGGAGGCGCACCCGTGGCGGACACGATGGGCGCCATGCTCGCCACCCAGGGCATCCTCACCGCCCTCCTCGCCCGCCACCGGACCGGGCGAGGCCAGCGCGTCGACGCCTCGCTGCTCGACGCGATGCTGCTGGCACACACCGCACGGCTCGCCGTCTTCCACGAGACGGGAGAATCGCCCGGCCGATGGGGCAGCGGTCACCCGGAGATCGTCCCCTACCGCGCGTATCGGGCGTCCGACGGCTGGGTGTTCGTCGCCGTTTGGGTGGACCGGCTCTGGCGGCCCTTCTGCGACGCGATCGGCCGCCCGGAGCTGGCGGACGACCCGCGCTTCGCGGCCCGGGCCGACCGCATCGCCCACCGTGGCGGGCTCGATGCCGTCCTCGAAAAGGTGTTCCCGACCCGAGCCGTCGCCGAGTGGATCGAAATCCTCGAGCGCGCCGACGTGCTCTGCGCGCCCGTCAACGACTACGCGGATCTCGCGCGCCACCCGCAGGTGCAGGCCTCGGGCATGCTCGCGGAGCAGGACCATCCCCGCGCGGGGCGCTTCAAGACCATCGCGACCCCGGTGAAACTCTCGGAGACGCCGGGCCGCATCCGGACGGGGGCGCCCGCCCTCGGCGAGCATACCCGCGAGATCCTCGCTGAGGTCGGGCTCGCCACCACGGAGATTGACGCGCTGGCCGACGCCGGCGTGATCTGACCGAAAAGGAGACCGGACTCATGATGCTCACGGACAAGGTCGCGGTGGTCACGGGGGCGGGACGGGGGATCGGGCGCGAGATCGCGCTCCTGATGGCGCGCCACGGCGCCGCCGTGGTGGTGAACGACCTCGGGGGCGGAGCCGACGGCGCGGGCGGCGCCCAAACGCCGGCGGACGAGGTAGTGAGCGAGATCAAGAATCTCGGCGGTCGGGCCACCGCCTCTTACGACTCGGTGGCGACCATGGACGGCGGCAAGCGTATCGTCCAGGCCGCCCTGGACAATTTCGGCGCGATCGACATCGTGGTGAACAATGCCGGGATCCTGCGGGACCGCATGATCTTCAACATGACCGAGGAGGAGTGGGACGGGGTGCTCAACACCCATCTCAAGGGTTGCTTCGCGGTGACGCGCGCGGCTGTTCCCCACCTCCGCGAGAAAAAGTGGGGCCGCATCATCAACATGACCTCGACGTCGGGCCTGGTGGGAAACATCGGACAGGCCAACTACGCGGCGGCCAAGCTCGGGATCGTCGGCTTCACCAAGGTAGTGGCGCTCGACATGGCGCGCTACAACGTGACGGCGAACTGCATCTCACCCTTCGCCTGGACGCGGATGATCGGTACCATTCCCACCGAGACCGAGGCCCAGAAGGCGCGCGTGGAGAAGATCAAGAAGATGGGACCGGAGCACATCGCGCCCGTCGCGGTCTTCCTCGCCTCCGAGGCGGCGAAAGAAGTGTCGGGGCAGGTCATCGGCGTGCGCGGCAAGGAAGTGATGGTCTTCGGCCACATGCGGCCGGTCATGCGCGTGCACAACGATCTCGGCTGGACGCCCGAGCGACTGGCCGAGATGTTCCCCGGCACCCTGCGCCATCATCTGGCGCCGCTCGACACGTCGGGTCAGTACTTCAACTACGACCCGCTGGTCTAGCCTACCCGCCGATCGATCCAGCCGCGGCCGAGCAGAAGGACGCCGGCCGCGGCGAGGCTCACCAGCGCGCCGGTCCACTCGGCGACGCCGGGCCGGTGGTCGAGCGTGACCTCCAGCCCGGGCGTCGCCGGCAGCGCGACCTCGAGCAATCCCAGCTCGTCTTGGCGGGTCGCGAGGAGGCCGCTCGGACCTCGCGCCCGCCAGAGCGGCGACCACGCCAGTCCCGTCGAAGCCCAGCCCGCTTCGGGACTGGCCAGGCTCACGAGGTACCGGTCGGGGCCGACGGCTCGGGCGAGAGGACGCGGCGTCGACCAGGTGAAGAGCAGGAACGGGCCCACGCGCGTCGGGGCCGCCCACGCCGAATCGGCGGTGAGGAAGCTCAGGCGTGGCACATCTTGGTCCAGCGCCACCACCGTGGACACTTGCAGCTGAGCGGCCAGCCGTGGCAGCTCGCCCGGCCGCAATTGGTCCAGCGCGCGGCCGAACAGCGACACCGCGTCCTTCTGCTCGGCCAGCTGGCGGATGGGCTGGCGAAGCGCCGCCCGGTCCTCTCGAAGACCGGCGTAGAAGACTCCTGCCACGGGCGAGGGATGCGTGAACGTGCCGCCGATGATTCCGCGGTTCACCCGCGTGGGGGTGAGCGCGGACAGATGAGAGTGCTCGCGCCACCAGTCCTGGCCGAACTCGAGCGGCACCGAGGAGCGAAGAAAGAGCACGCGACCCGGCGGCACGTGTCGTAGCGCGTCCCAGAGCGCATCGAAGCGATAGCCGTGAATCACGCTCTCCATCGTCGGCCAGTCCCTGACGCGCGGCCAGAGGGACACGCTCGGCTCGCGGGACACGGCAGTCGGCGCCGAGAGAAAGACTCCGGCCGCCAGGCCGAGCGTGATCGCGATGCCCGCGGCCGCCCAGGGGGGATCCCACCGGTAGCGCGCGAGGCCGGCTCTGAGCAACGCCGCCACCGACGCGCTGCCGCCCAGCAGCAGCGCGAGGATCACGCTGTCCAAGAGCCGATCGGCGGGGAGCCAGCGCAGTCCCGTCGGCGCGCCGAGGACCGCGTCGAGCAGCGTCGCGCCGACGATCGCGGCCGGCAGCGTCGTCAGCCAGAGGAGGGGCCGCTCGGGCCGAAGCCCCATCGCGACGGCCACACCGCCGGCAAGGTTCAGCGCGAGCAGGAGGAGTAACAGCGGACGGCTCGCGAAGGCGCCCGCCAGCCCGACGAGCGAGGCGTCGGCCCATGCGAGCGCCAGCGCCATCGGCGGCCCGACGACGAGGTGCGCGATGAGCGGCAGCAGCCAGAACGCCGCCAGGCCCAGGCCGAGCGCGACCACCGCCGCCGCACCGCCGAGCGTCCGACGCCGCGGCGCGGGCGCGAGCGCGCCGGCCAGCGCCACGAGCAGGACCGCCAGCGCCCCGTGCGCGGGATGCGCCAGGATCACCGCGGCGACGAGGAGCGCCGGCATCGCGCGAGGGCGTGGCCGCCCCTCGACCCATGGGACAAGGGCAAAGGCAAGGAGCGGAAGCAAGCCCCAGCCCAGGCGCGCGGCCACGAGCCCCCAGCGCACTCCCTCCTCTGCGCCGCTGCGCGACCCCGCGGAAATGAGGAGGGCGAGGAATGCGGCGGGCAGCGCCGCCCACCCCGAGCCGAGCGTTCGAGCGAGCAGCGCATAGGTCGTCGCGGCCGGGAGCAGGAACACGAGCCACACCAAGATCAGGTAGAGGGTGCCCGGGCTCGCGAGCCCGAGGGCCAGCCCGTGCAGGGCATAGCCCAGATAGAAGAAGAGCGGGGGATAGTACTGGAGCTCGGCATATCCGGCCCACCAGCCGGGGTTCCAGTGCCAGGGGGCCGGGCCGAGCGTGATGACGTGGATCAAGCGATAGAGCTGACCCGGATGATCGTCCACGCCCGGGACACCACGGCCGAGCGCCGTCCAGCCCCACGCGACGGCGTAGACAGCGAGAGGGATTGCCGCGACCATCGTCCGAAGCTGCACGCGGGCGCGAGTATACCGGGCTTCTCTCGTTGACATTCGTTTCTCGCGAGTGTTAAGTAATCGAAATCGTGTCGGTCGGATCGGTGATCGCGGCAGCGGCCATGCCGGGATCGTGCAGGTATTTTCGGGGCTCAAATCCCCTACCGATGGAGAGGCCATGGATCGACTGAAGGGATTGACCTGTCGAGAGTGCGGGCGATCATACCCGTCCTCTCCCACCCACGTCTGCGAGTTCTGCTTCGGCCCCCTCGAGGTCGACTACGACCACGGCGTCATGCGCGCGCGCGTCAGCCGCGCCCGCATCGAGGCCGGGCCCCGCAGCATCTGGCGTTACGCCGATCTTCTGCCCGTCGGGCTGGACCCCGACGGCGAACCGCCGGTCGGCCAGGCGGCGGGGTTCACCCCGCTGGTCCGGGCGCGAAACCTCGGGGAGGAGCTCGGGGTCGCGCAGCTCTACATCAAGAACGACTCCGTATGCCATCCGACCTGGTCGTTCAAGGACCGCGTGGTGTCGGTGGCGGTCGCGAAGGCCCGGGAATTCGGCTTCGATACTGTCGCGTGCGCGTCCACGGGAAATCTCGCCAACTCGGTGGCCGCCCATGCGGCGGAGGCGCGTCTCAAGGCGTACGTGTTCATTCCCACCGATCTCGAGTCGGGGAAGGTGACCGCGACACTGGTGTACGACCCCGTGCTGGTGGCCGTGCAGGGCACCTATGATGAGGTCAACCGCCTCTGCTCGGAGGTCGCCGACAAGTACCGCTGGGCCTTCGTCAACATCAACCTCCGCCCGTACTACGGGGAGGGCTCCAAGACCGTCGGCTACGAGATCGCCGAGCAGCTCGGCTGGCGGGCGCCCGCCCATGTGGTGGTGCCGTGCGCCGGCGGCGCGCTCCTGACCAAGATCGCCCGAGCGTTCCAGGAGCTGCAGGACTTCGGCCTGATCCCCCCCTCCCACACGAGGATGTACGCCGCGCAGGCGCTCGGCTGCGGCCCTATCGTCACCATGATCAAGAACGACACCGACGTGCTGGTCCCGGTGAAGCCCAACACCATTGCCAAGTCCCTCGCCATCGGCAACCCCGCCGACGGCTACTACGCCTACCGCGCCGCCAAGGACTCGGGCGGCTACGGTGAGCACGCGACCGAGGAGGAGATCGTGGAGGGCATGGAGCTCCTCGCCCGGACCGAGGGCATCTTCGCGGAGACTGCGGGCGGCGTGACGGTCGCGGCGACCCGGCGCCTCGTCGAGGCGGGTAGGATACCCCGCGATGAACCGGTCGTGATCTGCATCACCGGCAGCGGGCTCAAGACGCCGGACGTGCTGTACGACCGGCTGTCCGCCAGTGTGACCATACGGCCGCAGCTTTCGGTCTTCGACCAGGCGCTAGCCGATCTCAAGTCAAAGGGAGACATCGCATGAGCGTGCTCGTTCGCATTCCCACCCCCCTCCGCAGCCTGACCAAGGGAGCCGCCGAGGTTCAGGGGAGCGGGGATACCGTCGGCGACATCATCCAGGACCTGGAGCGCCAGTTCCCGGGTCTGCGCGACCGCCTCGTGGACGAGGGCGGCGACCTCCGGCGGTTCATCAACATCTACGTGAACGAGGAGGACATTCGCTTCCTCGAAGGCGCCCGAACCTCGCTCAAGGCGGGCGACTCCCTCTCGATCGTGCCCGCCATCGCCGGCGGCCGGTAGCCGCCATGCGCTGGCCGCAGGGCCGCATGCGCGTGCGGCTGACGTTCCCTCCCGAACTCGTGCGCAAGCCCGTCGTCTACCATCTCGTGAAGGATTTCGATCTCGTGACCAACATCCGCCGGGCCGACATCCAGCGCGACCACGGCTGGGTGGTGCTGGAGCTCGAGGGCGCCGAGGATCGGCTGCACCAAGGCGTGGCCTGGCTCAAGCAGCAGGGCGTCACGGTGGATCCCATCGAGCGCGACGTGGTGCTCTCATGAGAGCGGAGGGGCGATGATCGGCATCTCGCAGCGGGTCCAGGGCTTCACCGAATCCGTCATCCGCGAGATGACGCGGGTGAACAATCAGTACAACGGCATCAACCTCGCGCAGGGCATGCCCAACTTTCCGCCCCCGCGCGAGCTGGTCGAGGCCGCGCATCGGGCGCTCGACGGTGACTTCCATCAGTACGCCATCACCTGGGGCACCGCGCGTCTCCGCCAGGCCATCGCGGCGAAGTACCGGCGCTTCTACGGGATGGAGGTGGAGCCCGACCGCCACGTCACCGTCTGTTGCGGCTCGACCGAGACCATGCTGGCCACCCTTCTCGCCGTGCTCAACCCCGGCGACGAGGTCATCATCTTCGAGCCCTTCTACGAGAACTACGGCCCGGGCTGCATCATCGCCGGCGCGGTGCCCACTTGGGTGCCGCTCGAGCCGCCCGACTTCGGATTCGACCCCGACCGCCTCGCCCGGGCGGTGACGCCCCGCACCCGCGCCATCGTCTTCAACAGCCCGAACAATCCCTCGGGCAAGGTGTTCTCGCGGGCGGAGCTCCAGCAGATCGCCGACCTCTGCCTCAAGCACGATCTCCTGGCGATTACCGACGAGATCTACGAGCACATCATCTATGACGGGGCGGGCCACACCCCGATCGCGACCCTCCCGGGCATGGCCGACCGGACGGTGACGATCTCCGGCATCTCCAAGTCCTACTCGGTGACAGGCTGGCGCATCGGCTATGCGATCGCCAATCCCGAGCTGTCGGTGGGGATTCGCCGGGCCCATGACTTCATCACCGTGGGCGCGCCGCACCCGCTGCAGGAGGCGGCGGTCACCGCGCTCCAGTTCCCCGACGCCTACTACACCCATCTACGGCAGTCGTACCAGGCGCGGAGGGATCTCCTCTTCTCCCAGGTCGAAGCGGCGGGGTTCGTCGCGTGGAAGCCGCGGGGGGCGTACTACATCCTCACCGACGTGGCCCACTTCATGAAGCAGCGCGATTGCGAGGACGACACCGCCTTCGCCATGCACCTCATCAAAGAAGTGGGCGTGGCCACGGTGCCGGGCTCGTCCTTCTACGCGCATGGTGACCTCGGGCGGACGAAGATCCGCTTCTGCTTCCCCAAGACCGACGACATGCTCATCGAGGCGGGCCGCCGGCTCCAGAAGCTGGCGCGGTGACGCTGCGGGAGACGGCCCGCGCGGTGTTCGACGCCGCGCTTCGGGCCGGCGATGTTGGGCCCCTCGTCCGGCGGGCCCTGGCCGGACTACACATGCCCCCCAGCGGACGGGTCTTGGTAGTCGGCGCCGGGAAAGCCTCGGGCGCGATGGCGGCCGCCGCCGAGGAGGCGCTGGGCGACCGCATCGTGGACGGCGTGGTCGCGGTCAAGGACGGGCATCTCGCCCCCACACGCCGCGTCCGCCTCCTCGAGTCCGGCCACCCCGTGCCGGACGCACGCGGGGCGGCGGCGGCGCGCGCCATCCACGACCTGGCACGCACCGCGCGTCCCGACGACCTCTTGCTGGTGTTGATCTCGGGCGGGGGCTCCGCGCTGACGCCGGCGCCGGCGCCGCCGATCACGCTGGAAGAAAAGCAGGGGCTGACCCGTCTCCTTCTCCGCGCCGGAGCCACCATCAACCAGCTCAACGCGGTGCGGAAGCATTGCTCGATGCTCAAGGGCGGTCAGCTTGCCCGAGCCGCCGGCGGGGCGAGGGTCCACGCGCTCCTCCTCTCGGACGTCATCGGTGATCCTCTCGACGTCATTGCCTCCGGTCCCACCGCGCCGGACGAATCCACCTATGCGGACGCGCTGGGCATCCTGGAGCGTTTCGTCATCATCGACCAGGTCGCGCCGAGCATCCGCCGACGGCTGGAGGAAGGGCGCCGGGGCCTCGTCCCCGAGACGCCAAAACCTGGCGACCCCCTCTTCGAGCGCGTCACCAACATCGTGATCGGGAACAATGAGCTGATCGTCAGCGCCGCGGTCGAGCGGGCACGCGCGCTCGGTTTGACCCCGCACTTCCTGACCCGGACGCTCGAGGGCGAGGCACGCGAGGTGGGGGCACGCTTCGTCTGGATGGCGCAGGAGATTCGGGCGGGCAGTGGACCGGTGCGCCCGCCCTGCTGCCTGGTCGCCGGCGGCGAGACGACGGTGACGGTGAGAGGGCAGGGCAGCGGGGGCCGCTGTCAGGAGCTCGCGCTGGCCGCCGCGATTGAAATGGCCGGCCTGCGCGGCGTGGTGGTGCTGGCGGCGGGCACGGATGGCAGCGATGGGCCGACGGCGGCAGCGGGGGCGATCGCGGACGGCGAGAGCGCCGCGCGAGCGCGTGCGCTCGGCGTGGATCTTGCCGCCCGGCTGGCCGACAACGATGCAAATCCTGCGCTCGCCACCCTCGGCGACCTCATCGTCACCGGCCCCAGCAACACCAATCTGCTCGATCTCTACCTCGTCCTCGTCGCCTAGCGCGTCATCCCTTCCCCACCTGCTCGTCGCGCAGGCGAAATGCTCTTAATGCGCGAGATTGCGGTGGTGGGAATTTCGACCCACGGGGTTATCCACCGATGACTCACAATCTCAGTGGATAGACGCGCGGCCGGAGTGCCCAAAGCGCTGTGCTATCCTAGCCCGCGTATGTCGCGGACAAATCTTCTCGATCTCCTTCCCGACGAGCTCGAGGCCCTCGTGGAGTCCCTCGGCGCGCCGCGCTATCGCGGGCGGCAGCTCGCGAGCTGGTTCTACGCCAAGGGCGTGGCCGAGCTCGCGCAGATGTCTGATCTGCCTCGCGAGCTGCGGGAAAAGCTGGCGGAGCGGGTCGCCGTCGCGCTGCCCGCGCTCGAGCGGGCCACGCCGTCGCAGGACGGGAGCGAGAAGCTCGTCCTGCGGCTGGCCGACGGCGCGCGTGTCCACTCGGTGCTGATGCCTGACGACGACCGGCTCACCCTGTGCCTCTCCACCCAGGTCGGCTGCGGCTTCGGATGCACCTTCTGCTTCACGGGCACCATGGGGCTCGGCCGTGACCTCACCGCCGGGGAGATCGTGGGGCAGGTGCTGGCGGCGCGGGCCCGCCTGGCGCCGGGCACGCGCATCACCCACATCGTCTACATGGGCATGGGCGAGCCCCTCGCCAACTACACCGCGGTTGCGCGGTCTCTTCGCCTGCTCACCGACCCGCGTGCTCTCGCCTTTTCACCGCGGCGCATCACCGTCTCCACGGTGGGGCTGGTCGCCGGTATCGAGCGGCTGGCCCGGGACGGCTTCCGCGTGAACCTGGCCATCTCGCTTCACGCCACCACCAACGAAGTGCGCGACCGGCTCATGCCGGTCAACAAAGGCGTGAAGCTCGAAGCGCTCCTCGCCGCCTGCAAGCGCTTTCCGCTGCCGACCCGTCAGCGCATGACCTTCGAGTACGTGCTGCTGGACGGCGTCAACGACTCCCCGGACGACGCCCGGCGACTGGTGAAGCTCCTCAAGGGCATCCGGGCCAAGGTGAACTTGATCCCGTTCAACGAGTGGGACGGCACGGGCTACGCGCGGCCGCCGCTGGCG
Source organism: Verrucomicrobiia bacterium (assembly GCA_035495415.1). Lineage (GTDB taxonomy): Bacteria > Methylomirabilota > Methylomirabilia > Rokubacteriales > CSP1-6 > DASRWT01. The sequence continues at coordinate 109,053 of DATJFY010000103.1, forward strand.
CGCATCCTGGGCTTCCAGGCCATCGTGCTGGAGCATGGGATCACCGCGACGGTGCGCTGGAGCAAGGGCGAGGACATCGGCGCGGCCTGCGGTCAGCTCAACGAGCGCCTCGCGTGTTGAGCCCGCGGCCGGCCGTCGCGTTCCCGACGCTGGGCTGCCGGCTGAATCAGGTCGAGTCGCAGGAGATGGCGGCGCTGGTGGAGGGGCGGGGATTCCGCGTCGCGGCCCCCGGCGAGCCCGCCGGGGTCTTCGTGGTCAACACGTGCACGGTGACGGGGCGCGCCGATTTCTCCGATCGTCAGCTCATCCGGCGCATTCGCCGCGAGCATCCCCAGGCGCTGCTGGTGGTGACCGGGTGCTGGGCGCAGACTGATCCCGAGGCGGTGGCGGCGCTCGGAGGCGTGGATCTGATCCTCGGCAATCAAGAAAAGTACCGCCTGCCCGAGCTGATCGCCGAGCGCCTCGCGGCGGCTAGGCCGGCGGCGGCGCCGCCGGTGCACGTGGCGCCCATCGCGGAGGCACATCACGTGCCCTTCGCCCCGTTCGCGCGGGTGACCGGGCGCTCCCGCGCCTTCGTGAAGGTGCAGGACGGCTGCCAGCACCGCTGTGCCTTCTGCATCGTCCCCGCGGCGCGGGGCGGCAGCCGTAGCCAGGATCCCAAGGTGGTCCTCGACCAGGTGCGGCTCCTCGTGGAAGCGGGGCATGGCGAGATCACGCTCACCGGGGTGGACCTCGGACACTACGGCTGGGACCTGGTCCCGCGGACGAGCCTCGCGGCGTTGCTGGCGCTCCTCGCGGAGGTGCGGGGGCTGCGCTGGCTCCGCCTCTCCTCGGTGCTCCCCGCGTACTTCACCCCGGCCCTCCGCGAGGCGGTCACGGGCTTGCCGGTGGTCGCGCCGCATTTGCACATCCCGCTCCAGAGCGGGAGCGACCGCGTGCTGCGCCGCATGCGGCGTCCCTACAATGTCCGCATGTACCGGGCGCTCGTCGAGCGGCTGGCCGCGGCCATCCCCGAGCTGGGGCTCGGGGCGGACGTGATCGTGGGTCATCCCGGCGAGGACGAGTCGGACTTCGACGCGACCATGCAGCTGGTCCGCGCGCTGCCCTTCTCGTACCTCCACGTCTTCGCCTACTCGGACCGCAAGGGCACGGAGGCGGCGCGGCTCGGGGGGCGCGTGCCCTCGGCGACCATTCGCCGGCGCGGAGCCGCCCTCCGCACGCTCGCGGCCGAGAAGCACCTGGCGTTCCGGCGCCGCCTGCTGGGCCAGACGCGCGAGGTCCTGGTGCTGGATGCGACCGATCGCGCGACCGGCCATCGCGTGGGTCTCACCGCGAACTATGTGGAGGTCGCCTTCGCCGGTCCCGCGGAGGTCGGCCGCCGCTTCGTGCCCGTCACCATCACCGACTGCGCACCGAAAGCGACGTGGGGCACTCTGGAGGCCATGCCCGCATGACGGCGCGCGCGGCCACTCCCGACCTCCTCACGCTGGGCGTCATCGGAGGCAGCGGCCTCTACGACATGGAGGGCCTCACCGAGGTGCGCTGGGTGAAGGTGCGCACCCCGTTTGGCGATCCGTCGGACGCCTACTGCGTGGGTCGGCTGGGGGACCGCCGCATCATCTTCCTCCCGCGGCACGGGCGCGGGCATCGGCTCACGCCCACCGAGCTCAACTACCGCGCCAACATCTGGGGGCTCAAGAAGCTCGGGGCGACCGCGGTGATCTCGGTGAGCGCAGTGGGCAGCATGCGGGACGAGATCCGCCCGCTCGACGTCGTGATCCCGGACCAGTTCTACGACCACACCAAGCGGCGCATCTCCACGTTCTTCGGCGAAGGGCTAGTCGGCCACGTGGGCATGGCGCATCCGGTGTGCGGTGAGCTGGGCGACCTGCTGGAGACGGCGGCGCGCGAGAGCGGCGTGCGCGTGCACCGGGGCGGCACGTACATCTGTATCGAGGGGCCGCAGTTCTCCACCAAGGGCGAGTCGGAAATCTATCGGCGCTGGGGCGTGTCCGTGATCGGCATGACCAACATGCCCGAGGCCAAGCTCGCCCGCGAGGCGGAGCTCTGCTACGCGACCGTGGCGCTCGCGACGGACTACGACGTGTGGCACCCGGAGCACGATGCGGTGACGGTGGAGGCGGTGATCGCCAACCTGATCAAGAACGTGGCCACCGCTCGCGACCTGCTGCGCCGCACTCTGCCGCGGGTGACCTCGCGGGCGGGCTGCAAGAGCGGCTGCCCCGAGGCTCTCGCGAAGGCGCTCATCACGGTTCCCGCGCGGATCCCGCCGCGCACGCGTCAGCGGCTCGCGCTCCTGATCGACCGGCACCTGCCCCCGGCGCGCCGCCCCCGGGGCACGCGAGGCAAGGCGCGTGGCTGAGCGCGCGGCGAGCCTCGACGTAGTGGCGATCGGCAACGCACTGGTCGACGTGCTGAGCCACACCACCGACGAGTTCGTGAGCAGCCGGGGCATGGCCAAGGGATCCATGCAGCTCGTGGACGAGAGCGCCGCCCGCGCGCTCTACGAGGCGATGGGACCCGGCGTCGAGATCTCGGGAGGCTCTGCTGCCAACACCGTGGTGGGTGTGGCCTCGTTTGGCGGCCGGGCCCACTACGTCGGCAAGGTGCGCAACGATCAGCTCGGCGACGTGTTCGCGCACGACCTGCGCTCGACGGGGGTGGGATACACGACCCGCGCCGCCACCAGCGGCCCGTCCACCGGGCGCTGCCTCATCCTGATCACCCCCGACGCGCAGCGCACCATGCATACGTTTCTCGGCGCGTCCGCCCGGCTGGGGTCCGACGACGTGGACGCCGAGCTCATCGCGCGCGGCAGTATCCTGTACCTCGAGGGGTACCTCTTCGACCCGCCCGAGGCCCAGGAAGCGTTCCGCGTGGCCGCCGGCATTGCCCACGGGGCGGGGCGCAAGGTGTCGCTCACCCTCTCCGACCCGTTCTGCGTGGGGCGGCATCGCGCGGCCTTCCTGGACCTGGTCGAGCATCACGTGGACGTGCTGTTCGCCAACGAGGCCGAGATCTGCGCGCTCTACCAGGCCGACTTCGACGCCGCGCTCGAGGCGGTGCGCGGGCACTGCGAGGTTGCCGCGCTCACCCGGAGCGAACGCGGCTCGGTGGTGGTGGCGCACGGCAAGGCGCATGCGATCGACGCCTGGCCGGTCAAGCCGGTAGTGGATACGACCGGCGCGGGCGATCTCTACGCCGCCGGCTTCCTGTTCGGGCTGAGCCGGGGGCTCGACTTGCCGGCCTGCGGCCGGCTCGGCTCGCTCGCGGCCGCCGAGGTGATCGCGCACGTGGGGGCGCGCCCCCAGCAGTCGCTCGCCGCGCTGGCGGGCACGCGATGAGCGACCCCGGACTCGACGCCAAGTATCAGCGGCTCGTGGGCATCCTGCGTGAGATGGATCGTGTCGTGGTCGCGTTCTCCGGCGGGGTGGATTCCACCGTGCTCGGGCGCGCGGCCAAGGATGCCCTCGACGACCGGGCGGTGCTGGCCACCGCCGACTCCGAAACTTATCCCGAATCGGAGCTGGCGGAGGCGCGGCGGCTCGCCGCGGCCATCGGGCTCCGGCACGTCGTGATCCAGACTCACGAGCTGGAACGGCCCGAGTATGCCCGGAACGCGCCCAACCGCTGCTTCTTCTGCAAGGATGAGCTGTTCACGCGGCTCGAGGCGGTGGCCCGCGAGCACGGGGGCATGCCCATCGTGTACGGCGCCATCATGGACGACCTGGGCGATCATCGCCCCGGCATGGAGGCGGCGAAGGCCAAGGGCGTGCGCGCGCCCTTAATCGAGGCGGAGCTGTGGAAGCGCGAGGTGCGCGAGATCGGCCGCGCGCTGGGGCTGCCCAACTGGGACAAGCCCTCGTTCGCGTGTCTCTCCTCGCGCTTTCAGTACGGCGACACCATCACCGCCGAGAAGCTGCGCCAGGTCGACCGCGCCGAGGCATTCCTGCGCGAGCTGGGCTTTGGCCAGTTCCGCGTTCGTCATCACGACCGGCTCGCGCGCATCGAGCTGCCGCCGGAGGAGATGCCGCGAGTCTGGGAGGACGGGCGGCACGCCGCCATCGTCCGGCGTTTCCGCGAGCTCGGCTACGGCTTCGTGACGCTCGACCTCCAGGGCTTTCGCAGCGGCAGTGCCAACGAGGCGCTCCAGTGGATCGCGAGAAAGTAAGGGCCCTGCTCGAGGACGTGGCGCGCGGCGCCCTCACGCCGGAGCGGGCGCTCGCGCGGCTGCGCGATCTGCCCACGGAGGATCTCGGCTTCGCCCGGGTCGATCTCCATCGCGCCCTCCGCCACGGGATGCCGGAGGCGGTGTTCTGTCCCGGCAAGACCCCGGACCAGGTGGTGGCGATCGTGCGCCGGCTGGCCGAGTCCCACGACAACATCCTCGCCACGCGCGCCGATGGGGACGTCCAGCGTGCGATCTCGGCGAGCGGCCTGCCGCATCGCCTGCATCCGGACGCCCGCATCGTGGTGGTGAAGCCCGCCGACACCGAGGGCATTGGCCTGGTGCTCGTGCTGAGCGCGGGCACCGCCGACCTTCCCGTCGCCGAGGAAGCCGCCATCTGCGCCGAAGCCATGGGCAACCGCGTGGAGCGCGTGTACGACTGCGGCGTGGCGGGGCTCCATCGCCTGGTTCCCCATCTCGACCGGCTCAACGAGGCCAATGCCATCGTGGTGGTGGCGGGCATGGATGGCGCCCTGCCGAGCGTGGTCGGCGGGCTCGTGGATCGGCCGGTCATCGCCGTGCCCACCAGCGTGGGCTACGGAGCCTCGTTCGGCGGCATCGCCGCGCTCCTCACCATGCTGAACGCCTGCGCACCCGGTATCTCGGTGGTGAACATCGACAACGGCTACGGCGCCGCCGCTCAGGCGAGCCAGATCAACCACCTCGTCGCCAAGCTCCGCTGAAGGCCACGTGCGCCTCGCGTACTTCGACTGCCCGAGCGGCGCCGCCGGCGACATGATCCTCGGCGCGCTCGTGGACGCGGGGCTTCCCTTCGACGACCTTCGTGCCGGGCTGGAGCGTCTGGCGCTTCCGGGATACACGCTGGAGCAGCGTCAAGTCATGAAGCGTGGCTTCCGCGCCACCAAGGTCGAGGTGCACCTGCACGAGCATGCGCATCGGGGCCACGAGCACCATCATCCGCACCGCACGCTGCCGGCGATCCGCGAGCTGATCCAGACGAGCACACTCCCCGACCCGGTGAAGGGGAGCGCGGTGCGCGTCTTCACCCGGCTCGCCGAGGCGGAGGGACGCGCGCACGGGCAAGCGCCGGAGGCGGTGCATTTCCACGACGTGGGGGCGGTGGACGCGATCGTCGACATCACCGGCGCTTGCCTGGGCCTGCACCTCCTCGGGGTGGGCGCCGTGCACTGCTCGGCGCTACCGGTCGGCGGCGGCATGGTGGACGGTCCGCACGGGCGGATCCCGGTGCCGGGGCCGGGCACGGCCGAGCTGCTCCGCGGCTTCCCCGTGGTGGACACCGGCGTGAAGCGCGAGCTCGTCACGCCCACCGGCGCGGCAATTCTCACCACCCTCGCGCAGGGGGCGGGCGCGATGCCGCCGATGACCGTGTCCGCGGTGGGCTACGGCGCGGGGACCATGGAGCTGGAGACGCCGAACCTCATCCGCGTGTTTCTCGGGGACTCGGCGGCCGCCGGGGCAACCGAGACGGTCATGCAGGTCGAGACCACGGTGGACGACATGTCCCCCCAGCTCTACGAGGCCTTGATGGAGCGCCTCTTCGCCGCGGGCGCGCTCGACGTCTATCTCACCCAGGTCATCATGAAGCGAAGTCGGCCGGGCATCGTGCTGGTGGCGCTCTGCCCGCCCGGCCTCGCCCCGGACCTCGCCCGCATTCTCTTCGAGGAATCGACCACCATCGGCGTCCGCTGGACGGCCTACGAGCGGGCGCGGCTCCCGCGCGAGATGGTGACGCTCGGCACCTCGCTGGGGCCCCTTACCTTCAAGGTGTCCCGGCTCGAAGGCCGCCCCGTCACGGTCACCCCCGAGTTCGAGGAAGTCCGCCGCATCGCGCGCGACAAGGGCCTGCCGGTGCGCGAGGCGCTCGAGCGCGCGCGCGAAGAAGGCCGCCGGCTGCTCGGCTGATGCGCTGCTCCGCGTGCGGCCACGACAACCCCGAGCGCGCCAAGTTTTGCCTGGAGTGCGGCGCTCGCTTCGCCGTGACGTGCGCCCAGTGCAGCACGGAGCTTCCCGCCGGCGCCAAATTCTGCCTCGAGTGCGGAACGCCGGTAGGCCCGCCCAGGGCATCCGCGGCGCCCGTCTCACCGCCTGAAGGGCAGCCCCGCTCCTACACGCCCAAGCATCTCGCCGAAAAGATTCTCAACACCCGCTCCGCCCTCGAGGGGGAGCGCAGGCAGGTCACGGTGCTCTTCGCCGACATGGCGGGGTTCACCTCCATCGCGGAGGGCATGGATCCGGAGGAGGTGCACCGGATCATGGACCGCACCTTCGAGCTGATCACCGCGGAGGTGCACCGCTTCGAGGGCACGGTGAACCAGTACACGGGTGACGGAGTCATGGCGCTGTTCGGCGCGCCGATCGCGCACGAGGACGCGCCGCGGCGCGCGGCGCACGCCGCACTGGGCATCCAGCGGGCCCTGCGGGAGCTGAGCGACGAGCTTCGGGCCGTGGGCGGCCCGGCGCTGCAGATGCGCATCGGGCTCAATACCGGTCCAGTGGTAGTGGGGCGCATCGGCGACGATCTGCGCATGGACTACACCGCGGTGGGCGATACCACCAACCTCGCGGCGCGGATGCAGCAGAGCGCGCGTCCCGGCAGCGTGGTCGCCACCGAGGCGACGCATCGCGCGCTCGCCGGCTTCTTCGAGACCCTCGACCTGGGCCGTCTCACCGTCAAGGGGCATGCCCCGGTCCAGGCATTCGAGATTTTGCGACCGCGCGGCCGCCGCTCTCGGTTCGAAGCCGCGATCGAGCGGGGCCTGACGCCGCTCGTGGGGCGGGAGCGCGAGCTCGACACCCTGGTCTCGCTCTTCGCGCAGGTGGAGGCGGGCCGCGGTCAAGCGGCGCTGCTCGTGGGAGAGGCCGGGCTCGGCAAGTCGCGGCTGCTCCTCGAATTCCGCCGCTACCTCGCTCGTGAGGAAAAGGACGTGACCTGGCTGGAGGGACAGTGCGTGTCCTTTGGCCAGCCGCTGCCGTTCCTGCCCCTCGTCGACCAGCTTCGTGAGGCCTTTCACATCGACGATTTCGATGGTGAGCCCGAAATCATCGCCAAGATCGAGCATGGCATGCGGCGCATGGGCGGTCTCGATGGGCACATCCCGTATATCCGGTACCTCCTCTCGGTGGATCCGGGTGACCCAGCGGTCGTCGCTCTCGACCCGCTCGTCCGGCGCCGCAAGGTCTTCGAGGCAGTCGGCGCCATGTCCGTCCGGGGCGCCGCGCTCCGGCCCCTCGTCCTCGTCTTCGAGGACCTGCACTGGGTGGACGCGGGCACCGAGGAGTACATCACCCGCCTCATGGACTCGCTAGGCGGGATGCGCATCATGCTCATCCTGACCTACCGGATCGGCTATCGCCCGCCCTTCGGCTCGCGGAGCTTCCACACCACCCTGACGCTCCAGACGCTGTCGCCCGCGGACGCCGTCGCCATGGCCGGGCGCATGCTGGGCACCGAGCGCTTCCCGCAAGAGCTCGCCGCTGCCCTCACCGATAAGGCGGAGGGCGTCCCCCTCTTCATCGAGGAAGTCACGAAGACGCTCCTCGACCTCGGAGTGCTGCGCAAGGACGAAACGGGCTATCAGATGGTGCGGGCCGTTCGCGAGGTGAGCGTCCCCGACACCATCCAGGGCATCATCATGGCCCGTCTGGATCGCCTGGGCGACGAGGGCAAGCGTACGGTCCAGCTTGCCTCCGTGATCGGCCGCCAGTTCCTGGCCCGGCTCCTCGCCCGGGTCGCCGGCCTCACGCGGAGCCTGGACGGCCTCCTGGCCGAGCTCAAGGCGCTCGAGATCATCTACGAGCAGGCCCTCCTGCCCGAGCCTGCATACATCTTCAAGCATGCGGTGATCCAGGACGTGGCGTACCAGAGCTTGCTGCGCGAGCGTCGGAAGGAGCTCCACCGCGCGGTGGGGTTCGCCATCGAGGAGCTCTACGCGGACCGCCTCGCCGATCACTACGAAGAGCTCGCCCACCACTTCAGCGTGGGTGAAGAGTGGAAGAAGGCGTTCGAGTACCTGGTGCGCTCTGCCGACCGTGCGCGCGACGCCTATGCCAATCAGCCGGCACTCGATCTCTACGCGCGCGCGCTGGAGGCGGCGCTCCACTGTGCCCCGCCCATCGCCCCCGGCCGGCTGATCTCGATCTACCAGAGCCGCGCCCTGATCTACCGGTTGCTCAGCCGGATTCCCGAGGCTGTCGCCGAGAACGAGGCAATGCTGGCGCTCGCCCGGGCGTCGAGTGACCGCATGGGTGAAGGGGAGGCCCTCGTCGACCTGGCCCTGAGCCACTGGCTGGCCTTCTCGCCGGAGCGACTGCCGCACGCGCGACGTCACGCCGCCGAGGCGCTCACGATCGGACGCGAGACCGGGAATCAGCGTGTGGTCGCCAAGAGCCTGTGCTACCTGGGGCTCGTCGATCAGGTGGATGGCGACCTTGCCGCTGGTGATGAGCAGCTCGCGGAATCGCTGCGTATCGCGGAGGCCGGGGAGTACACCGACGTCATCGTCCAGTGCCAGCTGTGGCTGGGCGCGTACGCCAACTGGCGGGGGGAATTCGCGCGCGCGGTCGATCTCTCGCGGGCCGCGGTGTTCAAGGCGGCGGAGACCCACGACGGATTCCAGGAGTTGTTTTCCCTCGCCTTTCAGTGCCTGGCGCACCTGGGGCTCGGCGAGTATCGCGAGGGTCTCGCCGTCATCGCAGACGGTCTCGGGAAGGCCCGGGAGCGGCAGAACCTCTTCATCCAGGCCCGTCTCACCAACACGCTGGGCTGGTTTTATCAGGAAGTTGGGGATTTCCGGCGCGCGCGGGCGCTCGACGAGGAGGCGGTGGGGCTAGGGCGGGCTGCCAACAATTCGAACGCGGAGATCAGCTCACTCATCAACTTGGGCTGCGATCTCGTCTATACGGGGGACATCGCGAAGGGCCTGGCGCTTCTCGAAGAGTCAAAGGACCGCGTGGAGAAGCATGCCTTTGGCGCGCATCGCTGGCGATGGGGCAATCGCTTCGCCGCCTCGCTCGCCGAAGCCTTCCTGCGCGCCGGCGATCTGGACCGCGCCCGGGAGCACGCGGTGTCCTGCATCGCCCAGGCCCGGAGGACCGACTCGCGGAAGTACGTCGCCAAGGGCCATGCCCTGCTCGGTGAGATCGCGCTGGCGGCGGGGCAACGCGGGGAGGCCGAGACCGCGCTGCGCGAGGCATTGCTGGGCGCCCAGTCGATACGCTACCCCGTCCTCACCTGGCAGGCTGCGCACGGGCTCGGCCGGGCTCTCATTCCCGCCGAGGGGGAACGCGGCGTGCAATCGCGCCGGGTGGAGGAGGCGAACGCGATGCTCCAGCTCGCCGCCGATACGCTCGCGGCCATCGCGGCTGCGCTGCCGGAGGCCGACCAGCGCGCAAGCCTCGCCGGATGGGACCGCGTCCAGGCGGTCCACGCCGATCTCGAGCGGCTCCGCCGCCGCTGAGCCACGCCCGCCGCCCTGAAGTATCTACTCAAGATTGACCCCCTTTGTTTGATGGGCAGCCAGACGTCCAAGCTGTCCAACTGGAGGGGGCCATGATCAAGCTCAGCGCTGTGAAGGTGCGGCTGCAGTATCGGACGCGGGTGCGCTACCGCTACTGGTTCTGGAGTATGCGTGGGAGCAGGGGCCCGTCGCCGCGGGCCGGCATTACGGGCTCAGTGCGCGGACGATTCGGCGGTGGCGGAAACGCTGGCGGCAGGGCGGCCTCGAGGCCTTGGTGCCGTCCTATCCTCGGCACCGGGCGCGGCGGGTGTCGCCCCCGGCCGTCGAGCTGATCGATCCGCCACGCCCGCCAGGAGCTCGGCTTCGGAGCGGCGCGCGCCCGGCTCTGGCTGCAGCGCGCGCACGGGATCCGGCTCGCGATGGGTACGATTCAGCGGGTCTTTCGCGACGTGGGCCTGCCCCGCCTCCGGCGGACCCGCAAGCGGGAACAGATCGCAGGCCGCTGGGCGTTTCAGTACACCGCCCTAGACGACTGCACGCGCTTCCGCGTCCTGCGGCTCTATCGGCGTTTGGACCATCGCTCGAGCCTCGCCTTCCTGGGCTCCGGCGGGCCTTCCCGTTCCCCATCAAACGGCTGCAGTGTGACCATGGGCAAGAGTTCTCCTTCGCCTTCGGGCTGGGGGTTGAAGCCGCCGGGATCCGGCACCGGTACATTCGGCCCCGCCGGCCGCAACAGAACGGCAAAGTTGAACGCAGCCATCGGATCGATCAGGAGGAGTTCTGGGGCCGGCAACGCCTCCCGGACTTCGAGCCACAGCTGCCCTTCGGGACTGGGAGACCCGATACAACTATGCGCGCTTCTCCTTGGCTCTTCAGGGCCGCACACCGGCTGAAAAACTTGCCGCGCTCCAACCACCACGGGGAGTCGCCTAGGCGTCGCATGCCCGCGCGTGCTCGACACCCAAACCCAGGGGTCAATCTTGACGAGACCCAACAGCCACGCCCGCCGCCCTTGACATCCCGGAGGGCGGGGCATAAGGTTTGAGGCGCTTTTGCCAGCCCCGGACCCCTCATCTCCCCCAGGAGGTAGCGTGGTGAAACAGAACGTCACCGTCACCATCAACGGGACCAGCCATTCGCACGAGGTCGAGGCTCGCCTGCTCCTCGTCCACTTCATCCGGGAGCTCGCCGGCCTCACCGGGACTCACGTGGGCTGCGACACCAGCCAGTGCGGCGCATGCACCATTCACATGAACGGCCAGGCGGTGAAGTCGTGCACGCTTCTCGCCGTGCAGGCGGACGGCGCGCAGATCACCACGATCGAGGGGATGGCGAAGGACGGTACGCTGCACCCCATCCAGGAAGGCTTTTGGGAGAAGCACGGGCTTCAGTGCGGCTTCTGTACTCCGGGCATGATCATGTCCGCCGCCCAGCTCCTGCAGCGCTATCCGAAGCCCTCCGAGGCGGAGATCCGGCACCAGCTGGAGGGGAATCTCTGCCGCTGCACCGGCTACCACAACATCGTGAAGGCCATCCAGTACGCCGCCGAGAACATGGCGAAGCGGTAAGGGAGGCCCACCATGGCGACGGCACGGCTGATGGGGGCGAGCATCAAGCGGCGGGAAGATCCCCGCTTCGTCACCGGCAAGGGGAATTACACCGACGATCTCAAGCTTCCCGGTATGACCTACGCGGCATTCGTCCGCAGCCCGCACGCCAACGCGAAGATCCGGAAGGTCGACACGGCGCAAGCCAAGGCGGCGCCGGGCGTGGTGGCCATCTTCACCGGCAAGGACATGACCGGCGTCAACTCCTTGCCCTGCGGTTGGCTCCTGCCGGACCTCAAGGTGCCCGCGCACCCGCCGCTGGCCACCGAGGCCGCGCGCTACGTGGGCGACCCGGTCGCGATCGTGATCGCGGAGAGTCAGAACGCGGCCAACGACGCGGCCGATCTCGTGGCGGTGGACTGGGACGTGCTGCCGTCGGTGACGTCCACCGAGCGGGCGGCCCAGTCGGGCGCGCCGCAGATCCACGAAGTGGCGCCCGGCAACGTGGCCTTCAAATGGCAAATCGGCGACGCCGGCGAGACCGAGGCCGCCTTCAAGAAGGCGGACATGGTGGTGAAGAAGCGAATCGTCAACCAGCGGCTGGTGGCCAATGCGATGGAGCCGCGGGCCTGCGTGGCACGCTACGAGGACGCCACCGGCGATCTCACGCTCTGGGTGACCTCCCAGAACCCGCACGTGCATCGGCTGCTCATGACCGCCTTCGTGCTGGGGATCCCCGAGCACAAGGTGCGGGTGATCTCCCCCGACGTGGGCGGCGGATTCGGCTCGAAGATCTTCCTCTACAACGAGGAGACGGTTTGCTCGTGGGCCACCCGCCAGATCAAGCGCCCCATCCGGTGGACGTCCAGTCGTCGCGAAGCCTTCCAGACCGACGCCCATGGGCGTGACCACATCACGGACGCCGAGGTGGCGCTGTCCCGCGACGGCAAGTTCCTCGGCTTGCGGGTCAAGACCACCGCGAATCTGGGGGCGTATCTCTCGACCTTCGCGCCGGCGGTGCCCACCTATCTCTACGGAACCCTGCTCAACGGCGTGTACACCTTCGGCGCAATCCACTGCGAGGTGACGGGAGTCTTCACCAACACGACGCCGGTGGACGCGTATCGCGGGGCCGGCCGTCCGGAGGCCTGCTATCTCCTCGAGCGGATGGTCGACGCCGCCGCGGCGGCATTGAAAATGGACCCTGCGGACATCCGGAAGAAGAATTTCATCCCGAAGTTCGACAACGGCTTCCAGACCAAGGTCGCACTGACCTACGACAGCGGTAACTACGGCGCCGCTTTCGACCGCGCCCTCCAGGTGCTCGACTACAAGAAGTTCCGCGCCGAGCAGGCGGAGGCCCGCGCCAAGGGCCGGCTCATCGGCGTCGGCTTCTCCACCTACATCGAGGCATGCAGTATCGCGCCCTCCAAGGTGGTCGGCTCCCTCGGGGCGCAGGCCGGGCTCTGGGAGTCCGGCAAGGTGCGCGTGCATCCGACGGGCATGGTCACAGTGTTCACGGGGTCGCATTCCCATGGGCAGGGGCACGAGACGACGTTCGCCCAGCTCGTGGCCGATCAGTTCGGCATCCCGATGGATCACGTGGACATCGTGCACGGCGACACGGGCACCGTGCCCTTCGGCATGGGCACCTACGGGAGCCGCTCCGCGTCCGTGGGCGGCACCGCCATCACGATGTCGATCAACAAGATCAAGGAGAAGGGCAAGAAGATCGCCGCCCACCTCTTGGAGGCCTCGCCGCAGGACATCGAGTACGCCAACGGTCAGTTCCAGGTGAAGGGCTCGCCTCAGAAGGCGGTGCCGTTCGGCCAGGTCGCGCTGACCGCCTATGTCCCGCACAACTATCCCGAGGGCGTGGAGCCTGGGCTGGAGGAGACCTCCTTCTACGACCCGGCGAACTTCTGCTTCCCGTTCGGCGCGCACGCGTGCGTGGTCGAGGTTGATCCGGACACCGGCAACGTGAAGATCCTGCGCTACGTCGCGGTGGACGACGTCGGCAACGTGATCAACCCCATGATCGTGGACGGGATGGTGCACGGCGGCATCGCGCAGGGCGTGGGCCAGGCGCTCTGGGAGGGCGCCGTCTACGACGACGGCTCGGGCCAGCTCGTGACCGGCACCATGATGGACTACGCGTTGCCCAAGGCCGACATGCTACCCATGTACGAGACCGACCGTACCGAGACGCCGACGCCGGTGAACCCGCTCGGCATCAAGGGCGCGGGCGAGACCGGCACCATCGCGGCGACGCCCGCCGTGGTCAACGCGGTGGTGGACGCGCTGTCCGGCTTCGGGATCGATCACATCGAAACGATGCCGCTCACGGCGGAGCGGGTCTGGAAGACCGTCCAGACCGCCCGGGCGAAGAAGTAAGGGGGGACTGCGCCCATGTATCCAGCTCAGTTCGACTACCACACGCCGGGCAGCCTCAAGGAGGCGCTCGACCTCCTCGGCAGGCACAAGGACGACGCCAAGCTCCTCGCGGGCGGCCATAGCCTCCTGCCCGCCATGAAGCTGCGCCTCGCGCGGCCGGCCCACCTGGTCGATCTTCGGAAGGTCCCGGGGCTGACCGGCATCCGGGAGGAGGGCGGGAGCCTGATCCTGGGCGCGATGACCACGCACTATGCCGTGGAATCGTCAGCCGTGATCAAGAGCAAGTGCCCGGTGCTCGCCGCCACCGCCGCGCTCATCGGCGATCCAATGGTGCGCAATATGGGGACCATCGGCGGCAGCCTGGCCCACGCCGACCCGGCGGCCGACTATCCCGCGACGATCATCGCGCTCAACGCCGAGATGGTGGTGGAGGGGGCCCGGGGCAAGCGCACCATCAAGGTGGACGACTTCTTCAAGGGCCTCATGACCACCGCGGTGGGGGCCGATGAGATCCTCACCGAGGTGCGCGTGCCCGCGCTCGCCGCCAATCAGAGCGCGGCGTACATGAAGTTCCCGCACCCCGCCTCGCGCTTCGCGGTGGTGGGCGTAGCCGCGGTCCTCACCGTCGACGGCGGGAAGTGCGCGAAGGCGTCGATCGGGATCACCGGGGCGGGCACTCACGCGGTGCGCGCGAAGGGCGTCGAGGCCGCCATCACCGGCAAGGCGCTGGACGCCGCGAGCATCCAGGCCGCCGCAGAGAAGGCGCCCGACGGCGTGGACGTGCAGGCCGACCTCCAGGGTTCGGTGGACTACAAGAAGCATCTCCTGAAGGTCTTCGCGAAGCGGGCGCTCGAGGCGGCGGCGAAGAAGTAGCCGGCTCGTGATCGGCGGGGTGGTCCTCGCGGCGGGGCTGTCGCGCCGCATGGGCCACCCCAAGCTGCTCCTTCTGCTCGACGGGCGTCCGGTGATCCATCACGCGGTGTCGGCGCTCGTGGACGCGGGCCTGGCGGACGTGGTCGTCGTGGTTCCGCCCGAGCATTCCGCCCTTGCCGAGGCCCTTTCCGACCTGCCCGCACGGCTCGCCGTGAATCCCGCGCCCGAGGCCGGTCAGGCGGGATCCGTGGTCGCGGGGATCGCCGCGCTGTCTCCCGTGGCAGACGCCGCGGTCATCGCGCTCGGCGATCAACCGGGAGTTCCCCGCGTTGTCCTGGTGGCCTTGCTCGAGTGCTACCGCGCCACCGGCAAGGCCATCGTGGCGCCGGGCTACCGCGAGGGACGGGGGAATCCGGTGCTCTTCGCGGCATCCGTGTTCCCCGAGCTCATCCGGCTCACCGGCGACCAGGGCGCGCGCCGGGTGATCGATGCCGATCCCGGGCGTGTCGCGCTCGTGCCTTTCGACATCCCCATGCCACCAGACCTCGACACACCGGACGACTACGAGAGCCTCCGGGCCCGGCGGCCGCCGGTGTAAACTAAGGAACCATGAGAGAAGAGATCAAAAAAATTCGCGAGTTGATGGAGAGCGCCGAGTACGTCACGGACCCGGCCATGGCAACGTCGGTGCACCTGGCGATGACGCTGAGGAAGCCGCTGCTCATCGAGGGGCACGCCGGGGTCGGCAAGACCGAGGTGGCGAAGGTGATGTCGCGGATGCTCGGCACGCGGCTCATCCGCCTGCAGTGCTACGAAGGCCTCGACGCCGCCCAGGCGCTCTACGAGTGGAATTACCCCAAGCAAATCCTCCACATCAAGCTCCAGGAGCGCTCCGACGTCTCGACACCGGACAAGGAGCACGAGATCTTCTCGGAGCCGTTTCTCATCCGCCGGCCGCTGCTCCAGGCCATCACACCGAACGGCTCGCCGCCTGTGCTGTTGATCGACGAAATCGACCGTGCTGACGAGGAGTTCGAGGCATTCCTTCTGGAAGTACTTTCAGACTTCCAGGTCACGATTCCGGAGATCGGGACGGTCAAGGCCACCGAGCCGCCGTACGTGATCCTGACCTCGAATCGAAATCGCGAGCTGTCCGACGCGCTCCGCCGGCGCTGTCTCTACCTGTGGGTGGACTATCCCGGCTTCGACAAGGAAGTCCGGATCGTGACCCGGAAGGTCGCCGGGGTGAACGAGCGCCTCGCCCGGCAGATTTCGCGGTTCATGGAGACGCTGCGGACGGTCCGCCTCGCCAAGCTGCCCGGCGTCGCCGAGACGCTCGACTGGGCGCAAGCGCTCTCGTCGCTCCATGCCGACCATCTGGACGAGGAGCTCGTGCTCGAGACCCTGGGCTGTGTCCTCAAGGATCCCGACGACATCAAGCGGGTACGCAAGGAGCTCGCCGCCTCCGGCATGAAGCGCTTCGTGGCGGCCGAGGGGTAGCGGGTGACCCCGGCCGCTCCCGCCCGCGATCTCCTGACGCAGACGCTCGCGTTCGGGCGGATGCTGCGGGCGGCGGGCGTGGCGACCACCACGTCCGAGGTGATGGACGCGGTGCGCGCGCTCGAGACCATCGACCTCCTCGACCGGGACGAAGTCTACCTCGCGCTGCGCACCGTCCTGGTGACGCGCAAGGAAGAGATCCCCGTCTTCGACCGGCTCTTCGAGACCTTCTGGAAGTACCGGGCCGATGAGGGGCAGGGACTGGACGGCCTCATCCAGAACGTCGACCCGCCCAAGCCCGAAGACGACACGATTCACGGTTCGGTGGAGAGCCACGCGAAGAAGGAGACGCAGGTCGCGCTGGAGGGATGGGAGGAGCAGGGCGGGGACGACGGGGAGCCCCTCGAGGTGCCGGGCGTCAGCGCGCAGGAAGTTTTGATGGACCAGGATTTCTCGACGTTCCCCACCGAGCAGCTCGACGAGGTCGCGCGCGTCACGGTGCTCATCGCCAAGCGCCTGGCCCGGCGTCTGTCGCGCCGCCGGCGGCCGGTGAGGCGTGGCGGCCTCGTGGACCTTCGGCGGAGCATCCGGGCCAACCTGCTCAAGGGCGAGATGATCGAGCTTCGCCGCCGGGAGCGGCGGCGGCGGAAGATCCGCCTGGTGCTGATCGCCGACGTCTCCGGCTCGATGGACCTGTACAGCCGTTTCCTGCTCCTCTTCCTCTACGCCCTGCAGAACGTGTTCGGCCGGGTGGAGACCTTCACCTTCGCGACGCGACTGACCCGCATCACCGAGCATCTCAAGGGTGCGACGTACAAGGAGGCTCTCCGCCAGCTCACCGCGGTACGGGACTGGTCGGGCGGGACGCGGATCGGCGAATCACTGCACGAGTTCAACCGCTCGTGGGGGCACCTCGTCGATCGGCGCACCATCGTGGTCATCCTGTCCGACGGCTGGGACACCGGGGAGCCCGAAGAGCTGGAGCACGAGATGCTGGTGATCAAGCGGAAAGCCGGGCGCATGATCTGGCTGAACCCGCTGCTGGGCAACCCATCGTACGAGCCTTTGACGCGCGGCATGGCGGCGGCCTTGCCGCTGGTGGATCACTTCGCGGCCGCGCACAATTTGTCCAGCTTGCGCGACCTGGCCGGCCACCTGAAACTGGGATAGCGAGAGAGACCGTACACCATGAGCAAGTCGGAGCTGTTCGAAAACCTCGACAAGCTACGCGAGTCCGAGGGCAAGGTGGCCCTGGCCACCCTCGTCAACACACGGGGAACCACGCCGCGCAAGGAAGGCGCCCAGATGCTGGTGGGCGAGGGGGGACGCATCCTGGGCTCGGTCACCATCGGGGGCTGCGTGGACGCTCAAGTCATCGAGGAGTCCGCCGGCGTACTCGACAAGGATCGCCCGCGGCTGCTGGAGCTGGATCTGGGCGACGAAGAAGCCTGGGAGATCGGCCTCACCTGCGGCGGCACCATCGAGGTGTTCATGGAGCCGGTGAGGCTGGACCGGCCCGGCGACGCCACGCTGGCCTTGTACGAGCGGGCCCGCGCCCACGCGGACGCGGGTGGGCGCGCCGCCATCGTCACGCGGCTGGACGCGGCGGGAAACGGCGCCAAGCTGCTCCTCCTCGACCGCGGCACGAGCGAGGGCTCGCTGGGGAGCGCCGACCTGGACGGGCGTCTCCGCGAGGAGGCCCGGGCCGCGCTGGACACCGGCAAGTCCAAGACCGTACTCGTGGGCGAGACGCGCGCCTTCATCGAGGTGCTGGTCCCCCCGGCCATTCTCGCCATCGTGGGCGGCAGCCACGTGGCCATGCCGCTGGTGACGCTGGCGCGTACCCTCGGCTTTCGCACGGTAGTGGTGGACGGCCGCCCGCGCTTCGCTACTCGCGAGCGCTTCCCCGATGTCGACGATCTACGCATCGGCATCCCCTCGGATCTGGTCCGGGAGATTCCGCTCCTGCCGAGCACCGCGCTGGTGCTGGTAGCGCACGACTACAAGTACGACGTGCCGGTGCTGAAGCATGCGCTGACGACCCCGGTGGGCTATATCGGCCTGCTCGGGTCGAGCCGGCGCGGCGCCGCCATCCTGAATCTCCTTCGCGAAGACGGCATTGCGGAGAGCTCCCTCGAGCGGGTACGAGTGCCGATCGGGCTCGACCTCGGCGCGCAGTCGGCCCCGGAGATCGCGTTGGCCATCATGGCTGAGGTGCTGGCGGTTCAGCGCAAGGCGACGGGCATGCCCATCGTCGAGAAGGTACGGCGAGGCCTCAAGTGAAGGCAGTGGCCCTCGACCGCGACGGCCTCACGCCGGCCCGCCTGGTGGGGCGCATCGCCGCCCACGACGTGCGGGGCGCCGGCGGAAAGATCATCGTGCGCAAAGGTCAGCTGCTGGACGCCTCCAGCGCGGCGTTAGCGCTCGAGGCGCCGTGGAGCGTGCCGCTCCACGTGCTGGAGCTCGAGCCGGGCGATATCCACGAGGAGCCGGCGGGCTCCCGACTGGCGCAGGCCGCGGCGGGCCCAGGCGTGGAGGTCAAAGGCTACGGCGGCGGGCAGTGGACGTTGGCAGCGGGGCGGCGCGGCCTCGTGCGGGTGCGCGATCGGGCGCTGCGCGAAGTCAACGCCGAGTCGGGGATCGCGGTGTTCACGCTATGGGACCTCCAGCCCGTCGACGCGGGCGAGGTGGTCGCCAAGGCCAAGGTCACACCCCTGGCCGTCGCCGAGTCGGTGGTCAAGCACGTGGAGAGCCTGGCCTGGGCCGCGGGCGGACTCTTGACCGTGGAGGGATTCGAGTCGCGCGTGATCGGGGCCATCTCCCGCGAGACCCTGGAGCCGCGACAGCGCGAGCGCTTCGAGTCCGCGCTCAAGGAGAAGATGGACTGGTTCGGGTCTCGTCTCCTGCCGGTGCGCTATTCCGGGGGCGACGCAGCCGCGGTGGCGACCACCATCGAAGCCGTGATGGGCGAGGGGGCCGACGTGGTGATCGTGGCCGGCGCGAGCGCGCTCGATCCTCTCGATCCCGTCTTCCGGGGCATCGAGCGGGCGGGCGGCCACATGGAGCGCCACGGCGTGCCCGCGCACCCGGGTAGCCTGCTCTTCCTGGCCGAGATCGGCGGCCGGCCGGTGCTCGGCATGCCCACGTGCGGGATGTTCTCGCAGGCCACCACGTTCGACCTGGTCCTCCCACGGCTGCTAACCGGCGAGCGCGTCGGCAACCTCGAGCTGGCCGGGCTGGGCGAGGGCGGGCTGATGTCGGGCGAGAGCGCGTGGCGCTTCCCGCCGTACCGGAAGAACACCGCGCGGGGGGAGCTGGGCCAGTGAGCGCGGTCCAGTATAGCGACGTGATCCGTGAACGCTTCCGCAAGCCGCGCTTCCGGGGCCGGCTCGAGGGCGCGACCGCCGCGTTCGAGGACGTCAACCCCCTCTGCGGCGACCGCATCGCGATCGAGTGCCGGATCGAGGCGGATCGACTCGCCGACGCGCGGCACCACGGCGACTGCTGCGCGATCTGCGGGGCGTCCGCCGATCTCCTCATCGAGATGGGCCTGGGCAAGACCACGAAGGAGCTGGGACGCATCGCGACGCCGGATCTCCTCGAGCGCCTCGAGGCCGACATCCGGCCCACCCGGCTCAAGTGCGTGACGCTGCCCCTCACCGTGCTGCACGGCGCCCTCGCCGGCAAGGCGGTGGCGCGATGACCCTGGGCGAGGGCTGCCGGGCCGACTTCCCCATCCTGGCGCGCTCGGTGAACGGCCGGCCGCTCGTGTACCTCGACTCGGGCGCCTCCAGCCAGAAGCCTCGCCAGGTGCTGGAGGCCATGCAGCGCTTCTACGAGCGCAGCAATGCCAACGTGCACCGATCGATCCATACGCTGGGCGAGGAGGCCACCGAGCAGTATGAGGCCGCGCGCGACGCCGTCCGCGCGTTCGTGGCGGCGCGGTACCGGCAGGAGGTCATCTTCACCCGGGGCACCACCGACGGCATCAACGTCGTGGCGGCAACGATCGGGCGCACGCTGCAGCCGGGGGACGAGGTGATCGTCAGCGAGATGGAACATCACTCGAACCTGATCCCGTGGCAGATGGCCTGCCGGGACCGGGGCGCCACCTTGCGCGCGATTCCCCTGGTCGACGGCGCCTACCTCGACATGGAGGCCTACGCCCGCTTCCTGGGTCCGCGCACGCGCATCGTCGCGGTGGCCCATATCTCGAACGTGCTCGGCACCATCAATCCGGTGGCGGAGATCGTGCGCCAGGCCAGGGTCGTGGGCGCGATGACGCTGCTCGACGGCGCCCAGGCCGCGCCGCATTTGCGTCTAGACCTGGCCGCGCTGGGCTGCGATTTCTACGTCTGCTCCGGCCACAAGATGCTCGGGCCCACCGGCATCGGGGTGCTCTATGGCCGGCTCGAGACGCTGGAACGGCTGGAACCCGGCGTGGGCGGGAGCGAAATGATCAAGGAAGTGTGGATCGACCACGCCCAGTGGAACGATCTGCCCTGGCGATTCGAGCCGGGCACTCCGCCCATCGCGGAAGCGGTGGGCCTGCACGCCGCGATCGAGTACCTCGACAAGCTTGGAATGGATCGGGTGAGCGCGCACGAGCGGGACCTCACCCGGCGGTGCCTGGAGGCGCTCAGCGCGATTCCCGGTGTCACCGTCTATGGCCCGCGCAATCCCGAGATCAAAGGCGCGGTAGTGGCCTTCAACGTCGCGGGCTACCACCCGCACGACGTCGCCGCGCTGCTGGACCAGTCGGGAGTCGCTGTCCGGGCGGGGCATCACTGTGCCCAGCCGCTCGCCCGCGCGCTGGGAGTGACCGGTACGCTGCGCGCCAGCTTTTCCGTCTACAACACCGCCGCCGACGTCGAGCGCCTCGCCGACGCGGTGGCCGGCCTGCGCGATCAGCTCTAGGGTCGGGCGCCGACGGTGGGGCAGAGCGACAGCGAGCCCGCGGCCGTGACCGACCACCCTCGTCCCACCGACGCCTTCTCCTCGCCCCGCTTCGGTCAGATCGCCACATTCATGCGGCTCCCGCATCGGCCTTCGGCCGAGGGGCTCGATGTCGCGCTCTACGGCGTGCCCTTCGACGGCGGCTGCTCGTATCGATCGGGGGCGCGCTTCGGCCCGCGCCATGTTCGCGAGCAGTCTTCCCTCATCCGGCCGTGGAACTCGGCGCTGAACGTCCAGCCCTTCGAGCGCCTGCGGGTGGCCGATTGCGGGGACGTGGACATCGTGCCCATCTCCATCGAGCACACGTTCGCCGCCATCGAGCGCACGCTCGGACCGGTCGTGGCCGGAGGCGTCACGCCGATCTGCGTGGGGGGAGACCATACAATCACCCTCGCCGTCCTCCGGGTGCTGGCACGGCGCCACGGACGGCTCGGGCTGGTGCATTTCGACTCGCACCCCGACACATGGGACCGGTACTTCGGCCTGCCCTACTATCACGGCAGCACCTTCCGACGGGCCATCGAAGAGGGGCTCATCGAGGGCTCACGGTCCATTCAGGTGGGCATTCGCGGTCCCCTCTACGCGCCCGACGACTTCGCATTCCACGCCGCCCACGGCTTCGAGGTCCTGCGTATCGAGGAGATCAAGCAACACGGCGTCGAGTGGGCGGCGGGGCGGCTGGCCCGCCTCGCCGGCGGGCCCGTGTACTGCTCGTTCGACATCGACGCCGTCGATCCCGCGTACGCCCCCGGCACGGGCACGCCGGAGGTGGGCGGGCTCACGTCCTACGAAGCGCTGGGCCTGGTGCGCGCGCTTCGGCCGCTGACCTTGTGCGGTGCGGACATCGTGGAGGTGTCGCCGCCCTACGACGGGCCAGGCGCCATCACTGGACTCCTCGCTGCCAATCTGCTCTTCGAGCTGGTCTCCGTCCTCGCCCTGCGCGTCTGAGCGCGCGTCCGGGATTGCGCCGACCCCGCGGTGTTCGACGCCGCGCGTGCTATCATGAGCGCGTGGAGTCAGCCATGAAACCGGCTCCGCTCACCCCTCTCGTCGTCCTTCTTCTCTTGCTCGTGGTGTTTGCCGCACCCCCCGACGCGGTCGCCGCCGCTCCCGTCGCGGTCATGGACCTCGAAGGCGCTATCACGCCGGTGACGGTACGGCTGGTCACGCTCGCCGTGGACCGGGCCCACGCCGAGCACGCTCAGGCGCTGATCCTCCTCCTCGACACGCCGGGCGGCCTCGAGCGATCGATGCGCTCGATCTGCCAGACCATTCTCAACTCCGAGGTGCCCGTTATCGTCTACGTGGCCCCCACGGGCGCGCGGGCCGCCTCTGCGGGCGTGTTCATCACCATGGCCGCGCATGTCGCCGCGATGGCGCCCGCCACCAACATCGGCGCCGCCCATCCCGTGACGGTGGGCGGAGGGACGACCGACAAGGAGATGCTGAAGAAGGTTGAGAACGACGCGGCCGCATTCGTGCGGAGCATCGCGACCGAACGGGGACGGAACGTCGACTGGGCGGAGAAGGCGGTGCGATCGTCCGTGTCCGCCACCGAGCGTGAGGCGGTCAAGCTGAAGGTCGTGGACCTGGTCGCCGACAGCGTGCCCGACCTCCTCGCCAAGCTGGACGGCCGGACAGTGAAGACCACGAAGGGCAGCATCACGCTCGCGACCAAGGACGCGCCCATCAAGAAGATCGACGTGAACTTCCGCGACCGCTTCCTGGCCCTCATTTCGGATCCCAATGTCGCCTACATCCTCATGATGGCGGGAATGCTGGGCTTGTTCTTCGAGCTGTCGAATCCGGGCGCCGTCCTTCCCGGCGTGATCGGCGGGATCAGCATCATCCTGGCCTTCTTCGCCTTTCAGAGCCTGCCCATCAACTGGGCCGGACTGCTCCTCATCCTCTTCGGCGTCGTCCTGCTGATCGCGGAGATCAAGGTGGTGAGCCACGGCGTGCTCACGATCGGTGGGGTCGTCGCGATGCTGCTCGGCTCGATGATGCTCTTCGACGCGCCGGAAGCGGCCGGCGCGCTGCGACTGTCATGGTGGGTGATCGTGCCCGCGGTGGGGAGCACCGCCGGACTGGTGGTCTTCGCGCTGACCTTCGGAGTCCGCGCCCTCTACCGCGTTCCGACCACCGGCACCTCCGGCATGGTGGGACAGATCGCGGTGGTGCGAACTCCGCTCGCGCCCGAGGGGCAGGTCGCGGTGCAGGGCGAGCTGTGGCGGGCGGTGGCGCAGGACGGCCCGATCGCCGCCGGCGAGGCGGTGACGGTCGTGGGCGTGGATGGGCTGACCCTCACGGTGGCCAAGGCCGCCAGCCGGCGCTGAGCGCCGAGGAGAGCTCCATGGGCGGATTCGAGATGAGCGTGGGCCTGATCCTGGTCGTGGTGGTCGCGCTGTTCGTCATCGCCTCGTCGGTGAAGGTCCTCCGCGAGTACGAGCGAGCGGTGATCTTTCGCTTTGGCCGGCGCGCGAGCGCAGTGATCAACCCGGGAGGCGACGGCTCCGGGCCCGGCCTCCTCCTGCTGATCCCGTTTATCGACAAGATGGTGAAGGTCAGCCTGCGCACCATCACCATGGACGTGCCCCCGCAGGACGTGATCACCCGAGACAACGTCTCCGTGAAGGTGAACGCCGTGATCTTCTTCCGCGTGCTCGACGCCGCCAAGGCGGTGATCAGCGTGGAGGACTACCTCTACGCGACGTCGCAGATCGCCCAGACCACCCTGCGCAGCGTGCTCGGCCAGCAGGAGCTGGACGACCTGCTGTCCGCCCGCGACAAGATCAATCAGGAGCTCACCCGCATCATCGACGAGCACACGAACCCCTGGGGAATCAAGGTGGCTGCGGTGGAAGTGAAGAACGTGGATCTGCCTCAGGACATGCAGCGCGCGATGTCAAAGCAGGCGGAGGCCGAGCGCGAGCGGCGTGCCAAGGTCATCAATGCCGACGGTGAGTTCCAGGCGGCCGCCAAGCTCGCCGAGGCCGCGGACGTGCTGTCGCGCTTCCCCATGGCCATTCAGCTCCGGTACCTGCAGACCATGCGTGAGATCGCCGCCGAGCGGAACACGACGACGTTCTTCCCGATCCCCGTGGATCTGCTCAGCTCCCTCCGGAGCGTACTGGGGGGCGCAGGGGGAGACGGGCAGGGGGGCGCCAAGAGCTGAGCGGCGCGGCCGCTTGTCGCATGGGGGCGAGCCGAGTAGAATACGGAGGTTGTCACGGGGGGTTAGCTCAGTTGGGAGAGCGCGGCGTTCGCAACGCCGAGGTCGAGGGTTCGACTCCCTTACCCTCCACCAACCCGAACGACCGCGAAGGCCGGGGGCGCACAGCGCTCCCGGCCTTTGTGCGTGAGGTCGGGGGCATGACATTGCTCTTCCTGCTCCTGGTCGCGCTGCTCGTCGAGCCAACCGCCGCGCAGACACCACCGCCCGGCCCGGGCGTCGCCGGCGCGCGGGCTCAGCTCGTCGGACCGGGCGGGGCCATCCAGGCCTTCGCGGGCTCGGACCGCGAGGTCGACGCCGGCACGCTCACTGCCAAGGAGATTCCCGATTTCCTCGATCTTGCCCTCCAGTGCACCGTGCTGCCCCCACACATCCAGATCACACTGTTCGCCCGCCTGGAGGGCGCCCCCGTCCGCGCGCAGGTCGAACGCGACAAGGGTGCGCGGCTCGAGGTGCAAGTGCGCGGCATCCCGTTCGCCACACGGGTACGGCTTTTCGAGGTCGCCGAGATGTTTCTCGCCAAGGGAGCCTACGATGTTCGCGTCGAGGGACCGGTTGCCGGGCGCAACATCGAGGCGCGGATCCGCGACCGGGTTCCCCAGGGCCAGGCCGTGCCACTTTCTACCACGGCGCTGCCTCCTCCGAGCTCGAACCCGCCAGCCGGACCGGCCGTCGAGCTGGTCGGCCGCTGGAGGAGTACCACGCTTGTCGGCGCCACTCTCGTCCTCCGTCCCGCCGCGGGTGGTCTCATCTGGGAGCTGGACGCCCCGCGCTCGGCCGGCCTCGCCGTCGCACCCGGCCCTCTGTGCGCAGACGGTACCGGCACGTCCAACGCCGAGGCCGTCGCGGCAGCAACGGCCACCCGGAACGTCCCGGTCACGATCGAGTTCGTCAAGGAAGGTACCCCGTGAGGAGCGCATCATGAAGCGGATCCGTCGCATCCTGCACCCCACCGATTTCTCCGGCGCGTCCCGCGCGGCGCTCGATCGTGCCCTCGCCCTGTCGCGCGACTCGAGCGCGGAGCTCGTCATCCTCCATGTGCTCGCGCCCGTCGTCCCGATGATGGGCGAGGGCTACGTGCCGCCCCAGACCTACGAGGCGATCGACGCCGCGGCCCACAAGGGGGCGCAGCGCAAGCTCGACGTCGTCCTCGCGCGTGCGCGCAAGGCCCGCGTCCGCGTGCGCGGCGTCATTGTCGAGGGCTCGGCTCATGAGCGCATCGTGCGCGCCGCCAAGCGCCTGCGGATCGATCTGATCGTGATGGGCACGCACGGTCGATCCGGCCTGGCGCGCCTCTTTGTCGGCAGCGTCGCCAGCCGCGTCGTCTCGACCTCGCCATGCCCGGTGATGACGGTCCGACCCCGGTAGGGGGCTGCGCCCGCCGGCGGGCGACGCCGGCCGAGCCGGAGTGGGGCAAGGATCCCGGCCCCCCGTCGGTCATCCGCTTTCTCCGGGGGCCGCAGCCTCGGCGCTACGAGCTCTGGCAGGCGCTGCGGATCTTCAAGGAGTTCGTCCGCGGCTTCCGGGCGCTGCACTTCGTGGGGCCCTGCGTCACCGTATTCGGCTCCGCTCGGTTCCCGGAGGCCCACCGCTACTACGGGCTGGCGCGTGAGGTGGGAGCTCGGCTGGCGCAGGCCGGGTTCACCGTGATGACGGGAGGCGGTCCCGGCATCATGGAGGCGGCCAACCGCGGCGCGAAAGGGGTGGGCGGCGCCTCGATCGGCTGCAACATCCAGCTGCCGGAAGAGCAGCGTCCAAACCCCTACCTAGATCGCTGGATCACCTTCGAACATTTCTTCGTGCGGCGGGTCATGCTCGTGAAGTACTCGTACGCCTTCATCGCCATGCCGGGCGGGTACGGCACGCTCGACGAGGTTTTCGAGACGGCGACCCAGATCCAGACGGGAAAGATCCAGCAGTTTCCGCTCGTGTTGATGGGCCGCGACTACTGGGAGCCTCTGCTCGCGTTCATGCGCGAACGCCTGGTGGCGGAGCGCACCGTGGAGCCGGAGGACGTGGACCGCTTCATTGTGACGGATTCGCCGGAGGAAGCGGTGGAGCTCATCACGCAGACCGCCCTCGCCCGCTTCGGCCTCACCTACGGAGCGACTCCCCGGCGCAGCTGGCTTCTGGGCGAGTAGCGCGAACGACGACGAGTCGAGGGGAGGGCGTAGATCAGGCCCGCTTGGCGCGGGCCGGCTTTGCGGCGGGCTTCACGGCGCGCTTCGTCTCCGCAGGGGCCCGCCGGGCAACGCGCTTCGGGGCGGCGGCGGGCTGCGCCTCGGCCACGGGCTGCGCCGCAGCGGCAACCTTGACGACGGCGAGCCGAGCCGGACAGCTCTTGTGCAGCCACACCGTGCCGAGCTTGATGTGATTGCCATTCCGCCGGATCCGCAGCTTGCACTTGGGACACGTACCCATCAATATCTCCTTGGCGCGAAATCGTCGCGGTCGAGCAGCACCGCGGCTCGTGAGTATACACCAGCCAGGGAGGATGCGTGAGCGCGGACTGCGTCTTCTGTCGCATCGTCGCACGCCAGACACCGGCGGACATCGAGTACGAGGACGACCAGGTCCTCGCCTTCAAGGATATCTACCCGAAGGCCCCCATCCACCTGCTGATCATTCCCAAGCGCCACATCGAATCGATCGCACGGCTGACCCCGGAGGACACCGCGGTGGTGGGACGCTGTATCCAGGCGGCGCGCCTCCTGGGCGAGAAGACGGGCTACGGAGAGCGGGGATATCGCGTGAGCTGCAATGTCGGGCCGGAGGGCGGCCAGGTGGTGTACCACCTCCACTTCCACCTCACGGCCGGGCGCCGCGGGTGATTCGCGTCCGCGGTCTCCGGAAGGTCTATCCCGGACGCACGGTCGGCCTGGACGGGATCGATCTCGACCTCCCAGCCGGCGAGTTCGTGGCGCTGATCGGCCCCAGCGGAGCCGGCAAGTCCACGCTGCTGCGGTGCTTGAACGGCCTCGTTGCGCCGACGGCGGGCGACGTGTCGGTGGACGGCGTCTCGGTGGGCGGAGCCTCGACCGACGAGCTCCGCCGTGTGCGAGCCAGGATCGGCTTCGTCTTCCAGCAGTTCAATCTCCTGCGGCGGCTCAGCGTGCTCGAGAACGTCCTCGTGGGCCGGCTCGCGCGCATTCCTACCTTTCGCTCGCTGCTGGCGCTCTTCCCGGCCGCCGACGTCGCGCGCGCGCACGCCGTGCTCGAGCGCGTGGGGCTCGAGGGCCTCGCCAACCGGCGCGTCGACACGCTGTCCGGCGGACAGCAGCAGCGCGTAGCGATCGCGCGTGCGCTCGTGCAGGATCCCCGAGTTCTCCTCGCCGACGAGCCGATGGCCAGCCTCGATCCGGCCCTCGCGCACACGGTCCTCGCCCTGCTACGCCGAATTAGCGAGGAGGATGGCCTCACGGTGGTGACGTCGCTTCACGTGCTCGAGCTGGCGCGCCTGTACGGACGGCGGGTCGTGGGCCTCCGGGCCGGCCGGGTCGCCTACGACGGGCCGCCCGAAGGACTCACCGAGGCGGTGGCCGAGCGTATCTTCGCGAGCCGGGCCGCGTGACCCGGAGCGCGCGCTGGGCCGCCTGGGCGGTGATCCTCGCTTTCTTCCTATGGTCCGCCTGGGCCACCGAGGTGTCGCTGTCACGATCCATTGACGGCGTGCCCTTCGTGCTGGACTTCCTACGGCGTATGCTGCCGCCGGACCCGTCCGTGCTCGGACATGCGCTCCGGGGCGCGACTCAGACGCTGCAGATCGCGATCGTGGGGACGGGAATTGCAGCCATCCTCGCGCTGCCGGTGGGCTTTCTGGCGGCACGAAACGTGTCTCCCCCCTGGTTGTTCTACGCCGCCCGCTCCATCCTGAACATGTTTCGCGCCGTCGACACGCTCGTGTACGCGCTCATTTTCGTGGCCGCCGTGGGGCTAGGGCCATTTCCCGGGGTGCTGGCGGTGGTGGCATACACCGCGACCGTGCTCGGCAAGCTTTACTCGGAGGCCATCGAATCGATCGATCCGGGGCCGGTGGAGGCCGTCGCGGCGACCGGCGCGAGCCAGCTGCAGCTGCTGCGGTGGGGGATCCTGCCCCAGCTCGTGCCCCAGTTCCTCTCCTTCACGCTCTACCGGTTCGAAACCAATATCCGGGCGGCGGCCATCCTGGGCTTCGTCGGGGCAGGGGGAATCGGCTTCTACATTCAGACCTACCTTCGCATGTTGAACTACCCGGCGGCGTCGACGGTGCTGCTGGTGCTGATCGCGCTGGTCATGGTGGTGGACTTCGCCTCGTCTCGCCTGCGCGCGCGGCTCGTCTAGAAAAACAGAGGGCCCCGGGGGATCACCCCGGGGCCCGTGCTGCGAGAGACTGCGGTTACTTCTTGATGATCTCGATGGCAGCCTTGGCCTTCTCGGAAGCCACGCTGCTGTGCCCAGCCTTGCACGCCGCCTCAGCCTCGCGCACCAGCGACGCGGCACGCGAGATATCGCCACGCGGAGCGCTCGGATCCGAGGACCGCGGGGCGTTCACATCCTGCGTGCGGGGCGCGTTCACGTCCTGCGTGCGGGGCGCGTTCACGTCCTGCGTCCGGGGCGCGTTCACGTCCTGCGTCCGGGGCGCGTTCACATCCTGCGTCCGGGGCGCGTTCACATCCTGCGTCCGGGGCGCGTTCACATCCTGCGTCCGGGGCGCGTTCACATCCTGCGTCCGCGGGGCGTTGACGTTCTGCGTCCGCGGGGCGTTCACATCCTGCGTGCGCGGCGCGTTCACATCCTGCGTCCGCGGGGCGTTGACGTTCTGCGTCCGGGGCGCGTTCACATCCTGCGTGCGCGGGGCGTTCACGTCCTGCGTCCGCGGGGCGTTAACGTTCTGCGTCCGAGGCGCGTTCACATCCTGCGTCCGCGGGGCGTTCACGTCCTGCGTCCGCGCACCAGCCAGCGAGCGGGGAGCCTGGACTTCCTGGACACGCGGAGCGTTGACGTCCTGCGTACGAGGGGCGTTCACGTCCTGGGTCCGCGCGCCAGCCAGCGAGCGGGGGGCGTTCACGTCCTGCGTGCGCGAGACCTGCTGACGCTGCTCGAGCATGGTCTTCGCCTGGGCCACCTCGGGGGGGCAGCTCGTCTGCGCCGAGCTGACCGACACCGAAAGCGACGCCAGGAACACCGCGCTGGTCACTGTCGCCAAGACCTTCTTCATCTGATTGCACCCTTTCTTTTCCGACTGGTTAACTGCCGTACGGCCACTCCTCCACCGAGCTCTGCCGAACCTTCCGGCGAATCGCCTGACAAGAGTGCAGGAGGGATGCCAGTGGGCTTTCAGGGTCATCTTGTCTTTGATGTTAGCTATTTAGAGCCCCTTGTCCCCCCCGCAGCCCTGTTGCCGAGGGGCGTTCTGCCCGGCTTACAGCTCGCGGCATTTCACCAAAGTGTCTCGCGAGACCCGGGGAGAAGCTCCTCCCTCCCGTCCTTGAGAGGGGTAGTCGACTCTGTTAGGCTTCAGGAAAATGAAATTCCGCCGCGGCATGCGCCTTGCCCTCATCGTCGCAGCGGCGGCCTTGGCCGGTTCCTGCGCCACCGCGCCCGCCGGCAAAGTCTCGTTAAGCAAGGGATCAACCCCGAAAGGGCCCACGCGGGAAGTGCTCCCCAACGGGATGCGCCTCATCCTTCAGGAACATCGGGTGAGTGACGTAGTCGCGCTGCACTTATGGGTTGGCGTTGGAGGCCGCGATGAGCTCCCGGCCGAGCGCGGTTTCTCGCACTTCGCGGAGCATATGCTCTTCAAGGGCACTGCAACGCGCGGGCCGGGCTTCGTGGACCGGGACATCGAGTCCGTCGGGGGCCGCACCAACGCGGGCACCTCATGGGACTACACCTTCTACTACATCCTGCTGCCCGCCTCTCGCGCCGCCCAGGGCATCGAGATCCTCGCCGACATGGCCTTCAATTCCGTGTTCGACCCCGCTGAGCTGAGTCGGGAGCGAGAGGTTGTCTTCGAGGAAATGCGCCTGGGGGAAGACAACCTCCGCAATTTCCTGGGGCGCCGTCTTTTCTACCTGACGTTCCGGGGGGGGCCTTACGGTCAGCCGGTCCTCGGAGATCGTGAGATGTTGCAGGCGTCGTCTCAGGAGACCCTGCGCGGCTACTACAAGAAGCACTATGTTCCCGACAACATGACCTTGGTCGTCGTCGGCGCCGTCGACCCCGCTCAGGTCCGGGTCGCCGCGCTGAAGGCCTTCGGCAGCGTTCCAGCCCAGGGCCATCAGCGCGCGACGCCTCCCGCACCTCGTCCTTTGGATGACTCGTATCGCGAGGTGCGCGCACGACCGGAGCGCCAGGGCTCCCTCGGCCTCGGTTGGCTCGCGCCGGCCTTGGGCGCGTCCGACATGTTCGCCGCCGATCTTCTCGCGCACATCCTCGGTGGCTCACAGACCTCCCGATTGAACCAGGCGCTGCGCGAGCGTCAGCAGCTGGTCAGCTCGGTGCGAGCCTCGTACAGCGCGCTGCAGGGCGCCGGCATGATTGGGGTCAGCGCCCTGTTCGAGCCTGACGATCTCGACAAGGTGGAAGCCGCGGTGCTGACCGAGGTCAAGCGCATCCAGGACGAGGGCGTGACCCAAGCCGAGCGCGACCGCGCGGTGACGGCGGCGGAGAGTCGGCATGTCTTCTCGATCGAGACCGCCGAGGGCCGCGCCTACGCCTACGGGATGGCGGAGACCCTCTGGACTCTCCAGGGCGAGCTCGAGTACCTCGAGGGCATCCGCAGGGTGACACGGGAACAGATCCAGGCGGCCGCCCGCCGATACCTCGGCGCGCAGCACGCGCGCCTCGCTCTCGTGCCGCGAGACAGGGCACGATGAGCCCGAGCCTCGTCGGTCTCGTGCTGGCCCTCGTCCTGACCGTGGGCGTAGCCGCGCCGGCGCGTGCGGCAGAGCCGATCCAGCGGGCCCTCCTGGACAACGGTGTCACAGTGCTCGTCCGTGAGAACGCCAGCGTTCCGGTGGTGGCGGTCTCCGTGATGGTCCGGGTCGGCTCGCGGTGGGAAACCCCGGAGACCGCCGGCATCACCAATCTCCTCCAGCAGGTGCTGGTGAAAGGCACGGCCGGACGCACCGCCCTTCAGATCGCCGAAGAGGCGGAGGAGCTCGGCGGCGGGGTCAGCGCCTCGGGCGACGTCGACAACTCGGAGGTGCGTGGCGTGGCCCTCGCTCGGAACTGGCGCCGGCTCCTCGAACTGATGGCCGACGTCACCCTGCGCCCGGCACTACCCGAACGGGAAATCGAGTCCGAGCGGCGCTCGGTCCAGAGTGCGATCCGAAGCCGAGCGGATCAGCCCTTCCAGCGCGCGTACGACACGATGATGGAGCGTGTCTACGGGCCGCACGCCTACGCGCTTCCGGTGCTCGGCCGCAGTCCGGTGGTGGCTCGTGTCGATCGTGCCGCACTCCTCGAGCACTATCGCCGCTTTTATCGCGGAGACCGCACTATCGTCTCGGTGAGCGGTGAGGTGTCCGCGCGCGAAGTGGTGGACGAGGTGCGCCGTCTGTTCGCGGCGATGCCGCCGGGCGAGGGGACCATACCGGAGCGCCCCGTCGTGGCGGCGTCCGCGGGCGGCCGGGACCTCGTCTCCTATCCCGCGGCCCAAGCGCAGGTGATGGTGGCTTTCCTGGGACCGGGCATCGCCAGCAAGGACTACGCAGCCATGAAGGTGCTCTCGGTGGCGCTGGGGGGTGGCATGGCGGGCCGACTCTTCACCGAGCTCCGAGACAAGCAGGGACTTGCGTACTCGACCGGCGCCATCAATCCCTCCCGGGTGGATCCGAGCGTCCTTGTCGCCTACCTCGGCACCGCCCCCGCCAATGCGGACCGGGCCGAGGAGGGCATGCTCCGCGAGCTCGGGCGCATGGGCCGCGAGCGCGTGACCACAGAGGAGCTGACGCGCGCGAAGTCGTTCCTCCTGGGTCAGTTCAATCTGGACCGGCGTACGAACGCCCGCCTGGCGTGGTATCAGGCCTTCTTCGAGGCCGCGGGGGTGGGCTACGACTTCGCCGACCGATACGCCAAGGCGGTGGCGAGCGTGACGGCCGACGACCTGTTGCGCGTCGCGCAGACGTACCTCGCGATGCCCGCCATCGTCAGCCTTCGCCCGGCCCCCCGCTGAGGCGGCGCAGTCGGGCCCCGACCGCATGTTTCCCCTCAAGGACGACATTCCCAGCCGCACCGTTCCGTTCATCACGCTGCTGCTCATCGCCCTCAATGTCATCGCCTTCCTCTATCAGCTCTCCCTGGGCATCGGGAGCTCCGAGGCGGCGAGGGCCGCCCAAGAATTCATCGCCGAATTCGGCCTCGTCCCGTGCCGACTTACCGGCGCCTGCATAGATCCGGTGGCCGGTCTCCCGTCGCCGTACGTGACAATCCTGAGCTCCATGTTCCTCCACGGTGGGCTCCTGCACGTGGGCGGAAACATGCTCTACCTCTGGATCTTCGGCGACAACGTCGAGGACACGCTCGGGCACTTCCGCTTCATCGCCTTCTACCTGCTGAGCGGGCTCGCCGCCGCCCTGGGGCAGACCGCCATCGCCCCCAGCTCGCAGGTCCCCATGATCGGCGCCAGCGGGGCGGTTGCCGGGGTCCTGGGGGCCTACCTCCTCCTGTTCCCCCACGCGCGCATCCTCACCTTGCTGATCATCGGGTTCTTCGTCCGCCTCGTGTACATTCCGGCGCTCGTCGTGCTGGGGTTCTGGGCGGTCGTGCAGTTCTTCAGCGGCTTCATGACCCTCGGTCTGGCCACCGGAGGCGAGCCCGGTGGGGGCGTGGCCTTCTGGGCTCACGTGGGCGGATTCATCGCGGGCATCGTGCTGCTGTTCGTCCTGCGTCCTCGCGGCGATCCCCGCGGCGCGTAGTTTCCCGGCCGCGGACTCTTCCGCTATACTGACGACGCTCCCCAACGTCGGCGCGGCCAGACCGCACCGACCCTCCAGGGCGAGGAGACGGGTATGAAAGCAGTCATCATGGCCGGCGGCTTCGGAACCCGTCTGCGTCCGCTGACCACGCACATCCCGAAGCCGCTCGTGCCGGTCGGCAACGTGCCGATCATGGAGCACACCGTCCGGCTGCTGAAGCGTCATGGCTTCACCGATCTCCTCGTGCTCCTCTATTTCCTTCCCGAGACGATCACGGGACACTTTGGTGACGGCAGCCAATGGGGAGTGCGTATGACGTACGCGACGCCCACCGCCGACCTGGGCACGGCGGGCGCGGTGAAGTTCGCCGCCGGCGAGCTGGGAGAGCCCGTGCTCGTGATCTCGGGCGACGTCCTGACCGACTTCGATCTCCAGGCCGCGGTGCGATCGCACCAGCAGCGCGGCGCCGAGGCGAGCATCGTGCTCACGCGAGTGGACTCGCCCCTCGCCTACGGCATCGTGATCATCGACGAGTCCGGCCGCATCGTCCGCTTCCTCGAGAAGCCGTCCTGGGGCGAGGTGTTCAGCGACACGATCAACACCGGAATCTACATCCTGGATCCGAGCGTGCTGGCCGCCGTCCCCGCCGGCCGTCCCTACGACTTCGGCCGTGAGCTCTTCCCCGCGCTCCTCGCCTCCGGCCGCCGGCTCTACGGGCACGTGGCAGAGGGCTACTGGCGCGACGTGGGCGACCTCACCGAATACCGGACCGCCCACCTCGATCTGCTTCAGGGCCGGGTGGGCGTCGAGATTCCCGGCACCCACACCCAGGGGCCCGAGCATAGCGTCTGGGTGGGGGAGGGCGCGCGCGTGGACTTCCTCACCAAGCTTTCCGGCTCGGTCATCATCGGGGCGGGCGCCCAGGTGGCGCCGGGCGTGCGCCTGGTTAATTGCGTGGTGGGCCCGGGGTGCGTGATCGGAGCGGGCGCGGACATCGAGGGCAGCGTGCTCTGGGACCACGTGGACGTGGGACCGAGCGCGCGGATCAAGGAGGCGATCGTGGGCACCCGCGCCCAGATCCGCGCCAATGCCTTCGTGGCCGAGGGTGTGGTCATCGGCGACTACGCGCGCATCGGCGAGTCGAGCACCGTCAAGGCCAACGCCAAGGTCTGGCCCTACAAGGAGGTGGAGGACGGCGCGACGCTCGCGATGAGCCTCGTCTGGTCGGAGCGCTGGAGCCGCTCCATCTTCGGGCGTTACGGGGTCTCCGGCCTGGCCAACATCGAGATCTCGCCGGAGTTCGCGGCCAAGCTGGGCGCCGCGTTCGGCGCCACGGTGGGGAAGCGGCGCACCATGATCACCAGCCGCGACCACCACAAGGCCTCACGCATGATCAACCGGGCCCTCATGGCGGGGCTACTGTCGGTGGGCGTCGACGTGCAGGATCTCGGCGTGGCCCCGGTGTCGGTCGTGCGGTACCAGATCTCCGCGCTGGGACACGCCGGCGGCGTGCACGTGCGGAAGTCGCCGTACGACCCGCAGCTCGTCGACATCAAGTTCTACGATCCGCGGGGCATCGAAGTCCCGCCCGATCGCGAGAAGTCGGTGGAGCGGCTCTTCTTCATGGAGGATTTCTACCGCGCCCCCATGGAGGAGACTGGGGTGCTCACCTTCCCCCACGCGGGCACCGACCGGTATCGGGACGGCCTGCTAAAGTCGGTGGACGCCGAGGTCATCCGGCGGGCCAGTCTCCGCATGGTGCTGGATTACGCGTTCGGCTCGGCATCCGCGATCTTCCCGGGGGTGCTCGGCGCGCTCGGCGTGGACGTGATCTCCCTCAACGCCTATCTGGACGAAAGCCGCATCAGCAAGACCACCGAGGAGTTCCAGCGCTCGCTGAGCCAGCTCTCCAACATCGGACGCACGCTGGGTGCGGACCTCGGCGTCCTCATGGACACGGGGGCGGAGAAGGTCTTTCTGGTCGACGAAAAGGGCGAGATCCTCCCCGGAGACCTGGCCCTCGCGCTCGTCTCGCTCCTCGTGATGCGCACGCAGCCCACCGGCCGCATCGTGGTGCCCGTCACCGCGTCGCGCACTCTCGACCGGCTCGCCGAGGAGCACGGCTTCGCCCTCACGCGATCGCGCGGTACGCCCCGGGCGCTGACCGAGGCGGCGCTTGGCGAGGACGTGGTGCTGGTCGGGGAGGAGCAGGGCGGCTTCATCTTCCCGCGCTTCCAGCCCGCCTTCGACGGCATGGCCGCGGTGGTGTGCATCCTCGAGATGATGGCGCGCCTCGACGTGCGCCTGCACCAGCTCACGCGAGCGGTTCCGGAAAGCCACATCGCCCGGCTCGAGGTGCCGTGCCCAAACGAGCGCAAAGGGACGGTCATGCGCCGGCTCATGGAAGCCACCAAGGGCGAGGACGTGGAGCTCATCGAGGGCGTGCGCGTGCGGCGGCCGGACGAGTGGGTGGCCGCGATTCCGGACGCGGACCGCGCCTGCTTTCACGTGGTCGCGGAAGCGCCGGACCGGGAGCGGGCCCGCGCCCTCACCGAGGAGTTCCGCGATCGGATCAGCGAGTGGCGCCGGGAGTCCGCATGACCGGGGACTACACCCGGGCATGAGCATGGCGACCGCCCGCCGCGCCAAGACACGCCTGGACGCCGCGCTCGCGGCGCGCGGCCTCGCCCCCACGCGCGAGAAGGCGGCGCGGCTCATCCTGGCCGGCGGGGTGCTGGTGGACGGCCGTCGGGCGGACAAGGTCGGCGCGCTCGTGGCCGAGACCAGCCGCATCGAGGTAGTGACGTCCCCGCGCTTCGTGAGCCGCGGCGGGGACAAGCTGGCCCACGCACTCGACGTGTTCGGCATCGATGTGCGCGGGCGTGTGTGCCTGGACGCGGGCGCCTCCACCGGGGGCTTCACCCACTGCCTGCTCGAGGCCGGCGCGGCGCACGTGATCGCCGTGGACGTGGGCAGCCACCAGCTGGATGCAACCCTCCGCGCCGACCCGCGCGTGGAGGTCCGGGACCGGACCAACGCGCGGAATCTCGCGCGGGCGGACTTTCCCGAGCCACCAGGGCTCGCCACGATGGACGTCTCCTTCATCTCTCTGGAGAAGGTCCTGCCCGCCGTGCTCGGCGTGCTCGTCGCGGGGGGCGAGGCGGTGGCGCTGGTCAAGCCTCAATTCGAGGTCGGCAAGGGTGAGGTCGGCAAAGGGGGGGTGGTGCGCGATCCGAGTCAGCACCGCCGCGTGCTCGAGCGCGTCGCCGCGTTCGCGGCGCGCGCGGGCTGGGGCGCGCGGGGCGTCACCCGGTCACCCCTGCGCGGCCCGGCCGGTAATCGTGAATTCTTCCTTCACCTCGTGCAAGGAGACAGCGTGAGCGATTTGGACGCGCGCATCGAGGCCGAGACTCGCGTAAGCGGGATGGACACATGAAGCGCGTCGGCATCGTGGCGAAGACCGATCGCGAGGAGGCCCGAACCGCGCTTCCTCGCATCCTGGAATGGTGCGCGGAGCGCCAGCTCTTGCCCGTGCTGGAGAAAGAAACGGCGGGGCTCGTGGCGGCCGCCGTCGCGCCGGTGGCGGCCAAGCCGGAGCTGCCCGGCCAGGTGGACCTCCTGCTCGTGCTCGGCGGAGACGGGACGCTCCTCTCGATGGCGCGGCTGGTCGGTGATCTCAACGTGCCGATTCTCGGCGTCAACCTGGGCGGGCTGGGCTTCCTCACCGCGCTCACCATCGAAGAGCTGTTCCCGGCCCTCGAGGCGCTGCTCCGCGGAGATCTGCTGGTGGAGGAGCGGATGATGCTGGCCGCCCGCGTCACCCGCCAGGGGGAGCGACTGAGCGAGTATGTCGCCCTCAACGACGTGGTCATCACTAAATCGGCGATGAGCCGCATCATCAACCTCGACGTGTCGGTGCAGGGGCAGTTCGCCACCGCCTACCGCGCCGATGGGCTCATCGTCTCGACGCCGACCGGGTCCACCGCCTACTGCCTCTCGGCTGGGGGGCCGATCGTGTTCCCCACCATGGACGCGATCGTGTTGACACCCATCTGCTCCCATACGCTGACCAACCGGCCGATCGTGCTGCCGGGCAGCCAGCCCATCGACGTGACGCTGCAGTCGGACCAGGACGTGATGCTCACGATGGACGGCCAGGTCGGTTTCCATCTCAAGCGCGGCGACCGCGTCGAGATTCGCCAGGCCGCGGCCCGCATTCGCCTTCTCCGAGTTCCGCAGAAGCATTTCTTCTCGGTGTTGCGGACCAAGCTCAAGTGGGGCGAGCGGTAGGCCGGGCGCGGGACGTCTCCACCCGGATACGAGTGGCGGTATCGGGCTCGCCGGCCGTAGGATGCGAGCAGGCGGCCGGGAATTCCCACGCATGCTGAGCGAGCTGCGCCTCAAGAACCTCGCGGTGATCGAAGCGGTGACCGTCTCCCTCGGTCCCGGCCTCAATGCGGTCACCGGCGAGACCGGAGCGGGGAAGTCGATCGTGGTCGACGCGATCCTCCTCGTCATGGGGGCGCGTGCCCAGCCCGATCTCATCCGCACCGGCGCGGACAGCGCGGTCATCGAGGCGGTATTCGAGCTCGAGCCCGAGAGCGCTGCCGGGGCGCTCCTCGAGGAAGCCGGGCACCCCGCGCCGGATGGAATACTGGTCGTCAAGCGTGAGATCTCCCGGGCCGGACGACATCGGGTCTTCGTGAACGACTCACCGGCGACGGTGGCGCTCCTCGAGCGGCTCGGCGAGACGCTGGTGGAGCTGCACGGGCAGCACGAGCATCAGCGCTTGATGGAGGCGGGCCGCCAGCTCGATCTTCTGGACCGTTACGCGGGCGCGGAGGAAGCACGGGACCGCGTGGCCGAGCGCGTCGCGGAGTGGGAGGCCGCCCGGGACGAGCTCAGGCGCCTCGCCGAGGAAGCGCGCGAGGGGAAGCGACAGGAGGACCTCCTTCGGTTCCAGCTCTCCGAGATCGACGCCGTCCGGCTGCGCGAGGGCGAGGAGGAGGAGCTCCGCGCCGAGCGCCGCCGCCTCCAGCATGCCGAGCGCATCGCCGCGGGCCTCGCGGAGGTCACCACGCTTCTCTATGACGACGAGCGTTCCGCGGCCGCCCGGCTCCAGCGTGCCGGCGCCCTGCTTCGCGAGCTGGCCGGGTACGATCGCGAGCTCGGCGCGCCTGCGGCGGCTCTGGGCGAGGCCGAGGCTTACCTTGAGGACGCCATTGGCCGGGCCCGGGCGCTGCGGGATCGCGCGCCCTTCGATCCCGACCGACTCGCCGAGATCGACGAGCGGCTGGACGCGATCACCCGCCTCACGCGCAAATACGGGGAAACCGCGGACGCGGTGGGCGTCTATCGAGCGCGGATCGCGGCCACGCTCGACCGGCTCGAGCGGCACGACGATGTGGTGGCGGAGCTCGAGGGGCGTGTGGCGCGGACCGCCGAGGCGGCAGGCCAGGCGGCCCTCGAGTTGGCCGAGACGCGGACCGCCGCCGCGGTTCGCCTGGAGCGGCAGGTCCAGAGGGAACTCCGCGGGCTCGGCATGGAGCAGGCGCGCTTCCGAATCGGGCTTCGCCGAGAGCCGGCCGGAGAGGGTGATCTGTCCGCGGGACCCGCCCGGTGGCGCGTGGGGCGTCGGGGCGCGGACCACGCCGAGATCCTGTTCTCGGCGAATCCCGGCGAGGATCCGCGCCCGCTGGCCAAGGTGGTGTCGGGCGGCGAGCTCTCTCGCACGATGCTGGCGGTTCGCGCCGTGCTCTCCGCCGCGGGTGACGTGCCCACCATGGTGTTCGACGAGGTGGACGCCGGAATCGGAGGGCGGGTGGCCGAGGTGGTGGGGCAAAAGCTCGGACAGATTGCCGCAGGGCGGCAGGTGCTGTGCGTCACGCATCTGGCGCCGATCGCGGTCTACGCTGACCGCCAACTGCGGGTGGAAAAAACAGCGAGCCGGACGGCCACGCGAACCACGGTGACCACGCTCGAGGGCGCCGCCCGTGTGGAGGAGCTGGCGCGCATGCTCGGGGGGGAGCGCGTCACCGATGCGACCCGCCGGGCCGCGCGCGAGCTGCTCCGCGAGGCGCGTCGCGAAGGACGGCGCGACGGATAGTGTAAGATAGCGATTGACATGCTGGGTTCGCTCTTCCGCGCGGTCTTCGGCACCAAGCACGAGCGCGACGCCAAGCGCATGCGCCCCGCTGTGGACGCGATCAACGCGCTCGAGCCCGCGATGCAGGCGCTCGACGACGCCGCGCTGCGGGCCAAGACCGACGAGCTCCGCGCGCGGCTCGCCGGCGGCGCCGAGCTCGATGACGTGCTCGAGCTGGCCTTCGCGGTGTGCCGAGAGGCGGCCCGCCGCACCGTGCGGATGCGGCACTTCGACGTGCAGCTCATGGGCGGCATGGTCCTGCACGCGGGGACGATTGCCGAGATGGCCACCGGCGAAGGCAAGACACTGGTGGCGACCCTGCCCGCCTATCTCAACGCGCTGCCCGGCCTCGGGACCCACATCGTCACCGTCAACGACTACCTCGCGCGGCGCGACGCGCAGTGGATGGGCCCGGTCTACCATTCGCTCGGCCTCACCGTGGGCGTGATCCAGCACGAAGTGTCCTATCTGTTCGATCCGACCTTCGTGCAGACCGACATCAGGCTCGCCTCCCTCCGCCCGTGTACGCGGCGCGAGGCGTACCAGGCGGACATCACCTACGGCACCAACAACGAGTTCGGCTTCGACTACCTGCGCGACAACATGCGCTTCTCCCTCGAGGAGATGGTGCAGCGGGAGCATCACTACGCGATCGTCGACGAGGTTGACTCCATCCTCATCGACGAAGCGCGGACCCCGCTGATCATCTCGGGGCCGGCGGAAGGCTCGACGGACAAGTACTACAAGATCGACCGGATCATCCCGAAGCTTTCCCGAGCCGCCACCATCGTCGAGGGTAAGCTCTCCGAGATCGAGGCCACCGCCGACGGCGACTACATCGTTGACGAGAAGTCGCGGGCGGTGTCGCTCACCGAGCAGGGGATCTCGCGCTGCGAAAAACTCCTCGGCGTCGAGAACCTGTACGACCCCTCGCAGATGGAGCTGCTGCACCACATCCACCAGGCGCTCAAGGCGCACGCGCTCTTCAAGAAAGATGTGGACTACGTCGTGAAGGACGGGCAGGTGGTGATCGTCGACGAGTTCACGGGGCGCCTCATGCCGGGCCGGCGCTGGTCCGATGGTCTCCACCAGGCAGTGGAAGCCAAGGAAGGCGTCAAGATCGAGTCGGAGAATCAGACGCTTGCGACGATCACCCTTCAGAATTACTTCAGGATGTACGACAAGCTCGCGGGCATGACCGGCACCGCCGCGACCGAGTCGGAGGAGTTCGCCAAGATCTACGAACTCGACGTGACGGTGGTCCCCACCAACCGCCCCCTCACTCGCGTCAACTACCCCGACGTGGTCTACAAGACCGCGCGGGAGAAATTCGAGGCGGTGTCCAACGAGATCGCCGAGCGCCACACCAAGGGCCAGCCCATCCTGGTGGGCACGGTGTCCATCGAGATCTCCGAGCACCTTTCCCGGCTCCTCAAGAAGCGCGGCATTCCGCACCAGGTGCTCAACGCCAAGTACCACGAGCGGGAAGCGGAGATCGTGGCCCAGGCCGGGCGCGAGAAGTCGGTCACCATCGCCACTAACATGGCCGGCCGAGGCACCGACATCCTCCTCGGCGGCAACCCGGACTTCCTCGCCAAGGAGCTGGTTCGGAAGAAAGGCCTGGACCCCGCCACCGCGCCGCCCGACGCCCGTGAAGCCGCCTGGAACGAGGCCAAGCGCCTGACCGATCCCGAGCACGACCGCGTGGTGGGCCTCGGCGGCTTGCACATCATCGGCACCGAGCGCCACGAGTCGCGCCGCATCGACAACCAGCTGCGAGGGCGTGCGGGGCGCCAGGGCGACCCTGGCTCCAGCCGCTTTTTCATCTCGCTCGAGGACGACCTGATGAAGGTCTTCGGTCCCGCCGCCGACCGCATCGGCCGGTTGATGGACACCCTCGAGGTCGAGCCCATCGAGCACCCGTGGGTCGCCCGCTCGATCGCCGGTGCGCAGAAGAAGGTCGAGGGCATGCATTTCGACGCCCGCAAGCACGTGGTCGAGTACGACGACGTGATGAACAAGCAGCGTGAGGTGATCTACGCTGACCGCCGCGCAGTCCTTGGTGAGGACACGCTAAAGGAGATGCTCCTCACCTGG
>DATJFY010000104.1:0-128435 GCA_035495415.1 Verrucomicrobiia bacterium
CGGGGACTTTCCGGTGAAACGGATGTGCGCACTCTACGGCGTCACCCACGGGGGCTACTACGCGTGGCGGCACCGGGGCGAAAGCGCCCGCCGGGAGCAGGACCGGGGCTTACTGCGGATGATCCAGACGCGGTTGGAGACCAGCCGCGGGACGTATGGTAGCCCGCGGATCCACCATTGCTCTCCGGGCCGCCGGGACGCGGGTTAGCCGGCGGCGCGTCGCGCGGCTCATGCGCGAGGCCGGGCTGCGGGCCCGAGCGGTGAAGCTCTACCGACGGATCCCGGGCCTCCACGGGTTCTTTACCAGCATTCCCAACCGCCAGCTCGATCGCTTGGCCACCGGGCCGGATCAAGGCTGGGTCGGCGACATCACGTATCTGAAGGTGGCCGGGGCCTGACGCTATCTGGCCGTGGTCATGGACCGCTACCCTCGGCGAATCCTCGGCTGGAGTCTCGGACCGACCAAGGATGCGCGGTTGACGCGCGCGGCGCTCAACCATGCCGTCGCCCATCGCCACCCGCCGCCCGGCGTCATCTTTCACAGCGACCGGGGTGTGGAGTCCGCGGCCTATGCGATTCGCCGGCGACTGGCCGCCCTCGGCTTTGTCCAGAGCATGAACCGGCCGCGGGAGATCACCGACAACGCATACATGGAGTCGTTCTTCCACTCGATGAAGAGCGATGTCGTCCACGGCATCCGCTTCACGCACCACGCCGAGCTCGCCCGGTCTCTGCGCAGCTACATTCCCTACTACAACGGCGTGCGTTTGCACTCCGGAATCGGCTACGCTTCACCTGTCGACTATGAGGCGCACACGACGTGACCGAACCACGTGTCTACAAAACCGAGGGAAGATCCCGGCGCCTCGCGTTGCTCGGCGCCGCCGCTGAAGCTGGCGTTAGCCGCATAAGCTCGACCGCGATATGCGCGCCCGAACACCAGCCCGATGATGAGAACTGCGGGTGCTATGCCTGATGCGATTCCTGATGCGACTCCTGGTGCGACTCGGGCGTATGCGTCCGTATCAGGGGTGACACGGCGTGCGCGACGCGGGGGGCCGAATCCTTCGAGGCGGGTGGGGGTTTAGCGCGCACGCGCTGTCACAGCATGCTACCGCGTGATCCTGGCGGTACTTCGCCCAAACGGATTCCTAAACTGTGGGTCGCCTGTTCGATCCAGGCCGGGGGCCACCCACTGGAGCCGACGCATGGCCTGTTGACCTGCTACACTGCGACGCGTCTGACTCGCCGGCCCCCAAATGGCCCTCCAAGCTGGAAAGGAGGTGCGAGCCGACACAGCCGTGCAAGATGAGGGCACGAGTCCAACCAGCACCCCGAACACACGTGTAGGAGGATACATGAGACAGGTTCTACTCGGTCTCATCGTTGCCGTAGCGGTCACAATCGGCCTGACGCCAGCAGCCCTCGCGATCAACGACCCCACGGTGCCCGCCGACGAATGCTCGCCGGACAACTCGGCAGCCGTGGGTGACCCAGAGGGCGGGAACCCCGGCATTAACGGCCCGAACACGCCACAAGTGTCCCCCCCGGTGTCCCTCAATAACCCCGGAGTGTCGACCGGAGCAAAGGGACAGGCGAAGGCGCCCGCGGACGATGGGATCTGCGCTAACTCCCCCTAAGCACTCTCAACTGCCTTTTGATACATCGAGGGCCGGGGCAACTGCCCCGGCTTTCATCACTCCCACTCAGGGCGGCCCCGCACCCCACCACGCCCGCGAAGGGGAGTGTGAGCGCTCGGGCGTCTCCCTGCGGGGGCACCATTTCCGTACAGTACAAAAGGTCTCTGAAGTACTCGGCATCCCGGATATTATGGGTCTATGCCGAGCGCTCCCAGTCATTACGACGTCTTGCAAGTCAGCCGCATCGCGCAGCCCATGATCATCACCAAGGCGTACCGGCTGCTTGCGGCCTTCTACCATCCAGACAACAAGGAGACGGGCGACCGCGAGGCGTTCCACGATGTCGTCGCCGCCTACCGTGTGCTGTGCGATCCAGTCCGCCGAGCCGCGTACGACCGTGAGACCTTCGACGCCGCTCCGTTGCCCGCCGGCAATGGCGGTGCCCCAGACGGGGAGTTCTCCGAGCGCCGTACCGAGGACGAGCGAGATCTACGTCGTCAGCTCTTACAGGCCCTCTACAACACGCGCCGCACTGAGCCGCACCGTCCAAGCTTGCCGCTCATGGTTATCCCCGAGCTCTTCGGCTGCTCGATCGACGAGGCACAGTTCACGCTCTGGTATCTCCGAGGCAAGAAGTTCATCGAGATGACCGATGACGGGATGGCGATCACGGTGGCCGGTGTCGACTATGTCGAGGGCCAGGAGCCTGGTCCGACGCCCGAGACGGCAGGCGATCCCGCGCTGGGCCCCGGACTCTTCATGCTCGGAGCTGGCGAGTAGAGGAAGCGGCCCTCTCCCCGCCTCGGGGTGCAATTCTTGTCGGTGTCATTCCCGTAACGGTCGCGCGCCCGCAAAGACATCGAGCAACTATCTGATTATCAAGGGTCTTCTCATTGGCCCTCGCCTTGCTACTATGGTGCCTATGAACCGGCGGGACCGGGGACGAGGTCCGAGGGGGCGCCTGGTGGTGCAATGGCTGGCACATGCCATCGCCGCGCTCGTGCTCGGCTTCGCGGGCGTGGCCAGCGGCACTATCGCGGCGCTCGAGGCGGGCGAGCCGCTGACGGGACGCGTCGTGCGG
Organism: Verrucomicrobiia bacterium; assembly: GCA_035495415.1. Lineage (GTDB taxonomy): Bacteria > Methylomirabilota > Methylomirabilia > Rokubacteriales > CSP1-6 > DASRWT01. The sequence continues at coordinate 2,722 of DATJFY010000104.1, forward strand.
GTGATCGATGGCGACACCATCGCCGTGCGCATCGACAAGAAGGTCCTCACCGTGCGCTACATCGGCGTCAACACGCGCGAGTCGAAGATGCCGGCCGATAGCATGATCGCGGGCCCGACCGAGTCTGCCGAGTTCAACCGCGCGCTGGTCCTGGGGCAGACGGTGCGTCTCGAGGTGGATCAGCAGGAGAAGGATGCTCAGGGCCGCACGCTCGCCTACGTGTACGTGGGCGATCTCATGGTCAACGCCGAGATGGTCGCCAACGGCTACGCCTCGGTCGCGATCGCTCCGCCCAACGCCAAGCACGAGGAGATGCTCCAGCATCTCCAGCGGCAGGCGCGGCTGCTCAAGGTGGGGCGCTGGCGTGACTCGCCCTACATCTCGCGCGAGCCGGCGCGCCGGCCCAGCGCGCCGAGCCAATCGGCCTCCACGGTGCCGGCGGGCGCGCGTCAGGCGCTGGCGCCGCCGTCGCGACAGTACGGCTCCGCGGACCGCCCGGGCGCCGAGCCCCACGATGCCTGGACGTGCCCGATCTCCCACCCGGTGAAGGGCGCCGTGCTCACGGGCTCGAACGAGCGCGTGTTCCACCTGCCGGGCGGCGAGGGGTACGCCAAGATCCAGCCCGAGCGGTGCTACGCCAACGCGGAGGAAGCCCGCGAAGACGGCGGGCGTCGCGCCCAGCGCTGAGCCGGCTCTCATCCGCCCGGCGGCCGGTAGCCCGCGCCCTGGGCGAGCAGCATCGCGTCGAAGCCTTCGTCGGGCTGCATCAGCGGCGTCGTCTTGATCTCCTTCACCGCGCCTCCCGCCGCCACCGCCATCGACACCGCCGCGGCGTTCACGTTGTCGGGCACGTCGAAGAGAATCACGACGTCGTAGTCGCCCCAGCAGTAGTACCAGGCGTGAAGGGTCCCGCCGAGCTTCTCGATCACCGGCCGCATCGCTTCCATGCGGTTCTCGGGGCGCTGGACCAGCTTGCCCCATGCGGTGCTCGTATAGGCGGCCTGAACCATGTAGGTGGGCATGCGCGCCTCCTTGCCGGGCGCGCCCAGCCCGCGCCGCCCAGGCTGTGGGGTCACCCTAGTCCCGAGCGCCCGCCATGGTCAAGCCGACACGACCGGCCCCGCGGGCGAGCCCGGGAAGCCGTCGGGGAACTTTACGGGTCGATGACACTCCTCAGGGCAGCGCAGCTAACAGATTGAATTTCCAAGCCCACCGCCGCGGCACCAATCCTGCAGTCGGTGCCCATCGGCCACCGAAAGATACGCTCGTCACGCTTCGAATCGGTGCAGGGGAGCTCATGACGGAGTTGCTCTTCCTCGTATCCCGCCAGCGCGCCGAGCTCGCGAGTCACCTCAGCCACGAATTCGCCGGCGGCGACGTCCACGTGCTGATCGACCGGCGGAAGTCCGAGCGGCGGCGCAGCGGGGGCGCACGCGTGGTCCGGGAACGTCGCGCTCACGAGCGCCGTACGCGGCGTACGACCGAGGTTGAGCTTCGCTCGATTGGATACTCGATCGTCCCGCTGGAATTAGCGCCGGAGCGCGTGATCGAGATGGTGCCCCCGACGAGCCCGATCGCCGTGCGCGAGGTCACGCGCTATCTCCGCAAAGCCTTTCACCTCGCCACGCCAATCCCGTCGTGGGACGTGCGGCGCGAAGGGCAGGGATTCGTGCTCCTCGACGAGGAGGGCCGGCCCGTGCATCGCCTGCTCTTCGCCAAGGAGTTCCTCGACGCGTACGGGCGGCAGGGCGCAGACGCGATCCCGCGACTACTGGAGGAGTGGAAGCTCATCCAGTACGTCGAGATGGCCGGGCTCGAGCGGGTCCTGGTCTCCTCCTACGGGATACGGATCGGCGACTGGTAGCCCCGCCCGCCCTAGCGGGCGCAGGTGTTGTGACGGCCGCCGTCCACGAACACGCAGTTGCCGGTGATCATCCCCGCGCGGTCCGAGGCAAGGAAGCAGATCATGTCCGCCACCTCCTCGGGCTCGCCGATCCGCCCGATCGGGTGCGTGGTGCGGCTCCGCTCCACGAACGCGGCGTAGTCCGGCTCGCTCATCCCGCTGCGCCGATGCAGGTTCGTCCGCGTCACGCCGGGATTCACCGCGTTGATGCGCACGCCTTTCGGCGCCAGCTCGAGCGAGGTGCACATCACGAACTGGTCCACCGCCGCCTTGCTGCAACAGTAGGCGAGCACGCCGGGAAACGCCCGCTGGCCATTGACGCTCGACACCACCACCACGTTGCCCTTGCGGGGAATGAGGGCGGGGAGGGCAAGCTGAACCAGCCGGAACACGGAGCGGACGTTGACCGCCATCATCTGGTCCCAGAGCTCGGCCGACGTGGTCTCGATGCTCCCGGTGCCGATGACGCCCGCGCCGCACACGAGCACGTCGAGCCCGCCGAAGGCGCGGACCGTCTCATCCACCGCCCGCCGGACGTCTTCCTCGCGCGTCACATCGGCGGCCACCGTGATCGCGGGCTCGCCCGCCGCGCCCATGGCCGTCCGCGTGGACGCGAGCGCCGCGCGATCGCGCCCGACCAGGGCCACGCGCGCCCCCTCCGCGCTGAAGCGAGCAGCAGCGGCGCGGCCGATGCCGCTGGTCGCTCCGGTGACCAGCACTGCCTTGTCCGTGAAGCTCATGATGATCTCCTTTGGGGATGCGGGATGAGGGCCGCTCGCGTGGGTGGGTCGCCGCGCGGCGCCCCGGGGAGCCTAGCACGGGGGCGCGGCGGCGGGCGCCGGCGCGTCGGACGCCCGCATTTCTTGACTCGCGCGCGGGGCACCGCCTAGCATGAGGCCATGATCAATGCGATGCGGTCGGCTCTCGGCTACTTCGGCCTTGCGAGCGCGGATTCGCCACGCCGCGCGGACGTCATCGAGCGGATGCCGGGGCTCACGCGGCGCGCGCGCGCGGCGGCGACGCCCGACGGACCTGGCCTCGGCAGCCGCCTCGTGCTGCGCGGCGAGATCAGCGGCGAGGGCGATTTCCAGATCCACGGCAAGTTCGAGGGCGAGATCAACGTCTCGGGCAAGGTCTTCGTCGCCGAGGGCGCGCAGGTCGACGCCAACATCAACGCCGCCGCGATCCAGATCGGGGGCGTGGTCCGCGGCAACCTCTCCGCGTCGACGCGCGTGGAGATCATGCCGTCGGGCGTGTTGACCGGCACGCTGAAGACGGGGAGCTTCTCCGCCGCCGAGGGCGCGTCGGTCAAGGGCGAGATCTGGGTCGAGCGCGCCGGCCTCGGCGCGGGCCTGGGCGCGCGTCCCGTCGAGCTGCGCAGCGGAACCTGATACTCTAGGCGCGTGCTCGACACGCTGCGCGCCTTCCTCGCCGACTCCCGCCGGCTCGTCCGCCTCGGCCTGATCGCCGGCGCCGTCCTCGTCGTCGTGAGCGCGCTCGCGCTCGGGGGCTGGGCGTGGTGGCAGAACCAGCAGGCTCAGGGCGCGATGGCCCTGGCCGCCGCGACCGAACTGGCCCAGGGCGCCCAGGCGCCCGGCGCCGCGCCCGCCGCACGCGCCACGGCCATCGAGGCCCTGGAGGCCGTCATCGCCCAGCACCCGCGCTATGCCGGGGTGCCGCAGGCCGCGTATCGCCTCGGCAATCTGCGCTACGCCGCCGGCGAATACGCCGCGGCCCGGGGCGCGTATCAGGTGGCGCTGGCCCAGGGCGCCAGGGGGACCATCCGCACGCTCGCCGCGGTCGGCATCGGCTACACCTGGGAGGCCGAGCGGGATCTCGCCAAGGCCCAGACCGCGTACGAGGCGGCCCTGGCGGGGCTCGGGCCGAGGGATTTCCTCTACGAGGGCATCCTGCTCGATCTGGCCCGCGTGCAGGAGTTCGGGGGACGCCGTGACGCGGCGATCGAGACGTATCAGCGGCTCCTCAAGGACGTCCCGGACAGCCGCCGGGGCGACGACGTGCGCACGCGGATCGCGTCACTGCAGAGCAGCCCCGCCAAGCCCTAGCGCGCCGCCATCATCAGCGCACCGCCATCATCGACCGACGCTCGCCGCGTCGTTGTGGCAAGGACTATAACTTCTGATAAGAGGTATTATGTCAACTCGCCGGCACGGCGCCGTCAACGGCACGGCGTTCCAGTCCACGTGGGCGAAGAAGGAGCCCCCGCCCCACCTCGCTCCTAGCCCGGAATCTGCGCCTCTTGCTCCTAGCCCGGAATCTGCGCCTCTTCCGGCAGCTGATCCCATGCCGGCTTCCATTCCGGCACGGTGAGGCCCACGGCGCCCGCCAGCGCGGTCACCTCGGTCGCGAAGGCGCGACGCACCTCGTCGTTGTCGCGCACCTTGAGGCGATACTTCTGGTAGACACGGTTCTTCGGCGAGCCGGGCCGCCCGAAGATGTTCATGGTGCGGACAAACCAGCGGTCGAGGGCCTGCTGAGCCTCGGCCCGGGTGGTCTCGTTCTGGGTCAGTCGCTGCACCCAGAGCTCGCCGTGGCGGATGTGCATCTTCTCCTCCTTGAAGATGCCCTCGATGGCGCGCACCCACGGTCCATAGGAGCAGTGGCGCACGTCCTCGAGCTGATGCCCGGCGCCGCGGTCCATGCAGAAGTTGAAGAAGATGAAGTCCGCCCAGCGGTCGATCGGGTAGTAGAAGATGTTTACCCGCTTGTCCGCGGCGACGCGCGCGGTCCCGATGTCGGCCGCGCGGTCGTCGAGGCGCAGCGTGAAGTCGTGCCGGGCAACGTGGGCGGCGACGTCCACCCCGAGATCCTCGAGGAGCCCGTACATCACATGGGCGTGGCGCACCTCGTCCTTCACGATCTGGGCGACCACGTGCTTTTCCTCGATATTCGGCGCCTTCATGATCCAGGGCACGTAGCCGAAGGCTCCCGCCAGCTCGGAATCCGCCTGCATGGTCATGAGGTGGATGAGGTTCGCCCGGTAGTCGTCGGTCATCTCCTCCACGGATTCGATGCGCTCCCCCGCCTCGATCCGCGCGAGTAGGCGTGCGTCCTTGCCGTCCATGCTCATCTCCTTTCCACCACCCGCACCGCCTTCCCCTCGCTGCGGGGAATGGTCTTGGGCGGAACGATGCTGATCTCGGGATTGAGGCCCAGATGGCCGCGCAGCCGCTCCGCCACCACGCCGGCGAGCGCGGTAACCTCGACGCGGCGGCCGTCGAAGCCGCCCCATGCCTCCACGGTACGCTCGGCGGGCTCGACGTGCACGGCGAGGGTTGGGAAGGCCGCGGTGCAATCGACGACGAGCTGATAGTGGGGCGCCAGCTCGCCCAGCGTCAGCAGCGCCGCCTCGACCTGCGAGGGGTAGACGTTGACGCCGCGAATCACCAGCATGTCGTCGCTGCGTCCCTTCACCCGCGCCATACGCACGGTGGTTCGCCCGCAGCGGCACGGCTCGGGATTGAGGCTCGTGAGGTCGCCCGTCCGGTAGCGCAGCACGGGCAGCGCTTCCTTGGTGAGCGCGGTGAGCACCAGCTCGCCCTCCGCGCCCGGCGGGAGCGGCGTCCCCGTCGCGGGATCGATGATCTCGGGGAGGAAATGGTCCTCGTTGACGTGGAGGCCCTGGCGCGCCTCCACGCATTCCGCCGCCACGCCGGGGCCGATCAGCTCCGAGAGCCCGTAGAAGTCCAGCGCCGCGCACCCCCAGAGGTCTTGCAGCTGCGCCCGCATCGGCTCGGTCCAGGGCTCCGCGCCGAAGAGGCCATAGCGGACGCCGACCGCCCGAGGATCCAGACCCTGCTCCCGCATGGTCTCGCCGATGTGGAGGGCGAACGACGGCGTGCACGCGAGGCCGTGGGGCTGAAAATCTTGAAGCAAGAGAATCTGTCGAAGCGTGTTCCCCGAGGACATGGGCACCACCGTGAGCCCCATGTGCTCGGCGCCGTCGTGAAAGCCGAGCCCTCCGGTGAACAAGCCGTAGCCGTAGGCGATCTGGAGAAGGTGGCCAGGCTCCGCGCCCGCCGCGGCAAGGGAGCGCGCCATGACCTCGCGCCACACCGCGAGATCACGGAGCGTGTACCCCACCACGGTGGGCTTGCCCTTGGTCCCCGACGAGGCATGCACGCGGGCCACGAGGGCGCGCGGCACCGCGAAGAGCCCCCAGGGATAGTGCTCGCGCAGATCGTCCTTTCGCGTGAAGGCGAGCGCCCCGAGGTCTTCGAGGCCGCGTAGCGTGCCCGGCGTGAGGCCGGCCTTCGCGAGCAGCTCGCGATAGAAGGGCACGCGCGAGCCCACCCAGCCGAGCGCCGCGCGCAGCCGCTCGAGCTGGAGCGCCTGCCGGGCCTCCGGCGCCATGGTTTCCGCGTCGCGATTCCAGATCACCGGACGCTGACCCCTCGCAGCAGCCAGGACTGCCGCTCGAGGAAGCGCTGGATCGTGTCGAGGAGGCGCGGGTCGGACGTCTGATCGAGCCGGATCCGGTCCGGGAGCACGTAGTGCACCTCCGGATAGGACACCAGGACCTTCAGGAGCGTGCGTACCTTGGGGTCACGCGCGAGGAGCCCGCCGCGCCCAGGATCCGCCGGACCTGGATCCCAGTCCGGCTGGAACGTCAGACGCACCTCGCGGCCCTCGCTCATCTGCGGAGCGCGGCGTAGCGCGCCACCATCGCGTCGACTTGTCCCGCCGCCGAGAAGTGCCGTTCGACGACGAGCCGGCCGGCCGCGCCCATGGCCGCGCGGCGGACAGGATCGAGGAGCAGGCCGATCGCCGCATCGGCGAGGTCGCGCGCGTCGGGCTTGGTGAGCAGGCCGGTCTCGCCATCCACCACGACCTCCTCCACCCCGGACGCCCGCACCGCCACCGCGGCAAGGCCACAGGCGTGCGCTTCGGCGAGGACCAGGCCCTGGGTCTCGGTCTCGGACGCGAAGAGGAAGAGATCGGCGGCCTGATAGAAGGGCGGCAGGGCTTCGCGCGCATGGGCGCCGAGAAGCCGGATGCGGCCCGCCGCCGGGCTCGCGGACGCCTGGCGGCGGAGGGCCCCAGCATGCGCCCCCTGCCCGACGAGGAGCAGGTCGACTTCGGGCAGCGCCCCGGCGATGAGCGTGAAGGCTTCGATGACCCGCTCCACGTTCTTCTCACGATCGAGCCGGCCCACGTAGAGGCACGAGAGCCGCCCGGGCTCGAGCCCGAGCGCCGCCCGCGCGGCCGCGCGCCTCCCCGGACGGAAGTGATCGAGCGGCACCCCCGAAGGGATCACGGCGAGCGGCGCGCGCACGCCACGCTCGCGCAAGGTCTCGGCGATGGTGACGGACGGCGCGACGACCAGGTCCGCGCGGTCGGCGAAGCGACAGGCCAGACGCACCGCGAGCGCGGCCACCAGGCGCTCGGGCAGCGGCACGTAGTGGGCGTACTTCTCGTAGCGTGTGTGATACGTGAAGACGAGCGGAACGTCGAGGCGCCGGGCGAGTCGCCGACCGGTCAGGCCGAGGAGGAACGGGTGCTGGACATGGATGACATCGGGGCGGAAGTCGCGGGCCACGCGGGCGAGGCGCGGAGAGACGGGCACTGGCACCGCGAAGCCTGGATAGGTCGGCGCCGGAATCGCCCGATAGCGGAAGACGAACGGCGGATCAGCGGCGCCGCGCGCGCCCGGCGCGAAGATCCACGCCTGATGCCCTTTCGCGTGGAGCCCGGCCCGGAGGGTCTCCACCGCGGTGGTGACGCCGCCCCGGAACGGCAGATAGTTGTTGGTGAAGAGGGCGACCCGCATCCACCGCTACTCGGACGGCGCGCCGGGATCCTTGCCGCGCTCCATGAAGTCTCCCGGCTTGATGGACTCCAGCCACTCCTTCACCTTGTCGGGATCCTCGCCGCGGGCGGTGGTCGCCGCGTCGGGCTCCTTCGCGCTCTCCGACATCTGCGCCTTGGTCACCACCGCCTCGTCGACGAAGATGGGCGCGGCCACGCGGAGGGCGAGCGCGATGGCGTCCGAGGGGCGCGCGTCCACCGTGATCTCCGCTGCGCCGAGCTGCAGATGCAGGACGGCGAAGAACGTGTTGTCGCGGAGGTCGTTGACCACGACCTTCAGCACGCGGGCGCGCAGGGCCTCGAGAATGCTCTTCATGAGGTCGTGGGTCATCGGCCGCGGGGTGGGAATCTTCTCGAGCTCGTGCGCGATGGCGTTGGCCTCGGCCAGGCCCACCCAGATGGGCAGCGTGCGCTTGTCGTCCTCGTCCCGCAAGATGAGGATGGGAAGCTTGGAGAGCGGATCGAGGGTCAGTCCCTTCACCTTCATCTCGAGCCACATGACGCGCTCCCTCCTATGCGGGCGATCGGGCCGCTGTGAGGCGGTCCGCGCTCCGCGGCATCAGCTCGCCGCGAAGACTGTGGGGCAGCGCCTCGGTGATGCGAACGTCGACGATCTCGCCGGCGAGGTCGCGCCCAGCGGCATCGAAGTTCACCACGCGGTTGCAGCGCGTGCGGCCGCTCGCCTGAGCCGCGTCCTTGCGCGAGGCACCGTCCACGAGGACCTCCATCTCGCGCCCGACGAGGCGCCGGCTCCGCGCCGCGGCCACCCGCACCGCCGCTTCGAGCACGCGGGTGTTGCGGGCGGCCTTCACCGCCTCCGGGACCTGATCGGGCATCTCCGCCGCGGGGGTGCCCGGACGCCGCGAGTACCGGAAGGCGAAGACGTTGTCGTATCCGACCTCCTCCACCGCCTCCACCGTCCGCGCGAAGTCCTCCTCGGTCTCACCGGGGAAGCCCACGATGAGGTCGGTCGACAGCGCGATCCCCGGCACCGTCTCCTTGAGCTCCGCGATGAGCTCGAGGTACCGCGCGCGCGTGTAGCCACGGTTCATGCGCTCGAGCACCCGGTCCGAGCCGGACTGCAGCGGGAGGTGGAGGTACTCGACCACCTTGGGGACGTCGCGAATGGCGCGGATGAGCCGGCTGGTCAGGTTGTAGGGATTCGAGGTGGTGAAGCGGATACGCGCGAGGCCGTCGATGGCGTCCACGCGCGCCAGCAGCTCGGCGAGGTCGGTGGGCGGATCCAGATCGCGCCCGTAGGCGTTCACCGTCTGGCCGAGGAGCGTCACCTCGCGGCACCCCCGGCCGGACAGCTCGGTGATCTCGGCGACGATGGCCTCGGGGGTATGGCTGCGCTCGCGCCCGCGCGTCGTCGGCACGACGCAGAACGTGCAATGCTTCTCGCAGCCCTCCATCACGGTCACGAAGGCCTTGAGGCGCGAGGCGCCGTCGGGCTTCGCGGTGATCTTCACCAGGGGCCCCTCACCCGTCTCGAGAACCGCGCGTCGCTCGGCCCGCGCCCGCGCCACCAGCTCGCCCACGCGGGCGATGGCGGGAGAGCCGAACACCAGGTCCACCTGCGGCGCGCGCGCCTGGATGGCGCCCTGCCGGAGCTGCGCCATGCAGCCCATCACGCCGATGAGGAGCTCGGGCCGCCGGGCCTTGAGCCGCTTCAGCGTGCCCAGCTCGGAGTAGACCTTGTCCTCGGCCTTCTCGCGGATCGCGCAGGTGTTGAGGAGGATGAGGTCGGCGTCCTCGGGCGAGTCGGTGAGCTCGTAGCGCTCGTGCTTGAGAAGGCCGGCCACCCGCTCCGAGTCGTACTCGTTCATCTGGCAGCCGTACGTGATGAGGTGAAGTTTGGGCATAAATTCCTGAGAGTTACCGTAACACACGCGCTGAACCGCCGCTAGACCGCCTCCTCGAACACGCCGATGCGGCGGAACTTGTCGAAGCGATCCTGCACGAGCGCATCGCCCGAGCGCGAGCGGAGATCCGCCAGATGCTCGCGGAGGGCGGTCCGCAGGTTGGCCGCGGCCTCCTCCCAGCTGCGATGGGCCCCGCCGACCGGCTCGCGCACCACGGCATCGATCACGCCGAGCTTGAGGAGGTCGGGGGCGGTGACGCGCATCAGCGACGCCGCCTCGGGCGCCTTCGCGGCGTCCCCCCAGAGAATGGCGGCGCAGCCCTCGGGCGAGATCACCGAGTAGACGGCGTGCTCGAGCATGAGCACCCGGTTGGCCACGCCGATGGCGAGCGCGCCGCCGCTGCCGCCCTCGCCCGTCACCACCGCGACCACCGGGGTGCGGAGCCCGGCCATCTCGCGCAGATTGCGCGCGATGGCTTCGGCCTGACCGCGTTCCTCGGCGCCGAGCCCGGGAAAGGCGCCCGGAGTGTCGATGAGGGTGACGATGGGCTTGCCGAACTTGGCGGCGAGCTGCATCAGGCGCAGGGCCTTGCGATAACCCTCGGGGTGCGGCATGCCGAAGTTCCGCGCGATGTTCTCGCGCGTGTCGCGGCCCTTTTGATGGCCGAGCACCACCACCGGCGCGCCCTCGAACACCGCGAGGCCGCCCACGATCGCCATGTCGTCGCCGTACACCCGGTCGCCGTGCAGCTCCACGAAGTCGTCGAGGAGGAGGCGGAAGAAGTCGAGCGCGTGGGGGCGCTTGGGGTGGCGGGCGATCTGGGCCCGCTGCCAGGCGGTCAGGCTGGCGTAGACGCGCTGCTGGGTGCGGCGAAGGCGCTCCTCGAGCTTGGCGATCTCCTCGCGCGCGACGGTCCCATCTTCGGCCGCCCGCAGCGTGGCGATCCGGTTTTCCAGCTCGAGAATGGGCTTCTCGAACTCAAGCTCGTCCGGCATACTCCACGATGATACTGCCCGGCCCCAGCAGGCGCTCCACTTTCGCCACGAGCTCCGGTCCCGGCTCCACTGCGACCGGGACCGCCTTGAGCACGACTTCTTGCTCCGCCAGCAGCACGTGGACGAACAGCGGCGTGGCGCCGCGATGCTCGTCGCAGGCCGCGCGCACCGCGGTCAGCGTGGCCGGCTCCACCGCGCCGCCGTTTCCCGCCCGCATCCGGATGCGGCAGGCGTGGGCGTGCCGCCCGTTACCGTCCTCACTGCGTCCGTTGGTCCGATACCCGCCGTTGGCCAGAAGCGATTCCTCCAGAGGTTTGACGTCCTCGACGAGCACCACCCGTCCCTTGTCCGTCTCGTCGATGCGCCCCTTCACCAGCACCGGCCCCGGCGCGTGGAGCGCGGCCCCGCAGGTCTTGAGCGCTTCCGGAAAGATGGTGAGCGCCACCGCGCCGTCCACCGCGTCGAGCGAGGCGAAGGCCATGCGATTGCCGCTCTTCGTGGCGCGCTCACGGAGCTGGCTCACCTGCCCCAGCAGCGCCACCCGCGCGCCGACCGGGCGCGCGCCCACATCGGCGGCGGAGGCCGTCCCCAGCTCGCGGGCGTGGTCCTTGTAGCGCTCGAGCGGGTGTCCCGAGAGATAGAACCCGAGCACTTCCTTCTCGTAGCCGAGCAGCTGCTCGGCGGGCCACTCGGGGACGCTCGCCAGCGGGCTCTCCGCCTTGGCGGCCGCGGGCGCCGCGCCGGGCGCGTCGAAGAGCGACGCCTGTCCCTCCTCGCGATCGCGCTGGCGCCGCTGGCCCGCCTCCATCGCCTGATCGAGTCCGGCGAGGAGCCCGGCCCGCGTGGCCCTGCCGCCGTCGAACGCGCCCGCCTTGATGAGGCTCTCCAGCACCCGGCGGTTGAGCAGGCGGAGATCGACCCGCGCGCAGAAGTCGGTGAGCGATGCGAACGTCGCGCCGCCTTCCTGCCGCACCTGCACGATGGACTCGATGGCCGTCTCGCCCACGTTCTTGATCGCGGCGAGGCCGAAGCGGATGGTGTCGCCGTCGACGGTGAAGCGCGCGCCGGAGCGGTTGACGTCGGGCGGCGCGACGCGCAGGCCCATCGCGCGGCACTCCTCCATGTACTGAACGATCTTGTCCGTGCGCTCCATTTCCGACGTGAGCAGCGCGGCCATGAACTCCACGGGGTAGTTCGCCTTGAGGTACGCGGTCTGATACGCGACGAGGCCGTAGCACGCGGCGTGCGACTTGTTGAAACCGTATCCCGCGAACTTCTCGATGAGGTCCCAGATGCGCTCGGCCTTGCGACCGTCGACCTTGTGGGCCTTGCACCCCTTGACGAACTCCTCGCGCTGCTCGGCCATGAGCTCGCGATCCTTCTTGCCCATCGCCTTGCGGAGGATGTCGGCCTGGGCGAGGGAGAAGCCGGCGAGGTCGGCGGCCAGGCGCATCACCTGCTCCTGGTAGACCATGATCCCGTAGGTCTCCTGGAGATGCTTCTCCATGGCCGGGTGCTCGTACGTGATCTCGGCGCGCCCGTGCTTGCGGTTCACGAAGTCCGGGATCAGGTCCATCGGCCCGGGGCGATACAGCGCCACCATGGCGATGATGTCCTCGATACGCTCCGGGCGCAGCCGCTGGAGGGCGTCCCGCATCCCCTGCGATTCCAGCTGGAACACGCCGAGCGTGCGCGCGTCGCTCAGCAGCTCGTACGTGCGCGGATCGTCGAGGGGCAGGCGGTCGGCGTCGAGCTCGATCCCGCGCGAGGCCTTCACCAGGTTGACCGCGTCCGTGATGACGGTGAGGGTCTTCAGCCCGAGGAAGTCCATCTTCAGCAGGCCGAGCTTCTCGATGGGCCCCATCGCGAAGCCGGTGATGAGCTCGGGGCGCTTGGGATCCTTGTAGAGCGGCACCCGATCCATCAGGGGCTCGTCGGAGATGACCACGGCAGAAGCGTGGACGGAGGCGTGCCGCGTGCCGCCCTCGAGCGCCTTGGCCACGCTCCAGAGCTCCCCCACCCGCGGATCGCGCTTCACGTTCTGGGCGAGCTCGGGCGACTTCTCCAGCGACTCGTCCAGGCTGATATTGAGCGGAAAGCTCGGGACGAGCTTGGCGATACGGTCGGCCTCGCCGTAGGAGAAGCCCAGCACCCGGCCGACGTCGCGGATCACCGCCTTCGCGCCCATGGTCCCGAACGTGATGATGTGGGCCACCCGGTCCTCGCCGTAGCGGTCCACCACGTAACGAATGACCTCGTCGCGCCGGTCGTCGGCGAAGTCGATGTCCATATCCGGCATCGAGATCCGTTCCGGGTTCAAGAATCGCTCGAAGAGGAGCCCGTAACGGATCGGATCCACGTTGGTGATGCCGAGGCAGTAGGCGACGAGCGAGCCGGCCGAGGACCCGCGCCCCGGTCCCACCGCGATCCCGTGCCGGCGGGCATAGGCGATGAAGTCCCAGACGACCAGGAAGTAGCCGGAGAAGCCCATCTTCGAGATCACGCTGAGCTCGTAGCGGAGCCGCTCCGCCACGGAGTCCGCGGGCGAGGCGCCGTAGCGCGCCCGGAGGCCGTCGATGGCCAGGTGCTCGAGGTAGGCGTCGAGCGTCTCGAAGCCCACCGGCAGCTGATAGTTCGGGAGATGGAACTTCCCGAAGGCGAGCTGGAGATCGCAGCGCTCGGCCACCGCCAGGGTATTGCGGTGCGCGTCCGGAAGCTCCCGGAACACCTCGCGCATCTGATCGGCGGACTTGAGGTAGAACTCCTCGGTGGAGAAGCGCCACCGGTTCGGGTCCGACATGGTGGTGCCGGTCTGGATGCAGAGCAGCGCCTCGTGCGCCTTGGCGTGCGAGGCCTCGAGGTAGTGGGAGTCGTTGGTGCCGCAGATCGGGGCGCCGAGCGCCTCGGCGATGCGCAGTGTGCCCGCGGTCACCTTGGTCTGGTCATCGATTCCGTGCGACTGGATCTCCATGAAGTAATGGTCGCGCCCGAACACGTCCTGGTACCACCCCGCCACCTGCTTGGCCTTGGCGTCCTCGCCGGCAGAGAGGAGCTTGCTCACCTCGGAGTTGAGGCACCCCGAGAGAACCAGCAGCCCGTCAGCATGCTGGGCAAGCAGCTCGCGGTCGACCCTCGGCTTGTAGTAGAAGCCCTCGAGATAGGCCTTGGAGACCAGCTTGACGAGGTTGCGATAGCCCGTCTCGTTGCGCACGAGCACCGTGCAGTGGCTGGCGCCTTCGTACCCGCCGTCCTGGCTGGAGCGCTCGAAGCGGCTGCCCGGCGCCACGTACAGCTCGCAGCCCACGATGGGCTTGATACCCGCCTTCTTCGCCGCGGTGTAGAAATCGATGGCGCCGAAGAGGTTGCCGTGGTCGGTCAGCGCAATGGCGGGGAAGCCGAGCCCCTTGGCCGCCTCCACCAGCTTGTCCAGCTGGGCGGCGCCGTCGAGGAGGCTGTACTCCGAGTGGACGTGGAGGTGGACGAAGTCCCCGCGGAGGGCGGACTTGCCGGCCTCGCTACGCGAGGCACTCATTACTTACCGCTCGCCTCGCCTGTCGGCTGCGGCTCGCCAATCATTCCCACTCTATGGTGCTCGGCGGCTTGGAGGAGATGTCCAGCACGACCCGGTTGACGCCCTTCACCTCGTTGATGATGCGACTCGAGATGCGCGCGAGCAGGTCGTAGGGCAGGCGGGCCCAGTCCGCCGTCATAGCGTCCTGACTGGTGACGGCGCGAAGCGCGATGACCTGGGCGTAGGTGCGGAAGTCCCCCATGACTCCCACCGTGCGGACCGGGAGCAGCACGGCGAAGGCCTGCCAGAGGGCGCGCTCGAGCCCGGCTTCGTGGATCTCCTCCTGCACGATGAGGTCGGCCCCCCGGAGAATGGCGAGCCGGTCTTCCGTCACGTCACCCAGCACCCGGATGGCGAGGCCGGGGCCCGGGAAGGGCTGGCGCCAGACGATCTGGGCCGGGAGACCGAGCAGCGTCCCCACCTCCCGCACCTCGTCCTTGAAGAGCTCGCGAAGCGGCTCGACCAGCTTGAAGTCCATGCGTTCGGGGAGGCCGCCGACATTGTGATGCGTCTTGATCGTGGCCGATGGGCCCTTGAACGAGACGGACTCGATCACGTCCGGATACACCGTGCCCTGGGCGAGCCAGGGGATGCGGCCGAGCTTGCGCGCCTCTTCCTCGAAGAGGGTGATGAACTCGTTGCCAATGGTCTTGCGCTTGATCTCGGGATCGGTCACATCACGAAGACGATCAAGGAATCGCCTGCTTGAGTCGACATGTATGAGGTTGATCTTGAACGTGTCGCGGAACGTCTTGACGACATATTCCGCCTCGCCGGCGCGGAGCAGGCCGTTGTCCACGAAGAGGCAAGTGAGCTGGTCGCCGATGGCCTTGTGGACCAGGGCCGCCACCACGGAGGAATCCACGCCGCCCGAAAGCGCGCAGAGCACGCGATCGCCTCCGACGGTCTCGCGGATCCTCGTGACCGCCGAGTCCACGAACGACGTCATGGACCAGTCGCGCTTCACTCCGCACGCCCGGAGGAAATTGGCGAGCACGGTCTTACCCTGCGAGGTGTGCGCCACTTCGGGGTGGAACTGCACCGCATAGAGACGCCGGTCGGCATCGGCCATGGCGGCCACCGGACAGTTGGCGGTCGAAGCCAGGCTCACGAAGCCGGCCGGCGGCCGCAGCACGGTGTCACCGTGGCTCATCCACACCGTGATCTGGTTGCCGCGCTCGGGCATGACGTCGTCCAGGAGCCCGCCCGTGCCCTCCAGGCGCAGATCCGCCGGACCATACTCGCGGCGCTCCGCCGGCACCACCTGCCCGCCTAACAGATAACCCATCGCCTGCATGCCGTAGCAGATGCCGAGGATGGGGATGCCCGACTCCAGGATGGCCTTGTCGGGCAGCGGCGCGCCCTCGTCGTAAACGCTGGACGGCCCGCCGGAGAGGACGATGCCCTGATACCCGCCGGCGAGCACCTCCGCGGCGGGCTGCGTGCACGGGAGAATCTCGGAGTAGACCGACATCTCCCGGATCCGGCGCGCGATCAGCTGGGTGTACTGCGCCCCGAAATCGAGGATCGCGATCTTGTCCAGGCCCAACCTCCCGCTAGCGCGGCGTCCCCAGCTTCTGGGCCCGCTGGAAGACCTTCCCTTCCGTCTTGATGGACGGGGCAATGATCAGCTCCGTCTGCTGCAGCTCGCGGATGTTCATGGCGCCCACCGAGCCCATGCATGTGCGGATCGCGCCGACGAGGTTGAGCGTGCCGTCCTCCGTGAAGGCGGGCCCGAAGAGGATCTGCTCGAGAGGTCCGGCGACGCCCACGCGGATCCGCGTGCCGCGCGGCAGGTTGGAGTGCGGCGTGGCCATGCCCCAGTGATAGCCGCGACCCGGCGCCTCGGTGGCCCGCGCGAAGGCGGAGCCGATCATCACGGCGTCGGCGCCCGAGGCGAGCGCCTTGCAGATGTCGCCGCCCGTCGTCATGCCGCCATCGGTGATGATGGGCACGTAGCGGCCGGTGCGCTTGTAGTAGAAGTCGCGCGCCGCCGCGGAGTCCGCGGTGGCGGTGACCTGCGGCACGCCCAGGCCCAGCACCTCGCGGCTGGTGCATGCCGCGCCGGGGCCCACGCCGATGAGGAGCGCGTCGACGCCGCACTCCATGAGCTCGAGGCAGGCCTCGTAGGTCACGACGTTCCCGATGATGAGCGGAATGGCGAGATTCTTCTTGAGGCGCTTGAGATCGACCGGGGTGTACTCGGTGGCGAGGTGCCGCGCGGTGGTGACGGTGGACTGCACGACGAAGAAGTCCGCCCCGGCCTCCTCGGCGATCTTGGCGAAGCGCTCCGCCCGCTGGGGGATCGAGGAGACGACGACCGGCCCACCGCCTTTCTTGATCTCGGAGATGCGCTTGTGGATCAGCTCTTCCTTGATGGGCTCGCTGTAGATGCCCTGGATGATCTTGGTCGCTTCTTCAAGGCTGGCCGAGGTGATGCGGTCGAGCACCTCATCGGGATTCTCGTAGCGGGAGAAGATGCCCTCGAGATTCAGGACGGCGAGCCCCCCGTGCTTGCCCATTTCGATGGCCAGGCGCGGACTGACCACGCCGTCCATCGCGGCGGCGATGATGGGAATCTGGAAGCGATGGCCGCAGAGATCCCAGGAGATGTCGACCTCGCTGGGATTGATGGTGAGTGATCCGGGGACCAGCGCGATGTCATCGAACCCGTACGCCGCCCGCGCCTTCCGGCCCCGTCCAACCCACATCCCCATGCCGTCGTCCTCCCCTCGACCGCCGCACGGGGCGGCCGCCCCCGGACCCGATATTTAGAGACTTCCCGCCGAGCCCATACCGTATTTAGTAGGGACTGAGTATAAGGGGGCCTCCGAAGGCTGTCAATCCGTTATCCCGCGCCCGTGCGTCCAGATGAGCCGCAACCCCTCGAGGCGCAGGTCAGGGTTGACGATCTGGATGCTGCGCGCGACCTCGCGCATCTGCGCGGCGAGGCCGCCAGTGCCGATCACCTTCACGTCGCCCTCGATCTCGCGCCGCATGCGCTCGATGAGACCGTCCACGAGCCCGGCGTAGCCCAGCACCGCGCCGGACTGGATGTTGGTCGCGGTGTTGCGGCCCACCGCGGTGGCCGGCGCGATCAGCTCCACGCGATAGAGGCGCGCGGCACGGGCAATCAGCGCCTCGGCGGCGGTGGCGAGGCCGGGCGCGATGGCGCCTCCGATGAACTCGCCGCGCGCGTTGACACAGTCGAAGTTCGTGGCGGTGCCGAAGTCCACCACGATGCAGGGCGGCCCGTAGATCGCCTTCGCGGCGACGGCGTTGCAGAGGCGATCCGCGCCGACCTCGGGAGGATTGTCCACCGCGAGGGTGATGGGGACGTTGACGCCGGATTGCACGCTGAACGGCGCCACCCCGAAGTACGCCTCGACCATCCGCTCGAGCGTGCGCTGCACCGGCGGGACTACGTTGGAAATCGCCACGTCGGTGATCTGCCCGGCCTCGATGCCTCGCGAGCGCAGGAGAGTGTGGATGAAGAGGCCGTACTCGTCCGACGTCTGCTCGCGCCGACTCGTCAGGCGCCACGAGGCGATCAGCTTCGCGCCGTCGTGCACGCCCACGCTGGTGTTCGTATTGCCGACCTCAAGCAGCAGGAGCACCGGCGATCTCCCCCGAGACGACGCGCAGCAGCGCGCCGTCCCCTGCGCGGATGAGCAAGGCCCCGGTCTCGTCGAGGTCCACCGCCACGCCCTCGCGCCCGTCGGCGGTACGGACGCGCGCGCCCAGGGTCAGGCTATGGCGCCGCCAGGCGGCGCGCAGGTCATCGCTCTCGGCGAGGAACGCGCGATAGCGCGCGTCGAGCGCGTCGAGCAGCGCCGCGAACAGGCGGTCCCGGTCGTGGACGCGCCCGGTGAGAAGCCGCAGCGACGACGCCCGCGGCGCCACCTCGGGCGGAAACGATGCCTGATTCACGTTGAGGCCGATGCCGAGAATCACGCGATCGACCGCCCCGTTGCGTGCGGTGGCGGCTTCGGCGAGGACGCCACAGATCTTCCGCTCTCCGACCATCACGTCGTTGGGCCAGCGCAGGCCGGGCGCCAGGCCCGTCTCCACGGTCACCGCGTCGACCACCGCGACACCGCCGACCAGGGCGAGCTGGGGCACGCGCGTGGTGGCCACGGGAGGCCGTAGCAGCACCGACACGAGCAGGCTCTCCCCCGCTTCGTCCCACCAGGCCCGCCCGAGCCGGCCACGACCCGCCCGCTGGTGTCGCGCAGTGACCACCACGCCTTCTCGGGCGCCCGCGGCGGCGAGGCGCGCGACCTCGGCCTGGGTGGAGCCCACCTCGTCGAGCGCGTGGATGACCCGGCCGATGACGCGGGCATCCGTGCGCGCCGCTCCGCTCACGTGAGCGCGGCGAGGCTGGCGGTGAGCTTCTCGCGGACGGCTAGCTGCTCGCTGAGGCGCTCGCGCTCGCGGGCCACGATGTCCGCGGGCGCCCGCTCCACGAAGTCGGGGCGCGCGAGCTTGCCCTCGAGGAAGGCGATCTCCTTGGCCGCCTTGTCGATCTCCTTGCCGAGACGCTGACGCTCGGCGGCGAGATCCACCACGCCCTCCAGCTGCACGTAGACCTCGGCGCCCTGCGCCACGGCGAGCGCGGACTGGGGCGGGCGCACCGCGGCGGGATCCACCGTGATGCTGGCCCGCGCCAGGGTACCCATCAGCGGCGCCGCCTCGCGGAGCGCCGCCGCGTCGAGTCCCGGCCCCGGGCGCACGATCGCCGCCAGCTCCACCGCGGGCGGAATCCGGCTCTCGCTCCGGATGGTACGGATGGCGCTGACGATGGCGATCACGCCACTCATCCAGACCTCCGCCGCCGCGTCGCGCCCCTTGCGTGACGCCTTGGGAAAGGCCGCGATCATGATCGAGTCGGGGCCGCCCGCCCGCCGCGGCAGCCGTTGCCAGATGTCCTCCGAGATGAACGGCATGAGGGGATGGAGCAGTCGCAGGGTGGTGTCCAGCGTCTCCACCAACGTGTGCTGCGTCACCGCGCGAGCCACCGGATCCTCTTTCTGGTACAGCGTGCGCTTGGCGATCTCGAGATACCAGTCGCAGAGCTCGTGCCACAGGAACTGGTACACTGCGGAGGCGGCGTCGTTGAGCCGGTAGGTGTCGAGCGCGCGCCGCACCTCGCGCACCGCGGCGCTCGCGCGGCTCCGAATCCACCGGTCGGCCACCGACGGGGTGCCCTTGCGCGCGAGCTTGGGATCGTAACCGTCCAGAGTGGACAGCACGAGCCGGGAGGCGTTCCAGAGCTTGTTGGCGAAATTCCGGTTGCCCTCGATGCGCTCCTCGGAGAGGCGCACGTCTCGCCCCTGGGCCGCCATCGCGGCCAGGGTGAAACGGAACGCATCCGTGCCGTACTGATCCATGATCTGGAGCGGATCGACCACGTTGCCCTTGGACTTGGACATCTTCCGCCCTTCCGCGTCGCGCACGAGGGCGTGGATGTAGACGTGGTGGAAGGGCACTTCCCCCATCGCCTTGAGGCCGAACATCACCATGCGCGCCACCCAGAAGAAGATGATGTCGAAGCCGGTGACGAGGCAGGACGTCGGATAGAACGTCTTGAGCTCGGGGGTGGCGTCGGGCCAGCCCAACGTCGAGAACGGCCAGAGCCCGGAGGAGAACCACGTGTCGAGCACGTCGGGGTCCTGCCGGAGCGCGCCGCCGCACTTCGGGCAGCTGGTGAGGTCGGTGCGCGAGACGAACACCTCGCCGTCCTTATCGCAGTGCCAGGCGGGGATACGATGCCCCCACCAGAGCTGGCGCGAGATGGTCCAGTCGCGGTATTGCTCCATCCATGCGTAGTAGGTCTTGGTCCATCCGCGCGGGATGATCTTGATCTTGCCCGACCGCACCACCTTGATGGCGGGCTCGGCGAGGGGCTTGATGCGCACGTACCATTGCTTGGAGACCAGAGGCTCCACCACCGTCCGGCACCGGTAGCAGACGCCCACTGCATGGCGGTACGGCTCGATGTGGTCGATGAGCCCGAGCGCCTGCATATCCTCGACGATGCGCTTGCGGCACTCGAAACGGTCGAGCCCCGCGTACTTCCCCGCCGCCGCCGTCATCTTGCCGTCGAAGCCGATGACGGTGCGGATGGGCAGGTTGTGGCGCTTGCCGATCTCGAAGTCCACGGGATCGTGCCCCGGGGTGACCTTGATCACCCCCGTTCCGAACTTCGGGTCAACCGCCGAGTCGGCGACGACCTGGATCCGGATGGTGCCCTCGACGGAGGGAATCTCGAGCGTCTGGCCGACGTACTTGCGGTAGCGGCGGTCCTTGGGGTGCACCGCCACCGCGGTGTCGCCCAGCTTGGTCTCAGGACGCACGGTGCCGAGGGTCAGAGGGCCGTACTTGATGTAGACGAACTCACCGTCGCGCTCCTCGCGCTCGACTTCGAGGTCGGACAGCACGGTCTGGCAACGCGGACACCAGTTGACGATGTAGTCCCCGCGGTAGATGAGTCCCTCGTCCCACAGGCGGACGAAGATCTCACGCACCGCCGCGGAGAGCCCCGCGTCCATGGTGAAGCGCTCGCGCTCCCAGTCGCACGAAGCGCCCAGGCGCTTGAGCTGCTTGACGATGGTGCCGCCGGACTCCTCCTTCCACTTCCACACGCGGGCGAGAAAGGCCTCGCGGCCGAGGTCCTCCTTCGTCTTGCCTTCTTCAGCGAGCTGGCGCTCGACAACGTACTGGGTCGCGATGCCGGCGTGGTCGGTGCCGAACTGCCAGAGGGTGTTGTAGCCATCCATCCGCTTGTAGCGGACGAGCACGTCCTGAATGGTGAAGTTGTAGGCGTGCCCCATGTGGAGGAACCCCGTCACGTTCGGCGGGGGGCACACGATGCAGTACGACTTGCCGGCGGCCTTGGCGTCCGCCCGAAAATATCCCCGACGCTCCCACTCGGCGTACCACTGCGGCTCGACACGCGTGGGGTCGTAGCGGTCGGAGATTTCCGTCATGATTATCGCGTCATTGTAGCACGGGGGCCGCTCCGGCCAGCCGCCACCCGCGCGGCTGCCGGTTCCAGACGAGCGACCATGGGCTGCGGGTGGCCGCGCCATGCTCCGGGCGCTCCTGGGTGGCCGCCACCATCACGCTGCTGGGAGTCTCGGCGTTGGCCACGTCACACGCGGGCTCGGGCACAAGTCCGCCGGGCAGGCGGGCGCGCAGCGAGGCGTCGGGAACCAGCTCGGCGAGGGCGCGCCGGTCGCCGCTCTCCACCGCCGCGAAGAAGCGCGTGACCTCGCGAGAGAGGTCGCGGTGCCAGGCGTTGATCGTCTGCCGGCGCACGCTCCTGATGCCGTCCGGGCCCTGACGGAACACTTCCTCCTGCTCGGTCTGACCGTCGCAGCCCGGCTTCCACCCGGGATAGCGCAGATCGTAGCGCACGAGGATTTCGCCGACGCCGAGCCGCCAGTCCGCCGCGCGCACGCCGTCGGGGTACGCCAGCTCGGTGCTCCATGTACGGGTGAAGCCGGTTGCTTCCGCGCGCCAGACGTCCACGCGCAGCGGATAGCGGCGCGCTGCGACCGGCGCGCCGGCCCACGCGAGGGCGAGCTGGGGCGAGCCGTCGCGCGCGGAGGGCCACGCATAGGCGTCCGGCGCCCCCGGGTGCGTGATCGTGCGCGTGAGCGCGGCGGTGGCGCCGATGCCCGTGAACACGCGGACCGAGCCGGGGCCATCGAGACCGTTGAGCCCGTAGAGGGCCACGGTGAGCGCGCGCGGCCCCTCGGCTCCGAGCCGGAGCACGCGGAAGCGCGCGCCGCCCCAGGCGGAGTTGAAGCCCTCGAGGCGCTCCTGAATGAAGTCGGGGCTGGCGAAGATACCGCCACCCCGCAAGTTCTCCACGATCTCACCGTCCACGAGGCGGTAGAGGGCGCTCACCGTCTCCTCGCTCGGCGTGGGGCCGAGCCGCGCGGCCAGATTGCGGAAATCCTCCAGCCCGTCGGTGGCGGCCAGCGCGGGCGCCGCGCACAGCCCGACCAGCATCAGAAGCCGCGAAAGCAGGCGTGCGGGCCGCATCACCGCCCCATCGTACAATGAGGCCAGATGGGTCGCATCATCGACCGGTACGTCCTTCGGGAGCTCGTGAGCCCGTTCACCATGGGCGTCGGCGTCTTCACCTTCTTCCTCGTCATCGACCGGATCTACCACCTCACCGAACTGGTCATCACCAAGGGAGTGCCGTTCTTTCTCGTGCTGGCGTTGCTCGGCTTCACCCTGCCCTCCTTCCTCGCCCTGACGCTGCCCATGGCGCTCCTCGTCGCCGTGCTCATCGTGGGCGGCCGACTGGCCGCGGACATGGAGGTGACCGCGTTCAAGGCGTCCGGGGTCAGCCCGCTGCGCCTGCTCCGGCCGTTTTTGGCCGCCGGGGTCCTCGTCACGCTGATCTCCGGCGCGCTGTCGATCTGGATTGCGCCCATGGGCAATCGCATGTTCCAGCAGCAGCTTCTCAAGATCCTGCAGTCGCGCGCGGCCACCGGGCTCAAGGAGCGCATCTTCAGCGCCTCGTTCGGGCAGTTCACCATCTACGTTCAGGACATCAGCGCTTCCCAGGTCGCCCTCAAGGGACTGCTCGTTTCCGACGAGCGGGATCCCGCCCTGTCCCGGGTCATCGTGGCGAAGGAGGGCCGTCTCCTCACCGACGAGGAGCAGGGGCGCATCACCCTGCGCTTCATCGACGGGCAGATCAGCGAGGCCGAGGTCGACGGACGGCGCTCGCGCTTCACCGACTTCAGTCTCTACGACATGAATCTTCCGCTGGAATCGCCGCTCTCCGGCTCATCGCAGCGGGAGAAGCCCGAGCGCGATCTGCCGTTGACCGCGCTGGGGCCGCAGGCCCGCGAGCTGGCCGCCCAGGGGCAGGTCGTCTCGGCGTACTACGTGGAGTTCCACAAGCGTTTCGCGCTGCCAGTGGCAGCGATCGTGTTCGTGCTCGTGGGCTTTCCCCTCGGCATCCGCAGCCAGGCGCGCGGGGGCGGCGGGCGAGGCGTCGCCCTAGCGGCCAGCCTCGCCATCGTGGTGTCCTACTACATCGTGTTCACGACCCTCGAGGGGATGTCCCTCCGGGGACGGATCCCGCCCTGGCTGGGTATCTGGCTGCCCGACGCGATCTTCCTCGCTGCCGGCCTCGCTCTCATCGCCATCACCACCGTCGGCATGCCCACCGGCTGGGTGCACCGGCTCTGGCATCTCCGGGACGTGGTGCGCACGCGCCTCCCGGCCCGACCCTTGCCCTGGCGGGGCGAGGTGAAGACCGACCCGGGGCGGAGCCGCCGCCGGGCCTCCACGTTCATCATCGACCGCTACCTGCTCCGCGAGTACGTGAAGTTCCTCGGTATCGGCCTCGGCGTGGGGGCGGTGCTGTTCCTCGTCGTCGATCTTCTCCAGACCCTGGACCGCTTTCTGCGTATCAAGCCGCCCTTCACGTACATCCTTCAGCACTTCATCTTCCGCCTCCCCGGCGCGCTCTATGACGGACTGCCCATCGTGGTGCTGATCGCGACGGTGTTTCTGTTCCTGTCGCTGACGCGAGCCCACGAGCTCGATGCCCTCAAGGCGGCGGGGGTGAGCCTCTACCGGGTGAGCGTCCCCATTCTCGTCTTCGCCCTGATGCTCAGCGTCGCCGCCGGATTCTTCCAGGAGACCGCCCTGCCGGCCATCAACGCGCGCGCGGAGGAGATCGACAGCGTCAAGATCCGCGGCAACCTTCCGCGCCACCTCCAGAAGCGCAACCAGCTCTGGTACCGCTCGACCGAGACGCGCTTCTGGCGGATGCAGCTGCTCGATCCGGTCGAGCGCTCGATCGACCAGCTTCTGCTCCTCGAGGTGAACCAAGACTTCCAGCTCGTGAGCCGTCTCGACGCCAAGCGGGCGAGGTGGACGCCGACGGGTTGGGAGCTGAGCCAGGGCTTCCTGCGCCCGGTGGTCAAGGGCACGCAGATGGACTCCACGCCCTTCGAGCGCTTGGTGGTGAAGATGCCGGAGGACATCCAGGACTTCACCAAGGTCCAGACCGCGCCGGAAATCATGAGCTTCGTCGAGCTGCGCGCCTACGTGCAGAAGCTCCAGGAGACCGGCCACCAGGCGGGCAAGTACATCGTGGAGCTCTATTCCAAGCTCTCGTTCCCGCTCGTGCACCTGATCATGGCGCTGGTGGCGATCCCCTTCGCCCTGATCTCACCGCGCAGTGGCGGCCGCGCCGTCGGCATCGCGATCGCGATCGTGATCTCGGTGGGGTACTGGCTGGTGCACTACATGGCGCTGGCCTTCGCCAAGGCGGATCTCTTGCCACCTTTCCTCGCCGCCTGGACTGCCAACGTGGTCTTCGCGGGGCTGGGCGCCGCGCTCTTCCTCCGCGCGCGCACCTGACCCCGGCCGCGGTCAGCGGCCTTCGCGGAGCTGGCGCAGAATCTCCTCGAGCTGCTTCTGCTCAATGCCATAGGCCGCCCAGTCGCCGCGGCGGAGCGCCTCCTGGCTTTTCTGCCAGGTGTCCCACGCGCGCTGGGCGAGAAGACGCGAGGCGGTGTCCGCGAGCGGCGGGGCGCCTGCGGTCGCCGCCGTCCGCGGCGTCTCGTCCCCCTTCACGCGGCTGCCGAAGATGCGCCCGAGAGCCTGCTCGAGCGTGGGCTCCATCGCGATCTGGTTCCCGTATGCCACGATGACGCGGCGAAGCTCGGGCAGCGCCCCCTGCTCGGTGGCGGACAGGTAGAGCGGCTGGACGTAGATGAGCGAGCGCTCGATGGGAATGGCGAGGAGCGAGCCGCGCAGCACCCGCGACCCCTGCTGGTTCCAGAGGGAGAGCTGCTGGGAGATCAGCGGATCCTGGTCGATGCGCGCGTCGATCTGGCGCGGCCCGTAGACGAGCTTCTGCTTGGGGAAGGCGTAGACGATGATGCGCCCGTAGTTGGGAGCGTCGGCCCGGCCCACCATGATCGCGATCATGTTGTCGCGCCGGCTGGGGTTGAAGCCGCCCAGCAGCACGAACTCCTCATGGGACTCGTCGGGGAGCCGCATGACCGTGTAGTACGGCTCCATCTCCACGGGCGCGCCGCCGCGGCCGTCGGCGGGCCGCCGCGGAATCGTCCACAGATCCTCCTTGTTGTAGAAGACCTGCGGATCCTCCATGTGGTAGGTCGCGTACATCTGCATCTGGAGCGTGAACAGGTCCTCGGGATACCGGATGTGCGCCTGGAGGTCCTTCGGCATGTCCACCAGAGGCCGGAGCAGCCCCGGGAAGATCTTGGCGTAGGTCTGGGCGATGGGATCGTCCGGGTCGGCGATGTAGTAGCTCACGGTGCCGTGGTACGCGTCCACCGTGACCTTCACCGAGTTCCGGATGTAGTTCCCGATGCCGCGCACCGGCTGCGAGTACGGGTATCGGTCGCTGCTGGTGTAGCCGTCCGCCATCCAGACGAGTCGGCCGTCCTCGGTCACCACCAGGTAGGGATCGCGGTCGAAGCGCAGGAAGGGCGCGGCCTGACGGATCCGGTCGCGGATGTTCCGGTAGATCATGATCCGGCTGTCGGGCGACAATCGGCCGGTGATGAGGATGTTGATCTCGCCGAAGCGCGCCGCGAACGCCACCCGGCGGAGCAGGGAATCCATCACGATCCCGCCCCGCCCCGCGTAGCGCGTGTACTCGTTCTTGTCCCCCGCCGAGTAGTCGAGCTCCCGCTCCTGGGTGCGCACGAACACGTAGTCGTTCCCCGACTCGCCGTAGTAGATCTCGGGCCGGCTGATCTTGGGGAAGCCCGTCACCGCGGGCGGGATGTCCTTGGCGAAGAACTCGGGGAGGCCCTCGGGACTGATGCGGTTCACCGGGCCCACCACGAGGCCGTAGCCGTGGGTGAACGTCAGGTGCTCGTTGAGCCAGATCCGGTCCTGCCCGGGCAGGTGGCGGTAGGACAGCTCCCGCGGCGAGAGCATGACCTGGCGGTACTCCCCGTTCAGGGTGTAGCGGTCATTGTCCACGTCGAGGAACTTGTAGTAGGTGCGTATCTCCTGCAGCTGTCCGTAGGTAATGAGGAGCGGCCGGTGGTCCCAGAGTCGGATGTTCTTGATGGTGAGCGCGTTCCGGTCGAGGGCGGCGGCATTGAGGTGCTCCTCGACGGGAAAGTCCGTCTCCTGCACCCGGTCCAGCCCGAAGGCGTGCCGGGTCATCCGGATGTTGTGCTCGATGTACGGGCGCTCGAAGGCCAGCTCGTTGGGCTTCACCCGCAGGCGCTGCAGCGCGGCGGGGAAGAGCCCGAGCCCGCCAACCCACACCACGATCAGCACCACGAGCCCGGCCACTGGGAAGAGCCATCCCGGCCGGCCCATCTGCACGAGACACGCGGCGGCGCAGAGCAGGGCCAGCGCCGTGAGCACGTTCAGGACGGGGAGCGCGGCGTTGACATCGGTGTAGGTCGCGCCGAACACCGCGCCCCGGGACGAGTAGAGGACGTCGAAACGGTCCAGCCAGAAGCCGGCGGCGCGGAGGACGAGGACGATGGCGCCAAGGACGAGGAGATGCGTCCGCGCGGCGGCGGCCAGCCGCGGGCCCCGCGCGGTCAGGACGAGGCTCCGCTGCAGCACGTACACCGCGGCGGTCAAGACGAGGGCGCCGGCCGCGAGCGCGATGCCCCAGGCGTAGAGGAGGCGCCAGAACGGGAGCCGGAAGAAGTAGAAGCCGAGGTCGCGGCCGAAGATCGGATCGGTGCGCCCGAAGGCCGTCGCATTGAGGAACTCGGCCAGCGTGTCCCACTCCGCGCTGCCGCGGGCGCCCGCGATGAGCGCGATCACCGCGGTCACCGGCAGGAGGAGCCGTCGGACCAGGGGCTCGATGCTCGCTCGGCCGGGCAGCCCGAGCTGGTCTTCGAGCTCCCAGAGCACGTCCGGCGGGGCGGTGCGCGCGGCCACCCAGAGATTGGCGAAGAGGAAGATCCACACCGCGAGCCCGAGCCCCAGCACGAGCCAGCCCCGCAGGCCGAGCACGGTGGTGAAGACCTGGGTGAAGCCGATCTCCTGGAACCAGAGCCAGTCGGTATAGAGGGGAACGGCCTGGCCCACGATCCCCAGGACGAGGAACGCGAGCAGGAACCAGACCGCAGGTCGCGGGCGTCGCCCGTTCGCCACCTAGTCCCTCAGAGCGCGGCGGTGACGCCGTCGCTCAGATGCCAGCGTCGTCCCGGAGGTCCTTCACGCGGTCGGTGCGCTCCCAGGTGAACTCGGGCTCGGTGCGCCCGAAGTGCCCGAAGGCAGCGGTCTGCTTGTAGATGGGCCGGCGGAGGTTCAGGTACTTGATGATGCCGGCGGGCGTGAAGTCGAAGTGGCGCCGCACCATCTGCTCGAGCTTGCTGGTGGGCACTTTCCCGGTGCCGAACGTCTCCACCATGATGGACACGGGATCGGCCACGCCGATCGCGTACGCCACCTGCACCTGCGCCCGCTCGGCGAGGCCGGCGGCCACGATGTTCTTGGCCACGTGACGGGCCATGTAGCACGCGGAGCGGTCGACCTTCGTCGGATCCTTGCCGGAGAACGCGCCGCCCCCGTGCGGGCAGGACCCGCCGTACGTGTCGACGATGATCTTCCGGCCGGTGAGGCCGGTATCGCCCATGGGCCCGCCGGTCACGAAGCGACCGGTGGGATTGATGTGGTACACCGCCCGCTTGTCGAGCAGGTTCGCAGAAATGGTGGGCTTGATCACGGCCTCGACGACCTCCTCGCGAATGCGCTCGAGCGAGGCGTCGGGACTGTGCTGCGTGGAGATGACCACGGTCTCGACCCCCACCGGTCGGCCATCCACGTAGCGCACGGAGACCTGGCTCTTCCCGTCGGGCCGGAGATAGGGGAGCTCGTTGCGCCGACGCACCTGCGAGAGGCGCTGCACGAGCCGGTGCGACAGCATGATCGGCAGCGGCATCAGCTCGGGCGTCTCCGTGCAGGCATAGCCGAACATCAGCCCCTGGTCGCCCGCGCCCAGGTTGTCCACGCCCATGGCGATGTCGCCCGACTGCTCGTCGATGGCGGTGATCACCCCGCACGTCTCGAAGTCGAAGCCGTACTTGGCGCGGGTATAGCCGACCTCGCGGATCGTATCGCGGGCGACCTTTGGGATGTCGACGTAGCAGGACGTGGTGATCTCGCCGGCCACCACGACCAGGCCGGTCGTGAGCAGGGTCTCGCAGGCCACGCGCCCGGTGGGATCCTGGGCCAGGATTGCGTCCAGCACCGCGTCGGAGATCTGGTCGGCGATCTTGTCAGGGTGGCCTTCCGTGACCGACTCGGATGTGAACAGGTACTCCTCACGCGCCATCATGGTCCTCCGTCGACGTTAGTCGGGCGTCACGTCGAACGTGCAGTCGTTGCGCACGCCGACCGATTTCAGCCGTGCTCACGGCACGTTAGCACACGTACCGAGAGGTCTCAAGCGAAAACCCGGATCGCGAGCGCGAGCGCGTGCTCGATCGTCTCGCCGGGAGCCAGCCGCAGCGGCCAGCCCCACACGATCGACGAGCCCTGATAGATGCGCTCGAGTCCGGCCTCGGAGAGGGATACCGTCTCCACCGGCGCCCACGCGAGCTCGGCGGGCGCGGCGGACGTCAGCGCGGCCTCCACCCCGAACCACTCATCGACCAAGGTCAGCTCCCGCACGCTGGCGCGCGCGCCGCGCCCGCCGAGCGAGGGCTGACCCGGCAGCCGGTAATATCGCCCCATCGCCTCGCCCGCGGTCAGGGCGAGATTCCATTGCACCGTCCAGCGCGCGTCGAGCGCCTCCTGTCCTCGCCACGTGAGGCGGTACGTGACGCCCATCCGCGCGCCCTCCGCGTCGAGGCGCACGCGCTTCTCCACAGCGAGGGGCATGGCCGCGCCGCCGTCCGCGGTGAGGACCACCGTGACGGCGCCCGGCTCCTCGCGTACCGCATGCGCCATGGGCCGGCCGCTGAAAGCGACGCGCGCCGCACGCCCGGGGTCCAGAGCATCCAGCGGCGCGGCGGGGTCGAGCACCTCCTCACGCAGCGAGGCCCGGCGGAGGGCGTCGTACTCGAGCAGCCGGTCGAGGCCCGCCTCCTTGGCGGCGAGCCCCTCGTGGATACTGCGCACCTGCGCTTCGGCGGGCGCCGCGCCAGTGACCTGCGGCAGGCGGGCGTGATAGGCCTCGCGGCGCCGCGTGAGCACGTCGGCAAGGTCCAGCGGACGGGCGCGAAACGCGATCTCGGTGATGGCGCCGCCATCGTGAGGGCACACCGTGATCCCGAGCGCCCGGCTCCGGAGACGCAGCTCGGGCCGCCCTGCCGCGTTGTCCACGCCCTCCTCCCATTCGAGCGCGGGCGCGGCCGTCGCCTCGGCGAGGCGTTGCTCGCTCTCGATCAGCGCCGAGCGCACCGCGCGGCGAAGATGCGGGAGGTAGCAGCCGCCGAACACGCCATGCCAGTAGGCGTCGTTGGCCTGCCCGCGCCAGAGCCGGTCGCGCGCCTCGACCAGCGCCGGGTCGTTCGGACGCGCCGCCAGGGCCGCCGCCAGCCGGCGCGACAGCCGCAGCATGCGCCAGTATGCGTCGCCGACCTCGGCGTACTTCACCAGGAAGCCGCGCCAGGGCCCGCCGCGCAGGAGGCCGGCCAGCCGCGCGTCCTCAGGCCGCGCGCGGAGACGCTCGCGCGCCTGCTCGACCTCGGACGCCGCCGCGGCGGGGAGCGCCCACTCGCCCATCTCGCTGTAGGACGCGGTGGGCAGGTAGACACGGCTCCGCGGCGGCAGCGTGTCGAGCACGTCGGAAAACGTGGAGAGCTTCAACCAGGGAAGGGCGCGAAGCGTGCCGAAGAAGCGTCGCAGCCACCCGTCCGCATAGACGAGCTTGTTGGTGCCCGGCCACACGCCGAACTTCTCGCCGTCATCCATCAACGTGATGCTTCCAGCGGTTCGGCGCGCCTCGAGATGCGCCACCGTCTCCGCGGGCTCGGCGAAGGGCACGAGATAGCGGAGCCGCTCGCTGATGGGGAAAACCGCGATGGCAGTCCCCTGCTCTTCGGTGAGGTAGTAACCGCCCAGGCTCTCGGGATCGAACCCGGCGAGGTCGAAGTGATGGTCGTCGACCACGACGTACTCGATGCCGGCGGCGTGAAGGGCCCGCGGCAGGTGCGACTCCCACACACGCTCGGCGAGCCAGAGCCCGCGCGGCCTCACCCCGAAGCTCGCGCGGAGGAACTCGCTGAGACGCTGCACCTGCCCCACCTTGTCCGCGTCGGGCAGCATGGAGAGGATCGGCTCGTAGAAGCCTCCGCCGAGGAGCTCGACCTGTCCGCGGGAAGCCAGCTCGCCCAGGAGGTCGAAGGTCGGCGCGGCGTGCTCGCGGAGCCACGCGAGCAGGCTTCCGGAGCAGTGCACGCTCATCCGGACATCGGGCTCGTCGTGGAGCGCCTGGAAGAACGGGTGGTAGGCGGTCGTGGCCGCCTCGGCCATCACGCCGTCGAAGTTTCCCGCCGGCTGATGGTTGTGGACGCCGAAGATGAAGCGCAGCTCGGCGCGCAGAGAGGTGTCGGCGGCGGTCACTCCCGTCCCAGATCCCGGTGGCGCACGAGCGGCGTCCGTCCCTGCCCGTCCAGGAAGCCGCGCAGGGCCTCGACGAAGGCGACGGAGCGATGCTTGCCACCGGTGCAGCCCAGCGCGATGGTCAGGTACGCCTTGCCCTCACGCTGATACAGCGGCAGGAGGAAACCGATGAGGTCTTCGAGCCGGGCGAGGAGCTCCTTGCTCTCCGCATGCGAGAACACGAAGTCGGTCACCTCGCGGTCGCGGCCGTCGTGGGCGCGCAGCGCCTCGACGAAATGCGGGTTGGGCAGGAAGCGCAGGTCGAACACGAGGTCGGCGTCGTAGGGAATGCCGTGCTTGAAGCCGAACGAGACCAGTGACACGGTGAGGCGCTCGCGCTGCCGCGGCATCGAGTACATCGCGACGAGGCGGTCCTTGAGCTGGTGGACGGTCAGCGACGAGGTGTCGAGGATCTGGTCGGCCGCCTCGCGCAGGTGCGCGAGCGCCTTCCGCTCCGCGCGGATCCCGTCGACGACATTGCCCTCGCCGGCGAGGGGGTGACGGCGCCGGCTCTCGTGATAGCGCCGCACGAGGATCTCGTCCGATGCCTCCAGGAACAGGACCTCGGGCGAGTGCCCGGTGGCGCGGAGCCCGCCCAGGATCTCCAGGAGGTGCTCGAGGTACTCCCCCTCGCGCACGTCCACCCCGAGGGCGATGTTGCGGATGTCGCGGCTGGACTGGGCGCAGAGCTCCGCAAAGGTGGGGATCAGGGTGGTGGGCAAATTGTCCACGCAAAAGTAGCCGAGGTCCTCGAAGCACTTGATCGCGAAGCTCTTCCCCGCGCCGGAGAGCCCGGTGATGATCACGAAGCGGATCGAGGCGGCGGGGGGAACCGCGGGCACGCTCATGCCACGGGCTCGATGAGACCATAGCCGCCCCCACGGCGACGGTACAGGACGTTGAGGGTGTCGGTCCGCGCGTTGGTGAAGACGAAGAACGGCTCGTGAGCCAGCCCGATCTGCGCCACGGCCTCGTCCACCGACATCGGTTTGATCGGGACCTGCCGCACCTCGACGGAGGGAGGCGCGCCATCGGTGTCCCCGCTCATGCGCGGGAGGGCTTTGCGCCCGGCGGGCTTGTGGCCGCGGAGGCGGTCCTTCAGCTCTCGGACCTGGCGTGTCAGCGCCGCGAGCGCCGCATCCACCGCGGCGGCGAGATCCAGCGCGGTTTCCTCGCTGCGAAACGTGTGGTGCTTGGCGAGGAGCGTGACGGCGGCGGTACGCCGGTTCCGCTCGCGTGTCAGCGTCACCCGGGCCTCGATCGGCTTGGGCACGCGCCCGGCCGCCTTCGCCACCCGCTCCTGGAGGCTGGCCCGGTAGGTCGCGGAGATGGTCAGCCCGCGCGCGCTGATGAGGACCTGCATGGCGGACGGATCAACGCTTCTTGGGCGCCATCCGACGCTGGTGCGAGGGAAGTATCCCCAGCTCCTCGCGGTACTTCGCCACCGTCCGGCGTGCGATGGTCAGCCCCTTGGCGTGCAGGGTTTTGGCAATGTCCTGATCTGAGTAGGGCTTGCCCGGATCCTCCCCGGCGACGAGGTCCTGGATGGTCTTCTTGACGGAGACCGAGGAGACGACGTCACCGTTGGTGGACGCGATGCCGCTGTGGAAGAACCACTTGAGCTCGTAGAGCCCCTGCGGGGTCTGGATGTACTTGTTGGTGGTGACCCGGCTGATCGTCGACTCGTGCATGCCGATGTCCTCGCCGACGTCCCGGAGCGCGAGAGGCTTGAGGTACGGCAGGCCGCGGTCGAAGAATTCCCGCTGGAACTTCACCAGGCTCGTGGCCACCTTGCGAAGGGTACGCTGCCGCTGCTCCACGCTCTTGATGAGCCAGAGCGCCGAGCGGAGCTTCTGCTCGACGAACTGCTTGTCCTCCCCCGCCGAGCCGCGCAGGAGCGAGCGGTAGAGGGAGTTCACCCGCAGGCGGGGAATGCCCTCCTCATTCAGCACCACGACGTAGTCGTCCCCGATCTTCTGGAGCGTGACGTCGGGCGCGATGTAGCGGGAGTCCACCACGAGGAAGCGCCGACCCGGCTTCGGCTCGAGCCCGCGGATCTCCTCCACCGACTCCATGATGCGGTCCAGGGGCAGCTTGAGGGCGCGCGCGATCTCCGCGTAGCGCCGCCGCTCGAGATCCTCCATGTGCTTCTCGACGATCTCCACCGACACCGGGTCCGGCTCGGCGTCCGCCCGCAGCTGCAGGAGGAGGCATTCCTGAATGCTCCGCGCCGCCACTCCCGACGGGTCGAAGCCCTGGACGAGGATCAGAACCTTGTCGACCTCGTCGATCGGCCGCCCGAGCTGCTCGGCGATCTCCGCGGTCTCCGCGCGCAGGTAGCCGTCCTCGTCGAGGTTCCCGATGATCGCCTCTCCGATGGCGACGACGATGGGATCGTCGGTGGCCATGCGGAGCTGCTCGACGAGATGATCGGTGAGCGACGTTTCGGTGCGTCCCAGATTCTCGAAGGGCAGGTCGTCGCGCTCCTCGGTGGAGACTGGCGTCCGCTCCTCGGGCCCGTCGTCGAACATCGCCTGGTTGATGTCGAAGGGCAGGTCGTCCGATCGCTCACCGTCCACCGTGGCCTCGCTCTTGGTGGGCGTCTCGCTCGGCGGGGCCGGCGCCATCTCGGCGATCTCCGGCCCCTGCATCTCCTGCTCGGGCTGGGGCTCGGCGGTGTCGGTCTGCACCTCCTCGAGGAGGGGATTTTCCTTCAGCTCCTGCTCGACCACCTCCTTGAGCTCGAGGGTCGACAACTGCAGGAGCTGGATCGCTTGCTGGAGCAGCGGGGTCATCACCACCCGCTGGCTGAGACGCTGGACCAATCGCATGGGTCAGTGGCTCCGGACCGGCCTCAGAGCGAGAACTTCTCGCCCAGATAGATCTCGCGCGCCCGCGGGTTGCCGGCAAGCTCGTGCGCGGTGCCGGCGGCGAGGATCTGGCCGTGGTAAAGGATGTACGCGCGGTCGGTGATGGCGAGGGTCTCCCGCACGTTGTGATCGGTGATGAGGACGCCAATGCCCCGCTCGCGGAGCCGGCCGATGATCTCCTGGATGTCCCCGATGGCGATAGGGTCGATGCCGGTGAAGGGCTCGTCGAGGAGGAGGTACCGCGGGTTGGTCGCGAGCGCCCGCGTGATCTCGAGCCGGCGCCGCTCGCCGCCCGACAGCGTGAAGGCCTTGTGGCGGGCCAGTGGCGTGAGATCGAGCTCGGCGAGGAGCACCCGCAGGCGCGCCATCCGCTCCTCCTCGGTGAGGTCCATCGTCTCCAGAATTGCGAGGAGGTTTTCCTCCACCGTGAGCTTGCGGAACACCGACGACTCCTGCGGGAGGTAGCCCATGCCCCGCCGGCAGCGCTGGTACATGGGCAAGTCGGTGATGTCCTCCCCCTCGAGGAAGATGTGGCCACCCTCCGCGCGCAGGAGGCCGACGATCATGTAGAAGGACGTCGTCTTGCCCGCGCCGTTGGGCCCGAGGAGCCCCACGATCTCGCCCCGCTGGATGTCGACGCTGACGCGATCGACCACGACGCGGTTGCGGAAGCGCTTCACGAGCCCCTGGGCGACGAGACCTTCCATGGCGCTAGGACTGCTTGCAGGCGGCGCCTGGCGTGGGGCGGGCCGCCACGGCGGCGCCCTCGCCTTCGCGCTTCGGATAGAAGACGCCCTTCACGCGGCCCTGGGGGCCACCCTCGACCACGCTGCGGTCCTCGGCGAGGTAGATCGTGATGCGATCGCCGGTCACCACGTTCTCGTCCTGCCACACCCGCGCGTCGCCGATCAGCACCACGCGCTGCTCGGCGTCGTAGTACTCCGCGCGCTGGGCCGTCCCCGTCCGGCAGTCTCGCGTGATGATCTTCACTGAGCCGGTGGACACCGTCCGGAGCACGCGGTTGCTCGCCGAGTCGAGGTAGACCTCCATGCGGTCGGCGTACTGAGTCGAGCCGTTCTGCTGGGCGATGACGTTGCCGGTGAAGATCACGAGTCCCTGCTTCTGGTCGGATTCGAGCTTGTCGGCGTCCACGTTCACCGGCTGGTCCGGATTGGCGCCCCGGGGGGCCTTGGCGGCATCCGGCGCGCTCGAGGCGGAGCTCTGAGTCTTCGCGGTGGGCGCGCTCGCCTTCGTGGGATCCGCCGGGGCCGCCGCGGGGCGGCGCCGGCTCTGCGCATCCGCGGCGCCCACGGTCGCGAGCGCCAGCGAGAGCCCGAGCGCGGCGAGCACGAGCCGGCGCATCATCGCCCCGCCGGCTGTGGCAGCGCGACACCGGGTCGCGACTCGGGCGTCGCGGCCTCGGGCCCGCCGAACGTCGCCCGGATGCGCCCCCGGATTTGCGTGTTCCGGTCACCCACCCGCGCATCGAGCCCCTGGCCCTTCACAACCGCCCCTCTCTGGTAGACGGTGACCGGCTCGTCCGTCCAGGCGCGCTTGGTGTCGGCGTCCCACCGCAGGCGCGTGGTCTCGAGCCGCATGCCATCGCTCGAGATCAGGATCACGTGCCCCTTGAGCTCGACATCCTTACTGGCCTCGACCATTTCGCCCTCGTCTCCCGTCACCGTCCAGCTTCGATCAGGCTCGTGGATCTCGATGCGCACTTTCCTGAGAATCGTCTTGCCGGCTTGCTGGAAGCTCTCGGCCTGATCGGCCTGGAGCTGCCAACGCACGCCATCTTTCATCTCTTCCTGCAGGTTCACTTCCTTGATGCGGTAGTCCGCCTTCGTGTCGACCGGCTCCGCCGGCAGCGATTGTGCGCCGCGACCACGCAGCACCAGCACCCCCACGATGACCACGACGAAGAGGGTCACGCTCACGAAGATGATCCGAGAGATCCGCTGGGTATGCAATTTCAATACCACGCTAACACATCAGAAAGGCAGGAGGCAATAATCTTCCTCAACGACGCGTCCGGCCTACCGTGTTGCGGAGATAGGGGGCGGCCAGGCGTGGCGGGCGCCCAGCAGCATCTCCACCGCATCGCGAACCGCGCCTCGTCCGCCAGGATACCGCGATGTCCAATGGACGACACGGCGTACCTCCCGCGCCGCGTCGGAGGGCGCCAGGGCCAGCCCCGCCTCGCGCAGCAACGGCACGTCGGGGACGTCGTCGCCCATCGCTGCGACCTGCGCGCGACTTGCGCCGAGGCGCGCCACGAGAGCCACGAGACACGCGCGCTTGTCGTCCACGCCCTGATGCACCTCGTCCACCCCGAGCTCGGCCATCCGCCGTGTCACCGCTGCGGACACCCGGCCCGAGATCACCGCCACCGTGAGGCCCGCGCGCCGCGCCGCCACCAGCGCGTAGCCGTCACGGACGTGGAAGCGCTTGATCTCCTCCCCGGCCGCTCCGTACAGGAGCCGCCCGTCCGTGAGGACGCCGTCCACGTCGAGCACGAGCATCGTCACCTTCCGGGCGCGGGAGGCCAGGGACGGCCCTCGCTCCGCTCGGGACACCATCATCTATCCGCTCGCCTCGCCTTCGGCTGCGGCTCGTCCCTCGCGTCGCTCGGACCCATCACCGTATCCGCTCGCCGCGCCTTCGGCTGCGGCTCGCCAAAGGTCACGCGATCTTCGAGGACAGGATGTCGTGGAGATGGATGAAGGCGGCGGGACGCCGCTCGTCGTCGGTGATGATGAGGCTCGTGATCTGAT
The DNA here is from genome assembly GCA_035495415.1 of Verrucomicrobiia bacterium. Taxonomy (GTDB): domain Bacteria; phylum Methylomirabilota; class Methylomirabilia; order Rokubacteriales; family CSP1-6; genus DASRWT01. The sequence continues at coordinate 39,131 of DATJFY010000104.1, forward strand.
GCGCCTCCATCATCGCGAGCGCGGCGGCGGCGAGCGCGTCCGCCTCGATGCGCTTGGGGTGTCGCGACATGCAATCTCCCGCCCGCCGGTCCAGCAGGGGGCCGCCCGCCAGCTGCAGGCGCCGGAGGTCGCCGTCCGTGATGATCCCCACCAGACGGCCCGCCGCGTCCACCACCGTCGTCATGCCTCGCCGCTTGGCCGTCATCTCCTCGAGCGCCTGCTTCATGCTGGCGCTCTCCGGCACCACCGGAACTTCCCCGCCCGTTTGCATGAGGTCGCGCACCTTGACGAGCGTCCGCCACCCCAGCGTGCCCCCGGGATGCAGGGCCGCGTAGTCCTCCGCGCGCAGTCCCCGCAGCTCCAGCAGCGCCATCGCGAGCGCGTCCCCCATGGCGAGCGCGGCGGTGGTGCTGGAGGTCGGCGCCAGGTTCATGGGACAGGCCTCCTCGCGGACGCCCACGTCCACGACCACGTCGGCCTGGCGCGCGAGGCTGGAGGCCGCGTTGCCGGTGAGCAAGACCACCGGCACGCTCAGGCGCTTGATCGCCGGGAGCACTGCCAGCAGCTCGTCGGTTTCCCCCGAGTTGGAGAACACCACCGCGACGTCCCCCTGCGCGACCATCCCCACGTCGCCATGGACACCTTCCGCCGGGTGCAGGAAGTAGGCGGGCGTGCCCGTGCTCGCCATGGTCGCAGCGACCTTCCGCGCGACGTGGCTCGACTTCCCGATGCCGGTGACGATCACGCGCCCGCAGCAGCGGTACAGGAGGTCCACCGCAGCGATGAACCGGTCGTCCAGGCGTGCGACGAGGGCCTGGATGCTCTCGGCCTCCAGGCGCAAGACGCGCTCGGCGAGGGCGAGGAGCCGCCCGCGATCCATCATGGGCTCCCGCCGCGGCCACCGAGCCCGGCGGTGATCGACTGGAGCTCGCCGAGGAGACGCGGAAGATCGTCGAGCCGCAGCATGTTCGGCCCGTCGGAGAGCGGGCGCCCATCGGGGAGCGTGCGGTCGGGCTCCTCGTGCATCTCCATGAACAGCGCGTCCACCCCTACCGCCACCGCGGCGCGGGCGAGGAGGGGCACGTACTGCCGCTCGCCGCCCGAGCGGGTGCCCAGCCCGCCGGGCAGCTGCACCGAGTGCGTGGCATCGAATACCACCGGATAGCCCAGCTCCCGCATGATGGCGAGGCCGCGATAGTCCACGACGAGATTGTTGTAGCCGAAGCTGGTGCCGCGCTCGGTGAGGAGGATGCCCGTGTTCCCGGTGGAGAGAACTTTCTCGACCGCATTGCCCATGTCGCGGGGCGCGACGAACTGGCCCTTCTTCACGTTGACCGGCTTGCCGGTGCGGCCGCACGCGAGGAGCAGATCGGTTTGGCGGCAGAGGAAGGCCGGCACCTGCAGCACGTCCAATACCTCGGCGGCGGGGCCGACCTCGGCCACGTCGTGCACGTCGGAGAGGACGGGCAGCCCGGTGGCCTCCTTCACCCGGCGGAGGATGCGCAGCCCTTCCTTGAGCCCGGGTCCGCGGTAGGAATTGATCGACGAGCGATTGGCCTTGTCGTAGGACGACTTGTAGATGAGCGGGACGCGCGCGGCGGTGGTGATGGCTTTGAGACGCTCCGCCACCATGACCGCGTGCTCTTCGTTCTCGATGGCGCAGGGCCCCCCGATGAGGACGAGGGGGGCGCCCCCGCCGATCGTGAGGCCGCCAACCCGCACGGAGTGCGGCATGATCGCCCGGCTAGCCCTTCCCCTGATGATCCAGGGCGGCCCGGATGAATGCGGCGAACAGCGGATGGGGATCCCACGGCCGCGAGCGGAACTCGGGGTGGAACTGCCCCGCCACGAACCACGGATGATCGGGCAGCTCGACGACCTCCACCAGCCCCTTGGCCGGCCAGATGCCGGAGATGCGGAGCCCGTGCTTCTCGAGCTCGCGCAGGTAGTCGTTGTTGACCTCATAGCGGTGCCGGTGGCGCTCCTGGATGGCGCCGGCGCCGAACACCCGCGAAGCCACGCTGCCCTCGGTGAGGGTGATCGGGTAGAGGCCAAGGCGCATGGTGCCGCCCTTGTCGGTGATCCCGCGTTGCTCGGGCAGGAGATCGATCACGTTGTGGGCGGGGCGGGGATCGAACTCCGTGGAGTTCGCGCCCGCCAGCCCGCACACGTGCCGCGCGTACTCGATCACCGCACACTGCATGCCGAGACAGATCCCGAAGTAGGGCACCCCCTCCTCCCGCGCGTAGCGAATGGCCTGGATCTTCCCCTCGATGCCGCGGTCCCCGAAACCCCCGGGCACGAGAATGCCGTCGAGTCCCGCCACGTGGCCGGCCAGCCCCTCGCGCTCGAGACGCTCGGCGTCCAGCCACACGATCTCCACCGCCGCCTCGTGCGCGATGCCGCCGTGAGTGAGCGCCTCGTAGAGGCTCTTGTAGGAGTCCTTCACCTCGATGTACTTGCCGACCACGCCGACACGCACGTGGTGCCGCGGCGACTTGATGCGCCGCACGATCTCCTCCCAGCGGGCGAGGTCCGACGCCCGCTCCGGCAGGCCGAGCAGCCGCAACACGCTCTCGTCGAGCCCCTGCTCGTGGAAGGCGAGCGGCACCTCGTAGATCGTGTCGACGTCGCGCGCCGCCACCACCGCCTCCTCCTCGACGTCACAGAACAGCGCGATCTTGGACTTGATGGACGGCGTCAGCGGATGCTCCTTGTCCGTACGGCACAGGAGGACGTCGGGCTGGATACCGATCGCGCGCAGCTCCTTGACCGAGTGCTGGGTGGCCTTGGTCTTGAGCTCGGACGCCGCCTGGATGAACGGCACCAGGGTCAGGTGCACGTAGATCACGTGCTCCTTGCCCACGTCCTTCTTGAACTGGCGGATGGCCTCGAGGAACGGCAGGCCCTCGATGTCGCCCACCGTGCCGCCCACCTCCACGATCACCACATCGACGCCGGCCGAGACCTTCCGGATCGAGGCCTTGATCTGGTCCGTGATGTGCGGGATCACCTGAACCGTTCTCCCGAGGTAATCGCCTCGGCGCTCGCGCTCGATCACCGTTCCGTAGATCTTGCCCGTGGTCATGTTGTTGTCGCGCGTCATTCGCGCGGAGGTGAAGCGCTCGTAGTGCCCGAGGTCGAGGTCGGTCTCGCCGCCGTCGTCGGTGACGAATACCTCGCCGTGCTGATACGGGCTCATCGTCCCGGCGTCCACGTTGATGTACGGGTCGAGCTTGAGCAGCGTCACCCGGAAACCGCGAGCCTCCAGCAGCGAGCCGATGGAGGCCGCCGCCAGGCCCTTGCCCAGGGACGAGATCACCCCTCCCGTCACGAACACGAATTTCGGCGTCACGCGGACTCTCCTTTCCGATGTCGGGCACGTTCGCGCTGCACGTATCGCTCCTCGTCGGCGGTCGTCCCGCCGTCGAGGCGAAGATCGCGGAGGGCGTCGAGCATCTTGCCCAGGGCGGGCCCCCGGGGGATGCCCGCGGCGATCAGCGCCGCCGCGTCGAGGCTCGGCTTGACGTGGCGGCCCTCCCGGAGGAACCACTGCAGTCGCCGCCGCGCCCCCGGCGTGGCGACGAGCCACGCGGCCAGCACCGTCTGCACCGGGCCCCCGCGCGCAGCCGCCGCCACCGCGCTCGCCCGCAGCCCCGGGGTGGCGACTCGGGCGGCCAGGCGCGGCCCGCGCGACAGCGCCTCGGCGAGCCGCGCCCCGCGCCCTCCCACCCAGCGGAGTCGCGCCAGCGCGCGGCGTCCGACGCCGGGCGGCTGGTCCACGAGAATGGCGAGCACGACGAGCTCGAGCGCGTCGTCCGCGGACACACGGTCGCCCAGCCAGGCGAGGAGCCGGCGCGCCGCCCCCAGCCGCTCGCGGACCGGCGCCCCGCCCCGGAGGCCGCGGTCCCAGAGCCGGAAGGCGCCCCAGTCGAGCAGCAGGGTCAGGGCGCGCCACCCCGCGGACTCGCGGAGCGCGAGGGCGATCTCGGCGAGGAGGCGCGTGCCCGACAACGCTGGATACGCGCGCCCGTCGAGCGCCAGTCGCAGCGCGCGGCGGCCCTGCGCATCGAGGGTGAAGCCCAGCCGCGCCACGTAGCGCGCGGCCCGGAAGATGCGCGTGGGATCCTCCACGAACGACAGCGGCTGGAGCGGCACCAGGCGGCGCCGGTCGAGGTCACGCTGTCCGCCCGCCACGTCGACGAGACGGCCGAACGCCCCGGGCGACAGGCCCACCGCCATGGCATTGATGGTGAAGTCCCGGCGTAGGAGATCGTCGGCGAGCGGCGCGGCCTCGACGCTGGGGAGCGCTCCGGGCGCCGCGTAGCGCTCGCGGCGGGCCGTCGCGACGTCGATCCGCGGCAGGGCGGCGCCGTCCACCGTGCGCCCGTCCTCTACCGAGGCGGTCCCGAAGGCGCGGTGAATGGTGACGTGCCCGCGCACCTCGTCGGCGAGGCGCCGCGCGAACGCGGGCGCATCGCCTTCGACGACCAGATCGACGTCCAGCGGGCCCGCGTCGCGAAGCAGGTCGCGCACGAAGCCGCCCGCCGCCCACACCGTGACGCCCATGGCCTCGCCGAGCTTGCCCGCCAGTCGCAGCAGCCAGACGATCGTCTCGCGCGCGGGATCGCCGGGCTGCTCGAGCCGCGGGGCCACCGACAGGGCGGGGCGCGCCCAGCCGGGGGCACGCCCATCGATCACGCCCACGATGCGGCCACGCTCGCGCACGAGCGCCAGCGGGACGCCGTCCCGCACGAGGCGGCGCACCGCGATCTCCGGAGTGTCGGCGGCGACCACCGGCACGTCCTGCCAGGCGAGGGCGCTCGCGTCGACGCCCCCCAGCCCCCAGCGGGCCGCGCGCGCCAGCTCGGCCTCACGCACCGCCGCGGAAGGGCCGAGCAGCAGCACGGTGGCGCCGGCGCGCTCCAGCGCGGCCAGCCCGGCGGCCACGCGCGTCCCGCGCGGGGCCGCGAGCACGCGCCGGTCCATGAGCCCCGCCGCGTGGGGATCGGCCTGCGGATAGGCGTGGCCGGCGCGTGCCATCGGCGGCTAGCTCCGGACGCGCGCCGCGGTGCGCGCGCGTGGGTGAAACTTCCGGTACATGTCGCGCACGACGGTCGACGGCAGGTGCGTGTAGATCTGGGTCGTCGAGATATCGGCGTGGCCGAGCATCGCCTGCACGCTGCGCAGGTCGGCGCCGCGCTCGAGGAGATGGCTCGCGAACGAGTGCCGGAGCGTGTGCGGGGACACGCCCGCACGCAGCCCGGCGCGCCGGGCGCACCGCTTGAGAATGCCCCACAGGCCCTGGCGCGAGAGCGTCCGGCCGCGGGGGTTGAGGAAGAGGATCCCGGCGTCGGGGCTGCGCGCGACACGGCGCCCCCCGTCCAGATAGCGGCGCACCCAGTGCAGCGCCTGAGCGCCCACCGGCACGAGGCGCTGCCGACTCCCCTTCCCCGTGCAGACGACGTAGCCCGCGGCCACATTGAGGTCCTCCACCCGCAGGACGAGGACTTCCGACGCGCGCATGCCGGAGGCATACATCAGCTCCAGCAACGCGCGATCGCGCAGCCCATCGGGGCGGGAAGTATCCGGGGCCTCGATCAGGGCAGCGACGTCCTCGATGGACAACGTGCGCGGCAGTCGCCGCGGCGGGCGGGGGCTTTCGACCTGCTCGGTGGGATCGCGCCGCACCGCACCCTCACGCAGCAGGTGGCGGTAGAGTCCACGCACCGCGGAAAGCCGCCGCGCCACGCTGCGGGCGCCGAGGCCGCGGCGGCGCAGCGTGAGCAGATAGTCGGTCACGTCGCGCGCGGTGAGCGCATGCAGAGGGCGGCGTGGACGCGCGAGGTAGCGCCCGAAGTCGGCGAGATCGCGCCGGTACGCGAGCAGGGTGTTGCGAGAGGCCCCCCGCTCCGTCTGGAGGGCCTGGAGATACTCGACCACCGCATCCATCTACGGCTTCCGGAGGGGGTACCGCGGGCGACCGAGGGAGGCGCGACAACCGAACCTGCCTACTGCGAACTGCCGGAGCATAGCGAACTCTATCACCGCGAACGGGGCGCGAGCAAGCCCTCGCTGGACATCAGCGGCGCCGGCGTAGGATGCCGAGCAGCGCGGTCAGCTCCGGCGCGCGGAGGAGCGCCGCCCCGACCCCGAAGGCGAGCGCACCGCCCACGATGGCCGCGATGGTGAGGGCAACGGCATGCACGGTGCCATCCCATGCGGGCGCGAGGACGCGGGCGACCAGCCAGAGCGCCACGGTCGCGACGGCGGTCCGGCCCACCGCGCGCGCGAGGGCACGCCCGCCGATGAGTCCGAGTCGGCGGCGCAGGGCCCAGAGCAGCGCGAGCAGGTTCACGTACGCGGAGAGGGACGAGGCCAGGGCGAGTCCCGCGTGCGCGAGCGGCCACATGAGGCCGAGGGCCAGCCCCACGTTCACCAGCACCGAAAGCAGGCCCAGCAGCACGGGCGTGCGGGTGTCGCCGAGGGCGTAGAACGTCTGGGCGGCGATCCGGGTGGCCGAGAACGCCGGCAGGCCGACCGCATAGGCCGCCAGCGCAACGGTGGTGGCCGCGGCGTCCTCCGGGCTGAACCGGCCGCGCTGGAACAGGAGACCGACGATGGGCGCGCCCAGGGCCAGGAGGCCCGCCGCGGCCGGGATTGCCACGAAGGCGGACAGTCGGAGGGAGAAGCTCAGCGTATCGGTGAGGCCGGCCCGGTCTCCCCGCGCGGCCTGGGCCGCCATTGTGGGGAGCGAGGCGGTGGCCAACGCGATGCCGAAGACGCCCAGCGGGAATTCCATGACGCGGTCGGCATAGTACAGATACGAGATGCTCCCGCCCGGCAGCAGCGACGCGAGCAGGGTGTTCAGTACCACGGTGACCTGCACCGCGGCCAGCCCGAACGCGGCGGGCAAGAGCCGCCGCGCGATGCGGACAACCGCGGGGTGCCGCCAGTCACCGGAGGGACGGAGCGGGACGCCCACGCGATGGACTTCGGGGAGCTGCACGAGGAGCTGGCCGAGCCCCCCCACCAGCACGCCCACCGCCAGTGACACGATCGGAGGCTCGAAGCGCCGCGCGAGCAGGAGCACGGCCGCGATCATCCCCACGTTGAGCACCGCGGGGCCGAACGCGGCGGTGAAGAAGCGGTGATGGACGTTCAGGACTCCGGTGGCGAGGGCGGCCAGGCCCACGAGGAGGAGGTACGGGAACATCATGCGGGTGAGGCTCACCGCCAGGTTGAACAGCGCGGGATCGGCAAGCCACCCCGGCGCCATGACGGTCACGATGGGGCGCGCGAGGAGAATGCCCACCAGCGTCACCGCGCAGAGCGTCAGGGTCGTCGCGCCCGCAACCGCGCGCACCATGGCGAGGAAGGCGGCGCGGCCGCCCGCGGCGAGATACTCGGCGAACACCGGGATCACTGCGGTGGACAGCGCGCCTTCGGCGAGGAGCCGGCGGAGGAGATTCGGCACGCGGAAGGCCACGAAGAAGGCGTCGGTGACGGGGCCCGCGCCGAACGCGCGCGCGACGACCATGTCGCGCACATAGCCGAGCACCCGGCTCGCGAGGGTCGCCGCGCCGATGCTCCCCACTGCGCTCACCACGCCGGCCCGCGCGTCGTGCTGTGTGTCGCTCAAAGGGACAAACTCCTTGACACGGTCTGGACCGGACGGTAAGGTCAGGTTTTGCCTGCGGTCCGACCAGGCACATCACGAGAACTCGAGGAGGAGTCAGTGGCCAATACGCGGTCCGCCCGGAAGCGCATGAAGCAGAACGAGAAGCGGCGCCTGCGCAATCGCGCCATCCGCAGCCAGGTCCGCTCCGCCGTGAAGGACGCCCGCGTCACCGAGGGGGCCGCCGACGGCAACGCCATCCGGGAGGCGATCCGCACCATCGACAAGGCGGTCACCCGCGGCATCCTCCACCGCAACACTGCCGCCCGCAAGAAATCCGCGCTCGCGCGCAAGCTCGTCGCCGCGAAGTAGCTCGTCATCGCCGCCCCGCTTCGGCCGCCGCGCCGAGGCGGGCGAGTAGCGCCACCGCGGCATCACGGACCAGCTCCCCGCCCCGCTCGCCGTAGAGGCTCGCGCACGAGACGTAGCTGGGGTGCGCGTAGGCGTCGGCATCGACGAAGTAGCCGAGGTAGTCGTTCGATGTGCCCGCCACGAACACGTGCTCGAAGCGTCCCAGCCGGGCCGCCTTGATCTCCTGGCCCAGACGCGTCTGGAGCTCGCCCGGCACGCTCACCCACGCGCCGTCGCCGATGCGCACGGCGAGCAGCTCGGCGGTGCGCGGAAGCGCCGCGCCGAGGCCCAGACGGAGCCAGCCCGGCAGCCAGCGCCCCAGACAGTTCCGCGCGGACACTGCGGGCGCGGGCAGCGCGGCGCGGCCGGCGGCCAGGTCGAGGGACGCGTCCGCCTCGGGCTCCACGCGGTCCCACACCGCGAGCGCCGCGCGCGCCAGCCGCTCGCCGATCTGGGCGGCGCCGCTCCATCCCCGCGCGGCCGGGCTCACGTCGCCCACCGCGCCGTTGACGAACAGCGCGGGGACGCCCAGCCGATGCTCGATGCGGGTCGACGCGTCGGCCATGAGATCGCCGGAGACGAGCAAGTTGTCCCGGCCGAGCGCGGTGCCGTGGATGGCGTAGTTCCACACGAGGGCGATGGGCCGCCCGTCTGTGGCGACGACCTTCAGCACGCCGAGCTCCGGATCGAGGGGGGCGCGCAGGCGGCTTCGCGTGATCCCCCTCACCTCGCCCACGCCGGTGCCCACCCGCGCCGGCGCGCGGCGTCCGTGGGCCTCGCGGGCCGCCCGCTCGAGCGCGTCCAGGATGCGAGCGCGCACCGCGGGCGCGGCGCGGTCGACCGCGATGAACGCGAAGAGGGTCGACGTCGCGTAGGCGCCGGGCCCTGAGTGGGTGTGCGAGGCGGACAGCACGAGGCCGGTCGGGTTGATGCCAGCCCGCACGAGGCGGCCACGCAGCTCGGCGACCAGGCTCGGGTCGGCGCCCACGAGGTCGACCGCCAGCCAGATGAGGCCTTCGCGCCCGTCGTCGAGAGCCAGCGCGCGCGCCTTCACGGCGTCGTGCACGCCCTGTGACGGGCGGAACCAGAACGCATTGGGATAGCGGTCGAGGAGGTCGGGAAACCACGCCCGGCGCGGAAAGCCGCCGTAGCCGGCCAACGGCGTGCCCTCGGGCAGCGCGATGTCGACGGAGGCGGCGCCGGCGAGCAGCCGGGGGGCCGGCGCGGCGGAGGTCGGCGTGACCCCGACCAGGGCGAGCAGCGCCGCCGCCCACGCCCTGCGGCGGCGGGCCGCCATCAGGCGGCGCACAGATCCGCGATGAGAAGGGCGAGCTCGGGTCGGGCCGCGCCGCCCAGCTTGAGACGGCGCTCGACTTCCCAGCAGCGCACGAGGCGTCGCGCCGCTGCGCCGTCGCGGAGCGCGCGGGCGAGCGTGACCAGCGCCGCCGCCACCGCGGGCGGACGGCGCAGGAGCCGCGCCACCTCGTCCTCGCGCCGCCCCTCGCGCAGCCACTCGCGGGCCTGCCAGACGGAGCGCGCCTCGCGCGCCAGCATCCCGAGCACGGCGAGTGGCTCCTCGCCGGCGGTGAGGAGCGCGCCCAGGACGCTCTGCGCCATTCCCACGTCGCGCTCGGCCACCGCGCGAGTGAGATCGAAGATGTGCCGCAAGCGGTGCGCTCCGACCACCGCGCGCACCTCGTGTGGCGTGACGCGGCGGTTGTCGGGCCCGCCCGCCAGGGCGGCCTTGGTCACCTCGCCGGCCAGGGCGGTGAGATCGTCGCCCACCAGCTCCACGAGCAGCGCGGCGGCGTCCTCGCTCAGCTCGTAGCCCTCCGCGCCGGCGCGGGTGCGCAGCCAGGTCACGAGGGCCCGCCCCACCGGCTTCGGCAACGGGACCACGGCACCCGCGGGGACCGCGCGGAGGAGCCAGTGGCCGGCGCTCATCTCCACCCCCGCCAGGAGCAGGAGCACCGAGGTCGGGTTCGGCGCCGCCACGTACGCGGCGAGCGGCTCCCCCGCCTTTGCGGCGAGCGACTCCACCCCGCGCGCGATCACGAGCCGGCGCCCGCCGAGAAACGGCAGCGTCAGGGCCGAGCGGACCAGAGACTCGGCACCCGCCTCACGCGCATCGACCGCCTCGCGCGACAGGGCGGCGTCGGCGGGATCGGGAAACAGGGCGCGGGTGACGACGGCGACCACGTCTTCGAGGAGGACGGGCTCGGCGCCGTGGACCAGGACCACCGGCGGCGTGCGCCCCGCCTCGGCGGCGCGGAGAAGCCCCGCGTAGTCCACTAGCGGGCGTCCACTAGAAGCGGTCCACCACCAGGTTCACGACCTTCCTGCCGATGTCGAGAGCGGCCCGACGGACGGCTCCCTCCTCACGGCTGATCGTGGCGGATACTTCGAACGGCACGTTGAAGTCCGCCTGCTCTGTCAGTCCATGCTGACGGAACAGCATTTCCCCCTGCTTGACGTCGCGAAACTCGATGTTGAGGGTGACCACGAGCCGGTACTGCCGGATGTTGATCCGCCGGTCTACGGAGGTGGACTGGACATCGTAGCCCACCACCTCTCCATCCAGGATCGAGTCGGCCTGCCCGATGGGCACCACGCGAAGCTTGCCGCTGGTGGTGAAGGCGTTGATCACCGCGGCGGTGACGGTGCTCTCCACCGCGGGCTCCTGCGTCTTGTTCTTGAAGGTGGGCACCGCGACGGTCTTGATGTGCGGCGGTAGGTTCCCCTTCGTGCTGTACCCGCAGGCATTCGGAACCGTGACCGCGGCGACAAGAACGGCGACGAGAAGGTAACGGCTCACGCCCGGGTGACCACGTTGACGAGGCGCCCCGGGACCACGACGACCTTGGCGACCTGGCGGCCATCGAGCCAGGGCCGCACCTTCGCGTCGGCGAGGGCCTTGTCTTGAACGTCGCGCTCGGGGGCGGCGACGTCCACGGTGAGGCGGCTTCGCACCTTGCCGTCCACCTGCACGATGATAACGACCTCTTCGCGCTTGAGCGCGGCCGGATCGGCGACGGGCCACGCGCGGCGGAACAGGCTCTCGCCGTGCCCGAGCACGCTCCACAGCTCTTCCGTGATGTGCGGCGTGACCGGGCCGAGGAGCAGGAGCAGAGTCTCCACCGCCTCACGGAGCAAACGCTGCCGCTCCGCGCGCCCCATACGGTCCATGGAGTCGCGGTCGAAGTCGTGCAGGGCGTTGACGAGCTCCATCACCGCGCTGATCGCGGTGTTGAAGTGGAAGTCCTTGTCAATGTCCTCGGTCACCCGGGCGATGGTCTCGTGGATGACGCGCCGGAACGCGCGCCCGGCATCGGAGAGCTCGCCCACAGAAGCCGCCGCGCCGCCCGCCGCCCGCAGCTCGTCGAGGTGGCCGTGCACGAAGCGCCACACGCGGTTGAGGAAGCGGGAGGCCCCCTCCACTCCGCGGTCGTTCCAGTCGAGATCCTTTTCCGGCGGCGCCGCGAACAGCGAGAACAGGCGCGCGGTGTCGGCCCCGTAGCGGCGGATCAGTTCGTCGGGATCCACCACGTTGCCCTTGGACTTTGACATCTTCGCCCCGTCCTTGATGACCATGCCCTGGGAGAGGAGGGCGAGGAACGGCTCGTCTGCGCGCGTCATGCCCATGTCTCTCAGCACCTTCGTGTAGAAACGGGCGTAGAGCAGGTGGAGCACGGCATGCTCGATGCCACCGATGTACTGATCCACCGGCATCCAGTACGCGGCAGCGGCGGGGTCGAACATCCCGCCCTCGTAGCGGGGCGAGCAGTAGCGCAGGAAGTACCAGGAGGACTCCACGAAGGTGTCCATGGTGTCGGTCTCGCGCTTGGCCGGCCCGCCGCACTTCGGACACCGGGCGTTGACGAAGTGGGCGACCTCGGCGAGCGGTGAACCGCCCTTACCGCTGATTTGCACGTCCTCCGGCAGCACCACGGGAAGCCGGTCCTCACGCTCCGGCACCATGCCGTCGACGGGACAGTAGAGGATGGGGATGGGGGCGCCCCAGTAGCGCTGGCGGCTGATGCCCCAGTCCCGCAGCCGGTAGTTCACCTTGGACTCGCCGAGCTTTTTCTCCACCAGCCAGTCGATCGCACGGCGCTTGGCCTCGGGCACCGGCAGCCCGTCGAGGAAGCCGGAGTTGATCTTCACCCCGTCGCCCGTGTAGGCCTGCGTGTCCTCCCAGCCGTCGGGGCGCTTCACGGTGGCGATGATGGGCAGCCCGTGCTCCTTGGCGAAATCCCAGTCGCGCTGATCCTCCCCGGGCACCGCCATGATCGCGCCGGTGCCGTAACCCATGAGGACGTAGTCGGCGAGGAAGAGCGGGATCTCCCCACCGGTGAAGGGGTTGATCGCCCGGACGGCGAGCCGGAAGCCGCGCTTGGGCCGGTCGGCGGCGAGGCGCTCGATCTCGGTCTCGCGTGCGACCTCCTTGCGGAATGCGTCGATGCGCGCGCGCTCCGCCGCGTCGTGCGCGAGGCCGTCCACGAGGGGGTGCTCGGGGGCGAGCACCGCGTAGGTCATGCCGAAGGCGGTGTCGGGCCGCGTGGTGAAGATGCGGATCGCCTGGCCGGGCTTCCCCGCCACCGGCAGGTCGAATTCGGCGCCTTCGCTCTTGCCGATCCAGTTGCGCTGCATGGTGAGCACGCGCTCGGGCCAGCCGGGCAGGCGGTCACACCACTCCAGCAGCTCCTCCGCGTAGGCGGTGATCTTGAAGAACCACCCCTCGATCTCCTTCGTCGTCACCTCGGAATCGCAGCGCCAGCACCGTCCCGCCTCCACCTGCTCGTTGGCGAGAATGGTCTGGCACGAGGGGCACCAGTTCACCGAGGAGCGCTTCTTGTAGGCGAGCCCACGCTCGAACATGCGGATGAAGATGAGCTGCTCCCAGCGGTAGTACGCGGGATCGCAGGTGGCGAGCTCGCGGTCCCAGTCGTACGAGATGCCCATGCGGCGGAGCTGGCTCCGCATGTTTTTGATGTTCTCGTACGTCCACACCGCGGGGTGCACGCCGTTGTCGATGGCGGCGTTCTCCGCGGGCAGACCGAACGCGTCCCAGCCCATCGGGTGGAGCACGTTGAAGCCGCGCATCCACTTGTAGCGCGCGAGGAGATCGCCGATGGCGTAGACGCGCACGTGCCCCATATGGATGCGGCCGGAAGGGTACGGGAACATCTCGAGGCAGTAGAACTTGGGACGACCGGGCGTCTCGGTGGCGCGGAACTGCTGCGAGCGCTCCCAGACCTCCTGCCACTTCCCCTCGATCTCGGCAAACGGGTAGCGCTCGGGGCGATCGTCGTGGGCCATATCCGGCCTGAGTTTAAGTCCACGTGGCGGGGGGAAGCAAGGAACGGCTCCCCGGGGACCGGGGTCAGCGGCTCGGTCCCCGGGGGATGACCCGACGGGCACTACTTCTTCTTCAACGTGAGGTTGATCGCTTTGGCCGCTTCCTCGGCCTTGGCGATGGACTCGGCGTGCTTTCCCGCGTCGTGCAGCTTCTTGGCCTCGGCGGCGAGCTCGTTGGCCTTGGCCGAGTTGGCGTCGGACTTGCCGGCGGTCGCGTCCTGGATTTGCTTGATGAGGAGCGGACACTGGAAGGCCAGGGCCTGACCCGTCGCGAGAACGAGGACGGCGATCGCGATGACGAACGTCTTCAGCATGCGTGTCACCTCCTTCCCGGGCGATCCATAGCGTTAACCTCCCGCCGGCGGCGCTGGTTCCGGGGCCGCCGCGGGCGGGTGGAAATGATCATAGATGCGCTGGGCCAGCTTTGGCGTCACCTTTGGCACGGCGGCCAGCTCGGCCACGGTGGCCGCCCGCACCCCGCGCGCCGAGCCCAGCGTGCGGAGGAGCGCGGTGCGCACGCGCGGCCCCACCCCGGGAATGCGGTCGAGCTCCGAGCTGATCGTACGCCGCGCCCGCACTTTCTTGTGGTACGTGATGGCGAAGCGGTGCGCCTCGTCGCGGATCTTCTGCAGCGCCATGAGCGCGGGCGAGCCCAGATCGAGCACCAGCGGCTGCAGCCGCTCCGGCGTGTACACTTCCTCGGCGCGCTTGGCGAGGGACGCGATCGGCACGTAGTCGAGCCCGAGGTCCTCCAGCACCTTGATCCCCGCGTTGAGCTGCCCGCGGCCCCCGTCGAGGAGGATGAGGTCGGGGAGCGGCCCCTCCCCTTCCAGGGCCTTCGAGTAGCGGCGGGTCAGCACCTCCTGCATCGACGCGAGGTCGTCCGTTCCGGTGACGGTGCGGATCTTGTAACGTTTGTAGTCGTCCTTCTTCATCTCACCGCCCTGCCAGACCACCATCGAGGCCACCGTGTCCGAGCCCTGGATCGTGGAGATGTCGAAACACTCGATCCGGTCGGGCGGGTCGGCGAGCCCGAGCGCCCGCTGCAGCTCCTCGCGCACCGCCTGGTGGCGGTCGGTGCGCGAGAGGAGGTGGCTCTGCAGCGCGAGCGCCGCGTTCTCCTCCGCCATCTCCACCAGCTCGCGGCGGCGGCCACGCTGCGGGGCGTGGAGCTCCACGCGTCCGCCGCGACGCTGGCGCAGCCACTCGAGCACGAGGGAAGACTCGGCGATCTCCGTGGACAGGAGCAGCTCGGGCGCCGGCACCACGCTGCGCGCGTAGAACTGGCGCACGAACGCAGAGAGCACTTCTCCGTCGGACTCGGCGACGAGCCGGTCGAAGAAGAAGGACTCGCGTCCGAGCAGGCGCCCTCTTCGAATGAAGAATAGTTGGATACACGCGTCGGGCCCCTGGCGGACCAATCCGATGATGTCCTGATCGGTCTCCTCGGTGGAGATGATCTTCTGGCGCTCGCGCACGGTGTTGAGGGCCTGGATGCGGTCGCGCAGCACCGCCGCTTGCTCGAAGCGCGTCTCCGCGGCCGCCGCTTCCATCTGTCGGGTGAGCTCCTTGACGAGGTCGTCGTCCTTCCCCTCGAGGAAGCGCTGCACCTGCGCCACCGTCCGCGCGTAGCCCTCGGCACTCTCCGCGCCGGTGCACGGCGCGTTGCAGCGGTGGATGAAGAACTGGATGCACGGCCGCGGTAAGGTGCCGTCGATCTTGATCCGACACGTGCGGAGGGGGAAGAGCTGGCGCACGAGACGGAGGGTCTCGCGCATCGCGGTGGCGGGATAGAACGGCCCGAAATAGACGTCGCCGTCCTGCTGCACGCGCCTCGCCACCACCAACCGGGGAAACGGCTCGGAGGTGGTCAGCTTGAGGAAGGGGTAGTGCTTGTCGTCGCGCAGGATGATGTTGTAGCGGGGCCGGTGCTTCTTGACGAGGTTGGACTCGAAAATCATCGCCTCGAGCTCGTTGGCGGTGACGATGAGGTCGAGGTCGCGGATCTGGGCAACGAGCGCGTCGGTCTTGGGGTCGCGGACCCGCGAGTCCTGGAAGTACGAGCGCACGCGGCTGCGCAGCGAGGCCGCCTTGCCCACGTAGATGATCTGGTTCTTGGCGTCCTTGTAGAGGTAGACGCCGGGGCGGTCGGGAACCTGCTCGAGCTTCTCCTGAAGCGTCACGGCTCCCTTAGTGTACCGCGCGGCCTCGCGTCGCTCGGAACACCTTCCTCTATCCGCTCGCCTCGCCTCCGGCTGCGGCTCGCCCCCTCGCGCCGCTCGGAACACCTTCCTCTATCCGCTCGCCTCGCCTCCGGCTGCGGCTCGCCAATCAACCGCCGCCTCGCCAGAGGGTGACGAGGAGGATGGCGAGGCCGAGGAGCGCGGGCACGATGACGCTCCAGCGGAGGGCGCGCTCCACGCGGCGGAGCATAGGGCCGCGCGGGCGGCCGGGGCGCGGGGGATCCAGGAAGGTGATCAGCTTGGTGAGGACCACGAGGCCCAAGGAGAGGACGGCGAAGAACACGAGCACCCACTTGAAGGCGGCGCCCACGTCAGCGGACGCCTAGCTCGACCCGCCGCAGCGCCTTCACCTGATCGCGCAGCTCGGCCGCCCGCTCGAAGTCGAGGCGCCGCGCCGCCTCCTTCATCGCCGTCTCGAGCTCGGCGATGCGCGCGGCCAGCGCCGCGGCGCTCTCGGGAGCGGCCTCCACCGCCTGCGGCACCGGCACCGTGTAGTAGTCGCGCTCGGAGACCGTCTCCAGGAGCTCTCGAATCGATTTCCGCACCGTTTCCGGGGTGATCCCATGCTCGGCGTTGTAGGCGGCCTGGGTGGCGCGCCGCCGCTCCGTCTCCGCGATCGCCTCCTGCATCGAGCCGGTGATTCGGTCCGCATACATCAGCACCTCGCCGTTGACGTGGCGGGCGGCGCGGCCCGCCGTCTGGATCAACGAGGTGGCCGAGCGGAGGTATCCCTCCTTGTCCGCGTCGAGGATCCCCACCAGGGACACCTCGGGCAGGTCGAGCCCTTCGCGCAGGAGGTTGATCCCGATGAGCGCGTCGAACTTGCCGAGCCGGAGGTCGCGGATGACCGCCACCCGGTCGAGGGTATCGATATCGGAGTGCAGGTAGCGCACGCGGAGACCGTTCTGCTGGTAGTACTCGGTGAGGTCCTCGGCCATCCGCTTGGTGAGCGTGGTGATCAGCACGCGCTCGTCGCGCTCCGCCCGCGCGCGAACCTCGGCCATGAGGTCGTCCACCTGGATCGCGGCGGGCCGGACGACGATCCGGGGATCCATGAGCCCGGTGGGGCGGATGATCTGCTCGGCCACCGCCCCGCCCACGTAGGGCTGCCCGGGCGCCTCGCGCACGCCGCCCGCGTGCTCCAGCTCGTACTCCCCGGGCGTCGCAGACACGTAGAGCACCTGCCCGGTCACCGCCCGAAACTCGTCGAAGGTGAGCGGCCGGTTGTCGAAGGCCGAGGGCAGCCGGAAGCCGTACTCCACCAGCGCCTCCTTCCGGGACCGGTCGCCCGCGTACATGCCGCGGATCTGGGGCACCGTGACATGGGATTCGTCGATGATCACGAGTGCGTCCTTGGGCAGGTAGTTCATGAGGGTCGCCGGGCTTTGGCCGGGCTTGCGGCCCGCCAGGTGGCGCGAGTAGTTCTCGATGCCGTGGCAGTAGCCGATCTCGCGCAGCATCTCCACATCGAAGAGCGTTCGCTGCTCGAGCCGCTGGGCCTCGAGGAGGCGATTCCGGGCGCGGAAGAAGGCGAGGCGCTCCCTCAGCTCCTCGTGCACCTGGCTGATGGCGCGCTCGATCTGATCCGCGGGCGTCACATAGTGGCTCGCGGGATAGATGCGCGCGGCGGGCACCACGCCGGTCGTGGCGCCCTTCAGCGGATCGAGCGCGACGATACGGTCCACGCTGTCGCCGAAGAGCTCGATTCGCAGCGCTTCAGACTCCGCGGCGGCGGGGAACACCTCGACGACGTCGCCCCGCACCCGGAACGTGCCCCGCCGGAAGTCGTAGTCGTTGCGCTCGTACTGGATGGCCACGAGATCGCGCACGAGCGCATCCCGGCTGACCACCTGCCCCGTCTCGACGCCCACGTGCATCCCGCGGTACGTCTCCGGCTCGCCGATGCCGTAGATGCAGGAGACCGACGCCACGATCACCACGTCCCGCCGCTCGAACAGCGCGGTGGTGGCGGAGTGGCGCATCCGGTCGATCTCGTCGTTGATGAGCGCGTCCTTCTCGATGTAGGTGTCCGACTGCGGGATGTAGGCCTCGGGCTGGTAGTAGTCGTAGTACGACACGAAGTACTCGACGGCCGAGTGGGGGAAAAATGACTTGAACTCGCCGTAGAGCTGGGCGGCGAGCGTTTTGTTCGGGGAGATCACGAGGGCGGGGCGCTGGAGCCGGCTGATCACGTTGGCGAGGGTGAACGTCTTGCCGCTCCCCGTGATGCCGAGGAGCACGCTGTGGGAGCCGCCGCCGATGACGAGCTCGGCGAGGCGATCGATCGCGCGCGGCTGGTCGCCCGCGGGCGAGTAGTCCGACGACAGCGTGAACAACGGCGTCAGAAGCTCGACGGCACCGCGACGAGGTACTTCCGCCAGGAGTCGAGGAAGGACGAAGCGTGGGGATGCCGGAGGAGGTGGACGGAGAACAGGAACTGCGGGTGGATCGGCTCACGGATCAGACGCAATCGGGCTTCTTCGAGGGTCCGGTTACCCTTGAAGAGATTGCACCGCAGGCACGCCGCCACCACATTGGTCCAGGTGGTCTGCCCGCCGCGCGACCGCGGCACGATGTGATCCACCGTCAGCTTCTCGCCCCGGCGCGCGCAGTACTGGCAGGTGTAGCCGTCGCGGCGGAGGATGTTCTTCTTGTTGAAGGCCACCCGCTCCAGGAAGGGTTTCCGGATGTACGCGGCGAGACGGATGACCGCGGGCAGCGGGTAGGCGCGCGAGGGGGACCGAACGACGCGCGGCGACGCCTCGACGCTCTCGGCCTTGCCGCTCAGGAGAAGGGTGATCGCCCGCTTGGCGTTGGTGAAATGCAGCGGTTCGTAGGTGTAGTTCAGCACCAGTACCGCGAGATCATCCATGTCCCATCGTTAGGATAGAGAACGGGCGAAGGACTGTCAACTCACGGGGGTCCGCCGTGGGGGCGGCGGGATACCGGCGCGGCTAGGCGAACGCGCGCCAGAGGAAGTGCGCGGAGCCGGCGGTGAAGACGAAGAAGGCGGCGGCGGCGACCGGGTTGAGGATCGCCAGCCCGACGAGGAAGCAGAGCAGGATGAAGCACGCGCAGTAGAAGCGGAGCTCGCGACGATCCGCCCAGCCGCCCTTGCCCACGAGCACCATGCTGCGCGCGGCGAGGTACACCGGCGAGTAGAGCAGGAAGAACGCGAGGAAGAGCCCGGACAGCGCGAGCACGCCGCTCATCGCCCCGACGAGGCCCCACACCGCCCACGGCCAGATGGCCTGCTCGTTGCCCTCCGCGAGGGACTGCGGGATGGACTGCGGGCGGAAATAGACGTAGAGGAGGCCGATCGTGTAGAGCGGCAGGACAATCTCCAGCCAACGGCGATAGCGGGTCCCGAGCAGTCCCTCCATGCCCACGGATGAAGGCACGGGACATGCCAGCCCGATCCTCTCCGGAACCCACGTGTTTTTCCACCGTTACACGATCGGCGCAAAGGCTGCGTGTCAGGGGGACGACGGCACGCCGGTACAGGCCGTCACGCTGTCGGCACTGTCAGCTAGAGCAGAAAGCCTCCGGGGAACGGGTCGCGCGGATCGAGTGTCAACGTGGCCCGGCCCATCGCCCACGCGCGCCCGGTAATCTCGGGAACAATGGCCGGCTTGCCGCCTACGGTGGTGAGGGCGGCAATGCGGCCGGTGAAGAGGGTGCCGATGATCGACTCGTGCCCAAAGGATTCCCCCACCCCGAGCGTGCCCCGGGCGTGGAGGTTGGCCAGGCGCGCGCTGGTGCCGGTCCCGCACGGTGAGCGATCAAGGCCCGCGGGCGCCACCACCACCGCGTTGCGCAGCCGCGCGTCCGGGCGGCGGGCGGGCTCGAAGAACTGGATGTAGAGCAGGCCGCGCGCGTCCGGCATCTCGGGGTGCACGAGCGGCACCTCGGCCTCGATTCGCGCGCGGATCCGCTCGCCCACCTCGATGAGCCGCGGCCCGGACGCCGGGTCCAGTGTGAGCCCGAGCGCCCCCGCCGGCACCATGGCATAGAAGTGCCCGCCGTACGCCAGGTCAAAGGGGACACGCCCAAGCCCTGGCACGTCCACTCCGGCATCCAGCAGCACCGAGAAGGCCGGCACGTTCTCGAACGAGACGCGCACCGTCTCGCCCCCGTCCCGCCGGACGCGCGCGGTCACGAGCCCCGCCGGTGTCTCGAGCGCGACCGTCGTCTCCGACCCGGTGACGGGAATCCGTCCGGTCTCCGCCAGCATGGTCGCAATCGCGATGGTCCCGTGCCCGCACATGTGGACCGGCCCCAGCGGCTCGATGAAGAGCACGCCCACGTGCGCCGACGGGTCGACCGGCTCGGTGAGGATCGCCGCGCACATCGCGGCGTGGCCGCGCGGCTCGTAGAGGATGAAGCCCATGAGGTCCCGCCCGTGCTCGGCGAGCCACTCGCTACGCGCCATCAGCGTGGCGCCCGGCACGGGCGGCGCTCCGCCCACCACGATGCGCATCGGCTCGCCCTCGGTGTGATAGTCCAGCACGGTCAGCTCGCGGCCGGCGCTCATCGGGCGACGTTCCGCAGGAGGAACAGGACATTGGCGGGACGCTCGGCGAGCCGGCGCATGAAGTAGCCGTACCAGTCCTCGCCGAACGGCACGAGCAGACGCAGACGCGCCCCCCGCCGGCGGATCCCGGCGTGGAGATCGTCGCGGATGCCGTAGAGCATCTGCATCTCCCAACGCGCGGGGTCGGCGCCGCACGCGAGCGCACGCGCCTGCAGGCGCTCGTCGTGGGTGGCGAAGCCGGGATAGGTACCGGCGGCCACGCTCGGTGGCGCGAGCAGCCGATCCATCAGCCGGACATAGCTCGCGTCCACCTCGGGCTTGGCGGGAAACGCCGCCGACGGCGCTTCCTGATAGGCGCCTTTGCACAGGCGCACGATCGCGCCCTCCTCCGCCAGGCGCGCGATGTCCGCCTCGCTGCGCCGGAGGTACGCCTGGATCACGCAGCCGATGCGTGGGTAGTCACGCCGGAGGCGCTGCCACAGGGCGAGGGTGCGGTCGGTGTAGGTGCTCTGCTCCATGTCGATCCAGACGAGCGTGTCCTGCGCGTGGGCCTTGTCGAGGATCCGACGGAGATTCGCCTCGCACACCGCGTCCGAGACGTCGAGCCCCATGTGCGTGAGCTTGAGGGACGGCGCGCAGGCAAGCCCCCGGCGCTTGATCTCGTCGAGCGCGTCGAGGTACACGGACGCGGCGGCCGCGGCCGCCTCCGCGTCGTGCACGTACTCACCGAGGCACGTGAGCGCGGCGTCGAGCCCGGCCCGGTTCACCCGCTCGACGACGGCCAGCCCGTCGTCCAGACGCGGCCCCGCCACGAAGCGCCGGACGAACCCTCGCGTGAGGGCGAGGCGCGACATCGCCCGCCCGATGGCGGGCCGCGCGGACAGGGCGAGGAGAACCGTGCGCATCATGGCGGGGGATCGTGCGGCAGTATCTCACACAGGATTCCCTCCCGGAGCCCGTGGTCGCTCGCGGTGAGGTCGTCGAAGCCGAGCCGCTCCATCGCGCCCAGGCAGATCGCGATGCCGGGCACGATGACGTCGGCGCGGCCCGGCTCGAGGCACGGCAGCGCGCCGCGCGCCGCATCGGTCAGCGCGGCGAGCCGTGCCAGGATCGCCTCGATGGTCGCGCGCCGGAGCCGGTGTCCCTGCACCCGCTCGACGTCGTACTCCACCAGACCCAGGTCCAGCGCGGCCAGCGCGCAGACGGTGCCGGCGGTGCCCACGAGCTCCGCCGCCCCCGCGGCGGCCATGGCCTCGGGCACCTCCGCACGAAGCTGCGCGCCGACCTGCGCACGGAGGCGCACAAGGGCCCCATCGTCCCAGCGCCCGTCGCCGGGATGCCGCTCGGCGAGGGACACCACGCCGAGGCGGAGGCTCACCGCGGCGGCGAGGCGCCCGTCCCGCGCCAGCGCGAGCTCGGTGCTCCCCCCGCCGATGTCGAGCATGACCAAGGTTCCGGCGAGGCGGGGCAGTCCACGCGTCACGCCGAGCAAGGTGAGCCGGGCCTCGTCCTCGCCGGAAAGGACCTCCACGACGCGGCCCGTCGCCGCCTCGACTTCCGCCACGAACGCCGCGCGATTGCTGGCCTCACGCACCGCGCTGGTGGCGACGATACGCACGCGCGCGGCGGCCAATGCCTCGGCGCGGCGGACGAAGGCGGCGACGGCATCGCGCGTCCGGGCCATGGGAGCGGCGCCCAGCGGACCGTGGGTCGCCTGCCCCTCCCCGAGCCGGGTTACGCGCTGCGCCCGCTCCACCGGACGCCAGCGGCCACGCGCGGCTTCGGCGACGAGCAGTCGCACCATGTTGGTGCCAAGATCGATCGTAGCCAGACGCATGGCGGCGCGGCCCGCCGCCGCGTTCAGACCGGGCGGCGGAGGCGGAGCGCGTCCTCGAGGATACCGAGCACCCGCTCGAGACGAAACGGCTTGACCAGCGTGAGATCGACGCCGCTCTGCGCGAGCAGAGTCGGATCGAGCAGATGCCCCCAGCCCGTGATCAGGATCACGGGGGTGCCTGGGCGCATCCGCTTCACCGCGCGCGCCACGTCGAGGCCGGAGCGCTCGGGCAGCGAGAGATCGGTCAGGACGATGTCGAACTCGCCCCCCTGAAAGCGGGCCAGCCCCGTCAACCCGTCGGCGGCGGCTTCCACGCGATGCCCGGCACGGCCGAGCGCATCCACCAGCGTCTCGCGGATCTGCTGCTCATCCTCCAGCACCAGCACGCGCGCCGGGCCTCCCGCCCGCGCCGCGGTGGCGGACGGCCGCGCGGGTGGCGCCTCCCGTGGCGGCGCCGGCGCAGGTGCAGCCGGCGTCAGGGTGGGGCTCACGGTGGGCCGGGCGGCGCCCGCGCTGGGAAGCCAGACCCGCACGCATGTTCCGTGCTCTACCTCGCTCTCCACCTCGATGCGCCCGCGGTGCCGGCCCACGATGCCGTGCACGACGGACAGGCCGAGGCCCGTGCGCAGCGGAGAACGGGTGGAGAAGAAGGGCTCGAAGATCCGGCCGCGCACATCGTCGGACATCCCCTCCCCGGTGTCGGTGAGCACCAGCTCGACGCCATCGTCCTTGGGATGGGCGCCGAGGTTCAGCTGCCCGCCACGCGGCATCGCATCGATGGCGTTGAGCACCAGGTTGGTGATGGCCTCACGCAGCTCGGCCGCGTTGCCGCGCACCGCCGGCGCGCCCTGCAGGTCGAGCGACACCTCGATGCGGATCCCGCGCGCCTCCGCCTCGTCCTTCCAGAGTCCCCGGGTGAGCGTCACCGCGTCGTGGACGAGGCTGTTGATGTCGATGGGCCCGTTGGTGTCCTCGAGACGTGTCGTCGCGAAGCCCTGGAGGCGCCGCACGATGTCGGCGGCCCGCCAGGCCGCCTCCTCGACATGTCCCAGCCCCTCGCGCACCGTGTCGTCGGTCGAGCGCGCCAGCATGAGCTGGGTCTTGCCGAGGATGATGGCGAGGATGTTATTGAACTCGTGCGCGATGCCGCCGGCCATGCCCCCGAGCGCGCGGGCCTTCTCGGACTGGACGAGCCGGTCCTGCGCCGTCTTGACCGCGTCGAGCGCGGCCCGCACATCGCCGTAGAGTCGCGCGTTCTCCACCGCGAGGGCGGCCAGCGTCGCCAGCACCTGTGCCGCCTCCACCTCGTCCGGCGCGAACTCGCGCGGACGGGGATCCGCGAGGTAGAGCACGCCGACCGTGCGATCGTGGACGGCCAGGGGCACGAGGAGCGCCGCGCGCAGCCCGAGGGCCCCGAGGAACTCTTCGGCTTCGCCGGTGCGGGCATGGAGGTCACGAACCACGAGCGGCCGTGCCGCCGCATACACGTCGCGGGCGAGTCCGTGCTCGCGATGCGCGGACCACCGCGCGGCGCTGTCTTCCGGCAGGCCGGACGCCGCGGCGAGCCGCAACCGTCCGTCGGCTCCCGACAGCCCGATCGCCGCCACCTTGGCGTCGAGGAGCCGGCCGCCCACCTCGCACGCGCGCGCGAGGATCTCGGTGAGGTCGCGGTCCACCACCGCCTGGCCCGAGAAGGCTCCCAGCTCGCGCAGGCGCGCCAAATGATCGGCGGCCCGGTCGACGAGCCGCTGATGAGTCAGCGCGGTGGCCACACGGTCGGCGATGACGAGGAGCAGGATCGTGTCCTCGGTGGTGAACGGCGCGCCCCGCCCCCGCCGGCCGGCGAACAGCACGCCGACGACCTGGGCGTCGGCCCGCACCGGCACCACCAGAGCGTCGCGAACGGGGAAGCGCGCCACGAAGGGGTCGCGCGGCGTGGACTCCGCGGTGCGGCGATAGGCGAGCGCCCGGCCCTCGAGGAAGGCGCGGCCGATCACCCCCTCGCCGGCGGGAACGCTCAGACCGCCGAGGTCGTCCCGTCGGAAACCACGCGCGGCGGTCGGCACGAGGGCGGCGCGCTCGGGATCGAGCACGAAGAGCATGGCGCGGTCGGCGTCGAGGAGGCGCGCCGCCCGGTCCATCACGAGTCCGAACACCTCCGACGGCGACAGCCCCGAGGCGGGCACGGTGAGGATCTCCTGCACACGTGCCAGGGCCTGGGGGTCGACCGCCAGGACCGTGTCGCCCGACGGATCGCCCTCGCGCGTCGAAGACGCCTCCATGCTTTCGAGGCGCCGGACGCGGTCACGGAGGCTCTCGAGCGCTCGGCCGATCTCGCTGATGGACTCGTGGGACGCGCGGTCCCCCGCGGTCGTCGGGTCCTCGGTCATCGCGGAGCCCGGCGGCGCGGTGCGCTCGTCAGCGTTGACATGGGAGACAACCGAAGATAGCACCGCGCGTGCCAACCACCCATCGCACGGGCTTTTCTTCTAACCTATTAATTCCACGTGCGGGAAGATGCGGGCGGTGAGCTTGAGAGCCCTCGCAACTCGTGCGCGGTGGTGATTCCGTAAGATTCTCCGACTCTTCGCGCGAGGAACGTGATGCGACGGTGGAGCCGCCCCTGCGCTCGGGGCGGCCCGGCACGGGCTACTTGCCCTTGAGTGAGCGGATGTAGTGGACGACCGACCAGCGGTCGGTCTCCGGGAGATGCTTCCAGGACGGCATCGGACCCCGGCCATTTGAAATCTTCCAGAACAGCTCGCCGTCCGTCTCGTCCTGCACCTTCTTCGAGGTCCAGTCCGCGGGCTTGGGGTTGAGCGCCGCCGCACCCGGGCCGTTGCCCTTCCCGGACTCACCGTGGCAGAGGACACAGTTGACCTGCGCGACCTTCTTTCCCGCTTCGGCGGCCTTGGCGCCGCCCGCCACGGGATTCTTCTTCGACTTCTCGGCCGGTGGCGCTTCCCACGCGCCCTGCGCCCACGCTCCGCTCGCCGTACCGAGCAGACCGACGAGGATCGCCGCGCTGAACACTCTGCGCCCGCACGCTCGCGTCATCGGACTCCTCCTGTTCCACGTCGTGATGAGGTTCACAACCTGCGACATTTAACACCGGCGCCGCGGAAACGGTCAAGCCATCGGCGTGGTATCGTGGCAACTCGCGTCGACATCCTGGAGGTTCCATGGCTCACGAATCCGTCCATGTGGTCGCGGTGGTGGGGGCAGGCCCGGCGGGGCTCTTCGCGGCGCGCGCGCTCGCCGCGAACGGCTGTCGCGTCCTGCTGCTGAATCGCGACATCAAGCCGGGCGGCCTCGCCGAGTACGGGATCTTCCTCGACAAGTACAAGATGAAGGGTGGCCTGCGCCGGCAGTTCCAGAAGATCTTGAGCGACCCGCGCGTGAGCTACTTCGGCAACGTCACGCTCGGCCAGTCCGCCGACCTCACGGTGGAGGATCTCCGGGCCGCTGGGTTCGATGCGCTCGTGTTCGCCATCGGCGCCCAGGGGACGAAGTACCTCGGGGTGGAGGGCGAGCGCCTTCCCGGCGTCTATCACGCCAAGGACCTCGTCTATCACTACAACCGCCTGCCCCCATTCGCGGAGCAGCCCTTCCCCATGGGCCGCCGCGTCGCGATCGTGGGCGTGGGCAATGTGATGGTGGACATCGCGAACTACTGCGTTCACTACTGCGATTGCGACGCGGTGATCGCGATCGCCCGCCGCGGCCCCTACGAAAAGGCGTACGACGACCGGGAGTTCGAGGACATCGAGGACGCGTTCGACCGCGATCTCTATCGCGCCGAGATCGCCCGCATCCGTCCGCGCCTGGAGGCGGCCGGCCAGGACGCGGACGCGCTGCTCCACGCCCTGGGCCAGCGGCCGGAGACGCCCACGCGCACGCGGGCCCGGCTCTCGTTCCGATTCCTCGCCTCGCCGCGCCGCGTGCTCGCCGAAGGCGGTACGGTGACCGGGCTCGAGGTCGAGGAGACGCGGCTCGAGCGCAAGAGCGAGCGGATCAACGCCGTGGGGACGGGGGAGCTCAGCGTGGTGCCCTGCGACACGGTGGTCTTCGCGGTGGGCGACCGGGTCGATCCCGCCGCGGGCCTTCCCTACAAGGACGGCCTCTACGTGACCACGCCGGGCGAGGATCCAGCATACCGGGTCTGGGATCCCGCGACCCAGCACGTGCTGAAGGGTGACTACGTGGTGGGCTGGGCGCGCCGGGCGAGCGACGGCGTCGTCGGCCGCGCGCGCCTCGACGCCGAGACCGGCATCAAGCACGTGATGACGGATCTCGCCGCGCTGCCCCCGCGGCCCGCTGCCGAGGCCGAGCGGGTGATCGCGGGGGTGATCGACCTGCTGAAGGCGCGCGGCTCGGTGGTGGTCTCCTACGCCGACGTGGCCAAGATCGAGGCCGCGGAGCGCGCCCGAGCGACCGCCGCCGGCGTCGAGGAAGACAAGTTCCGGTCGAACCGCGAGATGCTCGAGGCGATCCGGGACGCCTAGGCGCGCGGCGCCGGACGGAACACGCCCAGGAGCAAGAGGACGGCGGCGGCGAGCCCGTAGGCGCCCGCGATCCGGAGTGGCGCGAGCGACGCCACCGACCACGGCCAGAAGAGACCGCCGGTGGACAGCGGGGAGTGGACGAGGCCGACGAGGGCGGCCAGACTCGCCATTCCGAGCACCGCCGCGGCCACCGCCAGCCGGCGCTCGATCATCGCCACCACCGCAGCACTCCACAAGAGCGCCGTCACGATGAAGCCATTCCCCAGGACGAGCAAGCTGTCCCACGTCGCGCGGGCCGGGCCGGTGAGATCGGCGGCGCGACGTCCCACCCCATTGAGCAGCGTGCCGCCTTCGATCAGCGCCAGCGCCGCCGCCGCGGGGATGAACGCGATGGCGACCGCGGCGGCGTGGCGCGGCGGTGACGCGATGAAAGCCTGGGCGGTGATCTCGAGGCCGATGAAGATCAGGATGGGCGCTACCGCGGCCTCCGGCAGCACCGCCACGAGGAGCGGGACGACCCCGAGCGCCGCCCCCAGCCCGATCACAAGGCCGGTGACGAGCGTATAGCCCGCCCGTGCGCCCATGGCCTTGTAGGCGGGGTGACCGATGTACGGCGTGTTCTGCACGACGCCGCCGCACAGGCCCGCCGCCACCGTCGCCAGCGCCTCGGTCAGCAGGATGTCGCGTGCGCGGAACTGGTCGCCCGCCGCCGCCGCGGACTCGGTGTTGTCGATGCCGCCGATGACCGTGGCCAGGGCGAAGGGCACCGCGAGGGCCAGGTACGGGGCGATCAGATCGAGCGTCTCCACCCACGCCAGCGTGGGCCAGGGCGGCGCGATACGGAAGCCGGTGATGGCGAGCGCCATGTCGGTAGGCGCGGCGCCCCCGAGGAGGGCTCGACCCCAGTACACCAGGGCCCCTGCGAGCACCGCGGCGAAGGCACCCGGGAGGCCGCCGGGCAGACGCACGCGGCCGATCAGCGTGACGAGCACGAGGGTCAGCGACACGAGGCCGACGAGGGGATCCCCGAACACCTTGAGGGCGGGCAGAAACGCGATGAGGAGCGTGGCCACGCCGGCGATGGAGCCGAGCAGGGCCGCGCGCGGCACCACCCGGCGGGCCCAGTCGCCCGTGAAGGCCAGCGCGAGCTTGAGCGCGCCCATCGTGATCGTCACGCCCATGCCGATCTTCCACGCGAGGACGGCGTCCCCGGTGAGGAGCTTGGCGGGGCCGAGCACGCCGAACACCATGCCAAAGAGCGTCGGCGTGTCGATCCCGAACGGCATCGCGGTGACCTCGTCGCGGCCCAGGCGCCGCATGAGCGAGATCGCCAACCACGTGTAGACGAGGTCGCCGATGAGCACGCCGGCCGCGGTGCCCGGCACCATGACGTAGAGCACCAGCTCGGAGGGAAACCCGAAGACGCCGATGAGCAGGCCCGACAGGATGACCAGCTGAGTCAAATTGTCGAGAGCGAGACCGAAGAAGGCGTTCCCGTCGCCGGCGGCGTACCAGCGGAGGGAGCGGCCGCTCACGCCGATTTGCGGGCTCCCCGCTCCTGCTCGACGAGACGCCGGGCCAGCTCCCGCACCCGCTCCGCCAGCTCGGCGCACCAGGCCATGCTGCCCCGGCGCTGCGCGACTTCGGGATAGGCCAGCTCGAGCGGCGCATCGCCCGACGCGGGCAGGCGCCGGTCGTCGAGACGCAGGTTCAGGCGGTAGCTGTGGCCCTCGTGCGCACCGCCCGTATCCACCGTCGCCTCGACCCGCGGGCTCTCGCGCTTGGCGTGTGAGGTGGCGAAGTTCTCCAGCCAGCGCCCCACTTCCTCGTAGTCACCGCCGGAGAATGCCATCGAGCCCTCCCTCGCCCGGCTGCGGCTCTGCCTAGCATTCGTTGAAGCCGCAGGAGACGCACTTCTTGCAGCCTTCCTCGTAGATGAACGTGGCCTGGCCGCATTCGCGGCAGAGATCGCCGATCTGCCGCCGCTCCGCGGTTGGCTCCTCGGCGGCGGCCTCCGCCTGCCCCACGTGCTCGCCCAGCGTGCGCGCGAGCGCGTCGGGGAGTGAGAGGATCCTGGCGGCGCCGAAGCCGGTGGGCTGGCCCCCGCCGATGCGGGACAGCTGGCTGATGACCTCTTCCACGCGCCGCCGCGCCGACAGGGGCGACGGCAGGCGCAGGATCAAGGAGATGAGCCGCCCGAGCGCCTCTGCCACCGCCATCGTGTCGGAGCCCGCCTTGCCGACCTGGACGAACACCTCGAAGGGATCGCCCTCCGGCGTGTCGTTGACGGTGATGAAGGCGGTGCCGATGGGCGTTTCCATCCGATACGTGGAACCAGCGAGGCTGTGTGGGCGCGGCTTGACCACGCGCTCGACGGGGCCGCCCGCCCCGGTGTCCGCGCCGCCGACGCCGACGTGGAGCACCTGCACGCCCTTGCTGCCGTCCCGGAACACCGTGATGCCCAGGCACCCCTTCTCCCATGCGAGCCGATAGGCCTGCGCCACATCCTCCTCGGTCGCCTCGTGGGGCAGGTTGATGGTCTTGGAAACGCCGTTGTCGGTGTGGCGCTGGAATGCCGCCTGGTGAAGCACGTGCCAGCGCGCGTCGATCTCGTGGGCGGTCTTGAACACCGCCCGCACCGACTCGTCGAGCCCCGCCATACCCTGTACCGAGCCGCGGCGCACCACCTCGGCCATGAGCGCGTCGGAGTGGAAGCCGCGCGCCCGCGCGAGGCGCTCGAACGTCTCGCTGATGAATGGCAGCACGCGCTCTCCGTCGGGCCCGTGCACGCGATGCTCGAAGGCGAGCGCGTAGGTCGGCTCGATGCCGGACGAGCAGCCCGCGATCATCGAGATCGTGCCGGTCGGGGCGATGGTCGACACGGTGGAGTTCCGCAGCGGGCGGCCATGGCGATAGATCGAGTGCGGGAACGCCGGGAAGGGGCCGCGCTCCTCGGCGAGGCGCGCGGATTGGTCATGGGCCTTTTCCTGGATGAAGCCCATGAGGCGCTCGGCGAGGGCGAGAGCCTCCTCGGAGTCGTAGGGGATGTTCAATTGGAAGAGGAGGTCGGCCCAGCCCATCACCCCGAGCCCCACCCGCCGGTTGGCCTTCACGGTGGCCTCGATCTGCGCGAGCGGGTACGGATTCACCTCGATCACGTCGTCGAGGAACCGCACGGCGAGCCGCACCACGCGCTCCAGCTCGTCCCAGTCCAATCCGGCGGCGCCGCCCGGAGTCTCGCGCACGAAGCGTGCGACGTTCACCGAGCCGAGGTTGCACGCGTCGTTCGCGGACAGTGGCTGTTCACCACAGTTGTGCACCACGAGGCCGTTCGCCACGAAGCTCTGCGTGAAGGGCTCCTTCAAGTCGTAGACCGGCGCGACCCCGTCGGGAATCAGCGCATCGAAGCGCGCGACGAACGCCTCGCGGTACGGGCCACGCGCGCAGGTCTCGAGCGAGGTCTCGAGACTGTCCCGCTTGCGCTTGGTCAGGAATCCGATCTCCAATGCGAAGCGAGTCACATTGTCACGGCCGACGACGAGATCGTGGTCGGGCTGCCCGGCGTAGGCGCGGTGGCCCCCGCGGCCGTCGGGCAATATCGCCTCGGGACACCCGTGACGGTCTCCGTAGATCCGGCTCGCGATCCCGAAGCCGAGAAGCATACGCTGGATGTCCCTCAGCAAGGCGCGGGACACCGACGTCAGCCGGACGGACACGCCCCTGTCGGGATGTCCGCTCACGTGGCCGTTGGCGGTGAAGAGCGCTTGGAGGAATCCACGCTGGAGATCTTCGGAGGCCGTGAGGATCGCGGAAGGCACGGCATCGGTCTTTCCTTCGGCGCGCATCCCGAAGCGCTGCGCGACGAGCGCGGTGAGGCGTGAGGAGGCCACCGTGCACTGGTCGCGCGACGGGATGTCGACGCAGCCGACGTGATAACGATCGCCGGGCTTGGATCCGAGAAGCGCGTTCACGTATCGAGCGAAGAGCGGACCCAGCTCACGCGTGTCGTCGCCGGAGAAGCTGAGGACGGTGCGCCCTTCCGCCGTGAAGTACCCGTCGCCGACGAGCCAGCCGAGGACGCGCCCTTCCTCGAGGGTGCCGTGGCCGCCGAAGCCCCCTTTGCCGTTGAAGACATGGAGGCGATCACCCGTCACGAGCTGGTCCGCGCGCCGCCAGCCGGCCGCGGTCATGACCCGGTGATCGGCGGTGAGCCGCACCTCGTAGCCCTCGCGCGTCATCAGGCGGAAGACCGGCTTGACGCCCGTCTCGACCACCGCCGTCGCCAGCCCCCACGAGTCTGTCCCGAAGCGTCCATCACGGGCCACCTCCACCGGCTCGGTGGCACCCGCGAGCGCGTCGATCCGCACGAGACCTCGGGCCGTGTAGACCAGCGTGTCGCCGGTCACGCAGGGATTCGTCGCCTCGATCTGACCCAGCGCCGGCGTGGGATTCGCGCGGCTGCGGTTGATGCGGTCCAGGAAGATGAGCCCGGGATCGCCGGTGCGCCAGGCCGCGCGCACGATCCGACGGAACACCTCCGTCGCGGCGAGCCGCCCCGTCACCGAGCCGTCGCGCGGGTTCACGAGGTCATACTCGGCCCCCGCCTCCAGGGCGTCCATGAACGCATCGGTAGCGCCCACCGAGATGTTGAAGTTGCTGACCCCGCCGTCCAGCTTGGATTCGATGAACTCGAGAATGTCCGGGTGGTCCACCCGCAGCACGCCCATATTCGCCCCGCGTCGCATTCCTCCTTGGCGCACGGCCTCCGTGGCCGCGTTGAAGACGCGGAGGAACGACACCGGCCCCGAGGCTCGGCCGCCCGTGGAGTGCACGATGTCGTTCTTCGGCCGCAGGCGCGAGAACGCGAAGCCGGTGCCACCGCCCGACTGCTGGATGATGGCGGCCGCCTTGATCGCCTCGAAGATCTCGCCCATCGAGTCGCCGACGGGCAGCACGTAGCACGCCGAGTACTGGAGGGCGTTGCCTTTGCCGGCGTTCATGAGCGTCGGCGAGTTGGGCAAGAAGTACCCGTCCACCAGCATCTCGTAGTAGGCGGTGGCGATCTCGCGCTGGGCGGCCGGGCTACGGCCGAAGCGGGCCTCCGCGGCGGCGATGGCCAGAGCCACCCGCCAGCACATCTCCTCTGGGGTCTCGACAACCGCGCCGTGCTCGCGCGCCAGGTAGCGCTCGCGCAGGACGCGGAGGGCGGCCTCGCTCCACCGGCCGGTCTTGGCCGGGCGGGTCTGGATGGAGATGGTAGGGTCGCTCACGGGGGCTCCTCGGTGCCACTACATGCGGCGCCATATCCACCCTAGCACACGGCAGGTGGGGGTGGGAACCATTTTTCCCTGGAATGGAGAGTACTTTGCGGCCGTCTGAAGAACCGATAGAATGCTGGCTCATGGTAAGTTCGCGAATCGGCGCGCCCGTCTGGCCGCCGCGCCCTGATCGACTCGCTGCCGGCCCATGAGCGCGCTTCGGCGGTATCGGGTGGGTCTCGCGTTGATGGTCCTGGCCATCATCGTCGGCATCCTGGTGTTTTACCGGCTCAAGGACCAGCAGGCCCGCGCGGTGCAGCGGCCCCGGGGCGACACGCTGGTCGGGGTGGTGAGCCCGGTCCGCAAGGATCTGGAGATCCGCTTCGGGACCACCGCCGACATCCTGGCCAACCAGCAGGCCGCGATCTTCTCCAAGGTGTCGGGGTATATCCGGCGCATCCACGTGGACCGCGGCGACTTCGTCAAGGAGGGCCAGCTCCTCGTCGAGATCGACGACCAGGAGCTGCAGGCCCAGCTCCAGCAGGCCCGTGCGGGCCTGTTGACGGGACAGGCCAGCCACCAGATGGCGCGCTCCACTCTCGACGGCAACCGCGCCAATCTCGAGAACCAGCGGGCAAATCTCCTGAAAGCGCGGGCGGTCGCCGACAACGACGCGCGGCAGTCGGACCGGATGAAAGCCCTGTTCGAGCGCGGTCTCGTCTCGGCGACCGACTGGGAGAACGCCCGCACCACCGCGGAGGCCTCGCGCGCGCAGCTCCAGGCTTCGGAGGCGCAGCTGCGCGTGGCCGAGAGCCAGATCCTCGCCTCGGAGAGCCAGGTCCGGCTGGCCGAGGCCCAGATCGAGACCTATCGCGCGGCGCTGGACCTGGCGCAGACCAACCTCGCGAACACGCGGCTCGTCGCCCCGTTCGCCGGCTACGTGTCGCAGCGAAACCTCGACGCGGGCGCGGCAGTCAGTGCGGGTTCATCGGGTACCAACACCTCGTCGCTCGGGATCCTGGTCGTTCAGGACATCAAGAGCGTCAAGGTGCAGGTCGAAGTCCCCGAGCGTCAAATCGCGCGTGTGGTTCCGGGGGTGCCCGTCCGCCTCGCCGTGGATCCCTACACCGGCCAGGTGTTCCGCGGCACGGTGACCCGCATCGTGCACGCGCTCGATCCACGCGCCCGCACGATGGGCGTCGAGGTGGACATTCCCAACGGGGACGGCCGGCTCAAGCCGGGCATGTTCGCGCGAGTGGACCTGGTGGTGGATCGCCGTCCTGGCGCGCTCGCCGTGCCGGTCGAGGCCCTCCGCCTGGGCGACGGGCGGCCGTCGGTGGTGGTCGTGCGCGGAGGCGCCGCCGAGTTCGTCCCCGTGGAGCTCGGCGTGACCGACGGCGGGTGGGTCGAGATCGTCAAGGGTGTCGGGGACAAGGATGCCGTGATCGTGCAGGGCAAGGACCTCGTGAAGGCCGGCCAGAAGGTCAAGGCCGTGGCGGCCACGGGAATCTGACCGCGTATGTGGTTGACCCTCATCGCCATGCGGAACGGAATCGCGATCCTGATGTGCTCGCTCGCGATCGTCCTCCTCGGGGCGACTTCGCTCAGCCGTACCCCGGTCGACCTGTTCCCGAACATCAACTTCCCCTCGATCCGGATCGGGACGATTTACAAGGGCGCCAACGTCCAGGACATCGAGCGCACCGTCACGTACCCCATCGAGAAGGCGGTTTCTGCGGTGGCGGGCGTCCGCTACGTGGAGTCGCGCTCGCGGCAGGGGCTGTCGGTGGTCGAGGTGCAGTTCAACTGGGGCTATGATCTCGACGCGGGCCTCACCGAGGTGGTGCAGCGCATTCAACAGATCATGAACACGCTGCCCACCGGCGTGCAGCAGCCCTTCATTCTCAAATTCGATCTCTCCAATATCCCGGTCTGCATCGTCACGGTCTCGGGCGGCGGCCTGGACGAGAAGCAGCTCTACGACCTCGCCTACAACACCGTCGAGCCGCAGCTCGAGCGCATCCCCGGGGTGGCCTCCGCCAATGTCGACGGGGGCAAGATCCGGCAGATCACGGTGAACCTGAACCGTGACCTGCTCTACGCCAAGGGTATCTCCGTCACCGAGGTCGCGCGCGCCTTCAACGACGCGAACTTCCTCCTCCCCTCGGGGGACGTGAAGCTCGGCCAGCTCGACTACAACGTCTTCACCAACAATCAGTTCTCCGTGGTGGAGCCCATGGAGAACGTCGTGGTGCGGCGCACCCCTGGCGGCACCGCGATCCGGGTCCGGGACCTCGGCCGCGTGGAGGACTCGGCGGAAACCCAGCAGTCCGTGGTGCGCGTCAACGGCGAGCGCGCGGTGTACCTCAGGGTGAACAAGCAGCCGGGCGGCAACACGGTGGATGTGGTCGACCAGGTGCGCGCCCTCATGCCGAAGCTTCTCGGGGTCCCGCCCGGGGTCAACGTGCAGATGACGTTCGACCAATCGACGTACATCAAGCAGTCGATCAAGAGCCTTTGGCACGAGGCGGCCATGGGCTCGGTGCTCGCCTTCGGCGTGATCTTGCTGTTCCTGCGGTCGCTCACCTCCACGTTCATCATTTCCATCGCCATCCCGTTGTCGCTGCTCCTCACCATGATTGCGATGTACATGCTGGGCCAGACGCTCAATGTCTTCACCCTCGGCGGCCTCGCCCTTGCGGTGGGGCGCCTGGTGGACGACTCCATCGTGGAGCTGGAAAATATCAACCGCCATATCGCCCTGGCCGACAAGCCCCGCCGCAATGCCGTGCTGGACGCCGCGCGCGAGGTGGCGATGCCGATCTTCGTCTCGACCATCACCACCATCGTGGTCTTCCTCCCCACGGTGTTCCTCGAGGGCCAGGCCCGCCTCCTCTTCATTCCCCTGACGTTCACGATCTCCTGCTCGCTCTTCGCCTCCTTTCTCGTCTCGCGGACGGTCACGCCCCTCCTCTGCTTTCACTGGCTGCGCCCGCCCACCCCGCCGCCGCCGGGCACGCGCAACCCCCTCACCCTCGTGCTCGCGTGGAGCTCCCGGCGGCTCGAGCAGCTCGACGCGGTGTATCAGCGCGCCATCACGTGGGCCCTCAGCCACCGTAAGATGGTGATCGGCGGCGTGGTCGCCGCGCTCCTGTCCGCGCTCGCCCTCGTGCCCCTCATCGGCACCGAGTTCTTCCCGCCCTCGGACGAGAGTCAGTTCATCATCCGGGTGCGCGCTCCGGTGGGGACCCGCGTCGAGGAGACCGAGCGGCTCATCGCGAAGATGGAGGGACTGCTCAAGGACACGCTGAGGCCGGGCGAGTACAACACCATGATCTCGACGGTGGGCGTGCCGGGCGGGCGCTCCGGCCTCTTCTCCCAGAACACCGGGCCCCACACCGCCCAGCTGCAGGTCTATCTCGCCACCGCGGACAAGCGGAAGCGCACGGACCGGGACATCGTGGCGGCGGTGCGGCCCAAGCTCGCGGGTCAGTTCCCGGGGACGACCTACACCGTGCAGTTCGGCGGGATCGTCTCGCGCATTCTGAACTTCGGCGCCCAGTCGGCCATCGAGGTGGAGCAGCTGGGTTACGACCTCAAGGACGCGCAGCGGGTGGCCCAGGACGTGACGCGGGTGCTCCAGGAGACGCCGGGCATCGCCGACGCCTTCGTGAGCCGCGAGGAGAACTACCCGCAGTTCGACATCGTGGTGGACCGCGAGAAGGCCGCCGCCGCGGGGGTGAGCCAGCGCGACATCGCGCAGGCCGCCCTCTTCTCCCTCAACAGCAACGTCAGCGTGAATCCCTCGATCTACACCGACCCGCGCACCGGCAACCAGTACAACGCGGTGGTCCAGCTCGACGAGGAGTTCCGCTCGAGCCCCGAGGACCTGGGACGCCTGTTCGTCACCGGCGACGGCGGCCGGCCGGTGCTGCTGGGCAACCTCGCCGAGATCCGCCAGGGTACCGGGCCGGTCATGATCGAGCGCAAGTACCAGCAGCGCATCATCAAGGTCTCGGCGAATCCGACCGGCCGCGATCTGGGCGCGCTGTCGGAGGAGATCGAGGCCCGCTTCAAGCAGCTCGCGCTCCCGCCCGGGTTCTCGCTCCAGCTCGGCGGCCAGACCGTGCAGCAGCGCGAGGCGTTCGGCAGCCTCAAGTTCACCACCCTGCTCGCCCTCGTCCTCGTCTACATGGTGATGGCCTCCCAGTTCCGCTCGCTCCTCGACCCGTTCATCATCATGTTCTCCGTGCCGTTGGGGATGATCGGCGTCATCTGGGCGCTCTTCCTCACCAACACCACCCTCAACGTGACGTCCTTCATGGGCATCATCATGATGGTGGGCATCGTCGTGTCGAACGGCGTCCTCCTCGTCGAGTACATCAACGAGCTCCGCCGCCATGGCCAGGACCTCATTCCCGCCGTCATCAACGGTGGCCGCACGCGGCTCCGGCCCATTCTCATGACCAGCCTCACGACCCTCGTGGGCCTCCTGCCGATGGCCCTCGGCATCGACGTCGGCAGCGAGGCCAACGCCCCTCTGGCGCGGGCGGTGATCGGCGGCCTCGCCGTGTCGACCGTGCTCACGCTGATCCTGATCCCGACGCTCTACGTGATGGTGGAGACCCGCTTCCCACGACGCGTGGAGGATCCCCATCCCGCGTTCACGCCCCAAGGAGAGACCGCATGACCCCAAGGCACGCTCAGCGCACCCTCGCGGGGCTCGCCCTCGCGATGCTCGTGCTGCTGCCCGGCACGGTGCTGGCCCAGCCCTCCGCCGCCGACCCGATGGCGCCGCGGCAGCCGCTCGCCGCGCCTCCCGAGTTCCGGGTCTTCCCGGTCCCGCAGGACGTGGCCGGCCGCGAGCTCACCCTCGCCGAGGCGGTGCGGATCGCGCTCGACAACGCCCCCGTGATCATCCAGCGGTTCGGGGAGTACGTGGCGGCCCAGCAGCGGATCGACCAGGCGTTCTCGGCGATGCTGCCGCAGGTGAGCCTCCTTGGACAGGCGATCCGGGTGGACTCGGAGACGCGGCTCTTCAGCTCGACGGGGTCCTCGACCTTCAGCAACGTGCAGAAGCCGACCATCGGCACGGGCCGGCTCTCGGCCTCCCAGCTCCTTTTCGACTTCGGCAAGACATGGGCGGCCACCGACGCCGCCAAGGCGAACTCGGACTCGGCCCGCGAGAACGTCGAGCTCCAGAAGGACCTCATCGTGCTCGCGGTGAAGGAGAACTACTTCCTGCAGCTCCTCTCCAACCGCCTCGTGGTGGTGAGCGCCCAGGCGGTGGATCGGTCCGAGCTGAACCTCAAGAGCGCCCGGGGCTTCTACGAGGTCGGCACGCGACCCAAGTTCGACGTGACCCGTGCGGAGGTCGACGTGGCGAACGCGCGGGTGGCCCTCATTCGCTCCCAGAACTCGGTGAGCCTGGCCCGCATCGGCCTCAACCAGGCCATGGGCATCGCGATCAACGCGCCCACCCGCATCAAGGACACCCTCGCCTACGAGCACGTGGAGTTCGACAAGGACAAGCTCGTCACCGAGGCGCTGCGGCAGCGCCCGGAGTACAAGCAGGCGCGCTTGCGGTCGGACGCCGCCGAGGCAACGGTCCGGCAGAACTTCCGTGACTTCTTCCCGGGCCTCTTCGGTGTCGGCTCGGTCGGCGCAGGAAACGTCCAGAACGATTTCCAGGGGCAGGGCAGCAGCAATCAACCCGGCGTGTTCACCAGCCAGACACATGACTGGCAGATCGGGCTCGAGCTGCGCTGGTCCATCTTCGACGGCGGCAACAAGATCGCCCGGTATCGGGAGGCCAAGGCGCTCCTCGAGGCGGCCCAGGCCGGGGTGCGCGATGCGGAGCTACAGATCTGGCAGCAGGTGGAACAGGCCTACGTCAACGTGGTGGCGGCGGAGGAGCAGATTGGCGCCGCCCAGAAGGCGGTGGAGTCGGCCCAGGAGAACTTCCGGCTCAGCCAGGGGCGGTTCGACGCGGGGGTCGGCACGATCATCGAGCTCACCGACGCGCAGCTGGCGCTGACCCAGGCGCAGGCCACCGAGGCGCAGGCCCTCTCGGACTACCGGGTCGCGATCGCCCGGCTCGAGCGGGCGCTGGCCCGGCGGTAGCGGCCCACCGCGGGCGGGCATATCGTGTAAATATGGGAGGCGAGGGGCTCGTCTCACCGGCATGACGCGACGACTGCGCTGGCTCGTGGTGGTGGTACTCCTGGCCGTCGGCCTGACCGGGGCCTATTTCTACTCGCAGAGCACCGGCAACGCCCCGCGCTTCCGGACCGCGCCGGTGACCCGGGGTACCCTCACCGCCTTCGTGACCACCACCGGCAACCTCAACGCGGTCATCACCGTGCAGGTGGGCTCGCAGGTGTCCGGACAGGTCAAGGAGCTCTTCGCGGACTTCAACTCCGAGGTCAAGCGCGGCCAGCTCATCGCTCGCATCGATCCCGCGACGTTCGAGGCCACCGTCGCCCAGAGCAAGGCCGAGGTGGAGGCCAGCGAGGCCACGGTGCTGAACCAGGCGGCCCAGGTCGAGCGCGCGCGCGCCGACGTGGACAACGCCCGCGCCGCGCTCGCCGTGGCCCGGGCCCAGACCGCCAAGTCGAACGCCGCGCTGCTCGACGCCCGCCGGGACCTGAACCGCAAGCAGGACCTCTTCCGGCAGGAGCTGATCGCGCGCAGCGATCTCGACACCGCCCAGGCGGTGCACGATCAGGCCGACGCACAGCTGGAGTCGAGCCGGGCGCAGGAACAGGCGTTGGCCTCCGCGATCAAGGCCTCGGAGGCCCAGCTCCGGGTGACCGAGGCGCAGCTCAAGGGGGCGGAGGCGGCAGTGCGGCAGAAGCGCGCCGCGCTTCAGCAGGCGCAGGTGAACCTCGAGTACACCTTCATCCGTGCCCCGGTGGACGGCGTGGTGATCTCCCGGAACGTCGACGTCGGACAGACGGTGGCGGCGAGCCTCCAGGCCCCCACCCTCTTCACGATCGCCCAGGACCTCACCAAGATGCAGATCGACACCAACGTGGACGAGGCCGACATCGGACGCACTCAGGTGGGGCAGCGCGTGGCGTTCACCGTGGACTCGTTCCCCACCGAGACGTTCAGCGGCCAGGTGGTGCAGATCCGAAAGGCCTCGCGCACCGTGCAGAACGTGGTGACCTACAACGTCGTGATCGCCGTGAGCAACCCAGACCAGAAGCTCCTGCCCGGCCTCACCGCCAACGTGCGGATCGTCACGACCACGCGGCCGGACGTGCTCCGCGTGTCCAATGCTGCCCTCCGCTTCCGCCCGCCCGGCGAGGAAGCGCCCCCACCGTCGGGGAGCCCGGCGCCAACGGGCGCCGGCGCCACGCCGTTCCGGCGTCCGACCCCTCCCTCCGCGGAGGAGATCAAGGCGCGCCTCGTGCAAGAGCTCAAGCTCACCGAGGACCAGCAGAAGAAGCTCGACCCGATCCTCGACGAGGCCCGGTCGCAGTACGCGGGACTCAACCGTGTCCCGCAGGAGCAGCGGCGCACCGCCGCCCAGCGGATCCGGGAGGACTCGCGCGTGAAGATCCGCGCGCTCCTGACGCCGGAGCAGCAGGCGCAGTTCGACCAGATGCCCCAGGGCCAGGCACGCAGCGGCAGCGGCGGCCAGAGCGGTCGGGTCTGGGTGCTCGGGCCCGACGGCAAGCCGCGCGCGGTCGCCGTGCGCCTGGGCATCAGCGACGGGACGTCGACGGAGCTGCTCAGCGCGGAGCTGAAGGAAGGGGAGGAGGTGCTGACCGGCACCCTCGCCCCCGGCGCCGCCGCGCCAAGGGCGCCGAGCGGAACGTCGTCACCGCAGCAAAGCCCGCGCATGCGGCTCTAGGAGTCTGCATGCTCGTCGACGTCCGGGCTCTCAGCAAGGACTACGTCATGGAGGCGCAGACCGTCCACGCCCTCCGCGGTGTGACCCTCACCATCGATGCCGCCGAGTTCGTGGCCGTCATGGGGCCGTCGGGCTCGGGGAAGTCCACGTTCATGAACTTGCTCGGGTGCCTCGACAGCCCGACCACGGGGCAGTATCTCCTCGACGGCCGGGACGTCTCGCGGCTGGCCGCCAACGAGCTCGCGCGCATCCGCAACCAGAAGATCGGCTTCGTGTTCCAGGGCTTCAACCTGCTCGCCCGGACCAGCGCGCTCGAGAACGTCGAGCTGCCCCTCATGTACAGCGGGTTGCCGGCGACGGAGCGCCAGGCCCGCGCCCGGCGCACGCTGGAAGCCGTGGGCCTCTCCAATCGGGCCGATCATCAGCCGAGCCAGCTCTCCGGCGGGCAGCAGCAGCGTGTCGCCATCGCCCGGGCGCTCGTGAACTCGCCGGCGCTCATCCTCGCCGACGAGCCCACCGGGAATCTCGACACCCGCACCAGCATCGAGATCATGGCGCTGCTCCAGGACCTCAACCGGCAGGGCATCACCGTGGTCCTCGTCACCCACGAGCTCGACATCGCCCACTATGCGAGCCGCGTGATCCAGTTCCGGGACGGGCGGCTGCGCAGTGACGAGCGCAGCGGGCGGCCTCGGGACGCCAGGACCGAGTTGCTCACCATGCCTGCGCCCGAGGACGAGACGCCCGTCCCCGCGGGGAGCTCCGCGTGAACGTCTTCGTCTGCGCCCGCGTCGCCCTGCGAGCGCTCCGCGTCAATCCCCTGCGCAGTATCCTCACCATGCTGGGGATCATCATCGGCGTGGGCGCGGTGATCGCGATGGTCTCGGTGGGCGCGGGGGCGCAGGCCCGGGTCGCCGAGCAGATCCGCAGCCTGGGCTCCAATCTCATCCTCATCCTCCCCGGCAGCGTGGCGAGCACCGGCGTGCGGCTGGGCTTCGGCACGCGGCCGACCATCACGCAGGAGGACGCGGTCGCGATCGCCCGGGAGCTGTCCTCGATTCACTCCAGCGCCCCTTCGATACGCGGGCGCGACCAGGTCGTGTGGGGGAACACGAACTGGTCCACCGGCATCCAGGGCACCACCCCGGATTACGAGGAGACGCGCCAGTGGCCGGTGGCGTCGGGACGCTGGTTCACGCCCGATGAGGCCGACGGCGCCGCCAAGGTGGTGCTGCTGGGCCAGACGGTGGCCGAGAACGTGTTCGGAGGCGCGGATCCGGTCGGCGCGGTGGTGCGGGTGGCCGGGGTGCCCCTCACGGTGATCGGCGTGCTCGACCGCAAGGGTCAGTCGAGCTGGGGCCAGGACCAGGACGACGTCGTCATCATCCCCATTCTGACCGCCAACAAGCGGGTGCTCGGTCCACCGAAGCCCTCCGCCTCGTCCGTCAACGCGATCACGGTGCGGGTGCGCGACGACATCGACATGAAGGTCGCCGAGCAGGAGATCCGCGATCTCCTCCGCCAGCGTCACAAGCTCCAGGGCTTCCAGGAAGACGATTTCTGGATCCGAAATCTCTCGGAGATGCTCCAGGCCGAGGAGGCCTCGTCGCGCGTCCTCACGATGCTCCTGGCCTGCATCGCCTCGGTGTCGCTCCTGGTCGGCGGGATCGGGATCATGAACATCATGCTGGTCTCGGTGACCGAGCGCACGCGCGAGATCGGGCTCCGCATGGCGGTGGGCGCCCGGGGTCACGACATCCGGACCCAGTTCTTGGTGGAGGCCGTGACGCTGTCCCTGACCGGTGGCATGATCGGTATCGTCATGGGTCTCGCCAGCTCGTACGCCATCGCGTACTTCGCGGAGTGGCGCACACTCGTCAACGCGCAGGCCATCTTCCTGGCCTTCGGTTTCGCCGCCGCGGTGGGCATCTTCTTCGGGCTCTACCCGGCGCAGAAGGCCGCGCAGCTCAATCCTATCGAGGCGCTGAGATACGAATGACCCTGCCCTCTGCAGCCTTCGCGCTGCTGTTGCTCGTGCTCTGCTCCGCCGGGACCGTCCGCGTGCCGGCGGCCTCCGCTCAGACGTACACGCCGCAATCCCCCTCGGCGCTCACCGTGACGTTTCAAAGCGAGCGGGTGGGCGCGGGCCGGGTCATCCTGTTCGGGGACGTGCGGAACTCCTCGCTCAACGCCTACGAACGCGTGACCCTGCTCGCCGAGGGCCTGGACGAGACCGGCGCGGTGGTCTCGCGGGGGCGCGCGTACGTGCTCGGCACCGTACCACCTCGGGGCAGCTCGTCGTTCGAGTGCCGGCTGGCCTCGAACGGGCGCGAGCGCCGCTTCCGTGTCTCGATCGAGGCCTTCCAGATCGCCGGGCAAAGCCCCTGATCGGCTTGGCGTGGCTCGTCGCCGCCCGCTCCGCCGGCCCGCTCGGCCTTCCCGCCCGGCGTCGCCTCGCTCCGCACCGCTCCGGCGCCCCCCGCTCGGTCCGCCCGCGGTCGAGGAGAGCGCGCTGCCCATCGTGCGCGAGCTCGCGCGCGTGGCGCGCGGCCCCGAGCCGCCCGGGGTCAAGCTCGAGGGCGCGCTCGAGGTACTGTTCGGGGCGTACGCGGAGGGCGACCCCCACTTCTCCGACGTCCTGATCGCGGGCTGGGCGCGGGCGCGCGACGACAAGCAGTTCCGCCTCACGATGGCGTGGCTGCGCGAGCAGAGCCGCCTGTCGCTAGAAGAAATTCTCGACGAGGGCATGCGCGCGGGAGTCTTCCGCCCCGGCCTCGACGCCGGCGCGGTGGCGACCGCGATGCTCGGCGCCGCCGAGGGCTGCCTGCTTCAGGCCCCCAGCGCGGGCGGCACGGTACCGCCGGCGCGCCTGGTGCGCGCGCTGCTCGCTCTCGTCGTGCGCCCGCCCCGCGGCTAGCGGGGTTTGAGCTCGATCAGGTAGCCGTCGGGATCCCGCAGGTAGAGGGAGGGGCCCGTGCCGAAGGCGCCCCGGCGCTGCACCACGTCGCCATCCAGCGTCACGCCGCGCTCGCGCAGCCACGACGCCACCGCGCCGAGATCGGCGCACTTGATGGAAAGGCAGAAGTGGTCCATTCCGTCGGGGCCGCGACGGCCGGGGAGGAGATCGATGAGCTGCTCGCCGAAGCGGAGCTGGACGAGCCGCACGCGCTCGTTCACGTGATCCAGCGTGCAGCCGAGCACCTCCGTGTAGAAGCGCTCGGAGGCAGCCTGGTCGGCCACCCGCAGCACCACGTGGTCGAGGCCCAGCGGCTCGTACCCTCTCACGAAGCGATCCCTCCGCGCCGCGCCTCGAGGAGCAGGAGCATCGCACCGGCGGCGAGTACGCCGAGGCCGCTCAGACTCGAGAGGGCATGCAACCGTCCGAAGCGGGCGGCCTCGGGGGAGCCCGCGTCGCCGGCGGCGCGCGCCGCCAGCACCGCCTCGCGCAGCCCTTCGATCTGCGGGAACAGCACGAACAGCGAGAGCGCGGTCAGGGCGAGCATTACGAGCACGAGCACGAGCGGCAGGCGGTCGATCCACCCGCCGGCCACCTCGCCCCGCCGCAACACCAAGCCCGCCAGCCCCAGGACACCCAGCCCCAGGGCGGCCCAGTGATAGCGCGGCATCACCCACGCGATCAGGCGCCCGGCCGCCGGCCGATCCAGCACACCGAAGGCGGCCGGCGCCACGACGGCGGCGAGGAAGCTCAGCATGCCGAGCCAGGCCGAGATCGCGAAGATGGTCAGGGTTTTCATCGTGCTGGCCGCCCCTCCCTCAGGACTCGCTGGAGAATGGTAGCATGGCGGCGTGACTGCCGCTCCTCGGGCGCGGCCGACGGCCCGCCGTCGACCCATGCGCACGCCCAAGCCCTCGTCGGCGAAGCCTCACCTCCCCGTGGGTCGGCTCATCGCGAGGTTGCGGCGAGTGCGGCCGTCCTGGCGCGCCACCGCGCTGGCCGAGGTGTCCAGCGAGCGACGCGATCCCTTCTACGTCCTCATCGCGTGCATCCTGTCCCTCCGCACCAAGGATGAGACGACCGGTCCGGCGGCCGCGCGCCTCTTCGCGCTCGCCGAGGGTGCGGAGGCGATGAGCGGCTTGAGCCCGCGCCAGATCGAGCGGGCGATCTTCCCCGTCGGCTTCTACCGCACCAAGGCGCGGGTCATCCTCGGCATCTGCCGCGATCTCCTCGCGCGCTTCGGAGGCAAGGTCCCCGACACCATCGACGAGCTCCTCACCCTCAAGGGCGTCGGGCGGAAAACCGCCAACCTCGTGGTCACGATGGGGTTCGGGAAGCCCGGCATCTGCGTGGACGTGCACGTGCATCGGATCTCGAACCGCTGGGGCCTCATCCATACGCGGAATCCCGAGGAGAGCGAGACGGCCCTCCGGCAGCGCCTGCCCCGGCGCTACTGGATCGGCTACAACGACCTGCTGGTCGCCTTCGGCCAAAATGTCTGCCAGCCGGTGTCGCCGCGCTGCTCAGTCTGCCCGATCGCCGCCGCGTGTCCGCGCATCGGGGTCGGGCGCTCGCGCTAGCGGCGCGCCGGCCTTAGCCGTCGAGGGCGCGCGACACCTCGCCCAG
Source organism: Verrucomicrobiia bacterium (assembly GCA_035495415.1). GTDB lineage: Bacteria > Methylomirabilota > Methylomirabilia > Rokubacteriales > CSP1-6 > DASRWT01. Next base: position 83,338 of record DATJFY010000104.1, read on the forward strand.
CTCGCGCCGCAGCCGCAGAAGCCTCCGCGCTAGCCCGGGGCCGCGGGCGCGCGCGCGGAGGATGCCGCCTTCCACCAGGTCGAGGAACGCCGCCGACACCTCCTCGGCGCCCCAGCGGCCGGCGGGGTTGTACCACTTGTAGAGCCAGTTGAGCATGCCGAGCATGCCGAACACGACCAGGCGCGGCGGCACGTCGCGGAACACGCCGCGCCGCACCCCCTCCGACACGATCGCCTCCACGCCCTTGTCGTAGCGGTCCTTCTGCGCGGCGAGGACGCGGGCGATGCGCGGAGGCAGGTTCGGCTCCTCGCTGAAGAAGACGGTGAGAAACGATCGATTGGCGATCACGAAGCGCACGTGCTGCCGCACCACCCGGCGCAGCTTCTCCTCCGGACCCAAGTCGGAGCGCTGCACGAGGGCGAGCTCCCGCGTGAAGCCCTCGATGGTCTCCCGCGAGATCGCCGCGAGCATGTCCTCCTTGGCGTGGAAGTAGCCGTAGAGGGAGGCTTTGGACATGGCGAGCCGCGCGGCGATCTCGTCGAGGGTGGCGGCGCGGTAGCCGCGCTCCCGGAAGAGGTCCGCCGCCGTGCGCAGGATGCGGTCGCGCACCGCTTGGCGCCTCGGCTCCATGCCGGGAGTCTACTTGACCGCGCGCGTCCGTCCATGGTAAAAACTAGCGAGTTCAAAAAGTTGACCGTCTAGTTCACCCCCAGCGGCAGGAGGTTTTGCATGGACCGGCGCGTCATTCCCAGCGCGATGGACACGGTGTTCGAGTTCGACTACACCGTGCAAGCCGAGGACATGCGGGGCCTCTACGAAAAAGCCAAGCGGGATCAGTGGAACGCCAGCCGCGACATCAAGTGGGACGCGCCCGAACCCGCGGACGGCCGCGTCCTCGCCGATGAGCTGGTGGACATCCACGGGAGCCCCATCTGGGAGCGACTCACCGAGAAGGACCGCGTCGAACTCAACCGCCGCATCACCGCCTGGCGCCTCTCGGTGCTCGTGTACGGCGAGCAGGGCGCCCTCCTCGCGTGCAGCCAGCTCGTCGACACCGTGAAGGGGACTGACGCCAAGTTCTTCCAGGCCACCCAGGTCGCCGACGAGGCCCGCCACAACGAGGTGCTCGAGCGCTACATCCAGCACCGCCTGGGCGGCCTCCACTACCCGATGCCGGAGAACGAGCGCTTCATCTTCGACGCGATCCTCACGGACTCCCGCTGGTACATCAAGACCATCGCGCTGCAGCTCGTGGCCGAGACCTTCGCGGTGTCCATGTTCCGGATGATGCAGGAGTGCGCAGTCGACCCGCTGCTCTCGGAGATCTGCGGCCGCATCCTGCAGGACGAGTCGCGGCACATGGGCTTCGGCATGCTCGCCCTGCCCGCCATCGTGCGCGAGGCGGGCGAACGCGAACGGCACGAGATGGAAGACTTCACCTGCACCGCGATCGAGCGCGTGCTCACCGGCTTCTTTCCCGCCGAGCCCTACCGCGACATCGGCTTCACCCCGGCCCAGATCGCCGAGGTCCAGACTCACCGGCGCGGGGTGGCGGCGCGGAACGACTACGCGGTGTTCCGGAAGCACTTCCGGCGCGAGATGCATGGTGCGATGGTGTCGAACCTCGCCCGCATCGGGCTCCTCACCGAGCGCGTGCGCCCGCGCCTGGAAGCTCTCGGGATCCAGCTCCCCGCGACCGCCTAGCCCAGCAGGGCCCGGATTCGCTCGGCGCGGCGGGCGAAGGCCTCGTGGATGCGCACGCTCGCGCCCAGGCCGTCGAGGGCGAGGGCGAGCGGCCCCCCGGGTAGCCGGTAGGTGACACGGTCCTCCACCCACGTGCCCGGCGGCCCCCCAGGCGCCTCGCCTTCCGGGCCCTCCAGGAAGCGATGGCGATGCTCCCAACGGGCGAACGGCCCGCGCACGAGGGCATCCACGAAACGGTAGGGCGGGTCCCACTCGCGCACGATCACGCGCCACGCGGTCGGGATCCCGAGGATGGAGAGCCGGAAATCGAGCACTGCGCCGGCTTCGAGGGGCGGCGGCGGCACGCGCCAGCGGAGCCTCGGCATGACGCGCGCGAGATTCTGAGCGTTGGCGAAGAAGGCGAACACGTCGGCGCGCGGTCGCGGAAGCCACAAGCGCGTCTCGATCACGTGGTCCGGCATGCGGGCCGCGTTATCATACGCAGATGCTCGGCGGTGGTCAAACGCGTCCCTATTTGATCCTGACCCTCATCGCCGCGCTCTGGGGCTCCTATCCGGTCTTCGCCAAGATCGCCCTCGCCCATTTCCCGCCCTACGTGCTCGTCTCGCTGCGCACCACCCTGGCCTCGGCGTTCCTCGCCGTGCTCCTGTTTCGCCGCGGCTTCGACGAGTTCCGTGCCCTCTCGTGGGCGGACGTCCGGACCTTCGCGGTCCTGGGCTTCACGGGGATCTTCGTGTCCACCGGCGGCACGTATCTCGGCATCGCGTTCACCACCGCGTCGAGCGCTGCCCTCCTGCAGGCCGCGTCGCCGGTCATGGTCGCGGTCGGCGCGCGGCTCTACCTGCGGGAGCGCCTGCGGCGGCGCCAGTGGGCGGGCGTGGGGCTGTCCACGCTGGGCGTGCTCCTCGTGGTGACGCGCGGGAGCTGGCGGGCCATCGCCCACCTCGAGCTCCTGCCCGGCGACTTGATCATCCTGCTCGGGCAGGCGGGCTGGGCCGTCTACACGGTGTACGGTAAGCGCGTGCTCGCCGTGCACTCCCCCGCCCTCGCCACGACCGCCGCCTACGTGCTGGGTTCGCTGATGCTGGTCCCCGTGCCGTTCCTCACCGCTCGCTTGTTCCCCGCCCCCGACTGGGCGTCACCCGCGGCGTGGGCGGTGGTGCTGCTGCAGGCGATGCTGGGGGCGATCGCGCACGTGTGGTGGTACCAGGGCGTGCACCAGGTCGGGGCCAGCCGGGCCGGCATCTTCATGAATCTCCAGCCGGTGGTGGGTGTGGTCCTGGCGTGGATGATCCTCGGCGAGGACATCGAGCCCGCCGAGATCCTCGGCGGGCTCGCCGTGCTCGCCGGCGTTGGCATGACCACCCGGGTCAGCCGAGCTTCTTGACCTCGGCGAGAATCTTGTCGGGATCGGGCAGCTCACCGCGCCCATAGCGCTCGATGAAGCGCACCCGTCCCTGCGGATCCACGATGAACGTGGCGCGGAGGTTGGCGTTCCAGTCCGGCCAGTACACGCCATAGGCCTTCGCCACGTCGCGGTGCACGTCGGAGAGCAGCGGATAGTTCGAGATCCCCACCGACTTGGCCCAGTTCTCGTGGCTGAAGGGACTGTCCGTGCTGATACCCAGGACCTGGGTATTGGCCGCCTCGAAATCCCGCACACGGCGGTCGAAGGCGGGCATGCAGGTCGATCAGCCAGGCGTCCAGTCCAGCGGGTAGAACAGGAGCACGATGTGCTTCCCGCGGTAGTCGTGGAGGCTCACGTCCTTCAAGCCGATGGTCTTCAGAGTGAAGTCGGGAGCGGCATCTCCCACTCCCAGCGTCTTCGCGTCGCTCACCGCGTCATCCCTCCTCTGGCCCGCCGCGCGGGCCGCTCGTCGGAAAGTCTCGAGGTGCCCTCGGCCGGGCGCGCCCCGGCCCGTGTCCCGAGCGCGCGCCGTGGCAGCGTGGCCGCGGGCTTCCGTTGCGCGCCCCACAAGCGCCGCCGTCGCGCCTCGAGCGGGGCGTCCTCGAGGCCGAGAAAGCTCGCCGCCGTCATCACGCGGCCGGTGTCCCAGAGCCGCCGGAAGCGTTCGGGGTAGCTCTCCTCGCGCACGGCATGGTGATCCATGATGACGCGGCACCCGGTGCGATCGATGATGCGCAGCAGGTGCTCCACGCCCTGCTCCACATGGGCCCGGCCCAGCCGATGCTCGAGATACGCCGGCGGCCCCGAGAGATAGAGGAGACTCGGCCGCTCGCGCCCGAGATAGGCCGCCGCCACCGGCGACAGCGGCCCCTGCACGTCGGAGGCGTGCACGAAGCGCTGGCCGGTGCGCCGGTCCGTCACGGTGAGGGCGATGACGTGCCCGAGGCCCGAGACCTCGGCGCCGTGGGACAAGGGCGGCGAGGCGGCGAGAATGCAGTCGGGCGTCTCGATGCAGCGGCCATCGGCGGAGTCCAGGCGGGCGGCCGCGGCGTGGGCTTGCCAGAACTGCTGCGCCCGCTCGGCCTGCGCGCCCGCGACCATCCGCTGCGGATCCTTGGCCCACACCGAGCGGCCCGCATAGATGCCGGGATCGTGACGATAGTGCTCCTCGTGGTAATGGCTCACGAAGATCCAGCCCGCGCGCTCCGCGTAGGCCGAGATGCGGTCGTTGGCGCGGCGCAGCGCTTCCCACTCCGCGTCCGCCGGAGGGAGCCCGAAGCGGGCCGCCCCGAGCGCTGCGCCCGGATCGATGAGAATGCGTGTCTCCCCGCACTCGACGTAGGTCGCCACCGACCGCACGCCGAGGGAGTCCGCCGCGAGGGGAACGACCTTCATCGTGTCACCGCCATGGTGTCACCGCGCTCAGATGCAGCGGCCCCCGTCGACTTCGACGGTGGACCCGGTGATCATGGCGGCGTCGTCGGACGCGAGGAAGAGCGCGGTGCGCGCGAGATCCTCGGGCTGGTTGAGCCGCCCCAGCGGCACGGTGGCGCGATAGCGCGTCATCCCCTCCTCGTCCACCTTGTCCTTGCCCATGAAGGTTGGCAGCATGGGCGTCTCGGTGGCCACCGGGGCGATCGCGATCACCCGCACACCGAAGGGGGCCAGCTCGAGCGCGAGGCTCTTGGCGAGCACATGGGCCGCGCCCTTGGAGGCCGAGTACGCCTGGACGCCGGGCCGCGGCCGCACCGCCGAGGTCGAGCCGGTGATGAGGATCACCCCGCTCTTCTGCTTCTTCATGACCGGCGCCGCGTACTTCGCGCCGAGGAACGGCCCCTTCACGTTCACCGCGATGATCCGGTCGAAGGTCGCCTCGTCGAGCTCCTCCACGGGGGTGGGTCGCTCCGGCACGCCCGCATTGGCGAAGAAGATGTCGAGGCGGCCCCAGCGCGCGACGGTCTGCTCCACCACGCCCTGATTGTCGGCGGCGCGGCTCACGTCGGCACGGAGGGCCAGCGCCTGGCCGCCGCCTCGCTCGATCTCCTGGGCGGTGGCCTTGGCGGCGTCCTCCCGGACGTCCACCACGGCGACCCGCGCGCCTTCCTGGGCGAAGAGCAGGGCCGTCGCCCGGCCGATGCCCGAGCCGGCCCCGGTGACCAGCGCGACCTTGTCCTTGAGCTTCATGACTGACCTCCTCGCAGCGGCAGGTCCTGCTTGACGTCCGCCACCATGCCGCCGCTCGCGCGCACGAGCTCGTCCAGGTTCAGCGGGAACACGCACTCGGGGAGCCCCGCCGCCGCGTAGAAGACGGCATGGCGGCCCAGGTCCCGATCGATCCAGACGCGCAGGGGGCTCGCGTGCGCGAACGGCGGGACACCCCCGATCGAATAGCCGGTGGCCTGCTTCACCAGGTCGGGGTTCGCCCGGCGAATCGTGCCGCCGGCCAGCGCCGAGACCTTTCTCTCGTCCACGCGGTTGTCGCCCGACGCGACGACCATGATCGGCGCGCCATCGACGACGAACACGAGCGACTTCGCGATCTGGGCGACCTCGACCCCCAGGGCATCCGCCGCCTGCTGCGACGTGCGTGCGTGCACGTCGAGCTCGATCACCTTGCCACTGAGCCCGGAGGCGACGATGGCGGCCTGCACCTTCTCGGCAGCGGGCTTCAATGGACGACTCAGAGCGCCAGCTCCGCCATGACCCGCACCGCGTCCGGCGTCCGCGCCCCCACGATGAGGGTGGTGACGCCGGAGCCCTTCCAGACGGCCAGGCGGTCGCGAATGCGCGCCTTGGGACCGCAGAGCGCGATCTCGTCCACCAGGGCGTCGGGCACTGCGGCGGCGGCGTCCTCCTTCTTGCCGGCGAGGTAGAGATCCTGGATGCGCTTGGCCTCGCCCTCGTAGCCGTAGCGGGAGACCAGTTCGTTGTAGAAGTTCTTCCCCCGCGCCCCCATGCCGCCCACGTAGAGCGCGAGCTGCGGCTTGATACGCGCGCGACAGGCCGCCACGTCGTCGCCCACTACCACCGCCACCGTGGGCGCGACGTCGAAGCGGTCCAGAGACTTGCCGTGCCCCGCGGCGCGGAAGCCCGCGTCGAGGTATTCCTTGAACACCCCCATGCGCTCGGCCGAGAAAAAGATCGGCAGCCAGCCGTCGGCGATCTCCGCGGCGAGCGCCACGTTCTTCGGGCCGATGGCGGCGAGATAGATGGGGATATCCGCCCGCCCGTGCAGGATGGACTTGAGCGGCTTGCCGAGCCCGGTGGCATCGGGTCCCTTGTAGGGGATCTGGTAATAGTCGCCCTTGAATTCGAGCGGCTTCTCGCGCTTCCAGACGGTCCGGATGACCTCGACGTATTCGCGGGTGCGCTGGAGCGGCTTGCCGAAGGGGACGCCGTGCCAGCCCTCGACCACCTGCGGCCCGGACACGCCGAGGCCCAGGAGGAAGCGCCCGCCCGAAAGCTGGTCGAGCGTGAGCGCGGTGGTCGCGGTGAGCGAGGGCGTCCGGCCGGGAATCTGCATGATCGCGGTGCCCACCCGGATCTTCTCGGTGCGCGCGGCCACCCACGTCAACGGCGTCACCGCGTCCGAGCCATACGCCTCGGCGGACCACACCGAGTGATAGCCCAGACGATCCGCCTCCTGGACGAGGGTGAGGTCCATCCCCATGCTGGCGCCGGAGTAGCCGAGGTTCAATCCCAGTCGCATGTTGCCTCCCTGACCGTCACAACCGCTCCAGCGCGGCGAGCCGGAAGGGCCGACCGCGCCGTCCCCCCGACCACCGATAGCTCGCTAGCGCGAGCCGCCCGCGTCGCACCCGCACACCCTCCTGCTCGAGCAGGATCCGCTGCGTGAGCATGCTCCCCACGTTGCCCCGCACGCTGATCCCGCCGCGCGCGTTCACCACCCGGTGCCACGGCAGCGACGGCGGGCAGTGCCGCATCGCCTGTCCCACTGCCCGCGCTGCCCGCGGGTAGCCCAAGAGCGCGGCGACCTGTCCGTACGTCACCACGCGTCCCCGCGGAACCTGCCTTACCAGACGATACACCGCCGCGTGAAACGCTTTCATGCCGGCTCCCGCCCGAACTGCATCTCGTACAGCCGCGCATACACCCCGCCCTCCGCCATCAACTCGGCGTGACGCCCTGCTTCCCGCACGCGCCCACGATGGAGCACGAGGATCCGGTCCGCGCTCTGGATGGTGGACAGCCGGTGCGCGATGATCATGCTCGCCCGCTCGGCCAGCAGCTCCGTCAGCGCAGCGCGGATCAGAAGCTCCGACTCCGCGTCCACGCTCGAGGTCGCCTCGTCGAGGGCGAGAACGCGAGGATTATAGATGAGGGCGCGGGCGATGGCCAGCAGCTGCCGCTGGCCCTGGGAGAGGTTCACGCCACGCTCGCGCACGACCGCGTCGAGGCCGCCGGGCAGCGCGTCGACCAGCCGGTCCGCCTGCGCGCGGGCGAGCGCGCGGAGCAACGCGTCGCCGTCCCCGCGATCGTCGCCGCCGAGGAGGAGGTTCTCCCGCAACGTCCCCGCGAAGAGGAAGGGCTCCTGGGGGATGAGGCCCACGTGGCGCCGCAGGGCGGCGAGGTCCCACTCGCGCACGTCGATCCCCTCGACCAGCACCTGGCCCTCGCTCACATCGTAGGCACGCGTCATGAGCCGCGCGACGGTGGTCTTCCCTTCGCCGGTGGGCCCCACGAGGGCCACCCGCTCCCGCGCGCCAATGCGGAATGAGCACCGCCGCAGCACCCACTCGCCTTCGCGGTACGCGAACGAGACGTCGCGGAACTCCACGGCGGTGGCGGTGGCCTCCCGAGGGATCAGCGGGCCGGCGGGACTCACGATCGCGGGCCTGGTGTCGAGCAGCGCGAACACCCGCTCCGCCGACACCATGGCGGCCTGCATCACCGCATACTTCGCGCCGAGGTCGCGGATGGGCAGGAAGAACCGGCTCGTGTACTCGATGAAGGCCACGAGGCCGCCGAAGGTGAGCGCGCCCGCGATGACCTGGCCGCCGCCGTACCAGAGCAGCACCGCGACCGCGGCGGAGCCCATGGCCTCCACGGTAGCGTAGAGCGACGCGTCGTAGAGCGTGGAGCGGAACTGGCCAGCCCGCAGATCGCCGTTCAGCCGCGCGAACGCCGTCGCCTCCTGGCGCTCGCGGGCGAAGAGCTGGATCACCGTCATGCCCTGCAGGGACTCCTGGAGGAACGCGTTGAGCGCGGCCAACCGTACGCGGACGATGCGGTAGCACGCGCGTGCCTTGATGCGGAAGTACGCGGCGGCCATCACGAGGAGCGGAACCAGCGCGAAGGTGACCAGGGCCAAGCGCCAGTTCAGGAGCAGCAGGATCACCACCACGCCGGTGAGCGTCACGACGTCGCCCACGATGGCCACGCCGCCGCTCGTGAACATCTCGTTGATGGCTTCCACGTCGCTGAGCATGCGCGTCATCAGCCGGCCCACGGGATTGCGGTCGAAGAACGCGGCCTCCAGGCGCTGAAGGTGGGCAAAGAGAGCCTGGCGGAGGTCGCGCATCACGCGCTGCCCGGTGAGCTGGGTCACGTAGGCCTGGCTCACCCGCAGCGCGTAGAGCGAGAGCTGGGTGAGGAGGAACAGGACCGCTATGACGCCGAGGCCCGACCAGTCGCCGACCAGGATGTGGTGGTCGATGGCGAGCTTCACGAGGTAGGGGCCCAGCAGCTCGAACCCCGCGGTGAGGGGAAACAGGATCAGCGAGAGCATGACGAGGCGCTGATGCGGTTGGGTCACTTCCCACAGCCGCCCCATCAGCCGGGCGTCGTAGGCCTTGCCGAGGACCTCGTCGTCAGGCCTGCTCAAGCTCGGCCTCGATCTGCTGGATGCGCCAGAGCCGTGCATAGAGGCCGCCCGCGGCGAGGAGTTCGGCGTGCGTGCCCTGCTCGACGAGCCGGCCGTCGTCCAGCACCGCGATCCAGTCCGCCGCCTCCGCGATGCGCAGGCGATGGGTGGTCGCCAGCGTCGTACGTCCGCGCAGCACGTCCTTGAGCGCGCGCAGGATGTCGGCCTCCTTGGCGGGATCCACGGCGGCGAAGACGTCGTCGAGGATCAGGTAGGGCGCCTCCGCCACGAGAGCGCGGGCCAGGGCCACACGCTGTCGCTGCCCCCCGGAGAGCGTCAGGCCGCGCTCGCCCACCACGGTCTCCCATCCCTCCGGAAAGGCGTCCACCTCCTCGCTGAGGCCCGCGATGGCGGCGGCGGCGCGGAGTCGCACGTCGTCCGCCTCATCCGCGGCCAGCCGCGCGTTGTCGCGGAGCGAGCGCGAGAAGAGGAACGCCTCCTGCGGGACGTACGCCACCGAACGCCGCAGCGCTTGTCGCGACACGTCCAGCACGTCCTGCCCACCCACGAACACGCTGCCGCGGGGCGGGTCGTACACGCGACAGACGAGGGAAGCCAGTGTGGACTTGCCACTCCCCGTCGGCCCGACCACCACGACGAGGCCGCCCTCCGGCACGGTGAGCGTCACATCACGCAGCGTTTCCCCACGCTCGGGATACGCAAACGTGAGGTGGCGGAACTCGATAGCCCCGGTCGCCAGGTTTGCATGCGAATCGGCACGCCTTGTCCGCGGTTGGAGGAGCGCAGAATCGGCACCCGTTGTCCGCGGTTGGGGGAAAACGGGGGCGATGTCGGGGCCCCCGCTGATGACAGACGAAATCGGCGCCGACACCTCCCCCGCGTCCAGGATCTCTACGATTCGCTGCATCGAGGCCAGCCCGCGGCGGGCCACCGCGAGGGTCCAGCCGAGCGCGACGGTCGGCCACGCGAGGTAGGCAAGGTACCCGTTGAAGGCCACGAACGAGCCGAGCGTGATGCGGCCCGTCATCACCTCCCGCCCGCCCAGCCAGAGGATTATCAGCGCGCCCAGCCCCCCGACCAGCCCCATCAACGGCCAGAAGCCCGCCTGGGTGCGGGCCAGCCGGACGCTCCGCGTCATGTACTCCGCGTTGAGCCGCGCGAATCCCGCGATCTCGGCCGGCTCCATCGTGTACGCGCGCACCACCGCCATCCCGGTGAGATTCTCCTGAACCTTGGCGGAGAGCTCGCCCAGCTGCTCCTGCGCGCGCGTCGTCTGCTCGTCCACCGCATGGCTGAAGCGCTTGATCGCGACCACCAGCGCGGGCGTCGGCGACAACGCCCACAGGGTGAGCCACGGATCGATGCGCAGCATCGCGACGAGGGCGCCCGCGAACGCCAGCGTGGTCTGCACGAGCATCACGCTCCCGAAGCCGGCGAGCGAGCGGACATTCGTGATGTCGCTGGTGGCGCGTGTCATCAGGTCGCCGGTCCGGCGGACGTGATAGAAGGCGGCGGGGAGGCGCAGGAGGCTCGCGTAGAGGTCACGGCGCAGATCGTGCTCCACCCACTGCCCCGCGCCGATGACGCTGAAGCGCGATCCGAGCCGGGCCAGCCCGTGCAGCGCGCCGAGCACGAGAATGAATCCCGCGGACGCGACGAGCAGGCCGTGGTCGGCGCCCGCCGTCATGCCGTCCACCGCGTGCTTCACTGTCCAGGGGATCGCGAGCGAGAACGTGGTGGCGAGGACCAGGCACGCCAGCCCGGCGAGATAGCGCGCGAGATAGGGACGGAGATACCCCAGAAAGCGCCGAGCCGTCGACACCGGCTCAGTATAGCGGCGGACGCGATCGCGGGCGCCTGCGATCAGCCCGCGGCTTGTGGCGGACGTCCGTCCCGGAAGGGGCGCAGCGCGGCGTAGACCACGGCGAGGGTAGGCGTCGGCACGCCCAGCCGCTCCCCCAGACGCACCGCATGCCCCTGTAGAGCCTCCAGCTCGAGCCGCTTGCCGCGGGTGAAATCGTAGTGCAGCGAGGAGAACGCGCCGGCTCCAAGAGTGTCGAGCCGCTGCATCAGCGCCGCCACCAGCCCCGCGTCCAGCTCCACCCCCGCGGCGCGGCCGACCCGGACGAGCTCGTCCATGAGCCGCTCGTACATCGCCCGGGTCTCCGGATACTGGCGCAGAACGCCCGCCGGACAGCGCGTGACTGTCGACATTCCGGATTGGGCGACGAGGAAGACATACTTCTCCCATAGCATCCGGAGCGGATCGCCCACCGGCTCGGCCGGGATGCCGGCGCGACCGCACGCCTCCAGAAAACCCCGGACTCGCGTCGAATCCTTGCCGCTCATCTCGCCGAAGCGCAGCCGCCCGAGCAGCGTGTGCACGATCACTCCGGGCGCCTCGATCACCGCGAACACCTCGGCGATGCCCGCGATCACGTGCCCGGAGCCGAGGATGGCCTCGAGCTTGTCCTCGTTGTCGACGCCGTTCTGGATCGACAGCACGCCGGTGGCCGGCCCCACCACCGGTCGGACGGTCTCCGCCGCCGCCTCGGTGTCGAACGACTTCACGCAGAACAGCACGAGGTCGGCTGGCGGCTCGCCGTCCAGGCGCTCGCGGGCGTCCGCCCGGACCGTCCACTCGCCGTCGGTGGCGGACTTGACGGTGAGGCCCCGCACCTGAATGGCCCGCAGGTGCTCGCCCCGCGCCACGAATGTGACCGCCTCCCCCGCCCGCGCGAGCTTCGCGCCGAAGAAGCCGCCGGTGCCCCCCGAGCCCATGACGACGATGCGCATCACAACCACCCCGATCGCTTGAAGTGCAGATACAGGCCGACGCACGCCGCCACCATCATGCCCATTGCGACGGGATAGCCGAAGGCCCAGTGCAGCTCCGGCATGTGCTCGAAGTTCATCCCGTAGATGCCAGCGATCATGGTGGGCACCGCGATGATCGCGGCCCAGGCCGCGAGCTTCTTCATCGACTCGTTCTGGGCCACCGCGATCAGGGACAGATTGGCCTCCAGCGCGGAGGTCAAAAGCTCGCGCAGGGTGTCCACCGACTCGTTGATCCGGACGGAGTGATCGTAGACGTCCCGGACATAGGGGCGGACCTCCTCGGGCACCAGCTCGAGGTCGAAGCGCACCATCCGGTTGCAGATGTCCACCAGGGGCGAGACCACGCGCTTCAGCTCGAGGAGGCTTCGCTTGAGGTTGTAGATCTCCTCGGTGGTCTCGCGGCTCATCCGCTCGCCGAAGATCGCCTCTTCGACACGCTCGAGCTCGGTCTCCAGCTCGTCGACCACGGGAAAGTACTGATCCACGATGAAGTCCATGATCGCGTACATGACGAAGCCGGGGCCCAGGCTCAGCAGGCGCGGATTGGCCTCGCAGCGCGCCCGCACCGGCGCGTAGGAAAGGGATGCGCCGTGGCGAACCGACACGATGTAGCGGGCTCCCACGAAGATGTGGGTCTCGCCGAACTCCGCGCTGTGCCGCTCCCGGTCCATCTGGGCGGTGCGGAGCGCCATGAAGAGGGAGTCGCCGTACCGCTCGAGCTTGGGCCGTTGATGGGCGAGGAGCGCATCCTCGATCGCCAGCTCGTGCAGCCCGAACTCGCGCTGGACGGTCTGGAGCAGCTCGGGCCCCGGCTCGTAGAGCCCGAGCCACACGAATCCTTCCGGCTTCTCGAGCACCTCGCTGATGTCCTCGACGCGGACCTCGCTCACCCGCTGGCCCTTCGCGTAGGCCACGCAGTTGACGACGCCCGGGACGGGTGATGGCTCCATCGTGATCTCCGTGCTCACTGTAGCCGAGTCGGCGGCATGGTTGTCAATCGTTGCGCGTGGTACCCTCCGTCGCCATGGCGGAGACCCACGCGTTCCGGGAGATCGCCGTCGCCGCCGCGCGGGAGGCCGGCGCGCTGCTGCGCGCCCATCGAGGGGCAGCCCGCTCAGTGACCGTCAAGTCGAGCCCGATCAATCTCGTCACGGAGCTGGACAGGCAGGCGGAGGCCCTCGTGGTCGACGCCATCCGGGCCCGCTTCCCCGACCACGCCATACTCGGCGAGGAAGGCGGCGCCCGGGGCGCCTCGATGCACCGGTGGATCATCGATCCGCTCGACGGGACCACGAACTTCGTCCATGGCCTGCCGCTGTTCTCGGTCTCGATCGGGCTCGAGATCGCCGGACGGATGGCGGTGGGCGTGGTCTACGACCCGAGCCTGGACGAGTGCTTCGTGGCCGAGCGGGGCGCGGGCGCGTTCCTCGACGGCCGGCGGCTCGCCGTCTCCGGGACCGCCGAGCTCGACGCGAGTCTCCTCGCCACCGGCTTCCCCTACGACGTGCGCGACACGCCCGACAACAACCTCGCCGAATACGGCGCCTTCACGCGACAGAATCGCAGCGTGCGCGAGCTCGGCTCCGCCGCGATCACGCTCGCCGCGGTGGCGGCGGGCCGGCTCGACGGCTACTGGGAGCTGGTGCTGGGTCCGTGGGACGTGGCCGCCGGGCTCCTTCTCGTCGAAGAAGCGGGCGGGCGCGTCACCGATCTCCGCGGGGGCCCGCTCAACCTCGCCGCGCCCCGGATCGTGGCTTCCAACGGCCGGATCCACGACGCGATGCTCCGCACGCTCGCGAGCGTGCGCGGACATTGAGTCACCCGCGGCGCGGCACCGTCCAGCGCCGGTTGCCGAGGGCCAGGACCGCGCCCCCACCCGGCTCCTCGCTCATGTGGGCCAGCAGCTGATAGGCGGCGGCCCGGTTCAGCCGAGCTTCGAAGCGGCCATCCTTCACCGCACAGTACGGCGCCTCCCCCGCTCCGAACCGGAGCGTCTCGGGCACCAGCAGTTCGCGCGTGCCGTCATTGAGCGTCAGCGCGATCGCATCACCCTCGGGCTCCGCACGCACCACGATGAAAGGCACGTCGTCCACCACCACCGGGACGCGCACCGGCCCGATGCGGAAGTGATGGCCCTCCGCGTCGCGCTGAAGATCCTCCCAGAGGCTGCGCAGGATACCGGCGTGGGTAACCTCCTCGTCCTCGTGGTACCAGACGCCCTCGCGGTCGATGCGGAGGCGCGGTAGCTTCCAGGTCGAGGGATCCGAGGGCGGCGGGGCCGACGGGGTGCTCATCACGCAAACGCCGCCGCGCAGAAGCTCACCGTCCCCTGCGGATCGGGCCACTGGCTGTAGCGCAAGAGCTCGCCGCGGGCGCCGGGCAGCGCGCGGAGGAAGGTGTAGATGGGCGAGAGCCCACAAATACGACGCGCGTCGCCATCGCGCGCGATCGAGTCGTAGAACGCGGCGCTGTCGCCCGCGACCACCGCGTCCAGCATCGCGCGGTCGTCGCGCTCCAGGTCGCGGAGAAAGGCCGCGGTGTTGGGCTCCGCGTCGCCGAACTGTGGGCCCACGTGGGCGAGATCCACGCCGCCAATCACGCAGACGCGCCGATTCGAGGCGGCGATGGTGGCGGCGAGCGCCTCGACGAAGCGGGGCACCCGCGGATCGGCCTCGGGTGCGGCGCCGGTCCACACCGCCTCGTGAAGGAAGGACGCGAGCACCGGCACCACCGTGAAGGGCCGCCGATCGCCGAGCGCCCACCGCAGCATGACCGACTGAAACTCGATCGAGTGCTCCACGCGATGAGCGCCCTCGGACGCGAAGAGATCATGGCCGTAGCGCCGCCCGAGCGCCTCCAGCATGTCGCGATCCACTGACGCCGCGCCCAGCGGGGTCTCGTAGGCCTTCCGCGTAGCGGCGAACGGATCGGGCATGCCAGCATGGCAGGTGCCGAGGATGACGAAGCAGTCGGCGTCGGCGCGGCGCAAGATTTCTCGATACGCCCACGCGTAGGTCGGCCCGCCCCGATGGAAGTCGATATGCGGCGCGAGCAGCCCCCTCAAAGGCGCGAGCGCCCCTGCCTCGGGGCCGTGACTCCCTACAGAGGTCGCCCCTTGGGGCGACCGTAGATCAGACCCAGAAACAACCGAGGCCTCCGAAACCGCCTCCGCCCCCGGCCCGATGGGCGAGCGGAAGAATCCCTCGATCTGCAACCGCAGGGCATCGGGCTCGCCCGCATAGGCCCCGCCCGCGTGCGCGGCCGGGCGCGTGGAGCAGGCCGCGTACTCGGCCTCGATGCGCTGGCGCCGGGCGGCAAAGCGCGGCGAGTCGAGGAAGCCGCCCTCGTCGAGGCGCTCCGCCACGGCGCCGATCTCCGCCCGCGTGAGGGCGACGCCGTGGCGCCCGCTCACGATGTCGCGGATCTCGTCGAGTGAGTGCTCGCCGTCGAACAGGGAGACGATGTCGAGGAGCGGCACCGGCAACACGGCGACCTGATGGGTGAACCGCGCAGGATCGCGCAGCCCCACGGCGCGCTGCCCGTCCTGCTGGATCGGAAACGCTTCGAGCGCGCGGAGGCGAGGCCGCTGGGGAGGCGCCACTAGCCCTCGAGGAACTTCAGCGCAGAGGCCGCATAAATCTTGGCGGCATCGAACAATTCTTCGGTCTCCACATACTCGTCCACCTGATGGGGAATCAGCCGGTTGCCCGGCCCGCACGTCACGATCGGCAGGCCGAGCTCCATGCGCAGAATGGTCCCATCGGTCGAGCCGGGCACACCGCCGTAGCGGGGCGCGTGGCCGGTGGCCTGGCGCACGCCCGTGATCATGGCCTGCACGATCGCCTCTCCCTTGTCCACCTTGGTGGCCAGGCGGAACGGGTTCACCGGCTCCCACTCGACCTTGATGCCGGGGACCGCCGCCTCGCCGACGCGGCACAGTCCTTCCATCTCGGCCTCGAGCTCCTCCACCCCCATGCCCGGCGTGACACGCACGTCGAGGGTCATCTCGCCGAACGCGGGGATCACGTTGGACTGCGGCACCCCGATCCCCTTCGCGGGCCCCTGGATGATGGTGGGCGTCACCGTGGGCGGTCGGAGATAGGGACTCTTCTCGCAGCGGCGGCGGATGCGCCGCTCCACCGCGGGCACCGCGTCGATCACGGCGCCGAGCGCGGTGATCGGGTTGAGGCCGGCCTCCGGCATGGCGCCGTGGGCCATCTTGCCCTGCGCGCGAAAGCGCGCCCACACGACCCCGCGCTGCACGAGGCAGAGCTCGTTCTGCTCCGGCTCGCAGATGATCGCCGCATCCAGCTCGCGCCCCACCGCGGTGGTCACGAGGTGGCGCGCGCCCAGCATGCGATCCTCCTCGTCGACCAGCGCGCCCACCACCAGCTTGCCCGGCGGCTCCACGCCGGCGCGGCGGAACGCCGCGGCCGCGACCATCGCCGCCGCGAGCCCGCCCTTCATGTCGGCGGCGCCCCGCCCGTAGATGCGGCCGTTCGCGAGGTCGGCGCCGAATGGCGGCCACGTCCAGGCCTTGGCGTCGCCCTCGGTCACGACGTCGGTGTGGCCTTCGAGCAAGAGGCTGCGCTGACCGGAACGCTTCTCGCCGAGCGTGCCGATCACGTTCGGCCGCCCCGGCGCCACCGGCTGCACCTCGACGTCGAAGCCCTCGCGGCGCATCCACGCCTCCACGTGGGCGGCGACGCGCGCCTCGGTGGCGTCCGGATCGTCGGGACGGTAGACACTGGGGATGCGCACGAGGTCGCGAGTGAGCTCGACCACCTCGTCGGCGTCGATCTTGGCGAGAATCTGCTCGAGCGCGCTCATGAAACGACTATAGGGCGCGGCGCGCCCAGTCCGCAAGGAAGCCCCGCGGAGGAAGCCAGATCCAGCCGTCCTCCGCGTCGCCGACCGCGGTGGCCACCTCGAGCGCGGCGGCGCATGCGGTGAGCGCGCAGATCGCGGCGGCGCGCTCATCTCGATGGGTGAGACGCACCAGCGGGCCGGCGATGCGCGCGGCGGCTCCACGGTAGAGCGACCCGATCACGCGGCGGAGGATCCCCCCGCCCACGCATCGCTCCCAGTACACCTGGCTCTTGCGTCCGCGCGGGACGTCGCCGCAGGCTTCCGCGTCGAGCATGGTGCGCAGGAACGCGGTGGGAAACGCCTCCACCAGCCGGGCCCGGGGATGCGCCGCGCGGATGTCCCGCGCGAGGCGCGTGGCCTCGGCGTGTAGGCGCTGCCCCAGGGGGGCGGCCGTCGAGCCCGGCTTGCAGTAGCGGTGAAACGGCGCACGCAACAGGCGACGCTCGCAGGCGCGCCCCGCGCGGGTCAGGGTGAGATCGGGCCGGATGGGACCGTCGATGCCCACGGCGCGGAGGGCCTCGCCGTCCACGAGCGACCGGACGGCGGCGGTCGCCTCCTCCGCCCGCACATGCGCGCAGCGGACCGGGTGGGCGGCGTGCGGCGCGATCACGCAGAGCCCGGTGCTGGGACGGCGGCTCGAGAAGCCGACGTCAATGCCGAGGATCACCGGGCGCGGCGGGGCCGGCAGGGGTGGGTGCTACTCCAGCGGGAAGGAGAGGATGATGGCGTCGAGTCGGATCACCCGGTGCTCCTCGCCGCCCACGTAGAAGTAGTGCCCCTCGACCTCCTCTGGATTCTCCTCGAAGGCCACCACGGAGCGGAGCGGCGGCATCTCGCGGAAGGCATTGGCGCCCTCGTCGAACCCGTCGCCGCGCACCACCACCTCACCGTAGCGGATGGGCGAGCCCTTGGGGCAGTGCACGCGGACATCGGCGGGAGGCTCGGCGAGCAACCGCACGAGCAGATTGATGCCGTACACCTGGAACTGGATCTGGGTCATGGCGCCATCGTATCACGGGGGTAGAAGTGAGCGCTGGCCGTCGGCGTCCTCCCGCCCGTCGCCGATCGCCTCGAGCTTGCTCTCGAAGCGCGCGAGGCTGCGGTCGGCTTCCGCGAATTGCTTCTGGGCATTGCCGAGATGGGTGCCCAGCTTCGTCATGTGTTCTTGGACGCGCGCGAGATCACCCCCGAGGCGCCCGAGGTTGTCCTGGATGGCGCGCGCACTCGCCTCGATGTCGAGCCCACGCAGTCCCAGCACGATGACCTGCAGATACGCGTAGAAGCAGTTGGGCGACACCGGGATGACACGGCGCTCGAGCGCGTACGTCGCGATCGCCTCGTCCTCGTCGGCGCTCTGCACGATGATCTCGTAGTAGACGTTCTCCGCGGGCACGTACATGAGGGCGAAGTCGAACGTGCCCTCGTCGGGCAGGATGTACTTCTTCGCGATCTCGTCGATGCGCAGGCGGACGTCCCTCGCGAAGGTCTTCCGGTGGACCCGCCGCTTCTCCTCCTCGGTCTCGGCGAGCATCCGCCGGAAGTTCTCCAGCGGGAACTTGGCGTCCACCGAGACGAGGCGGTCGCCGACCCGCACGATCGCATCCACTCGCTCGCCGGTGCGGAAGCCGTGCTGGAGGTCCCAGTGACCTCGCGGCAGCATGTGGGCCAGCACCTGCTCGAGCAGAGTCTCCCCGAGCCCGCCGCGGACCTTGGGAGAGCGCAGCACCTGCTCGAGGCCCTGGATGTCCCGGCCGACCTCGACCACCCGCTGGGTCGCCTCGCCGAGCTTGCCGAGGCTGCCCTGCACCTCGCCCACGACCTTGGCCGCGCGGTCCAGCCGCTCGCCCATGGTGCTCTGGGCGGACTGGATCAGCCGCATGCCGTCGGCGAGCTGCCGGGCGACCTCCGCGCTCACGCCCTTGAGCTCGGTGGCGACGGCGAGGCGAAGCTCGCTGGCATCCTCGCGCAGCCGGTTCCCCAGGTCGCCCACTTCCCGGCGCAGGCCCTCCTGGCCGGTGCGGCTCTCCGCGCGCACCGCCTCGATCTGCTGCTGGAGAAGCCCGGCGACGGGATCCGGCCCCGGGCGCCGGGCGGCGTCGAGCTGGCGCCGCGTCTCGAGGAGCGCCCAGGCCAGCACGACGAGGGCCCCGCCCACGAGGACGGCAAGGACGATCTCGAGCGCGCTCATCGCGGGATCCTCGCCCCGCGCCAGTGCGCGCAGACCGGACGCAGCCCGCAGGGCGCGCAGGTCACCGCGTCGCGCCGGCCCGGGCAGTCACCTGACATGCGCTTGTGGCAGAGCGCGAAGTCGTACTTCACTGGATCATGGGGGTCCAGGAGGCGCAGCCGCGCGGTGATCTCCTCGGCCATGCGCCAGTTCCGGCTGCGCCGGCGGGTCAGGCCGATCGCCCGGGCCATGTGCTCGATGTGCGTGTCCACCGGCATGACGAGGGCCGAGGGCGGGATGTCTGTCCAGAGCCCGAAGTCGGGGGGCTCACGCCGCACCATCCAACGGAGGAAGAGGAGCAGCCGCTTGCAGGGGCCGCCGGTTGATGGACGCGGGAAGAGGTGCTGGTAGCCGTAGGACAGCGCCTGCCGGGGAAACAACCGACGGATATCGCCCTCGCGGAACCCGGCCACGAAGCGCTCGAGCGCGGGCGCGATCGTCGCGTCCTCCGGCGAGAAGCCGGCGGCGAAGAACGCCCCCAGCGAGCCGTGCGCCTCGAGAATACGCCGCGCGGCCACACAGAAGGCCACCAGATCCCGTGGCCGGTTGAAGCGGTAGCGGAAGCCCGCGAAGATCTCGCCATGGACGGCAGCGTCGAAGGCGAGCACGAAGCGATGGGGCGAGGCGCCCATACGCCCCAGCACCCAGTCCACCTGGGGTCCGAAGAGGTCGACGCGGCCGTACGCCAGGCAGGAGGCGAGGAGCGCGGCCAGCTCGCGGTCGTGAGGCTCGGCGTAGCGGAGCGGGTAGCGGATGGCGTCCGAGCCCGTGCGGGCGGCCCAGTCGAAGTCGCGATAGAGGGTCTCGAGCGGGGACTTGAGACGCAACGCGCGGGCGGACGACGAGCCCATCGGCACGCTGAATTCTAGCACGCCGCGCCCGGCCACCCCCGCCGGCGCGTCGGCCGCCCAAAATTCTTGACTCGGCCGTGCGCGGGGCGGTATTGCGGACATGAGATGAACATGCCCATCTCGCCGGTGGACTGGGCGATCGTCGTCGGCTACTTCGTCCTCTGCACCGTCATCGGCCTCTACTTCACCCGCCGCGGCGGGGAGAGCCTGGACCAGTACTTCCTCTCTGGTCGCCAGGCGCCCTGGTGGCTGGCCGGCACCGCCATGGTGGCCACCACCTTCGCCGCGGACACGCCGCTGGTGGTCACGGGGCTGGTCGCCACCAAGGGCGTGGCCGGCAACTGGCTCTGGTGGAACTTCGTGATGAGCGGCATGCTCACCGTGTTCTTCTTCGCGCGGCTGTGGCGCCGCGCCCGCGTGATGACCGACGTGGAGCTGGCCGAGCTGCGCTATCACGGCGGGCCCGCGGCCTTCCTGCGCGGCTTTCGTGCCCTCTACCTCGCGCTGCCCATCAACCTCATCATCCTGGGCTGGGTGACGCGCGCGATGATCAAGATCCTCACCATTGCCCTGGGGCTCCGCGACGTTTCGATCGCGGGCATGACGGTGAGCGGCGAGGTGCTGGCGGTGGGCATCTGCTTCGCGATCACCCTCCTCTACTCGGTGGCGGCGGGCATGTGGGCGGTGCTCTGGACCGACCTGGTGCAGTTCATCATCAAGATGTCGGCGGTGATCGTGCTCGCGATCTACGCGGTGGACGCGGTGGGCGGGGTGGCGGTGCTCAAGGCCAAGGTGAGCGCGCACTTCGGCAGCGAAGCGGCGGCGCTCTCGGTCTTGCCCGTGCGCGCGGACGCGAGCGGGATCCACGCCTACGCCTGGATGCCGCTGATGACCCTCATGGTCTATCTCTCCGTGCAGTGGTGGGCGGCCTGGTATCCCGGCGCGGAGCCGGGCGGCGGCGGCTATGTGGCCCAGCGCATCTTCAGCGCCCGCTCCGAGCGGGACGGCGTGCTCGCCACGCTGTTCTTCCAGATCGCCCACTACGCGCTGCGGCCGTGGCCGTGGATCCTCACCGGCCTGGCCACCGTGATCCTCTACCCCACCCTCCAGGACAAGGAGGCGGGGTATGTGCGGGCCTTCGTGGAGCTCTTACCCACGCCATGGCGCGGCTTCATGCTGGCGGGCTTCGCCGCCGCCTACATGAGCACGGTGGGAACGCATCTCAACTGGGGCGCGTCGTACCTCGTCAATGACTTCTACCGGCGCTTCGTGAAGAGAGACGCCACCGAGCGCCACTACGTGGCCGTCTCGCGCTGGGCCACCGTGCTGCTCTTCCTCGCCTCCATCGCGGTCACGTCCCAGCTCTCCAGCATCGAGAAGGCCTGGGAGCTGCTGCTCGCCCTCGGCGCGGGCACCGGGCTCGTGCTCATCCTCCGGTGGTACTGGTGGCGGATCAATGCGTGGAGCGAGATCTCCGCGATGATAGCGAGCTTGGTCGTGAGTCTCCTCGCCTTCCGATTCGTGGCGCCCCGATATGCCGAGGGTGATCCCAACGGGCAGGCCGCGGTCATGCTGGTGACGGTGGTGGTGAGCACGGTGGTGTGGCTGGTCGTGACCTTCGCGACCTCGCCGGAGCCGCCGGCGGTGCTGGAGGCCTTCTACCGACGCGTGCGGCCGGGAGGCCCCGGCTGGGCGCACGTCTCCCAGCGCCTCGGCTTCGGGCGCGAGCCCATCCCGGGCGGGGCCCTCGCCTGGACCAACTGGATCGCCGGCATCGTGGCGGTGTACGCGACCCTCTTCGGGATCGGCAAGCTCGTCTTCGCCGAGACCGCGATGGGGATCCTGATGCTGGTGATCGCGCTCGCGGCGTTCTACTGGATTTCCCGCTCGTTCCGTAGCGAAGTCCCGCCCCCCCGCTCGTAGTCCTCCGCTCCGCCCCGCTTGCCGCGCCCGCAGAGCCGCTGCTAGACTTCCCGCATGCTCCGGATCGGCATCGTGGGGATGGGCGTCATCGGCACCGCGGTCGCGAAGGCGGCCAGCGGCGACCTCCCCGGGATCGAGCTGGCCGGCGTCACCGTGCGCGACCCGGCGAAGGCGGGCGGCTTCCCCGCCTACCCCCTGGACGAGCTCATCCAGCGGAGCGACCTAATCGTCGAAGCCGCCACCCAGGTCGCCCTGCGCGAGTTCGGGCCGACGGTGCTGACCGCGGGCAAGGACTTGATGGTCCTCTCGGTGGGCGCCCTCGTGGGCGTGCTGGGCGAGTGGGCGCGGCTGGCCGAGCAGCACGGGGGCCGGATCCTCGTCCCCTCAGGCGCCATCGCGGGCCTGGACGGGGTCAAGGGCGCGCGCGAAGGCCGCATCGACGCCGTGACCATGGAGACGCGCAAGCCACCGCGGGGACTCGCCGGCGCCCCCTACATCGAGGCCCACCGCGTCGACCTAGGCGCGATCAAGCAGGAAACGCTGATCTTCGAGGGGCCCGCGACCGAGGCGGTGAAGGGCTTCCCCGCCAACGTGAACGTCGTCGCGGCGCTCTCGCTGGCCGGCATCGGCCCCGAGCGCACCCGCATCCGGCTGTTCGCGGTGCCGGGGCAGCAGCGTAACCAGCACCGCATCACGGTCGAAGGCGAGTTCGGCCGCCTCGTCATCGAGGTCGAGAACGTGCCGTCCGAGAATCCGCGGACGGGCAAGCTCTCCTACCTCTCGGCGATCGCGATGCTCCGGGAGCTGGGCGCCCCCGTCCGCGTCGGCTAGCCGGGCGAGCGATCGAGGGCGGGTTCATCATCCAAGACCGCGCCGCCGCCTCGCATCGGCGATCTGACGGTCGCGGCTAATCGCCCACTCCAGCCATTCCTTCGGCAGGTGCTCCCGAAGGAGGGCCAAGGTCAGAGGTTGTCCGTCCCGCTGGCGGCCGCCGGCCACCACGTCGCCGAGGCAAATCGTCAGCTCCTGGGCGTCGAGCGTGTCCACCACACGCGCCTCCAGATAGGTAAGGGCGTCCGCCAGGATGGGACATCCCGTCACTCCTGCCGCGCGCCGAACGCCGCCATCTTGTCACTGTCGTGCCCAGAGCGCATCCCCAGGGTGTGGCTCGACTTCGTGAGCTCGATGGCGACACGGGGGGCCTCGGGAACAAGGCTGGCGAAGACCCCGGTCCCCACGATCAGGCCGTTATGGCGCCCCGCGTGATGGGTCGTGACGGCAAGCAGCGGAGACCACAGCATCGCCATGGTCTCGGCGACGGCCGACGGCAAGGCGCCGTTGGTCATCCCGATCCCTCGCCCAGGGACGTGCAGCCTAGTGGTCGGGGACGTTGGCCTCGAGGTACCGCTCGGCCTCGAGCGCGGCCATGCAGCCGGAGCCCGCTGCCGTCACCGCCTGCCGATAGGTGAAGTCCTGCACGTCCCCCGCGGCGAACACGCCCAGCACCGAGGTCTTCGTCGTCCCCGGCTCCACCTTGACGTAGTTGTTCTCGTGGAGCGCGATCTGACCGCGGAAGATGGCGGTGTTGGGCTCGTGGCCGATGGCCACGAAGAACCCATCCACCGGCGTCTCCCACTGGGCGCCGGTCTTGAGATTGCGGAGCCGCACCGCCGTCACCTTGCCCTGGCTCGGATCCAGCACGTCCTCCACCACCGTGTCGAGCGTGAACGAGATCTTCGGATTCTTCATCGCGCGCTCCTGCATGATCTTGGAGGCGCGGAACTGCTCGCGGCGGTGCACCAGCTCGACCTTTTTGCCCAGGCGCGAGAGATAGAGGGCCTCTTCCATCGCGGAGTCCCCGCCCCCGACCACCATGATGTTCTGGTCCTTGAAGAAGAAGCCGTCGCAGGTGGCGCACGTGGAGACGCCGCGCCCCATGAGGGCCGACTCGCTGGGCAGTCCCAGTAGCTTGGCGGTAGCGCCGGTGGCGATGATCACCGAGTGGGCCTCGAGCGTGGTGTCACCGGCGGTGACGCGGAAGGGGCGCTTCGAAAAGTCCACCGAGGTCACGTCCTCCGCGATCATCTCGGTGCCGAAGCGCTGGGCCTGCTTCTGGAACGCTTCCATGAGCGGCGGACCGTCGAGACCGTCCACGAAGCCGGGGTAGTTCTCCACGAGCGTCGTGAGCATCAGCTGCCCGCCCGCCTGGATGCCCGTGAACATCACCGGGGACAGGTTCGCGCGCGCCGTGTAGATGGCCGCGGTGTACCCGGCCGGCCCCGAGCCGATGATGATCACCTTCCGAGTCGTCGCCATGCGCGTCCTCTCCTCTAACTCTTCCAGACTACCGTTTGGATGCCGGCCTACCCTCGTCGGGTGCAAGCAGGGTCGGAAGCTCTTGCAAATCGCGTATTTCGTGATCGGGAGCCGGGGCGCCCTCGGGCAGCGCCTCGGCCTCCCGGTTGATCCAGACCGCCCGCATCCCCACCCCGCGCGCGCCCGCCACGTCGATGTCGGCCCGATCGCCCACGAACACCGCCTCCGCCGGGGCCAAGCGCATGCGATCCAGCGCTTCCTGAAATATACGCGGAGCGGGCTTCCTCCACCCGACCGCGTCGGAGACGAGGATCTCGTCGAAGAGGTCGGCGAGGCCTTCGCGCTCGAGCACGAGCCGGGCGGTCGGCGTGTAGTCGAAGTTGGAGACCACGGCGAGGCGATGGCGCCGCTTGAGGGCCATCAGCACCTCCCGGTGATGCGGGGGGCACACGATCGCCTTGGAGAGCTCGCGCATGTGGGTGCCGAGCAGCGCGGGCAGCGCCTCCCGCTCCATGGCGCCACCGTCCAGGCCCAGGCGCCCGAAGATCATGCCGAAGCGCTCGGACGCCGCCACCTCGCGATGCGTCGTGTTGCGGATGCGCTCGGCCTCCTGCCAGCTCCAGAAGAGGGCGGCGGCGAAGTCCTCCAGCGAGATATGGGGCGCGTAGGGTCGGAGCGCGCCGTGGACCAGCCCGGCGGTGGAGTGCATGGTGCGCCCGTTGACGTGGATCTCGGGGAGCCGGTCGCGCTGAAACAGCACGAGCGTATCGAAGAGGTCGAAGAGGACCGCGTCGCAGGCGGGCGCGCTCACGACAGCGGCTTCCGCTGGGCGAATCCCTCGTCGAAGCCGTGCCAGAAGCGCACCGCGGTCTCCCCGTACTTCCAGCAGAGGTTGACCGGGTCGTCGCCCGCGCCCGGCGCCACACCGGCGAAGTCCACCAGGCCCATCTCCACGTCCTTGACCACCCCGCCCAGCGCCTCGATCTCGCCCAGCACGGCGCGCACCTCGATCGTGAGGCCATCCAGCCGCTCCGCGCGCGCCTTCCACTCGCGGCGCTCCGCGGCGTTGTTCCCCGCGGCGCGGATGCGCTCGCGCTCGGCGCGCAGCGCCTCCGCGAAGTCCTGCGCGCTGCGGTGCCGCTCCATGGCCTGGCTCATCAGGTCGGCGAGCCGCGGAATCAGGGCGTCCACCTCCGCCGGGGTGAACAAGCGGACGGTCACGCGGCGCCCCCCAGGCCATCCACGAACACCACGTGCACCTCCTTGGGCCCGTGGACTCCGCGGGTGAGCGTGAGCTCGATGTCCGCGGTACGCGACGGTCCCGTGATGAAGTTGATGACGCCGCCGGATCCGGCGAGGACCGGATCGGCATGCCGCGCCTCGAGCATCATACCGACTTGCTCGAGCGTTTCCAGCAGGGCGCCGGGGCCGAATACCGCCACATGGGTGGCGGGCAGCAGCGAGGTCGAGCGGGGCCGGCCGGGGCCCGAGGTGAGGATCAGTGTTCCGGTCTCGGCGAGAGCCCAGTCCACCCCGGTGACGCCGAGGGGCGCGCGGGCGGCCTCCTCACGATGGCTCGTTCGTTCCGCCTCGCCGCTGCCCGGCGGGGCGAGCCGCACCGTGATCCCGTGCGGCTCCAGCGCGGCCCGAAGGTCCCAGCCCAGCGTGGCGGCATCCCAGCCGATGGCCTCGCGGACACCGCGCTCGGCGGCAATGCGCGCCAGCACCGCCGGCACCTCGTCGAGCCGGCTCACCCGGTGGAAGACGCCCGCGATGCGCTCGAACTCGACCTTGAAGCGCTCGAGCGCCTGGGGCCAGCGTTCGAGGAGCTCCCGGCGGACCGAATCGGCCGCCTCCTGCGGGCGCGCGGGACGAGACGCCGGCGCCGCAGCAAAGAGTCCGCGAGTTTTTCCCATTTCCCGGCGCACCCGCTCGAGGAAGTCGGCCCGCGTGCTCATCGAGGCAGGTCCTTCCAGCGCTCCGTGAAGGTGCGCGGCGCCACCGGAGGGAGATCCCGCGTGGCCGTCCAGCGGCGGAAGCCCGGGAGGCGCCGCACGCGGCCGTCCGACACGAAGGGCCGCTGGAGCCATCGGCCGACCCGCGCGCCCGTGTGGAACAGCGCCGGCGACTCCATGAGCCGGCGCGCGATGCCGAAGAGGGCCCGCTCGTGCCACGGCGCGATTCGCCCGCGGTCGAGATGCTCCCGCAGCTCGATCAGCATGCGCGGGATGTCGATCCGCACGGGGCACACGTCCTTGCAGGCCCCGCAAAGCGACGAGGCATGGGCCAGATCCTTCACCGAGCGGTCGCCTTCCAGCATCGCGGTGAGGAGGATGCCGATGGGGCCGGGATAGGTATAGCCGTAGGCGTGCCCGCCGATCTGGCGGTACACCGGGCACACGTTGAGACAGGCGCCGCAGCGCAGGCAATAGAGCGCCTCGCGGAGCGTCCCGGCGATCTGCCGCACGCGGCCGTTGTCCATGAGGATGAGATGCAGCTCCTCCGGGCCCTCCAGCTCGCCCGGCCGTCGCGGCCCGCGCACGAGCGTGGTGTACGAGGAGAGCTTCTGCCCCGTCGCGCTCCGGGCCAGGATGGCCAGGAACACCATGAGGTCGGTCATGCTGGGTATGACCTTCTCCATGCCCATCACCGCCACGTGGATGCGCGGCAGCGAGGTCACCATGCGGCCGTTCCCCTCGTTGGTGACGAGGACCAGCGTGCCGGTGTCGGCCACCGCAAAGTTGGCGCCGGTGATGCCCATGTCCGCCTGGAGGAACTTCTGGCGCAGCTCGCGCCGCGCCACCGCGGTGAGCACCTCGGGGTCGGCGGCGAACTGTCCCTTCAGCTCACGCGAGAAAAGTTCGGCCACCTGCCCCTTGGTCTTGTGGATCGCGGGCGCGATGATGTGGGACGGACGCTCGTGGGCGAGCTGGATGATGTATTCACCCAGATCGGTCTCGATCGGCGTGACGCCCGCGTGCTCGAGCGCCTCGTTGAGGTGGATCTCCTCCGTGGCCATGGACTTGGACTTCACCGCCATCTTCACGCCCCGCTCGCGGCAGAGACGCAGGACGATCTCGCGCGCTTCCTGCGCGGTGGCCGCCCAGTGGACATGGCCGCCCAGCCGCTGCACGTTGTCGGCGAGCTGCTCGAGGTAATAGTCGAGCCGCTGGAGAGTGGCCTCCTTGATGGCGCGGGCCCGGTCCCGAAGGGCGTCTCCCTCGGGAAGGGTTGCGAACGCCTCCTTCCGGAGGTCGATGAACTTCGTGGTGGCGATGGTGAGCGCTTCCTGGAGGAAGTCGTCCTTGAGGGCGGCCCCCGCCCGTCGCGGGAACGGCGTCGCCAGAATCGGGTCGCTCATTCAGGTTGCTCCACCTCAAAGCCGCCCGCGGGGCGGCAGGGCCTCTTCGGCCCTGCGGGCCTCATGAGGGCGTCCTCTCCGCGCTCGAGCCCCCGGCGAGGATCTGGGCGAGGTGGAGCGCGCGCACCCGCGAGCCGCGGCGGCTGAGTCCGCCGCTCATCTGCATGAGACAGCCACCGTCGCACGCCACGAGGCAGTCCGCCCCGGTGGCTTCCACGTTGGCGAGCTTCTTGTCGAGGATCGCCGTCGAGACCTCGGGCAGGCGCACCGAGAAGGAGCCGCCGAATCCGCAGCACTGGTCGGCGCCGGACAGCTCGCGGAGCTCCACGCCCGGGACACCGCGCAGCAGCGTCCGGGGGGCGCGCGACTCTCCCAGCCCCCGGAGGAGATGGCAAGAATCGTGATACGTCACGCGACCCTTGAAGTCCGACTCGACTCGGGTCACCCCGAGCACGTCCACCAGGAACTGAGAGAGCTCCCGCGTACGCCCGGCCAGGCGCTCCGCGGCCGCGCGCAGCGCGGGATCGTGCTTGAGGAGGCCCGGGTACTCTGTCTTTACCATCCAGGCGCAGGATCCCGACGGCACCACAACATGCTCGGCCTGCTCGAAGAGGCGCACGGTGCGCGCGGCCACCCGCGCGGCGTCCTCGTGGAAGCCCGAGTTGAACAGCGGCATCCCGCAGCAGGTCTGCCCCTGGGGAAAGTCCACCGCCACGCCCAGCCGTCGCAGCACGGTGACCATGGCCACACCCACTTCGGGAAAGAGTAGATCACCGAGGCACGTGATCATGATCGAGGCCTTCACCGGCGTCACGTGGAGCCCCTCCCTCTCCGGCTCAGTGGCCGGGCGCCTTCGCGTGCGGCGGGGGCGGCGTCACCACCACGAGGACAAGCAGCGGCTCGGTTCCGTCGTTGACGAGCCCGTGCTCGGCGCCGGCCGGCGCCACCAGCGCGTCGCCGGTCTCGAGCCGCTCGCTGTCGGGGCCCAGGCTGAACCGCCCCGAGCCCGACACGACGTAGTAGATCTTGTCCTGGTCGTCGTGCACGTGCGGCCGCTGCGCCTGGCCCGGCGCCACGCAGTACAGATCCAGCAGCGCCCGCGGCGTGGCCGCCAGCGCCACCTTCGCCATCTTCGCAGCGTCCTGCGTAACATGGTCCCGGACGCGGATCTTCTTCACGCGGCTCCTCCTACGTCTCCCGCAGGGCGCGGCCGAGCAGCTCCACAGGATGTAGCACCTCGAGCGCCAGCCCCTGCCGGCGCGCCTCGCCCGCGATCTGCGTGATGCAGCCAGGGTTGCCGGTGACGACGATGCGGGCCCCGGTCTCGCGGATGCGATCGATCTTCCGCCGAGCCAGCTCCGCGGCAATCTCCGGTTCCAGGACATTGTAGACGCCCGCGCTGCCGCAGCAGAGCTCGCTGTCCGCGAGCTCGACCAGGCGCAGGCCGGGGACGCGGCGCAGGAGCGCACGGGGCTCGCTGCGCACCTTCTGGCCGTGCGCGAGATGGCAGGCATCGTGATACGTGACCGTCACCGACAGCTCGCGAAGGGGAAGATCCGCTTCGGCCAGCAGCTCCGAGACATCGCGAACCCGCGTCGCGAAATCCTCCGTGCCCGGCACCCAGTGGCCGTATTCCTTGAGCGCGGAGCCGCAGCCGGCGGCATTGGTGACGAGGTGATCCAGGTCCGCGGGGAATGCCCGCACGAGATCGCGGGCGAACCCCCCGAACTCGTCGAGCCGCCCGGCGTGCAGATGCAGGGCGCCGCAGCACCCCTGGCCCCGCGGCGCCACCACGTCCCAGCCGGCCGCGGCGAGGAGCCGCGCGGTTTCCGCGTTCACGTGGGGGAAGAACACGCGCTGCACGCAGCCCGTGAGGAGGCCCACCCGGCCGCGACGCGTTCGGCGCGCGGGCGTGAGCTCCGGGACGGGCGCGGCGGCGGCCGCAGGCGGCGGGAGCAGCGCCTCGAGCGTGCGCAGCCGCTTGAACGGCGCGAGGAGCCCCAGCCCGCGCACGAGGGCCTGCAGGCCCGAATGCTGATAGAGGGCGGTCATCGCCGCCAGCGCCCCGAGCCGGGTTGGATGCGGGAAGACCCCGAGAAGGGCGCGCAGCGTCCCGTGATGGGTCTCCCGCGCGCGCACGCCTGCCCGCGTCAGCTCAGCCCGCGTCGTCTCCAGAAGCTGACCGAAGGGCACACCGGACGGGCAGGCCGTCTCGCACGCCCGGCACCCGAGGCAGAGGTCGAGATGCCGCGCGAGTCCCGGCGTGAGCGCGGTACGGCCTTCCGCAGCCGCGCGCATGAGATAGATGCGCCCGCGCGGCGAGTCCATCTCTTCCTCCAGCACCCGATACGTCGGGCATTGCGGCAAGCAGATCCCGCAATGCACGCACGACCGCAGCGCGTCGACGGTCTCGGGATCCGACAGCCGCCTGGCGCCGCTCATAGCCCCCCCACGAACCGCCCGGGATTCAGGATGCCGGCCGGGTCGAACTCGGCCTTGATCCGGCGCATGATCGCGAGCGGCTCGGGCGCCACCGGCCCCCACACGTCCACGGTATCCTTCACCGCGCGCGGCGCCCGCTCCACCACGAGGCTCCCGCCCTCGGGCGCCAGCGCCGCACGGAGACCCGAGACGGCGCCCGCGAGCCAGGCGGCGGCGGGAGTCTCATCGCGGTCCGGCGCCCGCAGCGCCGCGCGGAGCACGCCACTGCTCGCTTCCCCCATCGCAACCAGTGCGATACGGCCATCGCGCGCGACGTGCTCGAGCGTGGTGAGCCAGTGCCCGAGACGGGCGGGCTCGCCGACGATGCGCAGGACAACCGGGGCCGCGAGCCCTGTCCCGAGGCGGCTCCATGCCCCGGCGCCGATCTCGGCGGCACGCCCGCCATGACGTCCGGCCAGCGCGGACAGTGCGTCCCGCTGGGCGGCCACCGCCTCGGTGGCGCTGGCGATCGAGAGCGCGACCGCCGCGCCTGCCGGCGCGGCATCGGCGGCGGCGGCCGCGCCGCCCGCGTCCAGGAGCACGAGCCGCTCGGGCTGGATGGCGGAGTCGATCACGGCGGCGATGAAGGCGCTCGCCGCGGCCGCCGCCTCGAAGCTCCAGAGCCACGCCCCCCATGCCGGCGGGATGGGGTGCAGGCGGACCGTCGCCTCGGCGAGCACCCCAAGCGTGCCGAGCGAGCCGACGAGGAGCTTCGGGACGTCGTAGCCGGTCACCGACTTCACCACCCGCGCCCCGCCCCAGGTCACGACGCCGTCCGCTTGCACGAAGCGGACGCCCAGCAGCAGATCGCGCCCGGTGCCGTAGCGCAGGCGCAGCGGGCCGCTGGCCGCAGTGGCGAGCACGCCGCCCACCGAGCGGGCTCCGCCGGGCGCGGGGTCCAGCGGCAGCCGCTGCCCGTGCTGGCCGAGCCGGCCGGCGAGGGCATCGAGGCTGATCCCGCACTGCACGCTGGCCACCATGTCCTCCGGGACGTAGTCGAGCACCCGGTCGAGGCGGCCGAGATCGAGGACGAGATCGAGCCGTCGCGGCGGGTAGCCGAGGTCGAGACTCGAGCCGCCGCCGCGGGGCGCCACCGCGAGCGATTCGGCGGCGGCCAGGGCGAGGAGGCCGGCGACCTGATCCACCGACGCGGGGCGCGCAATCCAGCGCGGCGTGAGCCCATCGACCGCGGCCGCGGCGAGCGCGGCGGGCTCGGTCACGACCTGGCCGAGCCCGGCGATCTCCTCCAGGGCACGCGTCAGCGCCGGGGCGCGCGACACCGCCGCCCCGCTCAGATCCAGGCCCCGCGGGGAATCTCGGGACGGGCGGGGCGGAATCCCTCGC
Organism: Verrucomicrobiia bacterium; assembly: GCA_035495415.1. Lineage (GTDB taxonomy): Bacteria > Methylomirabilota > Methylomirabilia > Rokubacteriales > CSP1-6 > DASRWT01. The sequence goes on from DATJFY010000104.1 coordinate 114,505, forward strand.
CGCAGGCGGGGTGCGCCGGCAGGAGCTTGTCGGGATTCATGATGCCGTCGGGGTCGAACACCCGGCGCAGTCGCGCCATGAAGTTGAGATCCGACTCGGCGAACTGATGCGGGAGATTCTTGGCCTTGTCGAGCCCCACGCCGTGCTCCCCCGTCACCGTGCCGCCGAGGGCGAGGCAGGCGCGCAGCAGCTCCTCGTTGACCTGCTGCGCGCGCTCGAGCTCCCCGGGCTTCCGCTCGTCGTAGCAGATCATCGGGTGGAGGTTACCGTCGCCCGCGTGGAAGACGTTGGCGAGCACGAGACCGTAGCGGGCCTGGATGGCCTGCATCTCCCGCATGATCTCGGGCAGGCGCGAGCGCGGCACCACCGCGTCCTGCAGGAGCCAGTTGGGCGTCAGCCGCCCCATCGCGCCCGCGGCCTCCTTGCGGCCCTTCCAGAGCAGCGCCCGCTCGCGCTCGTCCTCCGCCACCCGCACCTCCAGCGCCGCGTGCGACCAGCAGATCTCCTCGATGCGGGCGGACTGGGCCTCGATCTCCGCGCGCGGCCCGTCCAGCTCGATGAGGAGCACCGCCCCCGCCCCCTTGGGATACCCGGCGCCGATGCCCTCTTCGATCGCCTTGATCATGACGTCGTCGATCATCTCGAGCGCGGCCGGGATGATGCCGGCAGCCACGATGGCCGACACCGTCTCCGAGGCATCCTCGATGGATGAGAACGAGGCGAGTAGCGTCCGCACCGCCTCGGGCACGTGGGTGAGGCGCACCACCACCGCGGTGAGGAGGCCCAGCGTGCCCTCGGCCCCCACCATGACTCCGGTGAGATCGTAGCCGGGGCGCTCGGGCACCTTGCCGCCCAGCCACACCAGCTCGCCCGCCCCGGTCACGACCTGCAGCCCCAGGACGTGGTTCACGGTGATGCCGTACTTGAGGCAATGGGGCCCGCCGGCGTTCGTGGAGGCGTTGCCGCCGATCGACGACACCATCTGGCTGGACGGGTCGGGCGCGAAGAACCACCCCGCGGGCCGCGTCGCGTTGGAGAGCCAGAGATTGATGAGTCCCGGCTGCACGACGGCGCAGCGGTTCGGCAGATCCACTTCGAGGATGCGATTCATCCGGGTCGTAGAGACCATCACGCCGCCCCGCGGCGCCATCGCCCCACCGATCAGCCCCGTGCCTGATCCGCGCGGGACGATCGGGACCTTGCGCTCGCGGCAGAGGCGCACCACCGCCGCGACCTGCTCGGCGGTCTTCGGGAGCACGACGACGTCGGGGGCGCCCTTGTAGAGCGTGTGCATGTCGCACTCGTAGGTGAGGCGCCCCTCGGGGCTGGCCACCACGCCCCGAGGTCCCACGAGACCCTCGAGCGCCCGGACGAGGCTCGGATCGGGCGGCGTCGAGTCGGCCGGCATGACAGGCGGCGGGACGACTACTTGATCGTCCAGGTCTCTCCGGAGCGCAGCAGGGCGGCGATGTCGCCGGGGCCGCGGTCGGCGATGACCTTCTGCTCCTGCTTCAGGACGAGGTCCTCGTAAATGGGCGCATCCGCCTCGTTGACCATCACCCCGAGCGGGACTGGATAGTCCGGGGCCCAGAGCTGGGCGAGGATGAGCCCCGTGCCACGGTCGGTCTCGTCGTGCACCCAGAGCGCGCGCTCCGGGACGTCCTTCACACTCACGACCTTCGGCTTCACGCCCTCGAGGACCAGGCCCTTTCGGTCATCGGCCGGCCCGAAGACCAGAGGCTTGCCGTGCTCGAGCCGGAGCTCGTGCTGGACCTTCGACTCGCGATCGTAGAGCACGTTCCAGGCGAGGTCGTTGTACACGTTGCAGTTCTGGAGGATCTCCACGAAGGCGGCGCCTCTGTGGGCGGCCGCGCGCTTGAGCGTCTCCTCCATGTGCGCGATGTTCCGGTCGACGGTGCGGGCAACGAGGGTCGCGCCGACCGCGAGGGCGAACGAGCAGGGGCTCAGCGGCCGGTCAGCGGAGCCGAGGGGCGTCGACTTCGTCACCTTGCCCAGCTCGCTGGTGGGCGAATACTGCCCCTTGGTGAGCCCGTAGATCTTGTTGTTGAACAGGAGGATGGTGACATCCACGTTCCGCCGCAGCACGTGCAGAAGATGATTGCCGCCGATCGAGAGCCCGTCCCCGTCGCCGGTGACCACGAACACCTTGAGGTCGGGCCGGGCCAGCTTCAGTCCGGTGGCAACGGCGGGCGCGCGCCCGTGGATGGTGTGGAAGCCATAGGTGTTCATGTAGTACGGGAAGCGGCTCGAGCAGCCGATGCCCGAGATGAACACGATGTCTTCCCTGGGGATGCCGAGATCGGGCATCGCCTTCTGCACGGCGCTCAGGATCGCGTAGTCACCGCACCCCGGGCACCAGCGCACGTCCTGGTCGGACTCGAAATCCTTCTTCGTGTAGCGCGGGCCGTTCGACGCGGCCTCGGGAGCTCCCTTTACCGTACTCACCGCGCAGCCTCCACGAGTTGATTGATGGCTTCGAGAATCTCTTGCGTCTGGAGCGGGACCCCGCGCACGCGGTTGAAGCCCACCGCATCCACGAGGTACTCCGCCCGGAGGATCCGCACGAGCTGGCCGCTGTTGATCTCCGGCACCAGAACCTTGCGGAACTGCCGGAGAGTCTGGCCGAGGTCCGGCGGCAGAGGGTTGAGATAGCGCAGGTGGACGGAGGAGACGGCCTTGCCCTCCATCTGCGCTTCCTCCACCGCGGCGGTGATGGCGCCGTAGGTGCCGCCCCAGCCCACCACGAGCACGTCGCCGGTGTGCGGGCCGTTGATGCTGATGGGCGGGATCTCCTGGGCCACCCTCCGCACCTTCTCCGCGCGGGTCCGCACCATGTGGTCGTGGTTCTCCGGGTCGTAGGAGATGTTGCCGGTCACGTCCTGCTTCTCGATGCCGCCGATGCGGTGCTCGAGGCCAGGCGTGCCGGGTCGGACCCATGGCCGCGCCAAGGTGGCCGGATCGCGCATGTAGGGGAAGAATCCTTCCTTCTCGGTGCGGAACTTCGCGGGGATGTCCGGCAGCGCCTTCGGATCCGGCAGGAGCCAGGGCTCCGAGCCGTTGGCGAGGTAGCCGTCGGAGAGGACCATCACCGGCACCATGTACTTGATGGCGATGCGCACCGCCTCATACGCGACGAAGAAGCAGTCGCCAGGGCTGGACGGCGCGAGCACCACGATGGGCGACTCGCTATTGCGGCCGTAGAGCGCCTGCATGAGGTCGGCCTGCTCGGTCTTGGTGGGCAGGCCGGTGCTGGGACCGCCGCGCTGGATGTCGAAGATCACCAGCGGCAGCTCGGCCATCACCGCGAGCCCGATGGCCTCGCCCTTGAGTGCGATGCCGGGCCCACTGGAAGCGGTGACGCCGATGGCACCACCGAAGGAGGCCCCCACCGCGGCGGTCACCGCGGCGATCTCGTCCTCGGCCTGGAATGTCCGCACCTTGAACCGCTTGTGCATCGCCAGCTCCTCGAGAATGCTCGAGGCCGGCGTGATGGGATACGCGCCGAAGACGATGGGGATCTGCGTGCGCTCGGCGGCGGCGAGGAGGCCCCAGGCGAGCGCGCGGTTGCCGATCATGCTGCGGTACACGCCCGGCGCCATCTCGGCGGGGTCGACGCCGTAGTTCTCGGCGAAGATCTCCGCCGTCTCGCCGAAGGCATGCCCCGCCTTGAGGACCCGGATGTTGGCCTCGACGAACGTCGGGTTCTTCCCGAACCGCTTCTTGATCGCGTCGAGGGTCGGATCGAGCGGCCGCGTGTAGATCCAGGACACGAGCCCGAGCGCGAAGAAGTTCTTGCAGCGGTCCTTCTCCTTCGCGTTCAGCGGCAGGTCTTCCAGCGCCGCCTTGGTGAGCCCGGTGATGTCCACCTGGTGCAGGCGGTACTTCGACGCCAGGTCCGGATCCTCCAGCGGGTTCTTGGCGTAGCCGGCCTTGGTGAGGTTCCGCTCCTCGAAGGCGGCGGTGTTCACGATGAGGATGCCGCCCGGCTTGAGATCCCCCAGGTGCACCTTGAACGCGGCGGGGTTCATTGCCACCAGCGCGTCCAGCTGATCGCCCGGCGTGTACACGCGCTGGCTGCCGAACTGGAGCTGGAACGACGACACCCCGAACAGGGTGCCGGCGGGCGCGCGGATCTCGGCCGGGAAGTTCGGCAGCGTCGAGATGTCGTTGCCCGCCCACGCGGCCTCGGTGGTGAACTGCTCGCCCGTCACCTGCATGCCGTCGCCGGAGTCTCCCGCGAACCGGATCACCGCGCGGGTCAGCGTGCGGCGAGGCTTTGCGACAGACGGCGCGGGCGCGACTGCGTCACTCATCGTCTTCAGTCCTTTCCGTGTGTCAGGCGGACGGAATTTGCCTGTGCTCTCGTCTTCCTGAAATTCCCTGACCCTGGACGGAGTGGACCCGGAGGCGTGAGGCATCCGGGAACCCTTCGGGAGATGTCAGAGCCCACGTCCATGCTACCCAAACGCCATAGGTTTAGCAAGGTTGTCAGCGGTCCGACCGTCAGGCCAGCGCAGTACCCGGCCACCCAATGGGTCAGCGTCCGCGGCGGGCCTCGTACCGGATGGTTGGATTGGACTCCCGGGTGACGTCTTCGAGGTTCGCGATGCGCAACTCACCGCGCTGGAAGAGGTACTCGACGTGGGCGCCCGCCTCCTCGAGGGCCAGCAGGCGCGTGTAGCCGGTCTTGGCCCCGAACAGCCGCTTGGACACCTCGACGAGCGCCAGGGGCTCCCGACAGATGTCCAGCACCTGGCTCAGCCGGCGGTCGTGATGGCTCACGATGCCGTCGATGCGGCCGGCCAGATCGTCGATGGGCGCCTCGTGACCGGCCAGCGAGACCCGGATGCCCGGGAGCTCCCGCACCCGCTCGAGGGCTTGCAGGTAGAGCTCGAGCCCGCAGAACGGCGTGATGGCGGCGGGCGACTGATGCGGGGTGATGCGCGACAGCACATGGTCCGCGGTGAAGAGGAGATCGTCCACCTCGAGGCAGATCTGCCCCGGACAGTGGCCGGGCGTGTGATGCACGCGGTAGCCGTTGATGATGCGCTCGCGGTCCTTCACCACATGGTCGATCTCGACCGACTTGAAGAAGAGCTTGGAGAAGCGGTAGGCCTCTTCCAGCTCCGCTCGCAGCTCGGGCTTCACCCCTGCCCGCTCCATGAACACGCGGAGGTCCTTGGACGCGAGCACGATGCGCTCCTCGAAGTTCACGAGCACGCGGGCGTCCAGCTCGTGGACGTACACCGCCGCGTCGCTCTCGCGGGTGAAGCGACCCACCCAACCGAAATGATCGATGTGGGCGTGGCTGATCACCACGTGCTGCACCGAGCCGAGGCTCGTCGTCTCACCGAAGCGCTGGCGCACCTCGGCCATGCGCGCCTCCAGGCCCGCGTTGGAGTCCGGCAGCCCCGAGCCCACGTCGAACAGCGTCACGTGGTCGCCGTCCACGATGAGGTAGATGTTGTTCACGTGGCCGGGGAAGGTCTCCACCGGCATCTGGTAGACGCGGGCGCCCCGCCGCGTCTCGAAGCGTGTCACCTCCATGCGATCTACCGTATCACGTGGCGCGCGGGCATCAGGCGGAGACGGACCGGCTCGGCCCGCGGGCGTCGTCGCTGCGAAGCTGAGCGATGAAGCGGGACACCGCCGCGGTGAGATGGCGGCCGCGGCGGTGAATGATGGCGACCGGCCGGACCAGGCCGGCCAGGGCGAGGTCGGCCACCGCGAGCGTCTTCATCTCGCTCTCCTTCTGCACCGTTGGCGCGGGCAGGATGCTGATGCCGGCGGCGATGCCGATGGCCTGCTTGATCGTCTCCACGTTGTCGAACTCCATCGCCACGTTGACGCGAACCCCGTGCTGCTTGAGCGCGCGGTCGATGGCCCGGCGAATGGGGAGGTCGTGATCGAAGGCCACGAAGCGCTCGCCGTCGAGGTCGGCCGGCGTCACCCGCCGGCGGCGCGCCAGCCGATGGCTCGGGTGCGTGACCACCACCATGGGCTCCTCGCGCAGCGGCAGCACCTGGAGCGCCCGGCTCGCCGCGGGATACGAGAGGATGCCCAAGTCCGCCTCGCCGTTCAGCACCGCCTCGACGACCTTGTGCGGGTGCAGGCACTCGAGGAGCACGCGCACGCGGGGAAACGCGGCCATGAACGGCTGCATGTGCCGGCTCATGTCGTGGAGCCCGACCGAGTAGATCGCGGCCACCCGCACCGTGCCCTCCACGCGCTGCTGCGAGGCCGCCAGATCGGTGCGCGCCTTGTCGAACCCGGCGAGCAGCGTGCGACAGGCCTCGTAGAAGCCGCGCCCCTCCGCGGTGGGCTCGAGGGGCCGCCGCGTCCGGTCGAGCAGGGTCGCGTCCAGCTCGGCCTCGAGCTGCTGGATCGCCTGGCTGGCCGCGGACTGGGAGACGCCGCTGGCCGCGGCGGCCCGCGAAAAGCTTCGCAACCGCACGACGTCGCAGTAGAGGCGGAGGGTGTCGAGAGTCACGCCTCACCCTATCCCATTAGTACGGCTTATACAATGAATTTTCTATTTTGGGGTTGGCTAATGCTCGGCACTGGGATAGTTTTGGGACTCACAACGTGAGCCCGATAGACGCGCCGAAGGAGATGTCGATGCGGACACACCCCCCCGCCCCCGGTCTGCCTCCGGCCCAAGGGCTGTACGACCCCGCCCACGAGCACGACGCCTGCGGCGTCGGCTTCGTCGTGGACATCAAGGGGCGCCGATCCCACGCCATCGTGAGCCAGGCCCTGGAGGTCTTGAAGAACCTCCTGCACCGGGGCGCGTGCGGCTGCGAGGTCAACACCGGCGACGGGGCGGGCATCCTCATCCAGATGCCCCACGCCTTCCTGAGCCGTGAGTGCGCGCGGGTGGGCCTGACCCTGCCCGCGCCGGGGCACTACGGCGCGGGGCTTGTCTTCCTGCCCCGGGCGGCCGGCGACGCGGCGGAGTGCCGGCGCATCTTCGAGACGATCGTGCGCGAGGAAGGCCAGACCGTGCTCGGCTGGCGCGACGTGCCCACCGACTCGTCCGCGGTGGGGCCGAGCGCGCGCGCCGTGGAGCCCGTGTTCCAGCAGGTGTTCGTGGCCCGCGCAGCCGGGGTGGCCGACCGGGCCGCGTTCGAGCGCAAGCTCTACGTGATCCGCAAGCGCGTCGAGCATGCGGTGAACCGGACCGGCCTGGCCGAGAAGAAGTTCTTCTACGTGCCGAGCCTCAGCGCCAACACCCTCATCTACAAGGGCATGCTCTCGGCCGATCAGATCGAGGGCATGTTCCCCGACGTGACCGATCCCCTGGTGGACTCGGCGCTCGCCCTGGTCCACCAGCGCTTCTCGACCAACACGTTCCCGTCCTGGCCGCTGGCGCATCCCTACCGGATGATCGCCCACAACGGCGAGATCAACACGCTCCGCGGGAACATCAACTGGATGCACGCGCGCGAGGCGATCGTGCGCTCCTCGGTGCTGGGTGACGATCTCGCGAAGCTGATGCCGATCGTGCTCGAGGGCGGCAGCGACTCCGCCTCCTTCGACAACGTGCTCGAGTTCCTCGTGATGGCGGGCCGGCCGCTGCCGCTGGCCATCCTCATGATGATCCCCGAGGCGTGGGCGGGCCACGAAGGGATGAGCGAGGACCGCAAGGCCTTTTACGAGTACCACGGCTGCCTGATGGAGCCCTGGGACGGCCCCGCGTCCATCGCCTTCACCGACGGCACGGTCATCGGGGCGGTCCTCGACCGCAACGGCCTCCGCCCCTCGCGCTACTACGTCACCAAGGACGACATGGTCATCATGGCGTCCGAGGTCGGCGTCCTGGAGATCCCCGCGGAGCGCGTGCTGCTCAAGGAGCGCCTGCATCCCGGCCGCATCTTCCTCGTCGACACCGCCCAGGGACGCATCATCGACGACGCCGAGCTCAAGAAGTCGTTCGCCGCCCAGCATCCCTACGGCGAGTGGCTCAAGACCCACATCCGGCCCATCGAAACCCTGCCCACGCCACCCTACGTGCCGGAGCCGAATCACGAGACGGTGCTGCAGCGGCAGATGGCCTTCGGCTATACCCACGAGGACCTCCGCCTGCTCCTCGCGCCCATGGCCACCGCCGGTGAAGAGCCGGTGGGCTCCATGGGCACCGACACCGCGCTCGCCGTCCTGTCGAACCGGCCGCGGCTGCTCTACGACTACTTCAAGCAGCTCTTCGCCCAGGTGACCAATCCGCCGCTGGACGGGATCCGCGAGGAGCTGGTGACGCAGATCGCCACCACCATCGGGCCCGAGGGCAATCTCCTCGAGCCCACGCCGGAGGCGGCGAGGCAGCTCAGGCTCCGGACGCCTATCCTCGACAACGAGGAAGTGGCGCGCGTCCGCCACTCGGACGTCCCGCACTACCGCTCGAAGACCATTCAGATGGTGTATCCGGCGGGGGGCGGCGGCGGCGCGCTGGCCGCGGCGCTCGAGGACCTCTGCCGGCAGGCGAGCGCGGCCGTGCACGACGGGCACGCGTACCTGATCCTCTCCGACCGGGGGGTGAACGAGCGCTTGGCGCCCATCCCCTCCCTGCTCGCCACCGCGGGCGTGCACCATCACCTGATCCGCGAAGGGCTGCGCGTGAAGGTGGGGATGATCGTGGAGTCGGGCGACGCGCGCGAGGTGCACCACGCCGCGCTACTCCTGGGCTACGGCGCCGGCGCTATCAACCCCTACCTCGCCTTCGAGACGCTCGACGACATGATCCGGCAGAACATGCTCCCGGGCCTCGATCACGCCACCGCGGTGAAGCACTACATCAAGGCGCTGAACAAGGGGGTGCTCAAGGTCATCTCGAAGATGGGCATCTCCACCATCCAGTCCTACCGGGGCGCCCAGATCTTCGAGGCCATTGGCCTCGACAAGGCCTTCGTCGACAGGTACTTCACGTGGACGGCGTCCCGTATCGGCGGCGTCGGCATCGACGTGGTCGCGGCGGAAGCCGAGGCGCGGCACGCCCGGGCCTTCCCCGAGCGGCCGGTGGCGGAGCCCGCGCTCGAGTGGGGCGGCGAGTACCAGTGGCGCCGCGACGGCGAGTACCATCTCTTCAACCCCGACACGGTGTTCAAGCTCCAGCACGCCACGCGCAGCGGTCAGTACAAGATCTTCAAGGATTACACCCGTGCGGTGGACGAACAGAGCCGCACCCTCGCCACGCTCCGCGGTCTCTTCACGTTCAAGAGGGCGGAGCGTCCGGTGCCCCTGGACGACGTGGAGCCGGTGGACGCCATTCTCCGTCGCTTCGCCACCGGCGCCATGTCGTACGGGTCGATCAGCCAGGAAGCCCACGAGACCCTCGCCATCGCCATGAACCGCATGGGCGGCAAGTCCAACACCGGCGAAGGCGGCGAGGACGCCGCCCGCTACGTGCCGGACGCGAACGGCGATTTCCGCCGCAGCGCGATCAAGCAGGTCGCCTCCGGGCGCTTTGGGGTGACCAGCGAGTACCTGGTCAATGCCGACGACCTCCAGATCAAGATGGCGCAGGGCGCCAAGCCCGGCGAGGGCGGCCAGCTCCCCGGGCACAAGGTGTATCCCTGGATCGCCCGGGTGCGGCACTCCATCCCGGGCGTGGGGCTCATCTCACCGCCGCCGCATCACGACATCTACTCGATCGAGGACCTCGCCCAGCTCATCCACGACCTCAAGAACTCGAACCCGCGGGCGCGCATCAGCGTGAAGCTCGTGGCCGAGGTCGGCGTGGGAACGGTCGCGGCGGGCGTGGCCAAGGCCCACTCCGACGTGGTGCTGATCTCCGGCCATGACGGCGGCACGGGCGCATCGCCCCTCACCTCGCTCAAGCATGGCGGAGTGCCGTGGGAGCTGGGCCTGGCCGAGACCCAGCAGGTGCTCGTGCTCAACAAGCTGCGCGACCGGATCATCGTGCAGACGGACGGCCAGCTGAAGACGGGCCGCGACGTGGCGATCGCCGCCCTGCTGGGCGCCGAGGAGTTCGGCTTCTCCACCGCGCCGCTGGTGGTGATGGGCTGCATCATGATGCGGGTCTGCCATCTCAACACCTGCCCGGTCGGCGTGGCCACGCAGGATCCCGAGCTCCGCAAGCGGTTCAACGGCCAGGCCGAGCACGTCGAGCGGTTCTTCCGCTTCATCGCGGAGGAAGTGCGCGAGTACATGGCCCGGCTCGGGTTCCGGACGATGGACGAGATGATCGGCCGCGTGGACCGCCTGAACTTCAAGGCCGCGGTCGAGCACTGGAAGGCCAAGGGCCTCGATCTCTCGACGATTCTCTACGAGCCGGACATGCCGGCCTCGGTGGCCCGTCACTGCGTCACCACGCAGGACCACGGCCTCGACCGGGCGCTGGACCGCACCACGCTGATTCCCGCCTGCCGCGAGGCCATCGCGCAGGCCAAGCCGGTGAGCCTGACGCTGCCCATCCGCAACGTCAACCGCACCGTCGGCACGATGCTCGGTTTCGAGATCACGTCGGCGTGGGGCGGCCGCGGGCTGCCTGACGACACCATCCGTGTGCACTTCACCGGCTCGGCGGGGCAGTCGTTCGGCGCCTTCGTGCCGAAGGGCGTGAGCTTCACCCTGGAGGGCGACGCCAACGACTACTGGGGCAAGGGCCTGTCGGGCGGACGCCTCGTCGTGTTCCCCTCGCGGCGCGCGACCTTCAAGGCCGAGGAGAACATCGTCATCGGTAACGTGGCGCTCTACGGGGCGACCTCCGGCGAGGCCTTCGTGCGCGGCGTGGCCGGCGAGCGCTTCGCCGTGCGTAACAGCGGCGTGCACGCCGTCGTCGAGGGCATCGGCGATCACGGCTGTGAGTACATGACCGGCGGGCGCGTCGTGGTGCTCGGCCACAGCGGCCGGAATTTCGCGGCCGGCATGTCGGGCGGGATCGCGTATGTTCTCGACGTGGACGGCGACTTCAAGCGGCGCTGCAATCTGGGCATGGTGGACATCGGCCCGCTCGAGACGGCCGAGGACATCGCCTTCGTGCGCGGGCTGATCGGCCGCCACGTGGCGCTGACCGGCTCGGACTACGCCGCGCGAATCCTGGCCGACTGGATCGGGATGCAGCCGCGGTTCGTGAAGGTGATGCCGCGGGACTACCAGCGCGTACTCCAGGCCGAGGCGAAGGCGCGGAGCGAGGGCCGCGAGCCCACGTTCAACGAGCTGGTGGGCACCGCCGGGTAAGGGCGCGTGGGCAAGGTCACCGGCTTCCTCGAGATCAAGCGCAAGAAGTGGCCGACCCGGCCGGTCGAGGAGCGCCTGCGCGACTGGAAGGAAGTCTATCTTCCCTTCCCCGGGGACGAGCTCAAGAAGCAGGCCGCGCGCTGCATGGACTGCGGCATCCCGTTCTGCCACCAGGGCTGCCCGCTCGGCAACATCATCCCGGACTGGAACGACCTCGTGTACCGCGATCACTGGCGGGACGCGATCGAGCGGCTGCACGCCACGAACAACTTCCCGGAGTTCACCGGCCGCCTGTGCCCGGCGCCGTGCGAGGGCTCGTGCGTGCTCGGCATCAACGACGACCCGGTGACGATCAAGGCGGTCGAGGTCACCATCATCGACCGCGCGTTCGAGGAGGGCTGGGTGGGGCCGCAGCCGCCCACCGTGCGCACCGGCAAGAAGGTGGCGGTGGTGGGCTCGGGGCCGGCGGGGCTGGCGGCCAGTCAGCAGCTCAACCGCGCCGGCCATCTCGTGACGCTGTTCGAGCGCTCCGACCGCATCGGCGGCCTCCTGCGCTACGGCATCCCCGAGTTCAAGATGGAGAAGCGCCACCTCGAGCGGCGCCTGGCCGTCATGGAGAAGGAAGGCGTCGTCTTCCGGACCAACGCCGACGTCGGCCGCAGCCCGCGCCTGGCCGATCTGAAGACCGAGTTCGACGCGGTCGTGCTGGCCTGCGGCGCGGGCGCACCGCGCGACCTGCCGGTGCCCGGCCGCGCGCTACCCGGGATCCACTTCGCCATGGAATACCTGACGCTCTCCAACCGGCGCTGCGAGGGCGATCCGATCCCCGACGAGCAGTTCATCTCCGCCAAGGGCAAGCACGTGGTGATCATCGGCGGCGGCGACACCGGCGCCGACTGTCTCGGCACCGTGCACCGGCAGGGCGCGGCCTCGGTGCACCAGTTCGAGCTGCTCCCGCGGCCTCCCGACACCCGGGCCGCCGACAACCCGTGGCCGACGTGGCCGAACATCTTCCGGGTGTCGTCGGCGCACGAGGAAGGCGGCGAGCGCGTCTACGCGGTGGCGACTCAGCGCTTCACGGGCGAGGGCCGCGTCCAGATGCTGCACGGCAACAAGGTCGAGATGGTGCGCGAGGGCGGCCGGCTGGACTTCAAGCCCGTGCCCGGCAGCGAGTTCACGCTGCCGGCCGACCTGGTGCTGCTGGCCATGGGCTTCGTCGGCCCCGAGCGTTCCGGCCCCATCGAGGAGCTCGGCCTCACGCTCACCGAGCGCGGCAACGTCGCGCGTGACGCGAACTGGATGACGAGCGCGCCCGGCGTCTTCACGTGCGGTGACATGCAACGCGGCCAGTCGCTCATCGTGTGGGCGATCGCCGAGGGCCGCTCGTGCGCGGCCGGCGTCGATCGCTGGCTGATGGGCACGACCGAGCTCCCCGCGCCGCTGCCCTAGCCTCGCCCATGCTGCGCGCCGTCATCCGTACGGCGCTCCTCGCCTCCTTCGCCCTCGCCACGACACCCGTGCGCGCGCAGACACCGTCTGCCCCGTGGACGTCGCTCATTCCCGTGGGCCAGTACCGGACGCTCGCATGGCAGGACGGCGCGCAGTTCGTCTACCTGCTCGAGCCGGTCACCCGCACGCCCCGCCGCGCGCGACTCTTCGTCGCGGATGTCGTCGATCTCGGCGTGCGAAGCCGCGACGATGTCCTCGCGGAGATCTCGGCGACCTACGGGCGCGCCATCGCCTCCCACGACGTCGTGGTGGAGTCGGCGGGGAGTGCGAAGGACGGAGACATCGCCTGGGTCATCCGGCATCGGCACGTCGCCCTCGCCGCCGCCGTGGACGGCCGAGGCAACCTGACGCTCCATGTGCGGCACCGCGCCAACGCCGAGGCCGGCGGTGGCGGAGCCATGTGACAGCGCCGCGCTAGCGGCGGCCCTTGCCCAGCTCGTCCTCGATCGAGGAGGCGAAGCACTCTGCGCGCTTGGCTGCCTCCTCGCCGAGCGCGTGCAGCGCCTCGCGACAGGCATCGCAGTTCGAATACGAGTGCGACGAGCCACGCTGCTGCGCCGTCCCGCGCAGCCTCAGGATGCAGCCGCGGGGTACGCCGGCGCGCGCCGTGGGATTGGGCGTGAGCTGCGGCTTGGTGGGCTCGCCGGGCTTCACGGGCCCCAGCTGCGCGCGATAGCGCTCGGGCACCTGATCGCGCCGGGCCGAGTAGTGGACATTGCCCTCGTCGTCGATCCAGCGGAACCCCTTCACCTGCGCCCCGGCGACCGCGGCCACCGCGACGCTCGCGACCAGCAGCAGCTCGACGATGTGACGACCGCTCACCCTCATGCGCCCATGATAGGCGGGCACCCGGCCGGGGCGGAACGTTTACGGCAGGCGCAGCGGCTGACCCACCAGCGTCCACCAGGGCAGCGCCACGGCCACGATCGCCACCCACCCGACCAGCGTCATCCACAGCCCGAAGCGCAGGATCTCGCCGGCGCTGACGTGGCCGCGCTCGTAGATCACCAGCGCCGAGGCGCTCTGCGCCGGGTAATAGATCACGGCATCGCCGGTCATCATCACCACGAGCGCGCAGACGAGCGGGTTGAGCCCGGCCTCGTGGCCCACCGACATGGCGATGGGCAGCGCGAGCGCGAGGAAGCCCGAGATGTTCGTCACGACCGCCCGGAGGACGGTCGCACCGAGCATCAGCAGGACGATCG
>DATJFY010000105.1:0-47000 GCA_035495415.1 Verrucomicrobiia bacterium
CGCGCCATCCGTCCCATCAGCTGATACGCCGCGGTGAAGCCGGGCGTGCCGTCGGGCAGGGCGGCGGGCACGTGCTCCGTGTACATGGTGATGATGTAGAGGGGCTTCCCGTCGCGGTAGACGATGCCCGCGTCCATGTAGCCGCGCGAGCCCGTGCCGGTCTTGTGGGCCACCTTGGTGCCGAGCGGAAGCTGCGAGGGGATGCGGGTCTTCAGCTTCTGCCAGGAGAGGATGTCCAGACCCAGCCGGCAGAGCTCCGGCGTCACGCCGAGCTTGGCGGCGGCGGCGGTGTCCTCCGCGCCCTGGAGCATCGCCTCCAGCAGTAGCCCCTGATCGTTGGGCGTGGTGGTCGTGACCTGGTCCAGCGTGTGGTCGGGGCCGAGCTTGGGCGGAATGCCGAAGCGATGCACGGTGCGCGTCATGCCCACGGTGTCGCAGTAGCGCTGAATCGCGTCGAGCCCCACCATGTCGACCACCGTGCCGGTGCAGGTGTTGTCGCTCACGATGATCATCATGACGAGGGCGTCGCGGAAGGTGATCCAGAACCCCGGCGTCAGATGCTGGAAGGTGCCGGAGTCATTGTCCTGATACTTGGCCTGGATGGTCACCTTCTGTTCGAGGGCGAGCTTGCCGTCGTGCACCGCCTTGAGCGCCGCCATCATGATCGAGATCTTGCGCGTGCTCGCCGAGGGCACCGGCGTGTCGCCGAGCCGATCCGCGCGCTCGCCCGTCGTGAGGTCCTTGAGGTACCAGCTCGTCTGAAACGGCAGGGCGTCGCAGAGCGCGTTGAGCTTCGGGGCGACGTCCTTCATGGCCATGGTGGCTCTCCTCAAGGGCGCGGCGCCTCGCGGGCGGCGCGCCAGCGGGCCTCGGCCTCCGCGAAGCCGGGGCCGCGGTCGATGAGCGGGAGGTCGCGAGCGCGCCGGCGGCGCGTCTCGTCGGTGGTGGTCTTGTCGATGTCCAGCGTGACGGGGTCGAGCGCGACGCCGTAGTCCTCGAGGGCGCCGCGCGAGGTCACGAGGCCGCGCGCCACGTCCTGCCGGACGCGCTCGGGCTCGCGCGTGAGGGGATCGCCCCAGCCGCCGCCGCCGCAGGTCTCCAGGCGCAGCAGGTCGCCCCGCTTGAGCGTGATCCCGTCGCCGAGTGCGGGCAGCTCGCGGGCGTCCGGCGTGTCGGGATTGAGGATGATGCGGCCGGTGCGGCCGGCCTGGCCGCCCGCCACGCCGTAGGGCGCGACGAGTGTGTTCTCCATGCGCGTGGCCAGCTCGGCCGTCTCGCAGAGCACGCGCACGTCGCGGATGACCCCGGCGCCGCCGCGGTGGAAGCCGGGGCCGCCCGAGTCGGCGCGCGCGACATAGCGCTCCACGCGCAGGGGGAAGTCGCGCTCCACGTACTCCACGGGGTAGTTCTCCTGGGCGATGTAGTAGATGACGTCGACACCGTCGGCGAACGGCCGCGCGCCGAGCCCCACACCCAGGCCCTCGATGCACAGGATGGGACGGCGCGCCGCCTCGTCCCACGCGCGGAAGTAGTAGAGGACGTACACCGGCGACCCGGCGGGGACGCGGCCGCCGTTGGCCTGGGCGAGCGCGCCGAAGATGCAGGACATCACGCGGAAGCGCGTGTTCGCCCGCATGCCGAGCGGGGCAGGAAAACGCGGCTTCAGCAGGCTGCCCTCGCGCGCCACCCACTCGTCCAGATTGCGCAGCAGCCCCTCGTTGACCTCGAGGTCCGGATCCAGCGCCTGGAGATAGCGGCCGAAGGCGATGCGGAGGAGCCCGGGGTTGGTCATGAAGTTGATCGGGCCGCGCGCCTGATCGTCGGAGCCGGAGCCGTCCAGCCGCACGTGGTCCCCGCGGCGGTCCAGCGCCAGCTCGATGCGGTACGGCCGCGACTCCACGCCGCCGTCGCTGTCGAGGTAGTCGTGGAAGCGCCAGGCGCCCTCCGGGACCAGGTCGAGGAAGAGCGCGCGGGTGCGCTCGGCGGTCTGGGCGATGCCCGCCTCGAAGGCGGCGAGGACGGTTGGCGCGCCATACCGCTCGAACAGCTCGGCGAGGCGCCCTTCGGCCAGTCGGCAGGACGCCATCATCGCCCGCGTGTCGCCCTCCACGAGATCGGGGAGGCGCGAGTTGCGGAGGAAGATGCGGTACGCCTCCTCGTTGAGCCGCCCCTCCTGCATGATGCGCACCGGCGGCACCAGCAGCCCCTCGTGATAGATCTCCGTGGCGTGGGGCGAGATGCTGCCCGCGCGCAGCCCACCGATGTCCTGGTAGTGCCCGAACGTGGTGGCGAAGGCGACCACTGCCTCCGCGTGGAACACCGGCATCACGAACACCATGTCCTGGTGATGCTGGACCGCGCCGTCGGAGAGGTACGGATCGTTGAACCAGTACACGTCGCCCGGCCGCATGCTCTCGAGCGGGTAGGCGCGGAGGATCGCGTCGATCATGCCGGGGCCGCTGCCCGAGATGTGGCAGGCGACGATGCGCCCCCGCGTGTCGAAGATCCCGACGAAGTAGTCTTTCTTCTCCTTGATGAAGGGCGACATCGCGCAGCGCTCCATCAAGAGCTCCATGTCGCGGATGGTCGACGCGAGGCTGCCACGGATGATCTCGAGCGTGATGGGATCGACGTGCGTCGACTCAGGCATGGACACGCTCCAGGAGCAGATTGCCCGCGGCATCGACGCGTGCCGCGAAGCCCGGGGCCACCAGCGGGGTCGCGTCGTCCTGCTCGATGACGGCGGGACCGACGATCTCCTGCCCATCCCGTAGCCGCGCGCGGTCGTAGGAGGGCGTCACAAGCCAGCCCGCGCCGCGGAAGTAGACGCGGCGCTCGCCCGTCTTGGCGTCGCGCGTCGCCGCGGCTCCCGCCGCGCCCGCCTCCCCGCGGCGCGGGAGCGCGCCGATCGCGGTCACGCGGAGGTTGACCAGCTCGATGGGCGCGCGGGGCAGATCGTAGGTATAGAGGCGCCGGTGCTCGGCATGGAAGGTGGCGACGAGGCCCGAGAGCATGGCAGCGGTGACGGGGCCGTCGCCCGCCGCGCAGGTGAGCTCGAAGCTCTGATGCTCGTAGCGAAGGTCGGCGGCGCGCTCGAAGCGCTGCCGCTCGCGCGGCACCTCCTCGCCGTCCAGCCAGGCGCGCGCCTGCGCCTCGAGCTCGCGCCAGACCCCCTCCAGGCGCGGCGCCGCCGCGTCCCCGGTCGCGCGGCGGTCGTCGGGCCCCACCGTGCGCACGAACGTGGCGCGGATGTCGGTATCCAGCAGCCCCCAGGTGGAGAGGACGCCCGGCCGAGGCGGCACGATGACGGTGGGAATCGCGAGCAGCTCGGCGAGGCGGCAGGCGTGGAGCGGGCCTGCCCCGCCGAAGGCGACGAGCGCGAACCGACGGGGATCGTGGCCCCGTCCGACGGACACCGTGCGAATGGCGCGCGCCATCGAATTGTCGATGATCTCGACGACGCCGGCGGCCGCCTCCTCCACGGTGAGGCGCAGCGCCGCGCCCACCCGCTCCGCGAGGGCGGCTCGCGCGGCGGGGAGGTCCAGCGGGATCTCGCCCCCCAGCAGCGCGGGCGGGATGCGGCCGAGCACCAGATGCGCGTCGGTCACGGTCGGCTCGAGCCCTCCGCGACCGTAGCAGACCGGACCCGGCTCGGCGCCGGCGCTGCGCGGACCCACGGTCAGCCGGCCGCTCGCGCTCACCGTGGCGATGCTGCCGCCGCCCGCGCCGATGGTGTGGATGTCCACCATGGGAAGCTTCAGCGGGAAGGGACCGATCATCCCGTCCTTGGTGATCTCGGGCCGGCCGTCGCGCACGAGGCAGATGTCCGCGCTGGTGCCGCCCACGTCGATCGAGATGATGTCGCGGTGGCCCGCGGTGCGCGCCACGCTCACCGCGCCCACCACGCCCGCGGACGGACCCGACAGGACCGTCTGCACGGGCTGGCGCACGCAGGTCGCCGCGCTGGTGACGCCGCCGTCCGACTTCATGATGAGGAGCGGTGCGCGCACGCCCTCCGCGTCCAGCGCCGCACGCAGCAGCCCCACGTAGCGGCTCACCGGTGGCATGACGGCGGCGTTGAGCGCGGTGGCCATGCTGCGCTCGAACTCGCGGAACTGGGGCAGCACTTCCGACGAGAGCGAGACCAGCACCCCCGGATATTCTTCAGCCAGAATCGCGGCCATGCGGCGCTCGTGCGCGGGGTTCGCGTAGGCGTGGAGGAACACCACGGCGACCGCGGGCACGCCCGCCTGGGCGAGCCGCCGCGCGACCTGACGCGCCTCCGCCTCGTCGAGGGGCGTGAGGACAGAGCCGTCGGCATCGAGGCGCTCCGTCACCTCGTGCACGTGGTCGGGCGTGACTGGCCGCGCCGGCTTGCTCCAGCCATAGAGATTGCCGTGGCGCGGGATGTCGTGGCGACCGATCTCCAGGACGAACTTGAAGCCGGTCGTCGTGACCAGCGCGGTGGGCGGCGTCTTTCCTTCCAGGATCGCGTTGGTCGCGGTGGTCGTGCCGTGAAAGACGCGAAGGACATCCGGCGGGGTGCGGCCGGCCTGGCCGAGCACCTTGCGCACCGCGGTGATGAAGCCCCGGGAGAGGTCCGAGGGGGTGGAGGGCGTCTTGGCCACCCAGGTCGCCCCGGTCGCGGCGTCCGCGTAGGTGATGTCGGTGAAGGTGCCCCCCACGTCGATGGCGAGGGTCCCGGGGCGGGCCATGGTGGACGACATTCTAGGCGAACTTCCGCGACTCTTCACGCCGGTACGCGCGCAAGGCGATGGCCATGAAGAGCGCGGTGTAGCCGGCGAGCCACGCGAGACTGACGACGAGCGGCTCGGCGGGCGCGCCGAGCGCGCTCCAGGCGAGCTGGCCGTAGTGATACACGGGGAGATACGGGCCGATGCGCTGCACGAAGCCGGGCAGCTGGCTCATCGGCATGAAGAGGCCGGAGGCGAAGGCGAGAGGCAGGTAGACGAGGTTCGCCACCGCGGGCGCCGCGTTGGGCCCGACGCTGTAGCCGATGGCGAAGCCGAGCCCGACCAACGGCAGCGAGCCGACGAGCAGCCGCACGATCACGTTGACCCAGGTGGCGACGCCCTGATGGATGCCGCCCGCGATGACGCCGTAGACGATGAGCGCCGAGATCGAGATCAGCGAGAAGATGAGCGCGGTGAGCACCTTCGCGGCGATCGCGACGCCGGCGGGCAGCGGGGTGGCACGGAGAAGCAGGTCGATCTTCTGCCCGCGCTCGACGGCGACACCGATGCCGAACCCGTACACCATGACGTTGCCCACCGCGTAGGCCGCGAAGGAGGCGAGGAGATAGGCGCCCTCGCTCACGCCGCTGGGCAGCGTGTTGCGGGCGAAGGGCAGGCCGAAGAAGGTGAAGAAGAGAATGGGGAGGATCAGGCTCGTCAGGCTGAAGGCGGGGACGCGCCAGCGCATCCGGAAATCGCTCCGGGTCTGGGCCAGCAGCATGGGCAGGATCGGGGCGGTGGTCACGCCGCTTCGCCTCGTCGCGTGAGGGAGAGGAAGGCGTCCTCCAGATCGGCGCCCGACACCTCCAGGTCGCGCAGCTCCACTCCGCGCGCGAAGAGCGCCCGCAGCACCGCCTCCGGCTCGTTGGTGAGGAAGCGGACGTGTCCGTTGGACGACTCGAGTGCCGTCACCGCGAGCCCCTCGAAGGCGCCGCCGGGAAGCGCGTCGGCGACCGAGAAGGCCACGCGCTTGGCTGCCACGCGCGCCATCAGCTCGCGCGGCGCCGCGTCGGCGATGACCACGCCGTGGTCGATGACCACGATGCGGCGGGCCATCTCCTCGGCCTCGCGAAGATAGTGCGTGGTGAACACCACCGTCTTGCCCTCGGCCGCCAGCGTGTGAACGCTCGCCACGAAAGCCCGCCGCGCCTCCACGTCCATGGCCACGGTGGGTTCGTCGAGGAACAGCACGTCGGGGTTGCCGCATACCGCCAGCGCGAAGTAGAGCCGCTGCCGTTGCCCGCCGGACAGCGTGCCGATTCGCGCGTCGGCCTTGTCGGTGAGGCCGGCGAGGGCCAACGCCTGCGCGGGCGGCATCGGGGCTGGGTAGTAGTGTCCGAACAGCGCGACGATCTCGCGCGGCGTCAGCACGCCGGTGGTGCCGGACTCCTGTAGCATCACGCCGGCGCGGCTCCGCGCGCGGCGGTCGGTCGGCGGGAGCCCGAAGAGGCGCACCGCGCCCGAGCTCGGCGCCCGCAGCCCCACCATGAGACCCACCGAGGTCGTCTTGCCGGCGCCGTTCGGGCCGAGCATCGCCACGACCTCACCGGCGTCGATGCGGAGGCTGATCCCGCGCACCGCCTCCACCGCGTCGTAGCGCTTGGTGACCGCGTCCATTTCTACCACGGGTGTCGTGGCCGGGAGGGGGTCCATGGGGGCCAATCGTACCGCGCCGGCGGCCTCGCCGCAGCCGGCTGCCCCGATGGCGCTGCCACGGAAGACGGCCAATGCGGTATGTTCGCAGCGTGACGGCGTCGACATGGGGGAACCGAGCAGGCGGCCGGCGGCTGTGGTTCACGGCGCTGGCGCTGACTTTGATCCTCGCGTCGCATGCCGCCGAGGCGCAGCCGGCTCGACAAGTTCCGCGGATCGGGCTGATCACGGCGGGCTCGGCCAATCTTCCCTCGCGTGTGCTCGAGGCATTCCGCCAAGGGCTGCGCGACATCGGGTGGGTCGAGGGCCAGAACATGACCCTCGATGTTCGATACGCTGATGGACACTACGATCGTATGCCCGCGCTCGCGGCCGAGCTGGTCAAGCTCAAGGTCGACGTCATCGTCGCCGGTGGGACGGCCGCGACGGTCGCAGCCCGGAACACGACCAAGACCATCCCCATCGTCATGATCGGCGTCGCGAATCCGGTGGCGCTCGGCGTGGTGACGAGTCTCGCGCGTCCCGGTGGCAATGTCACGGGGTTGGCCTACGGCGTCGGCAGCGAGAGCTCCAGCAAGGGGTTGGAGCTGCTGAAAGAGGCGGTTCCCAGGGCGAATCGAGTGGCCGTCCTATGGAGCGCCGGCAATCCGTCCGGGCCCGCGATGATTTCTGATCTGAAGGCTACGGCGCGCGCGCTGGGACTGCAGCTTCAGCCCCCCGGTGTGCGCGGGCCGGGCGAGTTCGAAGGCGCCTTCGCCGCGATGGCCCGGGAGCGAGCGGATGCCCTTCTCGTGATATCGGACGCCATGTTCAGTCGCCACCACGCGAGCCTCGCCGAGCTCGCGATGAAGGCCAGACTGCCGTCGATGCACGGCTTCAGGGAGTACGTCGAGGTGGGAAGCCTCATGTCGTACGGGACGAGCGTGGATGGTTTGTTTCGTCGCGCGCCCGTGTTCGTGGACCGGATCCTCAGGGGCGCCAAGCCCGCCGACCTGCCCGTCGAGCAGCCTACACAGTTCGAGCTCGTCATCAACCTGAAGACGGCGAGGGCGCTAGGCCTTGCCATCCCCCAATCGCTCGTGCTTCGCGCCGAGCAGGTGATCGAGTAGCCGTGCCGGACCGGACGACGGTGTTGACCTCGGCCGCCCTTCTCGGCGCGGCCGCGGTGGCCTGGGTGTCGGTGGTGCGGTCGAGCCTTCAGGGCGACGACATGATGATGACGATGCCGATGCCGGCGACGTGGGCCGACGGAACCGCCTTCGTCCTCGGCTGGGCCGTCATGATGGCGGCGATGATGCTGCCGAGCGCGCTGCCCATGATCGCGCTCTACGGCGCCATACGCGGGAGCAAGGTCGCGCCCGGGCGCCGGGCGGTCGGTCACGGCGTGCCGGTCGCGATCTTCACCGCGGTATACCTCGCGGTCTGGGCGGTCAGCGGCGCGCCCGTGTACCTCGCGCACACGGCGCTCATGGCGGTGCCCGGGTCCGGCTTGGCGTACGGTGTGGCCATCGTGCTGATGGCTGCGGGCGCGTTTCAGCTCTCGCCGTTGAAGCAAGCTTGCCTGCGCGCCTGCCGGAGCCCGCTAGGCTTCCTGCTCGGGCACTGGCGACCCGGCGGGTGGGGTAGCCTGGCGCTGGGCTGGTATCATGCGATCTATTGCCTCGGGTGCTGCTGGGCGCTCATGCTGGTGCTGGTGGCGGCTGGCGCGATGGGGCTTCGCTGGGTGCTGCTCATCACCGCGGTGGTGGCGGCCGAAAAGCTGCTTCCCGGCGGTGAGTGGATCGCCCGGGCGACCGGAGTGGCGCTGGTGGTGTTGGGCATGACCGTGGCCGTACGTCCCGAACTGGTGATGGTGTTGCGCGGCGCGCACGCGATGTGAGCGCGGCCGACGCCGGGGAGGTTTTCCATGGCGGGTCCTCAGTGGAAGATCAGCGGTGACTACTTCGAAGCGTGTAGCTGCGACTCGGTGTGCCCCTGCCCGACCTCGGGTCTGGCGGGGCGTCCCACCAAGGGGTCCTGCGACGCCGGCCTCGTGTTCCACATCGAGCGGGGCGCGCATGGCACGACCTCGCTCGATGGGCTTAACTTCGCCGTGCTCCTGCACACCCCGGAGGCGATGGGAGCGGGAAACTGGACGGTCGGCCTGATCGTCGACGAGCGCGCCACCGCCGCGCAGCGCGAGGCCATCGTCGCCATCGGCAGCGGGCAGGGCGGCGGTCCGATGGCCGCGGTGGGTCCGCTCGTGACCAAGTTCGCGGGGGTCGAGAGCCGGCCGATCCGGATCGAGCGCGGAGACATGCGCCGGTCGGTGTCGATTCCCGGCATGCTCGACATCTCGGTGGACGGAATTCCCGGCGCGAGCCCGGGCGAGCCCATCTACCTCGACAACGTGGGGCATCCTGCGGCGAGCCGTCTCGCCCTCGCCAAGGCCTCGCGCGGCCACCTGCACGCCTTCGGCATCGACTGGGACGATACGTCGGGCAAGGTCAACGGCCACTTCGCCCCGTTTGCGTGGAGCTCGAGCTAGGGCGACGAGCGGGAGGAGCCGTCATGTTCGACCCGGAGCGATTCATCGCGGATTGCCGGAGCGTCAACGCGGCGCAGGGCTCGGCGGGCGTGCTGGACCTGGTGGCGCGCGCGGTGTCGACGCCGGCGGACATCATGAATGCGTTCGGCGAGCCGCGCCGCGCCGGCGTCCAGGTCCTGCACCGGTCCGGCGAGCTCACCGTGCTCAACCTCACCTGGGGACCGTGGATGTGCCAGATCCCGCACAACCACGCGATGTGGGCGGTGATCGGTATCTACACGGGCCGCGAAGACAACATCTTCTGGCGCCGGCCCGCCGGCGCGCCGGCGCGCCGCATCGAAGCGGCCGGCGCCCGGGCCATCTGCGGCGGAGAGGCGGTGCCGCTGGGCCGCGACATCATCCACTCCGTGCTCAATCCGATCAAGCGTCTCACCGGGGCAATCCACGTGTACGGGGGCGACTTCTTCGGCGTGCCGCGGAGCGAGTGGGATCCCGAGGAGCTCGTGGAACATCCCTTCGACGTCCAGAAGACGCTGGCGCTGTTCGAGGAGTCGAATCGCCTGTTTCCCCCGCGCGACTAGGCGCCCTGCCGCATGCCGAAACGCGTGGTCGGCGCGCTCACGGCGCTCGCGCTGCTGGCATGGATGTCGCCGCCGGCGTCACGCGCCCAGACGGTGCCGTCGTGTCCACGGGGGAGCGGTCTGCTGACGCCCGTCGCGCTCGGCCCGCTCGTGGTCCGCGAAGGCAGCGGGCTCGGGACGGTGATCCTCGGGAATACTCCCGCCGACGTCGAGCGGGCCTGGAGCCAGCCCAGCGAGTGCCTCCCCCTGCCGCGCGGCTATTCGTACAACTATTTACTCAGCGACGATGGCGGCCAGACGGGACTGCTCGTCGTGGTCGTGATCCACCGGGATCGGGTCGAGCAGATTCTCGCGACGCTGCAGCCGCATTCCGGGGGGCGGGGCCCGGCTCTTCGCACCGGGCGTGGTGTCACGATCATGGACCCGGCGGGAGACGTCCGCCGGGTGTACGGCGCGCCTGACTTGGAAAGTCAGAACGCGATCGGGTATGTGTCCGAGGGCGTGGCATTCCAGCTCAGCCGCGGGGTGGTGGGCGCCATTCTCGTCTTTCCTCCGGGCTCGGTCCCGCCGGGCTGGCGGCTCGAGCCCTAGAGCGCTTTCGAGGACACGTTCGTGCTCTCATCGGCCGTGCTGTTCGCGATGCTCGCGGGCGCCTCCGCCGCGACGTGGACGCTGTGTCTCAAGCTCGGCTCGACCAAGGTGACGGCCGCCCTCGGCGCGCTCGTGGTCACCAGTGGCGCCCTGGTGGTCAACACCCTCGTCCTGCTCACGATGCGGGCGCGAGGGCACCAAATCGTGGGGCACCCGTCGGCCCTGTGGCTCATGGCGCTGGCCGGGCTGGCCGCGGCGGGCGTCGACATCTTCTCGCTGCTGGCCTACGAGCGCGGCCTGCGCATCTCGTCCTCGCTCATCGTGGGAGGCACGTCCACGGCGCTGGTGCTCATCATCGGCTTCGTGGCGCTCCAGGAGCCTGTGACCTGGGGCCGGCTCCTCGCCATCGGGCTGATCGCCGCCGGGATCGTGCTCCTGCAAACCCAGGGAGGCTGAGACGACATGGCCATCTCCGACGACGCGGCGGCCAAGGCCCGCGCTGCCGCTACTTACAACGCGGCGGCCGACCACTACGACGATGCGGCGAACTCCTTCTGGGGACGGTTCGGCCGGCGCACGGTAGAGCGTCTCGCCCTGTCGCCGGGCGCGCGAGTGCTCGACGTGTGCTGTGGGAGCGGCGCCTCCGCGCTGCCCGCCGCGGAGCGGGTGGGCCCCGGAGGCCACGTGCTCGGCGTCGATCTGGCCGAAGAGCTCCTGACCCTGGCGCGCGCGAAGGCCGCCACGCGCGGCCTGCGTCACACCGAGTTCCGCCGGGGCGACATGCTCGATCTCGGGCTACCCCCGGCGAGCTTCGACGCCGTCGTGTGCGTGTTCGGGATCTTCTTCGTGCCCGACATCGCGGCGGCGGTGCGGGCGCTCTGGCGCTGCGTGCGGCGCGGCGGCCGGCTCGCCATCACCACCTGGGGCCCGCGCTTCTTGGAGCCGGCCAACGCCGCCTTCTGGGACTCCATCAAGGTCGAGCGGCCCGATCTCTACAAGGGCTTCAACCCCTGGGATCGCATCTGCGACCCGGCGGCGCTGACCGAGGTGCTGCGGCAAGGCGGCGTCGAGCGGCCCGAGGTGGTGGCGGAGCCCGGCGAGCATCCGATCTCGTCGCCCGAGGCCTGGTGGTCCGCCGTGCTCGGCACCGGCTACCGGGGCACGCTCGACCAGCTCGATCCCGCCGCGCGGGAGCGGGTACGCCTCGCCAACCGGGAGTACGTCCAGCGGAGCGGAATCCGCGCGGTCGAGGCCAATGTCGTGTACGCGATCACCACGCGGCGATGAGGAGGACGGCATGTCAGAGCCGCTGAGCGCCTTCAATCTCAAACGCTGGATCGATGACCATCGCGACCTGCTCAAGCCCCCGGTGGGCGCGGAGATGGTCTGGAAGGATTCGCAATTCATCGTCATGATCGTCGGCGGCCCCAACGCGCGGCGCGATTTCCACGTGGACCCGAGCGACGAGTTCTTCTATCAGCTCGAGGGCGACATGGTGCTGGAGTACATCGACGGGGCAGCCCAGCGACAGCGGGCGCCGATCCGGCAGGGCGAGGTGCTGCTGCTCCCGGCGAACACCCCGCACTCACCGCAGCGCCCGGCCAACTCGGTGGGCCTGGTGGTCGAACGCGTCCGCGACGCCAACGAGGCGAAGGGCGAAGCCTATGCCTGGTACTGCGAGCAGTGCGACGCCAAGCTCTACGAGCTCCGGCGCGACGCCGAGGATCTGCTGGGTGAGCTGAAGCAGGTGGCCCAGGAGTTCAACGCGAGCGCGGCGCTTCGCACGTGCAAGGCGTGCGGCTACGTCCAGCCGGTGCCCACGGGGCCGCGGACCTGAGGACGTTCGGCCCAGGTGGTACTATCAGCCGCGCGAGGTCACCGCGGATGATTCACCGGTGCGAACGCCAATCACGGAAGGAGTCGCGATGAGCGGCAACGGCCACGAGGTCACCCTGTACGATCCCACCGCCGAGCCGAGGATCCTGGCGGCGGGGCGCGCCAAGCGGGTGGACAGCCTGGCGGGGAAGAAGATCGCCATCCTCGACAACAGCAAGGCGAACGCGGGCACGCTGATGCTCGCGGTGGCCAAGCGGCTGCAGGAGCGTTACGGAGCCGGCGCAGTCGTGAAGCGTGAGAAGGGGATCGCGGGAGCGCCGTCGCCCACCATCCTCGAGGCGCTCACGGCCTGCGACGTCGCGCTGGTCGGCAGCGCCGACTGAGGGTCGTGCACGTCGTGGAGTATCCACGGCGCCATCGTGCTGGAGCAAAAGGGGATCCCGTCCGTCGTCATGGGCACCCACGAGTTCGAGCAGCTCGCCCGGCTGGAGTCGAAGAATCGCGGCATGGCTGACCTGCCCCTCGCGCTCGTCCCGCATCCACTCGGGGGCATCCCCGCGGAGGAGGCCGCCGCCAAGGCGGACCTCGTCATCGACATTGTCGTGAAGGCGCTGACCCGATGAGCCTCCACACCGGGCCGGCGGCGAAGACGTTCAAGATGGACGAGTCGTACCCCGCCATCAACCGGATCTATCAGGAGCGGGGCTGGACGGACGGGCTCCCGATCGTGCCGCCCACCGACGAGGCGGTGGCGGCGATGCTGCGCTACACGGACCGTCAGCCGCGCGACGTGATCGCGGTGCTGCCGCCGCGCCAGGGCGAGGCCACGATGGAGCGCCTGGCGATCAACGCGGTGATGGCGGGCTGCCGCCCGGAGTTCTTCCCGGTCGTCGTCACCGCCATCGAGGCGCTGGCGGATCCCGCCTTCAATCTCGACTCCGTCCAGGCCACCACGCACCCGGTGGCCCCGCTCATGATCGTCAACGGGCCCATCGCCCGCGAGCTCGAGATCAACAGCGGCTACAACGCGTTCGGTCAGGGCTTCGCGCCGAACCTCACTATCGGCCGCGCGGTGCGCCTCATCCTCATGAACGTGGGCGGTGGGCTGCCCGGCACGGGCGATCGCTCGACCCAGGGCAGCCCCGCGAAGATCGCGTACTGCGTGGCGGAGAACGAGGAGGCGAACCCCTGGGAGCCGCTCCAGGTGGAGCTCGGCTATCCCCGGGAGACCAGCACCGTCACCGTGTTCGGCTGCGAAGGTCCGCACAACATCCAGGATCACTACAGCTACACCGGCCTCGGCATCCTCAAGGTCGTGGCGGGCGCCATGGGGCAGGCGGGCAGCAACAACCTCCTCTCCGGCGGCGCGCCGGTCCTCACCTTGGGGCCCGAGCACGCCGCCACCATCGCGCGGGACGGCTTCAGCAAGAAGGAAGTGAAGGACTTCATCTTCGAGCACGCGCGCTTCCCGCTCGGGCGGCTCCACCACGAGTTCCGCAAGTTCCTGGTGGAGGGGCGAAAGAATCCGGACCGCGACGACACCATGGTGCCCATCGTGAAGTCGCCCGACGATCTCACGATCATCGTGGCGGGCGGGGCGGGCAAGCATTCGTGCTGGCAGCCGACCTTTGGAGACCAGACGCGCCCCGCGCACCGGGTGATCCGCCGTCGCGACGACACGCCGCTCCGGCGCGTCGCGGACATCACCGGCTAAGCCCTTCGCGAAGAGGATGACACGGGGGCCGCGCGCGGGGCGCGTCTCCCGCGTCGGTCAGCTCTTCACCGACCCCGCGGTCAGCCCTTCCACGTAGTAGTCCACGAAGAACGAGTAGATCAGCGCCACCGGAATCGAGCCGAGCAGCGCGGCCGCCATGAGCTGCCCCCAGTAGAAGACGTCGCCGCGAATCAACTCGGTGATGGCGCCCACCGGCACCGTGCGCACGTCCGACTTGGCGAGGAAGATCAGCGCGTAGAGGAACTCGTTCTGCGCCAGCGTGAAGGCGAAGATCCCGGCGGAGAGGAGGCCGGGCACGCAGAGAGGCAGCACCACCCGGAGCATGGCCTGGAGGCGGCTGGCCCCGTCGATCCGCGCCGCTTCCTCCAGCTCGCGAGGCACGCTCTTGAAGTAGCCCATGAGGAGCCACGCGCAGAAGGGGATGAGCAGCGTCGGGTAGGTGAGCATCACCGCGCTCAACGTGTTGCCGAGGTCGAGCCGGTTGATGATGTCGGCCATGGGGATGAAGAGAAGCGGCTGGGGGACGAGGTAGGTCGCCGCCACCCCGATGGCCATGAGGGCGGCGCCGGGGAAGCGCAGCCGGGCGAGGGGATACGCCATCATCGTGCCGATCACCAGAGACACCACCGTGGTCACCACCGCCACCAGCATGGTGTTGTAGGTCCAGGTGAGGAAGTTCGTCTCGGTGAGGAGGTCGTAGTAGTGCTTGAGGGTGGGCTGGTGCACGATCAGCGGCATGATCTTCGCGTTGTAGAGCTCCCGGTTCGGCTTGATCGACGTGATCGCCATCCAGTAGAACGGAAACAACATCGCCACCAGGCAGACCACCAGCGGGATGTAGATCTTCAGGGTTCGCGCGCCGAGGGTCCGACCGCCGACCATCGTCATCGTCTCCGCTTCACTCGCGACGGAGGTACAGTGTCAGTCCCACGATCAAGAGGGCGAGCGCGGGGAGCATGGACAGCGCCACCGCCGCGCCGGACCCGAGCTGGCCCGCGCTCATGCCCACGTCGAACGCGTAGGTCGCGAAGAGGTGGGTGGCGTTGGCGGGCCCGCCGTGGGTGAGGGCGTAGACGAGCTGGAAGTCGGAGAAGGTGAAGATCACCGAGAACATCGTGACGATGATGAGCACCGGCTTGATCACCGGCAGCGTGATGTTCCAGAAGCGCTGCTGGGTGGTGGCGCCGTCGATCGCCGCCGCCTCGTAGAGCTCGGGCGAGATGGTCTGGAGCCCGGCGAGCAGCGTGATGCCATAGAAGGGCACGCCGCGCCATACGTTCACCGTGATGATAGACACCATGGCGAGGTGCTTGTTGCCGAGCCACGAGAAGTTGTGCGTGATCAGCCCCGAGTGGAGCAGCGACCAGTTCACCACGCTGAACGTCGGGTCGAGGATCCACATCCAGGCCACCGTGCTGAGGATGGTGGGGACGATGAAAGGCAGGAGGAGGAAGGCGCGGGCGAGATTGCGGCCGTGGAAGCGCTGGTTCATCACCAGGGCCATGGCGAGGCCGCCCACCATCTTGAAGAGAGTCGTGACGATGGTGTAGAGGAACGTGTTGCTCGTCACCTGCCAGAACACGGGGTCGTGGAACAGCGCGACGAAGTTCGCGAGACCCACGAAGGTGCCGGGCTCGGAGACCCGCCGGGCCTGCATGCTGAGATAGATGCCGTAGAAGAACGGGTAGGCGACGAACGCGAGCAGGAAGAGGACGCCGGGAATCAGCAGGAGCCAGGAGAACACCCCCTCGCGCTCCACGAACCCGCGGAGGGTGAGCGGTCGGCCCGCGGCCGGGGCGGGCCGCGCCAGGGACGCCGGGCCGACCGCCATGCTCTACTTCGCTTTGTAGATCTGCTTCAGCTGCGAGGCCGCGGTGGCGATGACGTCCTTGGTCGAGTCGCCCCGGCATGCCTTGGCGAACATGTCGACCAGCACGTACTTGGCGACGGCCTCCGACATGGCCGCGCTCGGAGGGCCGGGCCACCCGTGGAGGCGCGACGTCTTCAGCGACTCCTTGTAGGGCAGGTAGCGCGGCTCGGGCCCCCACATGGGATGGTTGTCGTACTTGGTGAGGAACGGCGCATAGTAGGCCTCGCCGGCGGTGAGCCAGCGCGACATCTGCTTGTCGTCGTAGAGCCACTTGAGGAACGTCTTGCACGCCGCCGGATCCGGCGCGCTCGTGACCAGCGCGTGCGAGACGGGGTTCAGGATGTGGAAGCGCCCCTTGGGCCCTTGCGGATTCAGCCCGTGGTCGGTCACCTTGGCGATCTCGGGGAAGTCGCGCTTGGCCACCACGAGGATGGACGACGCGTTGTTCGTGCAGGAGATCTGCTCGCCGAGATAGGCCTTGTTGTTGTTCACATCCGTCCAGCCCAGCACGTCCTCGACCATCGTCTCCTGATAGAACTTGCGGCAGAAGTCCACCGCCTTGGCCGTCTCGCTGGAGTCGATGAGGACGGTCTTGCCGTCCTTGTCGACCTCGCGGCCGCCGTAGGACCAGAACAGCGGGTACAGCCAGCCGTGGTTGTCGCCGAAGCCGTGCCCCAGCTCGAAGCCGAAGGGATGCCCCTTCTTCTTGAGAAGGCGGCCGGCCGCGAGGAGGTCTTCCCAGGTGTCGGGGAACTTGTGGATGCCGGCTTCCTTGAACCAGTCCGTCCGGTACACCTCGAGCTGCCCGATGTTGCCCCACGGCAGCGCTTTCCACTTCTTGTTCACCACCACCGCGTCGTGGATGTTGTCGTGCCACGGGCCGAGCTGCTTGCCGATGTCGTTGGCGACGTCGGTGAGGTCGACGAGGCTCGAGTCGAAGAGATAAGGCTGGTTGAGCGCGGTCATCGCGATCTCGGGCCCCGACTTGGTCTCGACGATGGTGGTGAGCCGCGTGAGCATCCCGCCCACGCTCACCGCCTCGTAGCTCATCTTGATGCCGGTCATCTTCTCGTACTCCGGCAGCAGGGTCTTGGCGAAGTAGTCGTCGAACGGCTTGATGAAGGAGCTCTCGCGGACGATCGTCATCGTCTTGGGCGCGGCGGCGGCCCGACGGGGCGCAAGCGCGGTGCCGGCAGCGCCGGCGAGGGCGGTGGCGAGGAACTCGCGACGAGTGGTCATCGAATGGCCTCCACAATGGCGTTAAGTGGGCCAGCGAGCGGACCGGAATGGTGCCGGAAATGTAGGCCACGGTTTTCCCACTGTCAAGACCGGCCGGGGAAATCGCGCCGTGCGGGCCGGTAGAAAGTACCGCCCGCCGCCGTTCGGCGCTCGGCGGCGCTGAACGCGCTCCTAAAATCGAGCCGTTGCGGGTGGCGGGCACCGGTGGCCTCCGGGCGGCCCGTGGCATGCTGCTTGCCCTTCTCGGACCAGAGGCGCTCAAGTGCCTCGGCCATGTCTCCAACTTCAGGAGGAGGAACATTTATGAGTGGCGTGAAGAAGGTTGCGGCGGTGCTCTCACTCTCGGCTCTCGCGCTGGCGCCGGCGGGCTGTGGAACGGCGACCGGGACGGCGGTCGGCGCCGGAGCGGGCGCGGCGGTTGGCGCGGGCACCGGCTACGGCGCGGGTAAGGGCGCGCTGATCGGCGCTGGCGTGGGCGCGGTCGGCGGGGCCATCTACGACATCACGAAGCACAACTAGGCCGAGCGGCCCGGAGGATATTTCATGAAGGCGTTTGCCATCACCATGCTCTCGGTGTCGCTGGCCGGCCTCGTCGCGGCCGGCCCGCTCGCCGCGCAGTCGAACACGAACACCGGCGCGCCGAAGTGCCAGCCCGCCAATGCCCCCGCGAAGGTCTCGGGCCAGGTCGTCCAGATCAGCTCGACGGGCGACCGGATCACGGTCCGCGACGCCTCGGGCGCGCAGCACGAGTTCCAGACCAACCAGGAGACGACGCGGGACCTGAAGGTCGGGGACCGCATCGAGGCCTCGCTCCGTCCGCTCCCGAAGTGCTGAGCCTCGCCGTCACCGGGATCACCGAGTAGACTTGGGCCCGGCTCGTGCCGGGCCCAAGGCGTGTCACCCACCGGAGGATCTCGCATGGCGGACCGTCGGCGTCTGGGAGTGGGGGTGGTGGGTGCGGGGTTCGTGGCCCGCCTCCATGCCGAGGCCTATCACCACGTGCGCGGCGTCGACGTTGAGCTGGTCGCCGTCGCAGCGGCGCACCGCGAGCGCGCGGACGCCTTCGCGCGCGAGTTCGGCGTGGGCCGCGCCGTCCCCGATTTTCGCGCGCTCCTCGAGGATCGCGCGATCGAGCTGGTGGACCTCTGCGTCCCCTCGCATCTTCACGCCCCGATGGCGGTGGAGGCGGCGCGCGCGGGCAAGCACGTCATCGTGGAGAAGCCGCTCACCGGATTCTTCGGCGAGGCGGCGACGCCGCGGACCGAGATGCTTGGGCGGGCCCTCGCCGGCGCGGACGAGGTCCTGGAGGCGTGCGCGAAGGCGACCGTCCGCCTCTGCTACGCGGAGAACTGGGTGTACGCGCCCCCCATCCAGAAGGCGCGGCGCCTGCTCGCCGCCGCGGGCGGGCCCATCCTCCGGCTGGTCGGCGAGGAGAGCCACGGCGGCACGCATGCCCCGGTCAACAAGCGGTGGGTCACCGGGGGCGGCGGCTCGCTGATCGGCAAGGCCTGCCACCCGCTCGGCGCCGCGCTGTATCTCAAGAGCGACGAAGGCATGCGACTGCGCGGGCGGTCCATCCGTCCGGTGTCGGTCAGCGCCGAGACGGCGAACCTCGCCGCCACCGAGACCTTCCGGGCCACGACCCCGCGCTTTCTCAACACGGTGGACGGCGCGGACGTCGAGGACTGGGGCACCATGCTGATCGCCTTCGACGACGGCACGGTGGCGCAGATCTCCGCCGCCGACACCGTGCTGGGCGGCATTCGCAACCAGATGATCGTCTACGGCGCCAAGGCGGTGGTGATCTGCAACATCAACCCCAACGACACCGTGCAGGCCTATGCACCCGACCCCGCCGTGTTCGGCTCGGAGTACCTCGTGGAGAAGCTCGAGACCAAGGCCGGCTGGTCGAATCCGCAGCCGGACGAAGATTGGACCTCGGGCTACCCGCAGGAGATCCAGGATTTCGTCGAATGCGTCGCCCTGGGCCGGGAGCCCCTGTCCGGGGGCGCGCTCGCGCGCGACGTCACTGCGGTGATCTATGGCGCGTATCTATCCGCCGCGGAGGGCCGGCGCGTCGATCTTCGGCCGCACCTCGGCGAGCGCCGCCGCGCGTAGCGGCACGGCCCTTGCTCCCGCAGGGTCTCGATGGAAGGCCGCGACCGACTCGGCATCGCGCAAGCGCTGAAGGAGATGGCGCGCCTGCTGGACCTCGCCGGCGAGGATACGTTCAAGGCGCGGGCGTACGCGCGCGGCGCCGCGGTGCTCGAGGGCATCGACGACGCGACGTTCGAGCGTCTCGTCGCGGAGGACCGGCTCACCGCGTTGTCGGGCATCGGCGGGGGGCTCGCCGCCCGCATCCTCGAGCTCCACCGCACCGGGCGCGCGGAGGCGCTCGACACGCTGCGCGCGCAGCTGCCGCCGGGCGCGAGCGAGCTCGGGCGGCTCGGTCTGCCACTCGCGAAGATCGTCGCGATCCACCAGGCGCTCGGGGTGGAGACGGTGGCCGATCTGCGCGCGGCCGCCGAAGCGGGGCGCGTCCGCGCCGTCAAGGGCATCGGCCCCAAGACCGAGGCGCGCATCCTCGACGCCATCCGGCGGCTCGACGCGCCTCGCCCCGCGCCCCCGGGCGCGCGGGTGCTCCTCGCGCAGGCGCTCGACGTGGCCGAGCCCGTGCTCGCGCATCTGGGCCGGGCGCCCGGCGTCATTGCGGCCGAGATCGCGGGCGACCTGCGCCGCGGCCTGGAGATGGTGGACGGGATCGAGGTGGTGGTGGCGTCGACGACGCCGGCGGCGGCGCGCGCGCACGCGCTCGCCCTGCCCGGCGTGCTGTCGGTGAGCGAGAGCGGGCCGGCCGCGTACCGCGCGGTGCTCGACAACGGCCTGCCCCTGGAGGTGCGCGTGGGGCTGCCCGATCACCACGCGGCGACGCTCCTTCACGCCACCGGCTCCTCCGCTCACCTCACGCGCCTGGCGCGCCTCGCCGAGGGCCGCAGCCTGCATCTCACCCGCGCCGGCCTCACGCGGTCGGCCAGCGGCCCGCCTCTCGCCGCGCGCGACGAGGAGGACCTCTACGGCTACCTCGGGCTGCCCTTCATCCCGCCCGAGCTGCGCGAGGACGAAGGCGAGATCGAGGCCGCGCAGGAAGGCCGCTTGCCGGACGATCTGGTCGAGGAGGGCGACATCCGCGGCCTCGTCCACTGCCACACCGTGTACTCGGACGGCAGCCATACCGTCGCCGACATGGCAGCGGCGGCGGACGCGCTCGGCATGGCCTATCTCACCATCACCGATCACTCTCCCACCGCGTCCTACGCCAACGGCCTTCCCGTGGACCGGTTGCGCGCGCAGTGGGACGAGATCGCGCGGGTGCAGGAGTCGGTCGCGGTGCGCTTGCTGCGCGGGACGGAATGCGACATCCTCGCCGACGGCGCCCTCGACTATCCCGACGCGATCCTCGAGCAGCTCGACGTCATCATCGCGAGCGTGCATCAACGCCATCGCCTCGGCCGCGAGGACATGACGCGCCGGCTCACCCGCGCGATGGCGCATCCCTGCTTCAAGATCTGGGGCCACGCGCTGGGGCGGCTCATCCCCTCCCGCCCGCCCATCGACGTGGACGTGGAGCGGGTCCTGGACGTGGCCGCGGCCTCGCGGGTCGCCATCGAGATCAACGGCGATCCCCATCGCCTCGACCTCGCCCCGCGATGGCTCCGGGCGGCGCGCGAGCGTAAGCTGTCCTTCGTGATCTCCACGGACGCGCATGCCGTGAGCGAGCTGGGCAACGTGCGCTACGGCGTGACGATGGCCCGCCGGGGATGGGTCCGCCGGGTGGAGGTGCTGAATACCTTCGACACCGCCGGCTTCGCGCGGGCGGTGGCGCCCGCTGCGACCCGGTGAGACGGCGCATCTTCCTCCTGTCGCCGGCCCACTGCGGCGGCGAGCGGGCCCGCCTCGTCTTCAACCCCGACGCGCGCTTCGACCTCGCCCAGCGCCTGCGCGCCGCCCCCGGCGCGCCCCTCGGCGAGGTGTTCTCGTTCCTGAGCGGGCTCTACTTCCGCGGCAAGCTCGCCTACGCGCAGGCCTTCGCGCGCCCCCCGGCGGGGCGGCCCGGCGTGCTCGTGATCACGCCGACGGACGGACTCGTGCTCGCCGAGGAGCCGGTGGACTTCGAGCGCCTGCGCCGCTTCGCCGAGGTGGACATCGCGGTCGCCAACGCGCGCTACATGGAGCCGTTGCTGCGCGACGCCCGGCGGCTTGCCGAGGCCCTCGACGCCCGCTGCGACGTGGTGCTCCTCGGCAGCATCGCCACGCCCAAGTATCTCGAGCCCCTGCTCGCCGCTTTCGGCGAGCGCCTGCGCTTTCCCGCGGACTTCGTGGGGCGTGGCGACATGAGCCGGGGCGGCCTCCTCCTCCGCTGCGCGCGGACCGGGGCCGAGCTCGAGTACATCGGCGTGGCCGGCGCGGTGCGCCGGGGGCCACGTCCGCCGCGCCTGGCGTCCTCGAGATGATTCCGCGCGGCGAGGCGACGGCGCTGCCGATGGCCGCCGCCGAGATGATCCCCGCCGACCGCGACACCGTGGAGCTGCGCCTCGGCGCCCGCGCCATCACCCTCACCAACCTACGCAAGCCCTTCTGGACGCGGCCGACGATCACCAAGGGGGACCTCCTCCGCTACTACGCCACGGTGTCCCCGCACCTCCTGCCGCACCTCCACGACCGGGCGATGGTGATGAAGCGGTACCCCAACGGCGCGGCCGGCGACTTTTTCTTCATGAAGCGCGCGCCCGCCCCCCGCCCGGACTGGATCGAGACGTGCGCGATTCGCCACGCGTCCGGGAACGTGATCGACTTCCCGGTCGTGCAAGACCTCCTCTCGCTCCTCTGGGTGGTGAACCTCGGCTGCATCGACCTCAATCAGTGGTACGCGCGCTGCGACGATGTGCAGCGGCCGGACTATCTCCACTTCGATCTCGATCCGGTTCCCGCCGCCGGCTTTGCGAGAGTGCGGGAGAGTGCGCTGGTCCTGCGCGAAGCTCTGGACGGGCTCGGCATGCCGAGCTATCCCAAGAGCACCGGCTCACGCGGCATCCACATCTACGTGCCGATCGTGCGTGGGCCGGACCAGAAGACGGTATGGGGTGTCGCCAAGTCCATCGCCCTCGCGCTGGCCAAGGCCCGGCCGGCCCTCGTCACCGCGGAGTACCGGGTCGCCAAGCGGCCGGCCGGCCGCGTGCTCGTGGACTATAACCAGAACGCGTGGGGGCGGACGCTCGCCTCGGTGTACTCGGTGCGCCCGCGCCCGCGCGCGCCGGTGTCCACCCCGCTCACGTGGAGCGAGGTGGCGGCCGATTTCGTCATCGAGGACTTCCGCATGGACAACGTGCCGGCGCGGCTCGCGAAGCTAGGCGACCTCTATGCGCCACTGCTCGCGAAGCGCGGTCGCTTCAACCTGGACCGGGTGTCATGACCCTCCCGCTCCGCGCCGACTATGCGCCGATGGAAGCGCGGCTGGTCGACGCGATCCCCATCGGTCCGGAGTGGCAGTACGAGCCCAAGTGGGACGGCTTTCGCTGTCTGGCCTTCCGGGACGGCGACTCCGTGGTGTTGCGCTCCCGCTCCGGCAAGCCGCTCGAGCGTTACTTCCCCGACGTGGTGGAGGCGGTGCGGGCGGTGCCCGCCGCGCACTTCGTGCTCGACGGCGAGCTGGTCGTGCCGGTCGGGGCGCATCTGGCGTTCGACGAGCTGCTCCAGCGCATCCATCCCGCGGCGAGCCGCGTGCAGCGTCTGGCCGCCGAGCGGCCGGCCATGTACATCGTGTTCGATCTCATGGTGGACGAGGAGGGCCGGTCGCTGATTGCGCAGCCGCTGTCGGAGCGGCGGCGGAGGCTCGAAGCCTTCTCCCGCCGGTATCTCGCGAGCGCCGCCTCCATCCGCCTCTCGCCCGCGACGGACGATGTCGAGGCTGCGCGCGCGTGGCTCGCGCGGGCCGGGGGCAACCTCGACGGCATCGTGGCCAAGGTGCGCGGCGTGCCGTACCTCTCGGGCACGCGGGACGGCATGATCAAGGTCAAGCGCGGCCGCACCGCCGACTGCGTGGTGGGCGGCTTCCGCTACGCCACCAACGCCAAGGTGGTGGGCTCGCTCTTGCTGGGGCTCTACGACGACGCCGGCCTGCTCCAGCACGTCGGATTCACGTCGGGCTTCGCCGCGCCGGAGCGCAAGGCCTTGCTCGCTCGCCTCCGACCGCTCCTGGGAGGCCGCGGCTTCACCGGCAACGCGCCCGGGGGTCCCAGCCGCTGGAGCACCGAGCGCTCGGGTGAGTGGGAGCCGCTCGAGCCGAAGCTCGTGGTCGAGGTGGGCTACGACCAGGTGACGGCCGGCCGCTTCCGCCATGGCACCCGCTTCATGCGCTGGAGGCCCGACAAGGCGCCGCGGCAGTGCACGATGGAGCAGCTCGAAGCCGGCGCGCGACCGCGCCTCGCCGCCTTGCTCGGCGGCGTGGCGCCGGCGGCGCCTACGCGGAGGGGAGCCCGATCTCGCGCAGGTAGCGCCGCGCGCCGGGGTGAATGAGGTCCGGCCGCGGCGCCGCCGCCACGGTGTTGACGGCGGTGGTCTCGCGCGCCTGCGGAAGCCGCCGGCCGAGGGCGGCCTCTCCCCGGTGCACCGCGCGCGCAAGGCGATACGCGATGTCCTCGTCGAGCGACGGACGCGCCATGACGAAGCTCCATGACCCGACCGATGCGATCGGCGCGGTCTGCCCGGGATAGGAGCCGGCCGGAACCGTCAGTGGCTTGAGGAAGGCGTGCCGGGCCAGGATGCGGCGGATGCCGTCGGCGTCGGGGACGATGAAGCGCGCCCCCGCGGGGCCGCGGGCCACCGCGAGGAAGCCGGGCCAGCCGATGCCCCCGCCCCAGAGCGCGGCCACGCGGCCGTCCAGCACCATGGCGGGCCCGTCGCCGGCGGCGTCCAGGAATACGGCGTGAAAGTCCCGTTGCTGATCGAGCCCCAGCCCGTCCAGGACGTAGCGGGCGAGAATGACGAGACCCGAGCCCCGCGCCCCGAAGGCCACATGGCGCCCGGTGAGGTCGGCGATCGCGCGGTACTCCGAGTCCCCGCGCACCACGAACATGCCGGGTGTGGAGTACATGGCGCAGAGGATCCGGAGATCGGCGCGGGGGCGACCGATGCCCTCGAGCGCCTCGTAGGCCACCTCCCCCTGCACGAGGCCCAGATCCAGCTGGCCCGACTCGAGCAGCGGCACATTCTCGGTGCTGCCTTTCGTGTGGCGGGTGACGACGGTCAGCGTCGAATCGGCCTCGTTCACGCTCTCCGCGAAGGCCTGGCCGTAGACAGGGAAGCCGCCGCCGGGCGTGGCAGTGCCGAGGGTCACGGTATCCACGTCCGGAGTGTAATCCCTACACGGGCCCTGTGTAAGAGTGCCGGGAACGCGCCAACCCTCCACGCGCCCCCTTTGTTCAGGGATCGATCGAACCTGCTCTCGCGTATAGACATTTGTCGGCAGCGGCGGCGGAGGCGAGTAGGTCTGGCACACGCGTTGCCTTGCTACGCGCGGATGCTGCTCCGCGCGCTCAGCCACTTCTTCCCCAGCGACATGGCGGTCGATCTCGGCACGGCGAACACACTCGTGTACGCGCCGGGAGAAGGCATCGTGCTCAACGAGCCCTCGATCGTCGCGCTCAGTACGGCAGACCGATCGGTGATCGCTGTGGGCGCGCAGGCCAAAGCGATGCTGGGCCGGGCGCCCGGCACGATCGAGGTCGTGCGGCCGCTGCGGCACGGCGTCATCGCCGACTACGACACCACGGAGAAGATGCTTTATCACTTCATCCGCCGGGCCCACCGACGGCGGAGCCCCGTGCACCCGCGTGTGGTCATCAGCGTGCCGTCGGGGATCACCCAGGTAGAGCGGCGCGCGGTGCAGGAGTCGGCGAGCCACGCGGGCGCGCGCAAGGTGTTCCTGATCGCCGAGCCCACGGCCGCAGCCATCGGCGCGGGGCTGCCGATCTCGGAGCCCGGCGCGAGCATGATCGTAGACATCGGCGGCGGCACCACCGAGGTCGCGGTGATCTCGCTGTCCGGCATCGTCTTCTCGAGCTCGCTCCGCATCGCCGGCGACGACATGAACGACGCCATCGCCTCACACGTGCGGAAGGGCCACAGCTTGCTCATCGGCGAACGCCGGTCGGAGGAGATCAAGCTCTCGCTGGGCTCGGCCTATCCCGGCGCCCGCGACAACGAGACCATCGCGGTGAAGGGGCGCGACCTCACCGCGGGGATCCCGAAGACGAT
The DNA here is from genome assembly GCA_035495415.1 of Verrucomicrobiia bacterium. GTDB lineage: Bacteria > Methylomirabilota > Methylomirabilia > Rokubacteriales > CSP1-6 > DASRWT01. The sequence goes on from DATJFY010000105.1 coordinate 25,100, forward strand.
CTACGTGAGCGGCGCCGAGGTCCGCGAAGCCTTGCGCGAGCCGATCGAGGCCATCGTGGAAGCGGTGCACGGTTGTCTCGAGAAGACCCCGCCCGAGCTCGCCGCGGACATCGTCGACAACGGCATCACCCTCACCGGCGGCGGCGCCCTGCTGCCGGGGCTCGACCTGCTGCTCCACCAGCAGACCGATCTGCCCATCACGATCAGCGAGGACCCGCTCACCTGCGTGGTGCGCGGCGCGGGCCGGCTCCTCGACGAGCCGGAAGTCCTCGCGCGCGTCTCGATCCCGGTCTAGCGCCCGCGGGCCCTACGGGCTCTGCGGCAGCGGGGTGGGTCTCGTCAGACCCGCGCGGACGCGCTCGAGACGGCCGGACAGATCGCCGCGCAGCTGCCGCCGGCCCAGCGAGCGCTTCACGTCGCCGCCGAGGCCGGCGACCAGATCGGTGGAGACGCGGGCGACGACGAATACCAGCGCGCCGTTGCCCCAGGGCATCGCGCCGGTGAGGGTCTGGCTCGAGTTGTACGCGTGGCCCACGAAGAAGTGCCGCTCCACGTGGAGCGCGAGCGCGGGGCGCACGTCCACCAACTGGTGGACCAGCACCGGATCCACGCGACCCTGGAGCCGGCGCTCGACCCAGTAGAGCTGGCTGCCGCTCCCCGCGTGCTGCAACGCGGGGTAGTGGAGCAGCGCCTCGACGAGCGAGGGCGCGGCCCCGGTCAGTGCGCGCGCGTCCTCCGCGGCCAGGCGTAGCTCGGCTGCGGGATCCGCCGTGGTGCCGCCGCGGCGCGCGTAGGGATCGATGGCGTCGAGGCCGCCGGCCCGATAGGCCTGGGTGCGTCGCAGCAGGATGGCACGGTACTGAGCGCTCACGGATTCCGCCTGGAGCGTTCTCGAGGCGGCGGGCAGCATCGACCGCATCGCACGCAGCGCCTCCATTTCCGCGCCGGAGAGATTCCAGACCGAGCCCGGCCGCGCGTCGAGCAGCTCGTCGGCTTCCGCCGGACTCAGGCGAAGCTTGGCGAGCGAGGCGGCTTCGGCGCGCTCGGGCAGGGCGCCCCAGCTGACGACGCCGGGATCGCGCACCGCCAGCTCCGACTCCGCCAGGTAGTCGCCGACCCGCGGCACGGGAAGGGGCAGGAACATCATCGCACCGGCGGCGAGGTCGCGGTCGGTGCGCTCGGCGACGGTGAACGGCACGATCTCGCCGCCGATGACGCGGCGCCGCTCGTCCGCGGAGATCTGTCGCAGATCCCAGGTATCGGCGGCCGCCGCGCGCGTCGCTGCCGGAGGGAGCAGCGACACGGTAAAGATCCCGAGCAGCAGCAGCGCGGTGGCCGGCTCCGGTCGCCTCATCGTTCCCGCCGCATGATACATTGTTGCTCCGGAGGTGCGTCATGGACGTCGCGTTCGAGTCGGCCAAATCCCTCGCTTCGCTCATCCGGCGGCGGAAGATCGGTTGCCTGGAGCTGCTGGACCTCTACATCGCGAGGATGGAGAAGCACAACCCCCGCATCAACGCGATCGTCACCACCGACCTCGACGCCGCCCGCAAGCGCGCCCGCGCCGCCGATGCGGCGCTGCGCAAGGGCCAGCCCTGGGGGCCGCTGCACGGCGTGCCCATGACGATCAAGGAGTCCTACGACGTCACCGGCATGCCCACGACGTGGGGCGTGCCCGCGCTGAAAGGGAATCTCCCCACGCGGAACGCGCTCACGGTGGACCGGCTGCTGGGGGCCGGCGTGATCCTCTTCGGCAAGACCAACGTGCCGATCTACCTCGCGGACTACCAGAGCTACAACGAGATCTACGGCACCACCAACAATCCCTGGGACCTCAGCCGCTCGCCCGGTGGCTCGTCGGGCGGCTCCGCCGCCGCGCTCGCCGCGGGCCTCACCGGGATCGAGGCGGGCAGCGACATCGGCTCGTCGATCCGCAACCCCGCTCACTACTGCGGGGTGTACGGCCACAAGCCGAGTTATGGCGTGGTGCCGCCGCGCGGCCAGGCCCTGCCGGGCAAGATCGCCCCGAGCGACATCAACGTGGTGGGGCCCATGGGCCGCAGCGCCGACGATCTGGCGCTGGGCCTCGCCGCGATGGCCGGCCCGGACGAGATCGACGCCGAGGGCTGGCGGCTCGAGCTGCCGCCGCCGCGGCGCCGGGCGCTGCGCGACTTCAGGGTCGCGGTCATGCTCACCGATCCCGTCTCCGAAGTGGACGCGGAGGTGCAGGACCGTATCCAGGCGGTGGCAGACTTCCTCGCGCGGCGCCGCGCCAAGGTGAGCGACCGCGCGCGGCCCGACGTCGATACCGCCGAGTCGCACCGGATCTACGTTCAGCTCTTGCGCTCGGCGACCTCGGGGCGCCTCACACCCGCGGAGGCTGAGGCAGACCGTGAGGCGGCCGCGCGCCTGGCCCCGGGCGACGAGTCGTATTACGCGCGGATGGTTCGCGCCAACACCCTCTCCCACCGCGAGTGGCTCGCCACCAACGAGGCCCGCCATCAACTTCGCTGGAAGTGGGTGGAGTTCTTCCGCGACTGGGACGTGCTGCTCTGCCCCGTCGCCGCCACCGCGGCCTTCCCCCACGATCACGCGGGCGAGCGCTACCAGCGGACCATCGCCGTCAACGGCCGGCGCGTCCCCACGGTGGATCAGCTCTTCTGGGCCGGCCTCTCGGGGGTGGTGTTCCTCCCCGGCACCTCGGCGCCCGCCGGATTCACGCCGGGCGGCCTGCCCGTGGGCGTGCAGATCGTGGGCCCCCAGTACGGCGACCGCACCACCATCGAGCTGGCGCGGCTGCTGGAGCGCGAGTTCCAGGCCTTCGTGCCGCCACCCGGCTTCGAGTGAGGCAGCCCGCCTCCCCGTTGACAAGCCGGGCCGCCCTCCAGCACACTCCACGCACCTGACGCGACTCCCACACCGCTGGAGGCTTCCCATGAGGGGTTCGGCCGTCGTGCGCAGCGCGTTCCTCGCTCTCGCCTTTGCCGCCGTCGCCGGCCTCGCCGTCGTCCCCGCGGACGCCCAGGTCAAGGGCGGAGTGCTCCGCGTGGGCAATCTCGGCGAGCCCCCGTCGCTGGACGCGCACTGGACCACCGCGAGCATCACCGAGACCCTCACCAACCACATCTACGAGGGCCTCTACAGCCTGGACAAGGACAACAAGCCCATCCCGATGCTCGCGGAGAGCCACACCGTGAGCAAGGACGGCCTCGTCTACACGTTCAAGCTTCGCCAGGGCGTGAAGTTCCACAACGGCAAGGAGATGACGTCGGAGGACGTGGTGCCCTCGCTCGCCCGCTGGGGCAAGCAGTCGATCTACGGAAAGGCGCTGTTCGCTCAGGTCGACACCTGGAAGGCGATTGACAAGTACACGGTGGAGATGAAGCTCAAGGAGAAGTCGGCCATCGTGCTCATCTCCCTGGCGGTGCCCAACAACTTCGGCGCCATCTACCCCAAGGAGATCGCGGAGAAGTTCGAGCCGGCGGTGAAGGCCACCGAGTACATCGGCACCGGCCCGTACAAGCTCGCGGAGTGGAAGCCCGACCAGTACATCCGCATGGTACGCTTCGACGACTACAAGCCGCGTAACGAGAAGCCCAACGGCTACGGCGGAGGCAAGACCGCCTACCTCGAGGAGATCCGCTGGGTGCCGGTGCCCGAGGTGGCGACGCGGGTCGCCCAGGTCGAGACGGGCGAGCTCGACTTCGCCGACGACCTGAACCTCGATGCGTACGACCGGCTGAAGCGCAACTCGGCGGTGCGGCCCATCGTCTCGAAGCCGTACTACTGGCTGGTCGCGGTGTTCAACAAGAAGGAAGGCCTGATGACGAATCAGAAGTTGCGTCAGGCCTGGCAGGCGGCCATCGACATCGAGCCGATCATGAAGACGGTGGCGGGCGGAAAGTCGGAGTTCTACAGGATGGACAACAGCCTGGCCCCCCTCGAAATCAGCGCCTGGCACACCAAGATGTCGGGCCTGCCATGGAACGAGCGCAACAAGGACAAGGCGAAGAAGCTCCTCCAGGAAGCCGGCTACAAGAAGGAGCCGATCCGCTTCATGACCACCCAGGAGTACAAGTGGATGTACGACTTCGCGCTGCTCACCAAGCAGCAGCTCGAGGACGTGGGCTTCAACATCGATCTCCAGGTGGTGGACTGGGCGACCCTGGTGAAGCGTCGGAACAACCCCAAGGAGTACGACGCCTTCACCACGGGCATGGGCGCGTTCTACGATCCCACCCATCACATCTACCTCACGTCGAGCTGGCCGGGCTGGACCCACGACGAGGACATCCTGAGCTTGCAGTCCGAGCTGGCGCGGGAGACGGATCCGAAGAAGCGCATGGCGCTCTGGGAGAAGCAGACCCGCCAGTTCTACGAGAAGGTGCCGGTGATCCGCTACGGCGACCTCTTCGGGCTCCGCGCCGCCCGGACCAACGTGAAGGGCTTCAACGAGAGTACCGAGCGGATCCGCTTCTACAACGTGTGGCTCGAGAAGTAACCGGCTGAGGGAGGCGGGGCCGCCACCGCGGCGGGCCCGCCTCCCCCGCGTGCCGTCCCGCCGTGGCCGCCTACCTCGTCCGCCGCATCCTCGCCGTCATCCCCGTCATGGCGGTCGTGGTCACCATCGTCTTCCTTCTCATCCATCTGATTCCCGGTGATCCCGTGAGCGTCATGCTCGGGCCCGACGCGAGCCCCGCGCAGATCCAGGCCACCCGCGCGGCGCTCGGGCTGGACCGGCCCATTCATCAGCAGCTCGTCACGTTCTATGCCCGCGTGCTGCGGGGCGACCTCGGGCACTCGTACTACCTCGACCGGCCGGTGACGCGGGCGCTCGCCGAGCGCGCGGAGCCCACCATCGTGCTCACCCTCTGCGCGCTGCTGGTCGCGATGGCCATCGGCGTGCCCTCGGGCATCGTGGCGGCCGCACACCGCGGATCGTGGTGGGACCGCGGCCTCATGCTCGTCTCCCTGCTCGGCGTGTGCATCCCCGGCTTCTGGCTCAGCCTCAACTTCATCTTCCTGTTCGCGGTGCGCCTCGGCTGGTTGCCCGCAGCCGGCTACGCCTCGATCCTCAGCGAGCCGCGCGCCGCCCTCACCTACATGGTGCTGCCCGCGGTGTCGCTCGGCTTCAGCCAGTCGGCCCTCATCGCGCGCATCGCGCGCTCGTGCATGCTCGACGTGCTCGGGCAGGACTACATCCGTACCGCGCGGGCAAAAGGGCTGCATCCCAGAACGGTCACCTATGTCCACGCGTTCCGCAACGCGCTGGTGCCAGTGGTGGCGGTGATCGGCATCACCACCGCGATCCTCATCGGCGGCGCGGTGGTCACCGAGATCGTCTTCAACATTCCCGGGCTGGGCCGCCTCGTCATCACCGCCATCCTGCGGCGCGACTACCCGGTGGTCCAGGGCGTCGTCTTGGCCACCGCCGCCGTCTACGTGGTGATCAACTTGATGGTGGACCTCCTCTACGCCTTCATCGACCCGCGGATCCGCTATGAGTGAGCGCGCGCGGCCGGCCTGGTGGCGGCGGCTCCTGCGGCATCCCGGCGTGCTCGCGGGCGCGGGCCTCTTGCTGGTGTTCGTGCTCGCCGCGCTCCTTGCCGACGTGGTGTCCACCCACAACCCGACGCGCCTGGAGCCGAGCAGCCGGCTCCTGCCGCCGGGGCCCGGCCACGTGCTGGGCACGGACGAGTTCGGCCGCGACGTGTACAGTCTCGTCGTCCACGGCAGCCGGGTGTCCCTGCTCGTCGGCGTGACCACGATGCTGCTCACCACCCTGGGCGGCGTGCTGGTGGGGCTGCTCGCCGGGTTCAACCGCCGGCTGGACACGCTCATCATGCGGGTGATGGACGGGATGATGGCCTTTCCCGCCATCCTGCTCGCCATCGCGCTCATGGCCGCGCGCGGCCCGGGCGTGTGGAACGTGATCGTGGCCCTCTCGGTCGTGTACATGCCGCGCACCGCTATCCTGATCCGGAGCACCGTGCTGGGCATCCGCGATCTGGACTACGTGCAGGCCGCCCGCGCGCTGGGCCGTCGCGACCTCGCCGTCGCCTTTCGCCACATCCTGCCCAACTGCGTGGGGCCGATGCTGGTGCAGGGCAGCTTCATCTTCGCCTACGCCATCCTCGCCGAGGCGATTCTGGGTTTTCTCGGCGTGGGCGTGCCGCCCTACGTGCCGTCCTGGGGCAATGTGATCGCGAGCGGGAAGAATGTGATTCGCGAAGCGTTCTGGGTGAGCCTCTGTCCTGGGGTCGCGCTCACGCTGGCGGGGCTGTCGCTGAATCTACTCGGCGACGGTCTCCGCGACGTGCTCGACCCGCGCCTGCGCGTGCAGTAGCGCGCCGGTCCTCAGACGACCAGGGTTGCGGGCAGGAGGCGCGCGGCGAGGGCGCGGTAGGCGGCGAGGGGCTTCCGCGGCAGCGTGAACGGCGACTTGAAGCGCTGATCGTAGTGGCGGAACGCCGTGAGATAGCGCGCCACGTAGGTGCGGTCGCGGGCGTCGAACAGCGGGGCGCAGCGCTCGGGGACGATGCTGTGATAGCGAACCAGCCAGGCCACTGGCTCGTCCACATCGTCCTTGATCCGGCTGTAGGCGAACTCCCCGTGATTCCATTGGAGCCACGCCTGATCGAGCCCGCCGCCGGGCTCGTGGGCGCCGATGGGGGCGCGCGAGCCCACCACATGCTCCGGGGCCTCGCCGGCGAGAAGCAGGAGCTTGCCCAGGTTGTGGAGCATCGCCGCGGCGAGGAGCACGGGATCCTCGACGTGGTCCTGCTCCATCGCGGCCAGGACCTGGAGCAGATGGAGCTGCTGGCTGGCGCCGTAGAGCAGGACGTCGGTGGGGTCCACGCACCCCCCCAGCCCCTCGAGCAGCTCCCAGGTGTTCACGAGCCCGTGGAGCGGGCGTGCGTACTTGGCCCGGAGGGCCGCGACCTGCTCGCGCGTCTGCGCCCGGTGGCGGCGGTGGATGTCGTCGGCCGACGTGACGAACGCGATGCGCTCGGGGACGTCGCGCGGAGCGGGCGGGATCGCGCGGATCTCGTAGCCGCGCCGCGCGAGGGCAGCCTGGAAGAGACGCTTCGGCGAAAGCGGGGCCACGGGCCTCACGGTATCACGGCTCGCGGCGGCCGACGTTCCGCGCGCGGGCGGCGCGGCGCTGCTATACTGCGCGCCACCGCGAAATGCCCATGCGCCGCCTGACCGTCCCGATGCCGTTCCACACCCCGTTCTACGCGCTCCTGCCCGCCGGGGTCGCCCTCGGCCACTTCGCCGAGGAGGGCCTCGACGTCACCGTGGTGCCCGCCTCCCGCTATCCGCGGGGGACCATGCAGGCGCTCCTCGCCGGCGAGCTCGAGATCTGCCTCGGCGGCCTCATGCGGAGCTTCGAGCTGGCGGATCGCGAGGGCATTCACGTGGTGCACTTCGCCGAGGTGTGCAGCCGCAACGCCTTCTTCCTCCTGTCACGCCGGCCCGAGTCGGGCTTCCGCTTCGCCCATCTCATCGGCAAGACAGTGCTCGGCTTCCTCGAGGCGCCGACTCCATGGCAATGCCTTCTCACGGTGCTGCGGCGTCACGCGGTGGATCCCGCGCGGGTGCGCATCGAGCGCCATCGCCCCATGGCGGACGCCGCGGCGGCGTTTCGCGACGGCGAGGGCGACTTCCTGGAGACGACGCAGCCCATCGTCGAGACGCTGCTCCGGGAGGGCGCCGCCCACATCGCGGCGTCGATGGGGGAGGCGACCGGCGCGCTGCCCTTCACCTCCTACATGGCCGCGCCTGCGCTGCTCGCGCGCGAGCCGGAAACGGTCCTCCACTTCACGCGCGCCGTCTACCGGACGCAACGCTGGCTCGCCGGGCGCGCCGCCGGCGAGATCGCGACGGTCGTCGCCCCCGAATACTCCGAGGTGTCGCCGCCGGTGCTGGAGGCCGCCATCGCGCGGTATCAGCGCCAGGACACCTGGGCGCACGATCCGTTGCTCCGGCGCTCGGGCTACGACGTGCTCCAGCACATCCTGCTCAGCGGCGGCTTCATCCGGGGCTATCACCGCTACGCCGATCTGGTCGATACCGCGTTCGCGACGCAGGCCATGGCGCCCTGTCGGAGAAGTTGACGAAGTATATCGGCGCCCGGAGGCCCCCCCGGGTAAGTAGCGGTTGTTCTGGGATATTCCCGCGGGTACAGGAGTTGCTCTGAAAGGCGTGATGAACAATGGAGGGCGATTGGTTGGGGCGGGCCTCGTGCTCCTCGCGCTTGGCGCCTGGGAGGCGGCCAGCCTCGCCCGCTGGCTCAACCCGTTCCTGTTTCCGCCCGCGCACACCATTCTGGCCAGTCTTGCCGAGGCCCTGTGGGACGGCCGGCTCGTGGCCGCGGTCGGCGCGAGCCTGGCGCGTGGCGGCGCCGGCTATCTCCTCGCGGCGCTCGCGGGGATCGGCCTCGGCACGCTCGCCGGGTACCACCGCGTGGTGCGCCAGGCCATCGAGCCGCTGGTCGAGTTCGTGCGGCCGCTGCCGTCGCCCGCCATCATCCCGGTGGCCATCCTGTTCCTCGGCATCGGCGCCGCGATGAAAGTATTCATCGTGGCCTGGGCGTGCTTCTTTCCCATCCTGCTCAACACGCTGGACGGCGTGCGGGCGGTGCCCAGCCCGCTCATCGAGACCTCGCGCAACCTGGGGCTCGGCTATGTCCGCACGCTGCGCGACGTGATCCTGCCGTCGGCCAGCCCCACCATCGCGACCGGTCTGCGGATCTCCCTCGCCGTCATGTTGATCCTCACCGTGGTGTCCGAGATGGTCGCGGGCTCGAGCGGCATCGGCTACGTGATCCTGGAGGCCGAGCGCACCTTCCGCGTCGCCGAGATGTATGGCTTCATCCTCGCCCTCGCCACCGTGGGCTTTCTCCTCAACCGCGGCTTCCTCGCCATCGATCGCCGGCTCCTCGCCTGGCACCATGCGATGCAGCGGAGGTCGGCGTCGTGACCGCGCTGCCGCCCGCCGGGCTGGCCCTTCGCGGCATCGGCATGGAGTTCCACGGCTCCGACGGGCGCAATCACGTCCTGGAGGGCATCGACCTCGACGTGCCGGCGGGCGAGGTGCTGGCCATCGTGGGCCGCAGCGGATGCGGCAAGACCACGCTGCTCCGCATCATGGCGGGGCTCGAGCGTCCCACGCGGGGAGATGTCCATCTCGACGGCCGTCCCCTCACGGGGCCGGAGCCGCGCGTGGGCCTCGTGTTCCAGCAGTACGCCGCGACGCTCCTGCCCTGGAAGCGCGCCCTCGACAATGTTCTCTTCGGCCTTCGCGTGGACCGCGGCGACCGGGCGGCGTGGCGCGAGCGCGCGCTCGCCCTCATGGCCCGCATGGGGCTGGATGACTGTGCCGGCCGATACCCGTGGGAGCTCTCGGGCGGCATGCAGCAACGGGTCGCGCTCGCGCGGGCGCTCATCCGGACTCCGCGTGTGCTGCTGCTCGACGAGCCCTTCGCCTCGGTGGACGAAGGCACTCGCGCCGATCTGCAGGCATTGATCCGCGCCCTCCACCGGTCGGAGTCATGCAGCATCGTGCTGGTGACCCATAACCTCGACGAGGTGCTCCACCTCTCGCGCCGTGTGGTCATCCTCGGCGGACGGCCCGCGCGCGTCGAGCGCATCCTGGACACCGCGCGCGGGCTCACGCGCGAGGCGTTGCGCTCACACTTGACGGTGGCCGGAGGGGCGGCGTGAAGCGGTTCCTGACCGCGGTGGCGCTGGTGGCCGCGCTCGGCTCGAGCGCGGCGCCCGCCCCGGCCGCCGACGTGATCCGCGTCGGGTACATCCCGGTCAGCGCCAATCTCCCGCTCTGGTGCGGCATCGAGACCGGCGCCTTCACCGCCGAGGGTCTCGAGATCCAGCCCACCGTGATCGGCCGCGGCTCGCGCCTCGTCGAAGCGATGATCGGCGGCTCGCTCGACATGGGGATGATCGCCACCCTCACGCTCATCCAGGCCGCCGAGCGCGGGCTCGAGGTCGCGCTGGTCGCCCCTGCGGGCACGGTGGGGCCGGGCCCCCAGACCACCACGGCGCTGGTGAGCCGCAAGGCGGGCGGCATCACCTCGGTGGCCCAGCTCCGCGGCAAGATCGTCGGCGTGAACGCGCTGGGGAATCACAATTACATGGTGGTGGCGGAAGAGCTCCAGCGAGCGGGCATCCGCAAGGACGAGGTGACCTGGCAGGAGATCGACTTCCCGCACATGGTGACGGCCCTCGAGCAGGGCCGCATCGACGCCGCGAACCTGCCCGAGCCGTATCTGACCCTGCTGCGTGACGCGGGCTGGGCGACGGAGCTCGCCATGCAGGAACAGGTGGCGGCGGGGCTCTCCATCGCCGCCTACGCGGTGCTGCGGCCCTGGTACGACGCACGCCGGCCCCTGGTCGAGCGCTTTCAGCGCGGGATCGCGCGGGGGATCGACGCATGCCAGCGCGATCCCGTGCGCATGCGCGACATCCTGGCGCGGGCCACGCGGATTCCGCCGGAGACGGCGCGGCGCCTCGTGCTCGCGCCGCTGCGTCCAACCTTCGCGCGAAGTGAGCTCGAGCTCCTCATGGAGCTGGCTCGCCGGCATCGCCTGATCGAGCGCGGCGTGCCCACCGAGCGCTTGGTGGCGTCGGGAGCCTTCGCCCCGTGATGGACCCGGCCGTCGTGGATCGCCTGCTGAAGATCGTCGCGGAGATCGCGGGCCCGGGGCGCACGCCCGCCGATCTGGGCCCCCACACTCCCCTTCGAGACGGCGGAGTCTGGCTCGACTCCGTGGCGCTGCTCGAGCTGATCGTGGCGTCGGAGGCGGAATTCGCGGTGAGCTTCGATCCCATGTCGGACTTCGGCGACAGCGCCCTCGCCACCGTGGGAAGCCTCGGCGCGGTGATCGCTCGCCGGCTCCGGGAGCAGGCATGACGGGTCACGGCAGGCTCCTGCCGCCGCGGCTTTGCTTCAGGGGAGGCGAGTGGACGCCGGAGGCCCTCGACGCCACTGCACGGGCGTGGTGGGCCGAGCTGCGCGGGGCCTTGCCCGACCCACCGCCGCTGGTGGCGACGGTGCTGCCGGTGCATCCCGAGGGCGTGGCCCTCTTCTTCGCGCTGTGCGCGCTCCCGGGCACGGCGGTGGTCACCTTGGCCGAGGATCCCACTGCGTGGCGCAGCGATCCCGCGCTTCCCGTCGATGCGCCGCTCGTGCTGCCGCCCATGCTCGGCGCGCTGGCCGCCGCCGCGGAATCCCGCGGCTATCGCGCGATCACGCTATCCACCGCTCCGCCGGCGCCGGCCGTCGACCCCGGCTACGAGCCCTTGAGCTTCGGCGGCGTGGTTGCCTTCACCTCGGGCTCCACGGGGCCGCCCAAGCCCGTGTACCGCGCCACGCCGAGCCTCATCGACGCGGCCCGCGTGACCGCCCAAGCCCTCGGCATGCGCGAGGGCGACGGCATCATCGGCGCGCTGCCGTTCTCGAACACGCACGGCCTCGGCAGCGTGATGGCCACCGCGATCGTGATCCGCGGGCACGTCGGCCTCATGGACCGCTTCGATCACCGCACCGTGCTCTCGCTCTTCGCATCAGGCGAGTACCGGTATTTCCCCTGCACGCCGCTCATGGCCGAGCTCCTCGGCCGGTGCGCGCTGTCGGGTCCGCCGCCGCGGGCGCCGGAGATTTGCCGGGTGAGCGCGGGCCATTTGCCGGGCCCCGTGTTCGACACGTTCAAGGAGCGCTTCGGCGTCCCGCTGCGCCCCGGCTACGGCTCCACCGAGAGCGGTGTGATCACCGCGGACTTCGGGCCGGCCGACAGGGTGCGATGGGCGTCGGCCGGCCGTGCTCTGCCCGGCATCGATGTCTGCGTCGGCGACGAGCCGTCCCAGCCGCTTCCCACCGGCCGGGTCGGCCGCGTCTGGTTCCGGTCGTCCATCTACATGGACGGCTATGGCTTCCCGCCCAAGCTCGAGCCCCGTGAGGAGCGCGATGGCTGGTGGCCGACCGGCGATCTCGGCCGGCTCGACGCGGACGGTTATCTGACCCTCACCGGCCGTCTGGACGACTGCTTCAAGGCGGTGTCCGGCCAGCTGGTGAACCCCGCGGAAATCGTGGAAGTGCTCCGCCGCCATCCGGACGTGCGCGAGGCCGCGGTGCTGCCGCTGCCGACCGCCAACGGCGCGAGCATTGCCGCGCTCGTCGAGACCGCGAACGCGCTCGATCCCGGCGCGCTGCGCGTGCACGCCGCCGCGGCCCTGCCGCCCTGGGCCCGTCCGCACACCCTCATCGTCGTGCCCGAGCTCCCGCGTAATCTCGCGGGCAAGATCGATCGCGCGCGCTGCCTCACCCTTCTGGACGCCGAACGGCGATGACGACGGTCGCCCGGCAGAAGCCGCTCGATCCCCTCGAGGTGATCGTCCGGGACATCTGGAAAGACGTGCTGGGCCTCGCGACGGTCGGCGTCAGCGACCGCTTCGGCGACCTGGGCGGCACCCCCGCCCTCGCCGCGCGCATGGTGCAGCGCGTGGAGGGAAGCTGTGGCCGCGCGCTGCCCGTGGCCGCGTGCTCGCTGGACGTGACGGTGGCGTCGCTGGCCGCCGTGCTGAAGGATCCGGAGCAGCGGGGTCGCGGCGCGCGGAAATACATCGGACGCAATCTCGGCCCCGCCCACGCCGGCCGGCGGCCCGAGCTGTTCCTCATGCACGGCGACATGAACGGGGGCGGCTTCTATTGCCTCGCCCTCGCCGGCCATCTGGGGAAAGACCAGCCCGTGCACGCGTTCGCGCCGCACGGCGTGGACGGCACGCCGCTGCCCGCGGCGATCGAGGCGATGGTGGCGGAGCCGCTGGCCGCCCTGCGCCGGCTGCGTCCGCACGGCCCCTACCGTCTGGCCGGCTACTGCAACGGCGCGCTCGTCGCGTACGAGATCGCCCGCGCGCTCGCGGCCGACGGCGAGCCGGTCGAGCGGCTGATCCTCATCGCGCCGGTGCTGCCCGCGGCGGTGCCCCCACCCACGCGCTGGACGCCGCGGCAGGCGTGGGGCGGCATCCGGCGGCGCGTGGCGCGACTCGCCGGCCGGCGGGGGGCGCCCGCCCCGGATCCTCCGGCCGCGCCGCTCGTGCCGACGCTCTTCGAGCGGTATCACCCCGTGGTGCGCCGCTATCGGCCCGGGCGGTTCGACGGGCCCGTCACCATCTTCTGGCCCGCGGAGGAGCCCCGGCGGGTGCGGGTGGGCTCGTCGCGCGCCTGGCGGCGCGCCGCGCCGGGGGCCCGGATGCGGCGTGTGCCCGGCGCGCATCTGACCGCGATCACGACCCACGTCGCCGAGCTGGCCCGGCAGATGCGCGCTTGCCTCGACGGCGAGGATTGACGTATGAAGGGGGCATGCCCACTGCGCGTGTCGACGGAATCGGTCTTTTCTACGAGGAAGTAGGCGAGGGCGTCCCCCTCGTCTTCGTTCACGAGTTCGCCGGCGACTACAAGAGCTGGCACCTTCAGGTGCGCTTCTTCGCGCGCCGCTACCGCACCATCGCGTACAACGCCCGCGGCTATCCCCCATCGGAGGTGCCGAAGGATCCCGCCGCCTACTCGCAGGAGCGCGCGGCCGAGGACATCCGCGGGCTGCTCGACGCGCTGGGCATCAAGAAGGCCCACATCTGCGGGCTCTCCATGGGCGGGTACGCCACCCTGCATTTCGGCCTCCGCCATCCCGACCGCGTGCTGTCGCTGGTGGTGGCGGGTGCGGGCTACGGGAGCGTGTCCGGCGAGCGCGAGCGCTTCAAGAAGGACGTCGAGGAGACGGCGCGGCGCTTCATGGACGACGGCATCGTGGCGGTGGCGGACTTCTACACCAAGGGTCCCACGCGCGTGCAGCTCATGGACAAGGACCCCAAGGGCTGGCAGGAGCTCTACGATCAGTTCGTCGCCCAGTCCGCCGAGGGCCACGCCTTGACCATGCGCGGCGTCCAGATGAACCGGCCCTCGGTCTACGAGCTCGAGAAGGGCCTCGAGCAGCTCGAGGTGCCCACGCTGATCGTCACCGGCGACGAGGACGAGCCCTGTCTCGAGCCGGCCCTCTATCTCAAGCGCAAGATCCGGTCCTCCGGCCTGCTCGTGCTGCCCAAGTCCGGCCACACCGTCAACCTCGAGGAGCCCGAGGGCTTCAATCGCGGCATCCTCGATTTCCTCACCGCGGTCGACGCCGGCCGCTGGCCGCTGCGGAACCCGCGCTCGATCAGCCAGTCGGCCATCCTGCCGCCCGATCAAGGAGCCCGGACATGAGTAGCCTGCCGCTGTCGCCCTACACCGTGATCGATCTCACCCGCGCGCGCTCCGGGCCCACGTGCGTGCGCCAGCTCGCCGACATGGGCGCGCAGGTGATACAGATCTCCGCCCGCGAGGACGAGCAGGGCGACTTTCCCCGGCGCGGCTTCGACAGCCAGAACCTCCACCGGAACAAGCGGTCGATCACGCTCGACCTCAAGTCGCCCAAGGGCCTCGACATCCTCAAGCGGCTCATCGCCAAGGCCGACGTCGTCGTCGAGAACTTCCGCCCCGACGTCAAGCGGCGACTCGGTATCGACTACGAGACATTGGCGAAGGACAACCCCCGGCTGATTTACGGCAGCATCTCGGGCTTCGGGCAGACCGGGCCGTATCGAGACCGGCCGGGCTACGACCAGATCGCGCAGGGGATGGGCGGGCTCATGTCCATCACCGGCCTGCCGGGGCAGGGGCCGGTGCGCGTGGGCATTCCGGTCGCCGACCTCACCGCCGGCATCTTCCTCGCCCAAGGGATTCTCGTGGCCTTGCTCGAGCGCGAGCGCTCGGGCCGCGGACAGTGGGTGCACACCTCGCTGCTCCAGGCCATGATCACCATGCTCGACTTCCAGGCCGCGCGCTGGCTCATCGCCGGCGAGATCCCGCCCCAGGCGGGCAACGATCACCCGACGGCGATCCCCACCGGCGTGTTCAAGACAAAGGACGGGCACATCAATATCGCGGCGTCCGGCCAGAACATGTTCCGCCGCCTCTGCGAGGCGCTCGGCACCGAGCCGCTGCTCGAAGATCCGCGCTTCAAGACCGCGCCCGATCGCTCCAAGCATCGTAAGGCGCTGGCGCCGGAGCTGGAGAAGGCCTTCGCGAAGAGGACCAGCGCGGAGTGGGTGGAGCTCCTGAACGTCAAGGGCGTGCCGTCCGGGCCCATCCTCGACGTGAAGCAGGTGTTCGAGAACGAGCAGGTGAAGCACCTTCAGATGGCGGTGCCGGTGAAGCACCCGGCCCTCGGCGAGGTCTTCGTCCAGGCGCCGCCCGTCACGCTGTCGCGCACGCCGGCGTCGGTGCGCCGGCACTCGCCCGATACCGGCGAGCACAGCGACGAGATCCTGGGCGAGCTAGGGTTTTCTCAGGGAGAGATCAGGATTTTGCGCGACGAGAAGGTTGTCTAGGAACCTCGACACCGCGTCGCCCGCCGCCCCCCGCTGAAGATTTCTCAAGCGCGGCTCGCACATGGCGCGCGCACCTCGCACGCAGCGCCCACTATGAGTTGGCGTCGTGGTGCCGCGCCCCGCCGGCGCGCTTTACGACTGCCTTTCATGAGATCTCGTAAGCGCCCGTGATGTCGCCGTTGTTGGAAGCGGCACGCGACGTGCTCCTGATCGGCATCGGTTCGCATGCGTACTCTCGACAAGGAGGGCCAACCGATGCATACCGTCCTCTTCCTCGTGGCACTGCTCACGGCGCTGGCGAGCGCGCCCGCGGTGAGCCACGCCTTCACCATCGTCCAGGGCACCGGCGCCGTGGGCACGCAGAATGCCGTGGCCGACTTCCGCACCGCCTTGGGAGACCCGAACAACGGGATCAACCCAGGGCCGCTGCCGACCGGGCGGCGGGAGATCAACTGGGACGGTGGCGGCAACCCGAACGGCACGCCGGCCCCGAACCCGTCCGCAGTATTCCAGAATCGCGGCGTCATCTTCACGACGCCTGGATCCGGCTTCCAGCAGGCACCGATCTCAACCGGTACCGGCAATCTGTCGGACGTGTTCGGCGTGGACTACAGCACGACGTTCCAGACCTTCAGCCCAGTGCGCCTCTTCGTCCCCGTCGGAAGCAATGTGACCGAGGGCATCTTCTCGGCTGCAGACACGAACGGTGGCATCCCCGGCGGCACGAGCGCGTTCGGGGCGGTGTTCACCGACGTGGACCTGGCCGACTTGACCACCGTCGAGCTGTTCGGTCTGTCCGGCGACCTGCTCGCCTCGGTGGCGGTGCCGGCGGCGCCGGGAGACGGCCAGCTCTCCTTCCTCGGCATCATCCTCGATCCGTCAGATGAGCTCGCGCACCGCGTTCGCATCACCACAGGCACGAGCGCGCTGGGCGTGGCGGACAATCCCGGGGGGAGCATCGACGTGGTCGCGATGGACGACTTCATCTTCGCCGAGCCCCAGGTCGTGCCGGAGCCGAACGCGCTGCTGCTGATGGGCGTGGGCCTTCTCGCCCTCGGCGTGGTCGCCGGGGCGCGGCGATACGGCGCCGGCTACAGCACCCGGTAGACCTCGAGCTCGACCCGGCGCGCGCGACGGGCGGCGGTGGCGAGGCCGAGCACGCGGTTCAGCCAGCCGAGCCGCGCGTCGCCGGTGGTGAAGCGCAGGGCGGTGCGGAAGTAGTACGCGGCGGGATCCACGTCGTCCCCGCGCGCGAGCCGCGCCAGCACCTCGGCGGGACCGGTGCGGAGCCCCCGGCTCCGCACCTCGATCACGGCGCCGCCGCGCTCGCGCAGGGCGTAATGGGCGTCGATGTCCAGCGTGTCGTCGTCGCGGCGCCACTGCCAGTCCGCGCCACCGCCGAGCACCTCGCCCTCCAGTCCCTCGCCCTTGAAGGTCCCGCCCACGATCGGCACCACGCGGCGCTCGCCCCCGGGCGCCGCGCCCAGCGAGCGCACCTCGCCCACCTCGGCCGACACGTGAAGGAGCGGCGTCAGCTCGATCACGACACGGCAGACGGAAAATGCGGCAGGACCTTCTCCCCAAGGAGGCGGATCGTTCTCAGCACCCGCTCCTGGTCCATGCCGGGCCACTGGAGGCGGAACATCATGGACGTGACCCCCAGGCGCTCGCGATAGCGCGCGATCTCCTCGCGGACCCGGACGGGGTCGCCGATGACGAAACGATCGTGCGCCAGCTCCTCGAACGCGTCGCTCCACGTCTCGCCCTGGGGCAGGGCCTTGTCCTGCTCCCAGCGCTGATACGCCTTGTACTTGGGCTCGAGGATGGGCCGGGCCTCCGCGAACGCGGTCGCCTGGCTGTCGGTGACATAGCACTCGCGGAGCAGCGGGATCTCCGCCGCGCGCGGACGGCCCGCGGTGGCGCGCTCGCGGTGGAAGAGGACGAGCTGGCGCTCCAGCGTCGGCAGCGTGGTGTGCGGATTGATGAGCCAGGTGTCGGCCAGCCGGGCCGCGCGCCTCACGCCGGCATCGCCGTTGGCGGCGAGCCAGATGGGCGGACGCGGCCGCTGCAGCGGCGGCATGGAGATGCGTACGTCGCGGAGCTGGAAGTGCTTGCCCTCGAACGAGGCGGGCTCACCGGTCCACAGCCGCTCCAGCGCCTGGAGGCCTTCCTCCATCCGTCCCACGCGGGTGCTGGGATCGTGGCCCATCGCGAGATTCTCGACGTCGCGATAGCCGAGCCCGAGGCCCACGACGAGCCGCCCGCCGGTGATGACGTCGAGGGTGGCGAGCTGCTCGGCGAGATCCACCGGCTGGTGCAGGGGCAGGAGGATCACGCCCGTGCCCAGCGTCATGCCTTCCGCCTCCGCGGCGACGCGGGCGAGGGTGGGAATGGGCTGGAAGTAGGTGAAGGGGTCGGAGAGGTAGTGCTGACTGGACCAGATCGAGTGAAAGCCCACGCGCTTGGCCAGGCGCACCTGTTCGAGGTGCTCCTGGAAGCGGCGCGCCTGCGACTCCTCGGGGCGATGCTGGACGGACAGCCCGATGCCGAATTTCATGGGAGCGGCCTCCTCGCGCCCCAAGAAGCCACGCCCGACGCATCGCTGTCAAGGGCGGGGGCCGTGCGAGAATGACCGCGTGGATCTCATCGAGAACGCCGCGCTGGCGTCGCGCACGACGCTGCGCGTCGGCGGCCCCGCGCGCTGGCTCGTCAAGGCGCGGGACGAGGCCTCCGTCCTCGACGCGCTCGACTGGGCGGCGGCGCGCGGGGTCACCGTGCGCGTGCTCGGCGGCGGCTCCAACGTGGTGGTGGCGGACGACGGCCTGGACGCGCTCGTCCTCCAGGTTGCCCTGCGCGGGGTGACGATCGAGGGGCCGGGCCCGGCCACCGCGGGCGCGATCGAGGTGACGGCGGCCGCGGGGGAGCCCTGGGACGGCTTCGTGCGCGCCGCGGTCGAGCGCGGCTGGGCCGGCCTCGAGTGCCTCGCCGGGATTCCCGGCCTCGTGGGCGCGACGCCGATCCAGAACGTGGGCGCCTACGGGCAGGACGTGAGCCAGACCATCGTTCGCCTGCGCGTGGTGGACCGCCGTACCCGGCGTCCCGTGACCCTCGACGCCGCGGCGTGCCGCTTCGGGTATCGCGACAGCCTGTTCCGCAGTGCCGAGCCCGAGCGCTACGTGGTGCTCGCCGTCACGTTCCGGCTGATCCCCGGCGGCGCGCCCACCGTTCGCTACGCCGAGCTCGAGCGCCACCTCGCTTCTCGCGGCGCCGGCGCGCCCACCCTCGCCGCGGTGCGCGAGAGCGTGCTCGCGATCCGCCGCGCCAAGTCCATGGTGCTCGAGGACGGCGACGAGAACCGGCGCTCGTGCGGCTCGTTCTTCGTGAATCCCGTGGTCGGGGCGGGGGAGGCCGCGCGCGTCGCCGCGCTCGCCGCGCCGGGCGGCGGCATGCCGCAGTGGGGCGAGCCCGACGGGCGGGTCAAGCTGTCGGCGGCGTGGCTCATCGAGCGGGCCGGCTTCACGCGGGGCGAGCGCCTGGGCCCGGTGGGCCTCTCCACCCGTCACACGCTCGCCATCGTGTGCCACGACGGCGCGCGCGCCGCCGACGTCGCCGCCTTCGCGCGGCGCGTGCGCGGGCGCGTGGCGGAGCGGTTCGGCGTGCGCCTCGCGCCGGAGCCGGTCTTCTGGGGCGCGATCGGGCTGGACGAGCCCGCGTGACCCGTCCGAGCCTCGCGCGCCTCACCGCGGTCTTCGGATGGATCGGCCTCGCCAGCTTGGGCGGCGGGCGCAGCGCCTACTTCCACGACGCGCTGGTGGTGCGCCTGCGGTGGCTGCGCGACGAGGAGTTTCTCCAGGATCTGGCGGTGAGCCAGGTGATGCCCGGCCCCAACTTCTCCAATCTCGCGGTGGCGCTGGGTCATCGCCTCCGCGGCTATCCCGGTGCGGCGTGCGCGCTGGTCGCGCTCGTCCTGCCCGGCGGCCTCCTCTTCCTCGCCCTGGCAATCTCCCTGCGTGAAGGCGTGGCTCCCGGCGCAGCTCACGTGCTCGCCGGGATGGGCGCGGCGGTGGTTGGGCTCATCCTCGTCATGACCTGGCGCATCCTGCGCGTGGGGCTTCGCGGGCGCGTGGGCGTGCTCCTCGCCGCCGGGACCTTCCTCGCGGTGGGGCCGTTACGGCTGCCGACCTACGTCGGAATCGCCGCGATGATCGTCCTCGGTCTCTGGCTCAACCGGCCGCGGGCCTCCGAGGCCCTCACGCCGCGCGGGGCGGACTGCCAGCGCGAGCAAGATGGCCAGCGCGACCAAGAATGATGGACCTCCTGCGCGTCGCGTGGACCTTTCTCTGGCTGTCCTTCCTGTGCATCGGTGGCGGCCTCGGTATCGTGCCGGAGATCGAGCGCCAGGCAGTCTCGGCGCATCAGTGGATCACCTCGCGGGAGTTCGTGGACGCCTACACCATCGCCCAGCTCACGCCGGGCCCCAACATGAAGATCGCGGCGTTCATCGGCTACGCGGCGCGTGGCCCCCTCGGCGCGCTGGTCGCCGCGGTGGCGATGTTCGTGCCGCCCGCGATCCTCACGGCGCTGGTCTCACAGCACTGGGGCCGCTTCCGCGGGCGGCCCTGGGCGCGGGCGTCGGAGCGCACGCTCGCGGCGATCGGCATGGGTCTGATGGCGGGCGGCTGCTACACGCTCGCCCGCTCTGCCATTCACGACGTGCCCTCGGGGGCGATTGCGGTGGGCGCGGCGCTCGTCATGATGACGGGCCGGGTGTCTCCGCTGCCGGTCGTGCTCGCGGCCGGGCTGGTGGGCTGGCTGCTGCCCTAGCCGCGGCCGGCGTCATCCCGCGGTCAGGTCAGGCGGCGGCGAAGATCGGTGAGAAACGCGCGGATGCGCCTGGCGTTGGTGCCGAGATCGCTGCGTCCGATGCGCGACTTCGAGCGCACGTCCACGCGGCTGCCGGGCCCGTCCGGTGTCACGCGGACCACCACGTCGTCCTTGAAGCCGAACCAGGGCGTGGTCGCGGTGGCTTCCAGCCGGCCTTGCGCAGGTGCCACCGCCACGATCTCCCAGCCGAGCGCGCGGGCGGTGGCCTCGGCGGCCACGAGGGTACGATCGGGCGGCGCCGCGAGGGTGGCGGGGCCGAGATCCGGGTAGCCGCGCCTCTGCTCGGCCGCGACTTCGGCGCCGTCGTATTCGGGGGGGTTGGGCGCGTCGCGCCGCCGCTCGACGATGGCGACGAACGCGGGCGGGCGCACCGTGTCGGTGGTGATGTCGTGGATGCGCGGCACCGTGCGGGCCATCTTCTGCAGGCTGAGGGGGAGCCACACCACCACGAGGGCGATGACGAGGGCCGCGACCGCCAGCGCCAGCCCGGGCCATGCGCGCGCGACCGCGGCGAAGCCGATGCCCACCAACGCGAGCACCGCCACCGCGATCCCGGCGAAGGTTGCCACGCGCATCACGCTGAACGAAGTCGCCACGCTCCACCAGCCCCAACGATACCCGAATCCGGAGAGCGCCAGCACGCCGGCGCTCGCGAGGGCGAGGCCAAGCGACGCGCGCGGGACGGCGGTGCGGATCATGGGATCAGGATACCCCGGGGAGGCGGCGGCGCCCTGTGCTAGTCTTCCCCCGCGTGAGTCCACCGCCCAGCATCCTCGTGACCCAAGGAGGTTCTCGTATGTCCGAGCCGAGCGCCCCGCCCGCGGTTCCCACCGTGCAGGTCGACAACGACGCCGTGCGCGTCACGGAGTGGCGCTTCGCGAAAGGCGCCGCCACGGGGCATCATCGCCACGAGTACGCCTACGTCGTCGTGCCGATGTCGACGGGCCGCCTCTCCATCGAGACGAAAGACGGTGTGACCACCAGCGAGCTCGTCACGGGGCAGGCATATTTCCGCGTCGCCGGCGCCGAGCACGACGTGAAGAACGCCAACCCGCACGAGTTCGCCTTCGTGGAGATCGAGCTGAAGTCTCTCCCTCTCACTCCAGACCGAGGAGCCCGGTGATGCCCATCAAGACCCGCTATCTCTTCACCGCCGCCATGGACGTCGAGCCCGCCAAGGAGGCGCTGTTCAACGAGGTCTACGACACCGAGCACGTGCCCAACCTGCTCAAGGTGCCGGGCGTACGCGCCGTCTCGCGTATGGAGGGCGAGCCCTTCGCGGTCAACATCGGCGGTCAGGAAAAGCGGGTCGCGCATGATGGCCCCCGCCACAGCGCGGTGTACGAGATCGATGGACCGCAGGTGCTCGTCAGCCGCGAATGGGCCGAGGCCGTCGAGGCCGGCCGCTGGCCGGGCGAAGTGCGGCCGTTCACGCGCAATCGCCGGCATGCGCTCTACCGGCTGCGGTAGACGCCGGGCCCGGAACGGCAGCCCTACTGCGTGAACACATAGCCGCCCGCGATCAGCGCCGCCTCCGCGACCGCGACGCCGACGAAGAGCGAGCGCCTGAC
>DATJFY010000106.1:0-10213 GCA_035495415.1 Verrucomicrobiia bacterium
ACCATCCTCTTCTTCCTGTCGTACGCCGAGGCGGCCACCGGGAATACGGATCGGGCGACGGCGCTGGCCGGTCAAGCGCTCCGGCTGAGCCCGAAGGACCGATGGATCGGGGTCGGACACCTCGCGCTGGCCATGTCGGCCTTCATCGAGGGAGACCTCCCTCGCCTTCGCGAGTGGGCGGAGCTCGCAATCCAGAGTCATCCGACCGCGCCCATCCGGCGCGTGCTGATGATCGTCTATGCGGCCGAGGTCGGCGATCGGGCGCTGTTACAACTGCACCTGGAGAAGCTGCAGAGCTTCGCGCCCGACTTTCTCCCGAGCCTTCGTCGGGGCGACTTCCGTCTCTTCTCTCGGCCGGACCATGTCGCGCAGCTGCTCGGGAGCTTGGCCAAGGCGGAGCCGGCGAGCCGCGCCGTATAACGCTCAGACCATCGGCCACCGCGACTGCGCGACGCTGACGCCCGTCCGCGCGAGCAGACGCTCCCCGATCTCCTGCACTCGGCTGTACAGCTTCCGCTCGTCGACGAACTGCTGGCGGTACGCATCGACGATCACGCGACCGTCGATGATCACGGTGTGCACGCTGCGGCCATCCGCGTTGTAGACGAGGTTGTTGACGGGGTTGAAGAGCGCCTGCCACTCCGGGCGCTCGGTGTCGAACAGCACGAGATCGGCCTTCTTGCCCACCTCGATCGAGCCGATGGCGTCGCCCAGGCCGAGCGCCTCGGCGCCGCTCCGCGTCGCGAGCTCGAGGGCGACCTCGGCCGGGATCTGCGTCATGTCCTGGCGTGCGTCCTTGTACTGGATGGCCGCCATGTTCATGGCCCGGATCATGTCGAGATGGTTCGAGTTGTTGGGCGAGTCGCAGCCGAGCGCCACGCGGACGCCGCGCCCGACCAGCTCGGGCATGCGGCCGTGGGCGCCCACGCCCCGGGCGCCCTTGGCCGCCGTCACCGGGCACATGGCGACGGCGGTGCCGGTGCGCGCGATGCAGTCGATCTCGCCGTCGTCGATTCCCAGGGCATGCGCGAGCAGGGTGCGCGGCCCCAGCACGCCGAGCCCCTCCAGGTACTCCGTCGGACTCTTCGCGCCGCGTGCCTGATAGTCGCGGCGGGCCTGCTCCCCGCTGCCGTGATGCAGGGTGAGGCCGGTCCCGCGCTCCTCGGTCGCGCGATGCACCGCCTGCAGGAGCTCGCCGCTGCACGTCTCCGGCGAGAACGGCATGGCCCAGGCGCGCACGCGGCCGTCGAGCCGCCCGTTCCACGTGTCGAGGAATGCGGTCGTGCGCGCCACCGCCTCCGTCGTCGGGTACTTGGGAAGCGGGAACGGCGCGTCGCGGTCGGTGACGCACTCCCCCAGGATCACGCGGATGCCCGCCGCCTCATAGGCCTGGAGGCACGCGTCCGGGAACTTGGTAGAGCCGGGATCGAGCAGGCACACGGTGCCGCTCCGCACGAGCTCGAGGAGGCCCAGCAGCGTCGCGTGATACTCCTCCTCCTCCGTCATGGCCATCTGGAGCGCGAAGACGTGCTTCAGCGGGCTGCCCACGTCGTCGGGAAAGATGCCGCGGACGGGATGAGCGTAGCTGATGTGCATATGGCCATTGAAGAACCCGGGCGTCACGACGAGCTCGCGCGCATCGATCACGCGATCGGCCCGCGCGTCGGCCAAGTCGGCGGCGCGGCCCACGCGAGTGATGCGTCCCCGCTCGACCAGGATCGAGCCGTCCCGGATGATCCGACGCTGATCGTCGACGGTGATGACGTAGCGGGCGTGGTCGATCTTGATGGATGTGGGCGGCATGCGGCGAGGATGACACGGCCCGCCGGGCGAGGCAAGATAGGCCGCCATGGCGCCGGTCACGCTCCGCTTCGTCGGCTCGGGCGATTCGTTCGGCAGCGGCGGCCGTCTCCAAACCTGCCTGCATCTGTCGGGGGCGGGCGAGGGGACCCTGCTCCTCGACTGCGGCACCACCTCGCTCGTCGGCCTCAAGCGCCTGGCGCTCGACCCCTCCGAGGTCGGCTGGGTGCTGCTGACGCATCTCCACGCGGATCACTTCGGCGGCGTGCCGTTCCTCATCCTCGACGGGCAATTCACCCGGCGCACGCGGCCGCTCGTGGTGGCGGGGCCGGCCGGCGTCGGGGCGCGCCTGCAGACGGCGATGGAGCTCTTCTTCCCCGGCTCCACCGCCGTCACGCGGCGCTTCGAGACGTCGTACGTCGAGCTTCAGGACCGCGTGCCCATCACGGTCGGGCCGGCGCGGGTGACGCCCTACCTCGTGGACCATCCGAGCGGCGCGCCGCCCCATGCGCTGCGGGTGGAGTACGGCGGCCGCACGGTGGTCTATTCCGGGGACACGCAGTGGACGGACGCGTTGCTGGACGCGGCGCGCGGCGCCGACGTTTTCGTGTGCGAAGCGTATACGTTCGAGCGCCCGCTGCGCTTCCACCTCGATCTCGCGACCCTGCGGGCCCACGCGGATCAGCTCGACGCGCGGCGCATTCTCCTGACCCATATGGGTCCGGAGATGCTCGCCCACCAACAGGACGCGCCCTGGGAGTGCGCGCGCGACGGCCTGGACCTCTCCATCTAGGGTCTTGCCTGGTCCCGGAGACGGGCGTATGGTGGTGTCGCCATGAAGCGGCGTCTGCTCTTGGGACTGCTCCTCGCCGCAGCGCTTCTCTCGCTGCGGTCCGTCGTCTTCGCGTGCGGCATCGAGGAGACCTGGATCCCCGGTATCTACGATGGTGGGGACACCGACGACGCCTTGGCGCTCGCGGGCTCGAAAGCCCTCGAGTCCGCCGCCTCGCCCGTGCTCCCGGCTCCCGACGTCGTGTTCTGCCGGGCCGTCGTGCCGCTTGCCGCGGACCCCAGCAGCTTCAGCGTCGTCGCCCTCCCCAGCCGCTCTCCGCCCCTCCTCTAGGCTCCTCGCCGTAACGCCGCGGCGTCATTTCCCGCGGCCCGTCGCTCACCGAAAACTCGAGGAGAGGGGACATGTTTTCTTTCCGGTCGTCGATCGCTCTGGCCGCCTTGGCCGTGCTCGCGTTCGGGCCCGCGGTCCAAGCCGCCGAGCTCGCGGGCGTCGTCAAGCAGCTCGATAGCGCCGCCAGCACGCTCACGCTCGAGGACGGGACCGAGCTGCGCATTCCCAGCCAGGACCTGATGGACAAGCTCCATGAGGGTGACAAGGTCCTCGTCACGTTCGAGGAGAAGGACGGCGAAAAGGTAGTTAGCTCCGTCGAGGTCACCGGTCAATAGCCGGCCCTTGGCGGCGGGTCGCGTCGGTCGGGGCGACGGGTTGATCCGGGCCGTCGTTCCGGCCGGCGCGGTCTTCATGCTCGCGCGGTCGTAGGCAAGGAGTCGTAGCAGGAAGGAAGTCGGAGCGGGCGAGTGTGGGCTCGTTCGTTTCGATCACGCGTCGGCGGCGCCGTGACCCGGCGTCGCCGGCGCGGACCCTTTCCGTTATACTGACGTCATCCCCGGTTCGAGGAGGCGCGGTGATGGCGACGGCGACGGTGATGGGGCTCAAGGCGAAGTCGGACGCGGCGTTCGCGAACATCGGCAAGCAGCTCCAGGGCATGGAGCCCTACCTCGACAAGTCCGACGCTCCCGGGGAGTGGACCGCGCGCCAAGTGCTCTGCCACATGCTCTTCGAGCCGGGCTGGGACGTGGTCGCCGTCCTCAAGAGCTTCTCGACGACCAACTTGCCGCTGATCGAGATCAAGGGCGGCGAGGCCGACACGAGCGGGGCGCGCGCCACCGCGACGGGCAAGCAGCTTCTCGACCAGCTCGACGCGCAGCGCAAGGCCGTGTTCGGGTACCTGGAGACGCTCTCCGAGTCGGACCTTCAGCGTAAGGCGCGCATCCCTCTCTTCAAGCAGCTCATGGGCAACGAGCAGGTGCCGATGCCCGTCTACGTGGGCGCCCTCTTCGAGTACCACTGGAACGATCACGCCGGGCAGCTCGCCAAGATCCGCAAGGCGGTGGGCCTGCCCGACGCGAAGTAGCGGGGCCGCGTCCGTGGCCCGCGTGGACTGGAGCTATCACCGCAACGGCTGAATGACTTGCCGCAAGACGCAAGGGTTCCTTGCGAAGGCCGGAATCGATACTGCTGAGCAGGTCGACGCCAAGAAGGTGCGGATGGGCCCCGAGCAAGCGCTCGGCCTCGTGAAGGACGTGGACCAGCTCTACGTCGCCAAGGGCGCCAAGGTGGTCCATCTCGACCTCACGCGCGAGAAGCCCGATCGCGCGACGCTGCTCGGGCTCCTGCTGGGCCCCTCCGGCAATCTCCGCGCGCCCACCCTGCGCAAGGGCCGCACGCTCCTCGTCGGCTTCGACGAGGCCACCTACAAGGTCTTGCTCCGCTGAGCAGCGCGTCGCCGCCGCCCGCGAGCCCCGGCGAGGTGTACGAGCGGGACATGGTGCCCGCGCAGTTCGCCCACTGGGCGGCCGATCTCGTGGAGCGCGCGGCGCCCGCGGCGCGCGCGCGCGTGCTCGACGTGGCCTGCGGCACCGGGGTGGTCACGCGCCTCCTGCCGCCGCGCGTGGGATCCGCCGGCCGCGTGGTCGGGCTCGATCTCAACCCGAACATGCTGGCGGCGGCGCGCGCCGCCACCGCAGGGCTGCCCATCGAGTGGATCGAGGCGAACGTCCAGGCCTTGCCCCTGCCGGACGGAGCATTCGACCTCGTCCTTTGCCAGCAGGGGCTTCAGCTGTTTCCCGACAAGCCGGCCGCATTGCGTGAGATGTACCGCGTGCTCGCGCCGGGCGGCCGGCTCCTCCTGTCCGTGTGGAAGTCCACCGCGCACTGCCCGGGCTTCGCCGCCCTCGAGCGCGCGCTCGCCAAGTACGTGGGTGCCGCCGCCGCGAAGCTACCGCCGTTTGCCTTCGGGGACCGCGCCGCGCTCCGTGGCGTCCTCGCGGGCGCAGGCTTCCGCGATCTCGAGATCCGTGCCGAGGTGAAGATGACCCGCTTCGCCTCGCCCGAGGCGTTCTACCGGATCGTGACCGGCGGCGCGCCCCAGATGCTGGGCCCCCTCGCGCAGCTCACCGATGCGCAGCGGCGCGAGCTGGTGACCGAGATCACCGAGACGCTCGCCGCCCATCTGGACGACGCCGGGCTCGCGTTCCCGCAGCCCGCCCACATCGCCAGCGCCCGGAAGTAGCGCGCGCCTAGTCTGGGTAGGGAATCGGCCCGGCGTAGCCCACGTCGAGCGGCGCCCAGCGAGTGGCCCAGAGCCGCGCCAGCGTGCCCGCGAGCTGCTGGAGGTGCAGACGGTCGTGCGCGACCCAGCTCGCCAGGAGATCGAGGCCGGAGAGCCGGCCGCCGTTGGGACGCTCGGCGGTGGCGGCGAGCCGAGCGAAGCGTGCGTCCCCCGCCAAGATGACGCGCAGGCGCGCGCCAAAGTCGTCGACCTCCTCGTCGCGGAGGTGGCAGACGATCTCGACCGGGGACCACTCGGCGGGGCGAGGGCGCGCGCGCCACGCGGCGCCTTCCAGCCCCGCGACGAGCATCGGCAGGAGCTCTGCGAAGCGCGCGAGCTCCCTTCGGGTTTCGACCAGGAGCTCCCGTGGATCCACCATCGGGCCGCCGCGCATGGGACTGCGGGGTGGCTAGATGCCGGTGCCGAAGCCTCCGGCGCTGCGGATGGTCGTGGCCTCGCCAAAGTGGCCGGCGGGATGGAACAGGGCGAGCCCGCTCAGCACCATCGCGCGCGGCCGGCCCGCGAAGGCCTGAGCCACCGGCGGCGGGAACCCGCCCTCGGCGAGGGCCCGATCGACCCCGGCCTGCTGCACCTGGCCTTCCCAATCGCCGGGGTGGAAGGCACTGATGATCTCGCGCGTCCGTGTGCCCACGGCGTCGCGATAGTCGCGGAGCGCGTCCACGTTGATCGCCTTGGTGAGCTCGGCCACGTCGGGGCTCTTCATGCCGATCCCGAAGTCCTTGCGCGAGACGTTGAGCTTCTTCATCCAGGCGTCGTCGAAGACCTGGCTCCGGCCGGTGAGCACGGGGTTCAAGAAGATGTCCTCGGCCCGGGCCACGTGCCAGAGAATCCAGGCGATGGAGTTGAGATCCTCGCGAGGCCGCACCCGAAGCTGCTCCTCGCTGAGGCCGTTGAGCACTCGCTCGACCGCGGAGGCCTTGTTGCCGGCGACGTTGGCGGAGTGCATCGCACTGTGCTGGGCCAGGAACAGGTCGCGCATGTCCATGAGATCTCGTCCTCCTCGCGAGTCACTATGGCGGGCGGCGAGAAGCCCGTCAAGGGCATCCCAAAACGTCAACGACAGGGTAACGACGACCTGGTCCGTCACGGAGTGCGCTGGCACGCGCGGCCGCCGGAGACAGCCATTCCGCCTGCTTATGCCCTATCGCGCAGGAGGCACGAGATAAGCAGCATCGGCGAGTTCATGGCGGTCAATGAGGCGCGCATTCCGCGGTCATTTTTCTGCTTCGGCGCCTCGGCGGGCGGCATCGAGGCGCTGATTGCGATCCTCGACCGCCTGCCCACTGATCTCGACGCCACCGTCGCGATCGTGGTGCACCGGAGCCCCACTGCGGCGAGCGCGCTCGTCGATATCTTCGCCCGTCATTCGAGGATGCCCGTCGTGGAGCCGATCGATGGGGACCCGATTCGGCGACAGATGGTCTATCTCGCCCCCCAGGACCGCCACCTGATAATGGAGGGGGAGCGGTGGCGGATCGAAGAGGGGACGTCCGTCCACCGCTGGCGGCCCGCCGTCGATCCCCTCTTCCTCTCCGTTGCCAAATACTTGGGCAAGACCGCGGTGGGCGTCTTGCTCTCGGGCGGCGGCGCCGACGGCGTCGACGGGCTGACCGAGATCAAGAAGCGCGGCGGGGTGTCGATCGCGCAGGACCCCCGGCAGGCGCTGCAGGACTCGATGCCGAAGTCCGCGATCAAGCACGACGACGTGGACCTGGTGCTCCGGCTGGAGCAAATCGCGGCGATCATCCCGTCCCTGGCGGCCGGCGAGATCGTCGGCGACGGGGACAGCGGCGGCCTCCTCGCGGGCGGGACTCGGCATTGAGTCAGATCGGGGGTTGTGCTACGGTTCTTGGCGGGCGGACGCGAGATCGAACAGCGCGTCCCCCCCCCCCCGGGGGAGGAGCATCAATGTCCGCGTTCGAAGTGATCGCGATCGCTTCTTCTGCGGGAGGGCTCAAGGCGGTGAGCTTGGTCCTCTCGGCACTCCCGGCCGGGTTTCCCTCCTCCATCGTCGTCGTGCAGCATCTCGACCCGCGACACCGGAGCCTCATGGCGCACATCCTCAGCCGGCGCACCGTGCTGTCCGTCAAGGAGGCGGAGGAAGCCGACCGCCTCGCCCACGGCAGCGTGTACATCGCGCCCCCGAACAAGCACGTGCTCGTGAACCCCGACGCGACGATCTCGCTGTCCCAGTCGGAATTGGTGCACTTCGTCCGTCCCTCCGCCGACCTGCTGTTCGAGTCGGTCGCGGGCTCGTTCAAGGAGCGCGCGATCGCGCTGGTCCTGAGCGGCACGGGGAGCGACGGCTCCATGGGGGTACAGGCGATCAAGAAGATGGGCGGCACCGTGCTCGCCCAGGACGAGAGCTCGTCCGAGTTCTTCGGCATGCCTTACGCCGCGATCCAGACGGGCTGCGTGGATTTCGTGCTGTCCCTCACGGAAATCCCCGGCGCGCTGGTCACCCTCGTCCAGACGGGAGGGATGGATGAGCGACGAACCTGAGAGCGTCGAAGAGCTGCTCCAGTATCTCAAGGTGAGCCGCGGCTTCGACTTCACCGCGTACAAGCGCTCGAGCCTAGTCCGACGCATGCAGAAGCGCCAGCAGGCGGTGGGCATGGACTCGTTCGCCGCCTACCAGCACTACCTCGAGGCGCACGCGGAGGAGTTCCCGCTCCTCTTCAACACCATCCTGATCAACGTGACGAGCTTCTTCCGGGACGGCGACGCCTGGCGCTACGTGGCGTCGGAGATCGTGCCCCGCATCATCGCCGCCACGCAGCCGGACGACGCCATTCGCATCTGGAGCGCCGGGTGCGCTTCGGGAGAGGAGGCCTACACGATCGCCATGATCCTCGCCGAGCAGCTCGGCCTGGAACAATTCCGGCACCGCGTGAAGATCTACGCGTCCGACGTGGACGAGGACGCGCTCGGGCAGGCCCGCTACGCCAGCTATACGCGGCAACAGGTCGAGGAAGTGCCCCCCGAGTACCTCACCCGCTACTTCGAGCGCGTCGAGGATCGCTTCCTGTTCCACAAGGACCTGCGGCGATCCATCATCTTCGGGCGCCACGACCTCGTCCAGGATGCCCCGATCTCGCGTGTGCACCTGCTCACCTGCCGCAACACCCTCATGTACTTCACGCGGGAGACGCAGAGCCGGATCCTCTCGCGGTTTCACTTCGCCCTGAGGGGCGGCGGCTATCTCTTCATGGGGCGGGCCGAGATGCTCCTCACGCACGGAGACCTGTTCACCCCGGTGGAGCTGAAGTGGAGGGTGTTCACCAAGACGATCGGCGCGAATAGCCGGGAGCCCGTTCTCCTTCCGGTGCACGGGGAGGGGAGTGACGAGATGCCGAACGAAGAGCAGATTCATCTACTGGCGTTGGAGTCGGATCCGGTCGCTCGTGTGGTGGTGCGCGCGGACGGCGTGGTGGCACTGGCGAATGCGCGCGCGCGTACCCTGTTCCGGCTGAATCCGCAGGACATCGGCAAGCGGCTCCAGGACCTCGAGCTGTCCTACCGTCCCATCGAGCTTCGCTCGATCATTCAGGAGGCGGTCACTCAGCATCAGACGGTGTCGCGCCGGGATGTGGTCTGGCCGTCCGAGAGCGACGACCCTCGGTACCTTGACATCGAGGTCGTGCCCCTGCGCGACGGCCGCGGCGACGGCGTGGGCGTGCAGGTCAGCTTCAGCGACACGACGCGGATCCGACGCCTCCGGGAGGACCTGGAGCGCTCCAAGAACGAGCTGGAGACGGCGTACGAGGAGCTCCAGTCCACCAACGAAGAGCTGGAGACGACGAACGAGGAGCTCCAGTCCACCAACGAAGAGCTGGAGACGACGAACGAGGAGCTCCAGTCCACCAACGAAGAGCTGGAGACGATGAACGAGGAGCTCCAGTCCACCAACGAGGAGCTGGAGACCACGAACACGGAGCTTCGCATGCGGAGCGACGACCTGAACCACGTCAACGCCTTCCTGGAGTCGGTCCTGTCCGGGCTCGAGGCGGGGGTGACCGTGGTCGATCCGAACTTCCAGGTGCTCGCCTGGAATAATCGGGCCGAGGACCTGTGGGGACTCCGCGCCGATGAGGTGCAAGGCCGCCACCTGTTGAACCTCGACATCGGCCTGCCCGTCGACCAGCTCCGCCAGCCCATTCGCAACGTCCTCAGTCAGGAGAACGGGCAAGCTAAGCTCCGGCTCGAGGCGGTGAACCGCCGCGGGAAACGTATCCGCTGCTCGATCCGAGTGACGCCGCTGCGAGGGTCGGCGTCCGAGATCCGCGGCGTGATCGTCTTGATGGAAGAGCAGACTCTGGAATCGGGGCTCCTGAGCGAGGCATAGCGTGGCCGAGCCGACGCATACCAGTGATGAGTTGGTCGCGCTCTGGCAGCGCGTGAATCGTCTGCTCACACGCGTCGAGAGGCCGACGCGTGGAGACGTGGACGACTGGAGGGCGGAGCTTCGTGCGGTGGCGGAAGGTTTCGAGCGCGTGTCGGCCATCCTGAGCCGAGGCAGCCGGAGGCTCGAGCAGGCGCAGGCCGAGCGCCAGGCGGCGGTGGCCGCACTGGACGAGCATCGCCGGCTGCTCGAGGACGGCCCGTACGGCTATCTGGTCACGACCGACACCGGCATCATCCGCGAGGCCAATGTGGCGATCGCGGAGCTGCTGGGGGTGCCGCGGCGCTTCCTCATCGGCAAGCCCCTCGCCGCGTTCGTCGCGTCGAGTGACATTCGCGCCTTTCGCTGGCGGATGAACAATGTCCGCAGCCAGTCGGAGGGGGAATGGCCCCTGCGCCTGCGGCCGCGGCATGCCGACCCGTTCATCGCCGGCGTGACGCTCACGCCCCTCGGGACGCGCCGCGATCCCGACTTGCGCTGGTTCATCCGCGACATCTCGGTCCGACAGCGCGCCGAGGAGCTGCAGACGAACAATGAGTTCACGCGGGAGATCCTCAGCGCCGAACAGCACGCGCGCACGGAGGCG
>DATJFY010000107.1:0-3656 GCA_035495415.1 Verrucomicrobiia bacterium
GCCCCGCTGGTCGCCCTGACGGTCAGCCAGATCGCCGTGATCGCGACATCCGTCTACCTACACCGGGGGCTTGCGCACCGCGCACTACGGCTGCATCGGGTTACGGATGGGTGTTGTCGCGTGCTGCTCTGGCTGACGACGGGCCAGCGTCGCCGAGAATGGGTCGCCGTACATCGCAAGCATCACACCTTCACGGACCGGGAGGGTGATCCTCACAGCCCTCGACTACTCGGCTTGTGGCATGTCCAGTTCTGGAATGTCTACTACTACATGCGGGAAGCCCGCAACCCCGAGACGATCCGCACGTTTGCGCCGGACATCACGGAGGACTGGCTGGATCGGGTCATCTTCTCCCGGGGGGTGACGGGAATCATGCTCGGCATCGCCTTGTTGTGCTGGGTGTTCGGGATATGGGTCGGCCTGACGGCAGGGCTGGTACACGCGACCCTGTATGTCTTTGTGCTCGCACCGCTGATCAACGGCCTGGGGCACTGGCGAGGGGCTCAGACTTTTGGCAACACGGCCTATAACTCGAAGCTTCTGGCGTGGGTGACGGGCGGGGAGAGCCTGCACAACAATCATCATGCACATCCACGGGCGCCGAAGTTGAGCATGCGACGGTTCGAGTTCGATCCATCGTGGGCCGTGATCCGGTGCCTCGCGCGTGTCCGATTGATCGAGATCGTCGGCGCGCCCGTGCGCCTTGCCCGTGCGCCGAGCCGCGGAGGCCATCGGGGAGGTGGAGTCCTCTTCGCCGACGAGCCATCCCAGGACCCCGTCAACAGGGGGTCGGCCTCGTGACCGCTGAGACAGTGTGGGCGCTCGGATTGGAGACGGAATCGAATCGGCAGTGTCCACCGAAGGTAGTGTCCCTGTCCACCCGTCGCGTCGCCGGACGGGCTGGAGCCGCGGCTCTTGCTGCATACCCAGGAGGGGGCATGACGACCGGCGACTTGCTCGCGGAGCTTCGAGAAACCCGAACCGACATGGCGCGCGTGGTAGAGGCCGCCGCGCACCCGGAGCGCGCCTTCGTGGTCGTTCCCATCCAGGCGGTGAAGGCGTGGATGGAGCGGGAACCCGACGCGTGGGCCAAGGTGGTGGAGTGGTTTGGCGCCAACGGGAAGGCGCTCGTGCAAGTCTGAGGATCGGTCGCGATACGCATGACGCGCGCGATCGGAGGGGAAGATGATGGAATTCGCGGAGCGATTACGCGGAGAGCTGCGCGGCTTGCTGGATGCGATTCAACGGGCGGGCGGAGGAGTCGTGTTCGAGGAGTTCCCGGGTTCGCTCGAGGAAGACACGAGCGGCGCGGAGCCCTCGGACCGTGAGAGCTCGGCGGCCCGCGATGCCCTCATCGAGGACGCGAATCGGCTCGGGGAAACACTCCAACTGCTCCGCCGCGGGGATGACCGGTTTACGAGGCGAGAGGCCGGAGGGGTGGGGCGCGCCGGGACGCTCCTGTCTTTGATCCGGAAGGGTGTACGAGAAGATCGTGTAGGACCCCGATCCGGCTAGGCGGAGACCTCGCGGCCGAGATACTCGACGGCCCGCTGCACGCCGCCGGCTCCGTAGGGAATCCGTAGCGCGGCCAGTCCCATCTCCACCGTACCGAGGGCGCCGAGCACCATGGGCGCGCTAGTATGGCCCATGTGGGCGATGCGGAAGGCCTTGCCAGAGAACGGGCCGATCCCGACGCCCAGCACGACGCCACATTTGTGGCGGCAGTAGTCCAGCAGCGGCTGCGGATCGTGGTCGGGCATGAGCACGCAGGTGATCGAGTTGGCGCGCTCCCCCGGCTGCGTCGCGTTGATGGCCAGCGCGCCGCCCTCCGCCCAGCGCCCCACCGCCTGGCGCGTGGCCTCGGCGAGCAGTGCGTGGCGCCGCGCCGCGTGCTCCAGCTCCTCCGCCAAGAGGATGTCCAGCGCCTTGCGGAGCCCGAAGAGGAGATGCTGCGGCGGCGTCCCGCCGTACTTCTGGTAGTGCGCCTGACCCTGCCGGAACGTCCAGTCCCAGTAGCGCGTGCGGAGATCGGCCTTCTGGTGCGCGGCGTGCGCGCGCGCGTTGGCGGCGACGAAGGCCAGGCCGGGCGGCGTCATGAGGCCCTTCTGCGAGCCCGCCATCGCCACGTCGATACGCCAGGCGTCCATTTCGAACGGCATGCACCCGAGCGAGGCCACCCCGTCCACCATGAAGAGCGCGGGATGCTTGGCGGCGTCGATCGCGGCGCGGATGGCGGGGAGGTCGTTGGCCACGCCGGAGGCGGTGTCGATCTGCACCACGAGGATCGCCTTGATCTCGTGGCTCTTGTCGGCCTCGAGTCGCTGCCGGACGGCCTCGGGGTTCACGGCGCGGCGCGGGTCGCCCTTGAGCGACTCGACCTTCACCCCCATCATCTGCGCCATCTCGCCCCAGCCCGCGGCGAAGAGCCCGCTCTCCAGGACGAGAATGGTCTCGCCGCGGGAGAGCACGTTGCTCAGCGCCGCCTCCCAGCCGCCGTGCCCATTGGCCGCGTAGATGTAGGCGCGGCCCGCGGTCCGGAAGACCTTGGGCAGATCGTCGTGGAGCGAGTGCGTGAGGCCGAGCATGTCGCCCGAGTAGATGTCGATGGCCGGCCGCTGCATGGCGGCCAGGACGGCATCGGGGACATTGGTCGGTCCGGGGATGTTCAGGAACTCGCGACCGTTGGCGACGCTCATGGATGCCTGGTCTCCTGTGGCGAAACGTAGGGGGAGCTCTGCAACGCCCACCATCCTGCCAGCCGGGCGGGGGAAGGTCAAATTCGCCGAATCCTTCGACCGCCGTCGAATCGACTCGCATTGACGCCCCGCCATCGCGCGCCGCATCCTGCTCGCCATGTACCGGGGCTGGGGGGTCGTCGCCTGCGCATTCCTCGTCGCGGTGTTCGGCTGGGGTTTCGGGTTCTACGGCATCGGCGTGTTCCTCGCGGAGCTGGTCGAGCGCCGCGGCTGGAACACGGGCTCGGTGGCCTCCACGGTGACCGTGCTCTATCTCGTGGGCGCCGGGCTCATTGCGGTGCTCGCCAGCTTCTTCGAGCGCTTCGGGCCCCGGGTGGTCGTGCTGGCGGGCATGACGGCCATGGGGACCGCGGCCATCGCGCTCACGCGGGTCACCCAGCCGTGGCAGCTCTACGTCGTGTTCCCCCTGATGGCCGCGGGCTGGGCGGCGATGAGCGGCGCGGCGCTGAACCTGATCGCGGCGCCCTGGTTCGAGCGGCGCCGGGGGCTCGCCATCAGCCTCGCGTTCAACGGCGCCGCGGTCGGCGGCGTGGTGGTGGTGCCCGCCCTCGTGCTCCTCATCCACCGCCTGGGCTTCACGCTCGCCGTGGTCACGCTGGTCGGCGTCATGGCGATGACGCTGACGCCGCTCGTGCTGGGTCTGCTGGCGCGCGGCCCCGAGGCGGTGGGGCTGGGACCCGACGGCGCGCCGCCACGGCGGCCGCTCGTCGCGGGCGCGGCCCAGGATGGCGGCGCGCCGTCCGCGCGCGCCTTCCTCCGCACCGCGCATTTCTGGCTGGTGGCGCTGCCGTTCACGCTCGGCCTCACCGCGCAGATCAGCGTGATCATCCATCAGGTGTCCTTCCTCCGGCCGACGCTCGGGGTCGCGGGCGCGGCCTGGGCGGTGAGCCTCACCTCCGC
>DATJFY010000108.1:0-119229 GCA_035495415.1 Verrucomicrobiia bacterium
GCCGCTGATGCCGGCGTAGGCGCCGGTGCCCTGGCTGAGCGAGTAGGTGCCGGAGAACGTGCTGGTCCCGATGCAGGCGACGTCGTTGAACGAGTCATGGCCGCCCGTCTGCGGGTGGTTGACGTGGAACGTGCCGTCCGCGAACACGAACAGGTCGTTGTCCTCGTCGATGGGGAACGACTGGCCGGTGCCGAAGAAGGCGCCCGTGGCGACGACGGTCTGCGAGTCGCCTCCCCCGAAGAGGATGAACCGCTCGCTGCCGCTCGTGGCCGCGAGCGCGGGGCTGGCCATCGTCCCGCACAGCGCCGCCGCCATCATCGCCACCGCCACCAGGGTCTTCTTCACAGCCATGCCCCTTTCGTGAGATGTCGTCGTGACCCTACGCCGGTTGCCGCTCCCACGCAGCGCGGCTATCGTTAGCAGTCGTAACCCGAGAGTGCTAACTCCCCACAGGCCCCGACGAGGCCCACCACCATCCACCATGGAGGTCGATGCCGCATGAACCTCAAGCCCCTCGACGACCGCATCGTTGTCCGCCCTCGGGAGGCCGAGGAGACCACAGTGAGCGGGATCGTCATTCCTGACACGGCGAAGGAGAAGCCGCAGCAGGGCGACGTCTTGGCCGTCGGCCCGGGCCGCCGCTCCGAGCAGACCGGCGAGCTGATCCCGATGGACGTCAAGGTGGGCGACGTGGTCGTCTACAGCAAGTACGGCGGCACGGAGATCACCATCGACGGCCAGGACGTCCTCATCCTCACCGGCCGCGACGTGCTCGCCATCGCTGAAGGCGCGTAGCCCGTGCCGAAGATCCTCCGGTACGACGATCACGCCCGGCGGAGTCTCGAGCGGGGGGCGAACAAGCTCGCCGACACCGTCAAGGTGACCCTCGGGCCCCGCGGCCGCAACGTCGTGCTCGAGAAGAAGTTCGGGGCGCCGACGGTCACCAACGACGGCGTCACCATCGCCCGCGAGGTCACCCCGCTCGAAAACCCCTTCGAGAACATGGGGGCGATGCTCGTGCGCGAGGTCGCCATCAAGACCAACGACAACGCGGGCGACGGCACCACCACCGCGACGGTGCTGGCCCAGTCCATGGTGCACGAGGGCATGCGCAACGTCGCCGCCGGCGCCGAACCCCTGCGGCTCAAGCGGGGCATGGACGCCGCCGTGGCCGCCGCCGTGGCCAGCATCAAGGAGCAGGCGTCCGAAGTGTCCAGCCGCGAGCAGATGCTGCACGTGGCCACCATCTCCGCCGCCGACGCCACCATCGGCGGCTTCATCGCCGACGCCATGGACAAGGTCGGCAAGGAGGGCGTCGTCAGCGTCCAGGAGGAGAAGCACACCGTCGGGATGGACCTCGAGTTCGTCGAGGGCGTCCAGTGGGACAGGGGCTTCCTCTCGCCCAACTTCGTCACCGACCAGGAGCGCCAGGAGGTCGTCTTCGACGACCCCTACATCCTCATGTACCCGAAGAAGATCAGCGCCGCCAACGAGGTGGTGCCGATCATCGAGAAGGTCATGCAGGAGGGCAAGCCCATCGTCGTCATCGCCGAGGACGTCGAGGGCGAGGCCCTCGCCACCCTGGTGGTGAACAAGCTGCGCGGCACGCTCGCCTGCTGCGCGGTCAAGGCACCCGGCTTCGGCGACCGCCGGAAAGCCATGCTCGAGGACCTCGCGATCCTGACCGGCGGAAAGGCAATCACCGAGGACCTCGGTATCAAGCTCGAGAACCTCAAGCTCGAGGATCTCGGCAAGGCCAAGAAGGTGGTCGTCGACAAGGACAAGGCCACTGTGATCGATGGCGGTGGCAAAACCGGGGCGATCGAGGGCCGCATCAAGCAAATCCGGGTGCAGATCGAGGACACGACCTCGGACTACGACCGGGAAAAGCTCCAGGAGCGGCTGGCGAAACTGGCGGGTGGCGTCGCCATCGTCAAGGTGGGTGCGGCCACCGAGACCGAGATGAAGGAGCGGAAGGCGCGCGTCGAGGATGCGCTGAACGCGACGCGAGCGGCGGTCGAGGAAGGTATCGTGCCCGGCGGAGGGGTGGCGCTGCTCCGGGCCGCGAAAGGTCTCGACGGCCTCCAGCTCTCGGGCGATGAGGCCACGGGGGTCAGCATCGTGCTACGCTCCCTCGAGGAGCCGATCCGGCAGATCGTCCAGAACGCGGGCCTTGAAGGGTCGGTCGTCGTCGAGAAGGTCAAGATCTCAAAGGAAGCCACCTTCGGCTTCAACGCCGAGACCAACGAGTACGTCGACATGCTCAAGGCCGGGATCATCGACCCCACCAAGGTCGAGCGGGTCGCTCTGCAGAATGCCGCCTCGATCGCGTCCCTGCTCCTGACCACCGAGGCGCTGATCGCCGACGTTCGGGAGGAACATCAGCCGGCCGCGCCGTCCATGCCCTACGGGGGCGGCGACTTCTAGGCGGAAGCCGAGCACACGTCTGGGGAACGGCCGTTCCGGGCCGTTCCCCAGGTCCTTCCCCGGCCCTCCCCCCTCGTCCGCCTCGATCCCTCAGTCGCGCGATCCGATCGCTTCGCGGATGGCTCCGAGCAGTGTCCGCCGGTCAAACGGCTTCGGTAGGTACGCGGCGGCGCCGGACAACCCGACCCGCTGACGCGTCGGCGCGTCGTCGTTCGCGGTGATCAAGATGACGGGCGCCCGGCTGCCCCGCGCGGTTAGCCGCTCCTGGAGCTCCAGGCCGGTCATGCCCACCATGTGGATGTCGATGATCACGCACGCGCTGCGGCTCCAGGGGGTGACCTCGAGGAAGGCTTCCCCCGACGCGAAGGTCTCCACCGCGTAGCCCGCCGCCTCGATCAACCGCTGAAGCGCTCGGCGCACCGAGGGGTCGTCGTCGACGATCGAGACGAGCGGTACCGCGAAGAGATCGGATCCAGAGATGAGCTCAGACACCCGATCCGATGCTACAGGAGCGGGGCGCGCGCGACATTGGACCTTGGTCACGGGGACCTTCGTCAGGGGAGACCTTGGTCACGGGCGGTCCCGGCCCCTTCATAGCCCGCCGCGAGCACTCCCGCCTCACCGGCCAGCTGGACGAGCTCGGCCAGGGACCCCGCCCGCATCTTCGCCATCACCTGAGCGCGATGCACCTTGACGGTCTTCTCGACGACGCCGAGCTCGCCGGCGATCTGCTTGTTCAGCATCCCCGTCACCACGCGGACGAATACCTCGGTCTCCCGCGGGGTCAGGGCCTTGACGCGATCCCGGATCTCCGCGCGGCGGGCATGCTCCTTCTCCTCGCGAACTCCTCGGGCGATCCCGCGCTGGATCGCCGCCACTAGCTCCTTGGCTTGCACCGGCTTCGTCAGGAAATCGACGGCGCCGCCCTTCATCGCCCGCACGCTCTCGCGCACGTCGACGAAGCCGGTGATGAAGACGATGGAGAGGAGCCGGCCCGCCGCGGTGAGCGCTTCCTGCAAGTCGAGGCCGGTCAAGCCGGGCATGCGCACGTCCAGCAAGAGGCAGCACGGGCCATCGTGGGGGCGACGCGCGAGGAAGGCCGGGACAGAGGCGAACGGCTCGACCTCGAATCCCGCGCCCGTGAGGAGCCTCGTCAGGCTCGTGAGCACCGAGGCGTCGTCATCGACGACGAACACCACCGGCGCGTGAGGTGCGCTCATCTTCCGCCTCCGGCGGGCAGGGTGAAGGAGAACGTCGCGCCACCTTCTGGGTTGTTCCGCGCTTCCAGGCGACCACCGTGCGCCTCGACGATCTGGCGCGCGATGGTGAGCCCCATACCCATGCCCGCCGCCTTCGTGGAATAGAACGCGTCGAAGATCTGCTCGAGGGTCGCTCCGTCAATGCCGGTGCCCGAGTCCCGCACCGCGATCCGCACGCTCAGCGGGCCCGAGCGGGCGGTCTCGAGGAGCAAGCGTCCGCCGTCTCGATCCGCATCCGGCATCGCGTCCAGCCCATTGAGTAACAGATTCAGGACCACCTGCTGGAGCTGGACACGGTCACCCCAGATGGGGGGAAGGTCGGGGGCCAGGTTGAGACGCACCGACACGTTGCGAACCGCCGCGTCGGCGCTCACGAGGTGCCCGACTTCCGAAACCATCTCGTTGACGTCGAGGGCGGCGGGCTCGACGGCGCCCCTGGCGAGGAGACCGCGCAGGCGACGGATGATCTCCACCGCGCGCCGGTCGTCCTTCACGATGTCTTGCAGGATCTCGCGCAGCTTCTCGAGCGGGAGTGCCGCCGTCTCGAGGAGCTGCTCGGCGGCCTCCGCGTTGCTCAGAATGGCGGTCAGGGGCTGATTGAGCTCATGGGCGAGCGAGGTGGTCAGCGCCCCGACGGTCGCCACGCGCCCAGTGTGGGCGAGCTCCCGACGGAGACGCTGCCCTTCCATCTCCCGCCGCCGACGCGACAAGGCGTTAGCAAACACCTCACCGAGCAGGCGAAGCCGCTGGACGAATTCATCCCGCCATGGTCGCTCGCGCCGAAGCGTGCTGAACGCGACTGCTCCCATCACGACGCCCTCGACAGTCAGCGGCACCGCGACGTGGGATCGTATGCCGAGCGCACGGAGCGTGCGCCGATCCACCGCCCCCGGGCCTTCCGGGAGCTCGTCGAGGCGCGAGAATCGCACCACCTCGCCGCGCTGGAGACGCCCCAGGATCCAGGGCAGCTCCTCGAACCCGAGCGTCGCCGGCTGCCGATCCACGCCCTCCGCGACCCACGCATGGGTGATCCGGGCGGTTCGCTCGTCCTGGGAATATTCGGCGAAGCTGCCCCAGTCGACCTCGAGAAAGTCCGCGATGTGGCGCAGCGCCCGCTCGATCTCGCGGTCCACATCGGCAGCGGAGACGCGGCTAAATGTGGCAGTGTGATCGGTCAGCAGGGTCTCGAAGCGAAGCCGCTCGCCGAGGGATCGCTCCGCCCGTCTCCGGCCCCTGCGCTCCCGCAAGAACCCGGCACCGAGCAGGAACAGTGATGCGAGGACAATACGCCTCATGCAACTCGGCACTCTAGACCCCCAGGCGGTCCCCGGCAACACCCCCGAGGGATGCCCGCCGCCCCTCCCCCGCGGGGGAGGGAGCCCGAGCGCGCTGTCCGGCGCGCCCACCGCACCACGCGTCGCCATCTAGAAACCGAGCGCGAGATCTCCGGCGGCGAGCCCTGAACCACCAATCAAGGCATGGGATTGACCGGCGTGCCCCGCGATATCCCTGGCACAAGCTGGCGGGCCGGGCATCCGCTGAACGACACGGGCCGCTGGCCGTCGAGACCATCCGCCGCGCCCAGGCGGCCGCCCCCGCCCCGCGCGCTGAATCAGACGGGAAACGCGTGGGTCGGGATATCTCCCCGACCGAGGCGCTTCGTGCTCACCCCGATGTAGATACATCCCAGATCGTGACGCTCCATCCGGTGACTGTACTGGAACGGGGACAGAAAGCCATTGAACAGCCGGAAGAGCTGGTACGGCTTGTCCTCGAGATAGGTGCAGGCGTCCTTCAGAAACCGGCGCGACGCGATCCATGGGGCGTTGTACTCGAACGAGAACATGGCGATGATCTGGTTTTCGAGGAGCCGTTCGGCTCCCTCGAGCACGTGCAGGTCGTACCCCTCGGCGTCGATCTTCAGCAGGTCGATGTCCGACCAGCCACGGTCGCAGGCGAGCTCATCGAGCGTCACGACCTGTACGCGGTAGGTTTCGGCCCCCGGCGCCGCCTCACCGACCAAGCTGCTGTTGCCGTCCGCCGTGTCGTGGAATTCGGCTTCCCCCCGCGCATTCCCCACCGCGAATGGGAGCAGCTCCACGCGCGGCTCTTCCGCAAATCCGCTGGCGAACGCTCGCTGCATCGACGCCGCCGGGTCGAACCCGATGATCCGCGCCTGGGGGCGGCGTCGCAGCGCTTCGTGCGAGAACTCGCCGCGGTTGAAGCCGACGTCCAGGATGAACGGCTCGGGCGGAAGCAGGGACAGGAGCCAGTGCTCGCCGTTCGACTCGCCGAGCAGCGAGCGATTCATCACCACGTACTCCCACCGGCGGGAAAACCCCAGGTACGCGCGAACCGCCGACAGCCCGAATCTCGACCACAGCATCTTCTGCAAGACTCGGTGGCGCGTCTGCCGGCTCATCACCGCCATGCTCAAACTATATGTGGCGGGGGAGGAGAGCACAACCGAACGCGGTGGCGGCGCGCCGATTTTGCCGCGCGCTTCAGGCTTCGATGACGGGCACGTGCGCGCGCTGCGCGTCCGCGCGCACCAGCTCGAACGTGCGCCGGCGCAGCGCGAAGTCGACATCGGGCGCGCGCCGCGTCCGAATTCCATAGCACCGTGTCCACAGGATCCGCCGGCCCCTGATCTCGGTAATTTCTCCCCATGGGATGAAGATCGGGGAGTGCCACGGCGTCAGCACGATGGGCATCGCGGAGATGTAGACCCCGCGCGTGTCGGCGGCCAGAACCAGACCGCCGTTGTAGCCGATCCAGCCCCGGAACACCCCGTCGCCGAACCGCGTGCGCGGCGCGGGCGCTGAGCCGCTTCCCGGGTAGCGCGCGGCGAGGGTCGTCCAGCCGGAAAGCCGCGAGAAGCCCCACAGGAGAACCTGCGCCGTGAGATAGACGCCGGCGATCCCCGTCACCACGGTGGCGACCGCGATCAGCGGCTCTCTCACGGTGCTATACTTTCTCACGGTTTCCACACGCTCTTTGACTGGCACCAGAGAAGGCCGGATGGTCGCCGGCGCGAGGCGACTCGCGCGGGAGGAAAGTCCGGGCTCCACAGGGCAGGGTGCTGGCTAACGGCCAGGGGGGGCGACCCCACGGACCAGTGCCACAGAAAGCAAACCGCCGCGCGGCTTCGCCGTGCGGTAAGGGTGAAACGGTGAGGTAAGAGCTCACCAGCGGCGCGGGTAACCGCGCCGGCTCGGTAAACCCCACCCGGAGCAAGGTCAAATAGGAGAGCGATCCCGGCGTCGGGTTCCAAGCCCGGCGCGCGGGTGAAGCGCGGCCCGCGTGGCGCTCTCGGGTACGGCCGCTTGAGGCGCCGGGTAACCGGCGTCCTAGAGAAATGATCATCGGGCCGGGCGCAAGCTCGGCTCACAGGACCCGGCTTACACGCCTTCTCTGGTGCTTTTTTTCCTCCCGCCCGTGCGCTGTCGGCGGGCTTGACAGTCCTCGCAGCGAAAGTCCTACATAGCAGAAAAGGTAAACCTTTTCTGCGACTTGACTACCCGT
Source organism: Verrucomicrobiia bacterium (assembly GCA_035495415.1). Lineage (GTDB taxonomy): Bacteria > Methylomirabilota > Methylomirabilia > Rokubacteriales > CSP1-6 > DASRWT01. Next base: position 7,212 of record DATJFY010000108.1, read on the forward strand.
TGACGGTGGCACGGCGATTTCATCTAATACTCGCCAGCACGGCCGCCCGATGACTGCGATCGCACAATCCTGCCCTGGCTCTGACGGAAGGCCGACAAATGCCTACGAGCCCTTTCCCAGGGCCGCGCTCGACGGCAGCCTTCCCGCGCGCTTCGCGCAGCAGGTCGTCCGTCGTGGCGACCGCCTCGCGGTAAAGATGGGCGGGGAGTCGCTCTCCTACGACGCGCTCGACCGCGCGGCCAACCGGGTCGCGCACGCCGTCCTCGACGCCCTCGGCGCGGGGCACGAGCCCGTCGCGCTGCTGTTGCCCCAGAGCGTGCGCCAGATCAGCGCCGTGCTCGGCACGCTCAAGGCCGGCAAGCTCTACGTGCCGCTCGATCCCGCGCACCCTGAGCCGCGCCTGCCCGATGTGATCGAGGACGCGGAGGCGCGGCTCGTTCTCACGATTACCGCGCACGCCGAGCTCGCGCGGCGGATCGCGCCGCGCGCGAAGGTCGTGGCCTTGGATGCGCCGGGCCTTCCCGGGATCGAGACGCCGCCCCCCGTCGATGTCCGGCCGGACGCCGGCGCCTACATCTTCTACACCTCCGGCTCGACCGGCCGGCCCAAGGGCGTGCTCGACACGCATCGCAATGTGCTGCACAACGTGATGCGCTATACGAACACGCTGCACCTCGGTGCGGACGATCGCCTCACGCTGCTGCAGGGGCCGACCTTCAGCGGCGCCGTCTCGAGCCTGTTCGGCGCCCTCCTGAACGGCGCAGCGATCTTCCCCTTCGACGTGGCGCACGACGGCGCGCATCGCATCGCCGAATGGCTCGCCTCCGAGGCCATCACCGTCTATCACTCGGTGCCGGCGCTTTTCCGCCTGGCCGCCGGCGGCGACCGCCCCCTGCCCGCCCTCCGCGTGATCCGGCTCGAGGGCGATCGTGCCACCCCGGGCGACCTCGCGCTCTTTCGGGAGCGCTTCGGGCCCGACTGCGTGCTCGTCAACGGGCTCGGAGCCACCGAGTGCGGCCTCGTGCGCCAGTTCTTCTTCACCACGCGTGATCCTGTCCCCGAGGGCGTGGTGCCGATCGGCGGGCCGGTGGAGGACATGGAGGCGGTGGTGCTCGACGAAGCTGGCGCCCCGGCCGCGCCCGGCGAGCGGGGGGAAATCGCGGTACGCAGCGCGTACCTCGCTGTGGGCTACTGGAAGCAGCCCGCGCTCAGCGCCGAACGCTTTCTCGTGGAGCCCGGCCGTCCGGACACGCGCCTGTATCGCACCGGCGATCTTGGTCGCCTGCGCCCCGATGGGATGCTCGAGCTACTGGGCCGTCGCAATGGCGACGTCAAGGTGCGCGGACAGCGCATTGAAGTCGCGGAGGTGGAGGCCGCGCTGCTCGCCCTGCCCGGGGTGGCCGAGGCGGTCGCGCTCGTGCGCGAGGAGGAGCCGGGCGCGCCGCGGCTGGTCGCCTATCTGGTCCCGGCCAGTGGCGGGACACTCCATGCGAGCGAGCTTCGGCGCGCCCTCGCACCGCGCGTCCCCGAGGTGATGGTGCCCTCCGCCTTCGTCGTCCTGGATCGCCTGCCCCTGGACGGCAATGGCAAGGTGGACCGCCGCGCGCTGCCTCCGCCGCCCGGGAGCAGCCCCGTGTCCGGCCCGAGTCCGCGCCCCGCCCCGCGGACGCCCCGAGAAACCGAGATCGCGCCCATGTGGACCGCCGTGCTCGGCGTGGACGACGTCGGCGTCGAGGACGACTTCTTCGATCTCGGAGGCAACTCGCTGCTCGCCGCCCTCTTGCTCGCCCGCACGCGCACGGCCTGGGGCGTCGACGTTCCGCTGTCCGCCTTCATCGAACGTCCGACCATCGCCGGGCTCGCCCACGCGATCGAGGCGGCGCCTCGCGAGACCGCGGTCCTGCGCCCCGCGGTCGGGCCCATCCCCCGCCTGCCGCGCTCGGGAGGGGGCGATCTCTTCCCGGCCTCGTTCGCCCAGGAGCGGCTCTGGTTCCTCGACCAGCTGGATCCCGGACGCCCCCTCTACAACATGGCGACGGGGTGGCGCATCACCGGCGCGCTCGACGCGGGCGCGCTGGGCCGTGCGCTCGAGTGGCTCACCGAGCGGCACGACATCCTGCGCACGTCGCTGGTCGGCCGGGACGGACGCGCGTGGCAGCGCGTGGCGCCCCACCTGAACGTCCCGTTCGAGGTCACCGATCTCGAGCCGCTCGGGGTCGCCGCGCGTGCGCCCGAGGTAGACCGGCTCACCGCCGAGGAAGCCCGCCGATTCTTCGACCTCGAGCATGGGCCGCTCTGGCGCTGCCGCCTCGTGCGCCTTGACGCGGAGGAGCACGTGCTCCTCCTCACCATGCACCACATCATGAGCGATGGGTGGTCGATGGACGTGTTCGCGCGAGAACTCGCCGCGGGCTACCGCGCCGCCCTCGCCGGACGCCGCCCCGCCGCGCCGCCGCTCGCCATCCAGTACGGCGACTACGCCGCGTGGCAGCGGGAGCGCCTGGACGGGGGCGCGCTCGAGCCCCTGCTCGCCCACTGGCGCGCACGCCTGGCCGGCGCGCCGCCCACCCTCCCGCTGAAGACGGACCATCCGCGCCCCGGGCGGTCGAGCGGCCGCGGGGGGCGACTGCCCTTCGCGCTCTCCCCGGGCGTGACATCGGCGCTGCGCGCCCTGGCCCGGCGCGAAGGCGCCACGCTGTTCATGACGCTCCTCGCCGGCTTTGCGCTGCTGTTGCACCGGCACACCGCGCAGACCGACCTCCTCATCGGCGCGCCGATGGCCAGCCGTCCGAGACCCGAGACCGAGGGCTTGATCGGCCTGTTCCTCGACACGCTCGTGCTCCGCGTGGACTGCGCGAACCGACCGACCTTTCGTGAGCTCCTTGCACGCGTGCGGGCCACCGCCTTCGACGCCTACGCGCATCAGGAGCTGCCGTTCGAGAAGCTCGTCGAGGCGCTCCGGCCCGACCGGGGGAGCGCCGCCGCATCGCTGGTTACGGCGTTCATCAACTTGCACAATCAGCCCGCCTCGCCGCTCCGGCTCGATCGCCTCTCCCTCACGCCGATGGGCTTCTACGGCGAGGGAGCGAAGTTCGACCTCAATCTCGCCCTCTACGAGTCGGCGGCAGGAGTCAGCGGCTTCCTGACGTACGACGCGGACCTCTTCGAGCCCGAGACTGCGACGGCCTTGCTCGCCCAGCTCGCGTCGGTGCTCGAGCATGCCGTCGCGGACCCCGAGCGCCGACTCGACGAGATCTCGCTGGTGCCGGCGGAGGAGCGCCCGGCGCTCGTCTCCCGCGGCCGCGGTCCCGATGCGCCGGCGCCGAGCGCGGTCAGCGTCCCTGCCCTCGTCGAAGCCCAAGCCGCGCGCACCCCCGACGCGGTCGCGGTGGTGCAGGGCGAGACGACGCTCACGTATGCCGCGCTCGTCTCGCGCGCCCACCACCTCGCGCGCCTGCTCCGCGACCGCGGCGCGGGACCCGGCCGGCCGGTGGCGGTGTGCCTCGGTCGCTCCCCCGATCTCCTGGCGGCGCTGTTGGGCGCGATGCGGGCGGGCGCGCCCTACGTGGCCCTGGACCCCGACGAGCCGCCGGCACGCCTGGCTCGCATCCTCACGAGCGTCGACGCGTGCTGTGTCCTGACCCGATCCGATCTGGAGCCCCGCTGCCGGGGCGAGGGCCACCCCACGCTCTGCGTCGATCGGGACGTGCCGACGGGTCCGGACGATCACGGCGCATCGCTCCATGACAGCCCGGGGCTCGACGACCTCGCCTATATCGCCTTCACGTCGGGCTCGAGCGGCGCTCCGAAGGGAGTGCCGATCGTTCACCGGGCCGTGCTGAGCTATCTGGGCTTCCTCACCGAGACGTTCGGGCTTCGCCCCACCGACGTGGTCCTCCAGATCGCGCGCGCATCCTTCGACGCCTCGGTGCGGGAGCTGTTCGGGCCCCTCGCGGTGGGCGCGCGTGTCGTGCTGCTGCGGGACGCCGAGGCGGCGGACCCGGAGGCGATCCTCGACCGGCTGCGCGCCCATGAGACGACCGCGCTGCTCGCCCTCGTCCCGTCGGTGCTCCGCCCGCTGACCGGCGCAGCCGAGGACCGCGGGCTCGTCGCGTCCAGCCTGCGGCTCGTGCTGACCACCGGGGAGCCGCTCCTGTACGACGACGTGCGCCGCGCCATCCGGCATCTCGCCCCGAACGCGGCGTTCGTCAACCAGTACGGGCCCACCGAGTGCACGATGACCTCCACGTTCCATCACGTCGACGCGAGTGCCGAGGCGGAGGGCGCGGTGCCGATCGGACGGCCCATCCCCGGGGTGTCGGCGCGCGTCCTCGATGCGGCGCTCGGCCCCGTGCCGGCCGGTGTGCCGGGCGAGCTGCACATCGGGGGCGTCGGCGTGGCGTCGGGCTACGTCGGGGATCCCGCGCTCACCGCCGCGCGCTTCGTGGCCGATCCTCACGCCGCCGGCGGCCGGCTCTACAAGACGGGCGACCTCGTCCGCGCCCGCTCCGACGGCGCGCTCGAGTTCTTGGGGCGCATCGATCGACAGATCAAGATCCGCGGCATCCGGACTGAGCCCGGCGAAGCCGAGAGCGTGCTGCGTCAGCACCCCGCCATCCGCGACGTCGCGGTGTTGCCGTGGGAGCCGCACCCCGGCGATCAGCGCCTGGCCGCGTACGTGGTGCCGCACGGGGGCGCGTCGGTCGACCGCGCGGCCCTGCGCCAGTTCGCGCGCCAGCTCCTGCCCGCCCATCTCGTGCCCGCGGCGGTCGTGCCCCTGACCGTGCTGCCGCTCACCGCCAACCGCAAGCTGGACCGCGACGCGCTGCCAGTCCCGGAGCCGGACGACGCGGTGGGAGGGGCCGTCCACGTCGAGGCCCGCACGCCCCTCGAGGCCGCGCTGCTCGAGATCTGGACGGAGGTGCTGGGCGGCGGACGGATCGGGGTCCTCGACGATTTCTTCGATCTCGGGGGCCATTCGCTCCTCGCCGCCCGGCTGGTGGCACGCCTGCGCGACCGTCTCGGTGTCGAGATCCCGCTTCGCCAGATCTTCGAGACCTCGACGATCGCGGACCTGGCCCTCGCCCTGCTCGAGTCCGAGGCCGGCGAGGCGGGAATGGACGCCAGGCGCGTGCGCGAGGAGCCCGCGGAGGCGGCGAACGAGCCGTCCCCGGAGGCGGCCGCGACGCTCCGTGCGCTCCTCGAGGCGCACGCGCGCCGCACGCCCACCGCGCCGGCGATCGTGGCGCCGGGGCGGCCGCCGTTGTCGTATCGCGAGCTGCTGGCCCGCGTGGACGAGACATCCCAGCGGCTCGCCGGAGCGGGCCTGGGCCGCCGCGCGCGTATCGCCATCGTGGCCCCGCAGGGGCCGGATGCGGCGGTGGCGCTCCTTGCCATCGCCGCGGCCGCCGTGTGTGTGCCGTTGAATCCCACCGCGCCTCCGCCGGAGCTCGAGGCGATCCTCGGAAGCACGCCGCTCGATGCCCTCGTCGCCCCCGCCGGCTCAGTCGCCCTCACGGTCGCGCGCCGGCTTGGACTGCCGGCGATCGCGATCGAGAGCGAGCCCGCCGGGCCCGCGGGCGCCATCTCGCTCGACGCGCCACTGCCCGACTCGGACGCCCCGCCCGAGGAGCAAGGCGGCGACGATATCGCGTTGGTGCTCCTGACGTCCGGCACCACCGCGCGGCCGAAGCGCGTGCCCCTGAGCCACCGCCAGATCCTCGCGTCCGCGCGCGGGCACCGGCGCGCGCTCGCGCTCCAGCCGGGCGACCGCTGCCTCGATCTCATGCCGCTCTTCCACGTCAACGGCCTCATGATGCTCATCGCCTCCCTCGAGGCCGGATCCGCTGTGGTGTGCCCGCCGCGCTTCGAGGCGGCGCGGGTCTTCGCATGGCTCGAGGAGACCCGCCCGACCTGGGTGAACGGCACGCCGACGGTGCATCAGGGCATACTCGGTCAGGCCGCGCTCGATGGAGACACCGCCGTTTCGATTGCCGCGCACGTCAGCCTCCGCTTCATTCGCTCCGCTTCATCCGCGCTGCCTCCCCGCCTGCGCGAGGAGATGGAGCGCCTCTTCGCCGCGCCCGTCATCGAGAGTTACGGCCAGACCGAGACGGCCACCCTCGTGGCGGTGGCGCCCCTGGCGCGGGACGCGGGCAAGCCGGGATCGGCGGGCGTGAGCGCAGGTCCCGAGATCGCCATCGTCGATCCCGCGGGCCGTCCCCTTCCCCCGGGAAGCCGCGGCGAGATCGTGGTGCGCGGGATCAACGTCATGGCCGGCTACGAGGACGACCTCGCGACGACGACGGCCAGCTTCCGCGAGGGCTGGTTCCGCACCGGCGACCTCGGCCATCTCGATGCGGACGGGTTTCTCTTCATCACGGGCCGGCTGAAGGAGATCATCAATCGCGGCGGCGAGAAGATCGCGCCGCGCGAGGTCGAGGAGGTCTTGCTCGCCCATCCCGCGGTGCGGGAGGCGGTGACCTTCGGGATCCCCCACCGCACGCTCGGCGAGGACATCGCGGCGGCGGTGGTCCTGGCCCAGGGCGCCGCGGTGACGCCCGCCGCGCTGCGGGTCTTCACCGCCGAGCGCGTGTCGGCATTCAAGGTGCCGCGGCAGATCGTGCTCGTGAGCGAGATCCCCCGCGGGCTCACCGGCAAGCCGGATCGGGCCGCGCTCGCCCGCATCGTCGCGGCGGAGGTGACGGCATGAGCCTCGCCAGCCGGCCGCCCGCCCCGCTCTCCTTCGCGCAGCAGCAGCTCTGGCTCGTAAACCGGCTGCGCCCCGGCTCGCCCGCCTACAACATGTCGAGGGCCTTCCGGCTTGCCGGCGCCCTCGACGTGGGTGCCCTCGAGAGCGCCCTCACCGCCATCGTCGCGCGCCACGAGGCGCTCCGCACCACCTTCCACGAGACCGACGGCGAACCCGTGCAGATGGTGGGCCCGCCCCGACCCGTCGAGGTGACGTTCGTCGATCTCTCGGCGGTGCCCGAGGATGCCCGCGAGGCCGCCCTCGATGCTCAGCTCACCGGGGAGGTCCGCCGTCCGTTCGACCTCACGTCTGACCTCATGCTGCGGGCGCTCGTCGCGCGGCTGGGCGAGCGCGAGCATGCCGTGCTCCTGGTCCTCCATCACATCGCCTCCGACGGCTGGTCCATGGGCGTGCTCGTCCGTGAGCTGGAAGCGCACTACGCGGCGGCGCTCACCGGCGACATCGCGGCGCTGCCGCCGCTGCTCGTGCAGTACGCGGACCACGCGGCATGGCAGCGCGCACGGCTTGTCGGGGCGCGGCTCGCCGACGAGATCGGCTACTGGCGGGAGCGGCTGGCCGGGGCGCCACCCGCCCTCGCGCTGCCCACCGACCGTCCACGTCCGGCCGAGCTCGGCGACGGGGGAAGCCAGTGCACGCGGCTCGTGCCCTCCGCGCTCGTGAGCGTGGTGAGGGCGCTCGCCCGGGCCGAGCGCGTGACCCTCTTCGCGGCGCTGCTCGCCACCTTTCAAACGCTCCTGCACCGCTACACCGGCGAGACCGACCTCGTCGTGGGCACGGCCAGCGCCTGCCGCATTCTCCGCGACGTCGAGCCGTTGATCGGCTACTTCGTCAACACGCTCCCGCTGCGGATGACGCTCGACGGCGATCCGACGTTCCGGGACGTGCTGCGTCACGCCTCGCGCGTCTCCCGCGAAGCCCTGGGGCATCAGGAGCTGCCCTTCGAGCGTCTGGTCGCCGCGATCGCGCCCGAGCGTCGCCGTGACCGCTCGCCCATCGTGCAGGTGACGCTGGTGCTGCATGAGGCCTCATTCGCGCCCGCGACCCGCCTGCCCGGGCTCACCGCCACGCCGCTGCGGGTCCGGAGCGGAACCGCAAAGTTCGACCTCTCGCTGACCGCGCTGGAGACCGCCGCGGGGCTCCAGCTCACCGCCGAGTACAGCACCGATCTCTTCGACGCGTCGACCATCGACCGGCTGCTCGGGCACTTCACGCGGCTCCTCGAGGGCGCGGCGAGCGACCCCGACCGGCGCGTCTCCGAGCTCCCGCTGCTGACGGCCGACGAGGTGACGTGCCTCGAGTCCTGGAGCGGCGCTTCTGCGGTCGGGGCGCCCGCGCAGCCCGCCACGGCGTGCTTGCATCAGCTCGTTGCGGCGCGCGCCGCGGCCTCGCCCGACGCGGTGGCGGTGGTCGCGGGGAGCGAGACGCTCACCTACCGGCAGCTCGAGGCACGGGCGGACGCGCTTGCCCGATATCTGCGCGTGCTCGGGGTGGGGCCCGACGCGCCTACCGGCGTCTACATGGGCCCGTCGCTCGATCTCCCCGTCGCGCTCTATGCCGTGCTCAAAGCGGGTGGAGCGTATGTGCCCCTCGACCCGGCCCTCCCCGCGGAGCGTCTACGCTTCATGCTGGCCGACGCGGCCGCGTCGGTGGTGATCGCGGACACCGCGCTCGGGTCCCGGCTCGCCGAGTTCGGTATTCGCGTCGTCTGCCCGTCCACCGACGTCGGGGAGATCGGGCGGGCGGCGGAGGAGCCGCTCGACGCCGGCGCCGACCCCGAGGCCCTCGCCTACATTCTCTACACGTCCGGCTCCACCGGCCGCCCGAAGGGCGTGATGATTCCCCATCGCGCCATCGTGAACCACATGCGCTGGATGGCGGACGCGCTGCCCCTCACGGAGGCGGATGCGGTCCTCCAGCGCACCCCGATCGGCTTCGACGCATCGGTCTGGGAGTTCTGGGCGCCCCTGCTGGCGGGCGCACGCCTGATCATTGGTCCCGCGGGCGCGCAGCGCGACCCGAGCGAGCTCGCCCGCGTCCTCGCCGAGCACGGGATCACCGTGCTGCAGCTCGTGCCGTCACTCCTGCGCGCCCTCCTCGACGAGCCCGCGCTCGCGGAAGCCCGGGCGCTGCGCCGCGTGTGCTGCGGCGGTGAGGCGCTCACCGCCGAACTGGCCGAGCGGTGTCTCGCCCGCCTACCCGTGGAGCTGATCAATCTCTACGGGCCGACCGAGGCGACGATCGACGCGACGTGGTGGCGCTGTGGGCGCGGCGAAGGCAGCGTGCCCATCGGCCGGCCCATCGGGGGCATGCGCGCGTGGGTGCTCGACCCTGCGGGACAGCCGGTGCCGCCGGGCGTGGCCGGCGAGCTTCATCTCGGCGGCGTCGGACTCGCGCGCGGCTACCTCAACCGGCCGGAGCTGACCGCGGAGCGGTTCGTGCCGGACCCGCGCAGCCCCGAGCCCGGGGCGCGGCTCTATCGAACGGGCGACCGCGCGCGATGGCGCGCCGACGGCGTCCTCGAGTATCTCGGCCGCCTCGATCATCAGGTGAAGCTCCGTGGCATGCGTGTCGAGCTGGGCGAAGTGGAGGCGGTGCTCGCCGGGCACCCCGCGGTGCGCGAGGCGGTCGTGACGGTACGCGAGGACAGCGGCGACGGCTATCTCGCCGCCTGGGTCGTGCTCCGGCCCGAGGCCCGGCTCGATCGCGAGACCTTGCGGCATTTCCTCGCCGAGCAGCTGCCGGTGACGATGATTCCACGGGCGGTCGTGACGCTGGACGCGCTGCCCGTCACCGCGCACGGGAAGCTCGACCGGGCCGCCCTGCCTGATCCAGGCGAGCACGATCTCTTGCGGGCGGCGGTGCGGGAGGCGCCCGCCACGCCGCTCGAGCAGACGCTGGCCCACATGTGGACCGAGCTTCTCGGTGTGACCGAGATCGGTCGTCATGACGACTTCTTTGCGATCGGCGGCCATTCGCTGCTCGCCGCGCGGCTGGCCTCGCGGCTACGCGAGCGGCTCGGCGTCGACGTCCCGCTGCGGCTGATCTTCGAAGCCCCGGTGCTGGCTGATCTGGCCGAGGCAATCCTCGAGAGCCAGCTGATGGACGAGGTCACCTTCACCGAGGCGGCGGCCGCGAAGGAGCCGACGCCCGCGGCCGCGCCGACCCTGCGCACGCTCATCGAGACGCAGGCGCGCCGCGCGCCCGAGGCGGCGGCGATTGTCGCGCCCGGCGCGGCGCCGCTCTGCTATCGCGACCTCCTCGCCCAGGTGGACGAGGTCATCGAGGTGCTCGCCACGTGGGGGCTGGGGCGAGGCGACCGCATCGCCCTGGTCATGCCCCAGGGCCCGGAGCTGGCCGTCGCCTTCGTCGCGGCCGCGCTCGGGGCCACCGCGGTGCCGCTGAATCCCCTGTATCGCGAGGGAGAGCTCGAGCGGTATCTCACCGCGGCGCGGGCGAGCGCGGTCATCGTCCCCCCCGACCGCGGACCCGCCGCCCGCGCCGTCGCCGCCCGCCTCGGCCTGCCCCTTCTCGAGATCGAGCCGCGCCCCGGACCTGCCGGTCGCTTCACGCTGGGGCCTCGCCTCCCCGTGACGCCACGTCCCGTCGACCGCCCGGGCCCGGACGACGTGGCTCTCGCCATCCACACGTCGGGCACCACGGCAGGACCCAAGGTGGTCCCGCTCACTCACGCGAACATGGCCGCCGCGATCCAGGGCTTCGTGGAGACCTTCGCGCTGCGCCCGGACGATCGGGCCCTCGGCGTGATGCCGCTGTTCCACGTCCAGGGGCTGATGGTCGTGCTCACCTCGCTGGCCGCGGGCGCGAGCGTGATCTGCACGCCCGCCTTCGATCCCATCGCGGTCTTCGATTGGATCGAGGCGACGCGGCCCACCTGGTACTCGGCGGTGCCCACCATCCATCAGGCCATCGTAGCGGAGGCGCCGCAGCATCCGACCGTGATGGCCGGGCACGTGCTGCGCTTCATCCGCTCGTCCGCGGCGCCGCTTCCCCCCGCGGTGATGCGGGAGCTCGAGCGTCACTTCGGCGTGCCCGTGATCGAGGGCTACGGGCAGTCCGAATCGTGCATGCTCGTCACCTCGAACCCGCTCCCGCCCGGGGAGCGCCGGACGGGCTCGGTGGGACGGCCGGTCACCGATGAGGTCACCATCGTCGGCGAGGACGGCGGCCTGAAGCGAACGGGCGAGGTCGGCGAGATCCAGGTGCGCGGGAAGACGGTGATGGCGGGATACGAGAACGATCCCGCCGCCAATGCCGCCGCCTTCCGCGACGGCTGGTATCGGACGGGCGATCTCGGTCGCTTCGATCCCGACGGCTATCTCTACGTGACCGGCCGCATCAAGGAGATGATCAACCGCGGCGGCGAGAAGGTCTCGCCGCGCGAGGTCGACGACGTGCTCACCGCGCACCACGCGGTGGCGCGCGCGGTCACCTTTCCCGTCCCGCATCCGACCCTGGGGGAGGACGTGGCCGCCGCGCTCGTCCTGCGACCGGGCGAGAGCGTGACCGAGGCGGAGATCCGGCGCTTCGTGAGCGACCACCTCGCCGCGTTCAAGGTCCCTCGACAGCTCGCCATCGTGGACATCATTCCCCTGGGCGCGACCGGCAAGCCGGACCGCCGCCAGCTGGCCGCCGCCCTCGCCCGACTGAAGACGGCGAACGGGCCGGCGCCCGCGCTCACCGCCATCGAAGCCCAGGTCGCCAAGATCTGGAGCGAGGTGCTGAGCCGTCCGGTGGGCGTGGCCGACGATTTCGTGGCGCTGGGCGGCGATTCCTTGCAGGCGGCGGTCGCGGCAGCGCACATGGCGGACGCGCTGGGCGTCACGGTGCCTCTGGATCAGTTCCTGGAGACGCCCACCGTCGCGGCGGTGGCAGCCCGCATCGCGGAGCGACTGGGTCCCTCCGCCGGAGATGCGCGCTGATGGCCGAGCGGGCGGCGCGCCGAGCCTCGACGCTGAGCCCCGAGGAGCGGCAGCGCCTCGAGGCCAAGCTGCTCGCGGGCGCGCCGGCGGCGCGGAGCGCGCTGCCGCGCCGGGATCCCGCGGCGCCGGTGCCGCTCTCGCCACCCCAGCAGCGCCTGTGGTTCCTGCACCAGCTCGTGCCCGACAGCGCGGTGTACCACATCCCGCTCGCAGTGCGACTCAGCGGGCGGCTCGACGTCGAGGCGCTTCGCCGGAGCTTCGAGCTGATCGTCCATCGCCACGAAGCGCTCCGCACCGCCATCGTCGTCGAAGATGGGGAGCCACGTCAGCGCATCGCGCCCAGCGGGCCCTTCACCCTGCCCGTGGACCCGTGGCCCGACGGCGACGACGCAGCATTGGAGCGCGCGGCCGGCCGCGAGGCCCGCCAGCTCTTCGACCTCGAGCGGGGACCACTGATCCGTGCGCGACTCTTCCGCCGAAGCGCCGACGAGCATCTCCTCGTCCTCACGCACCACCACCTGATCTCCGACGGCTGGTCGATCGGGGTGCTTGCCCGTGAGCTCGACGCGACCTACGCCGCGCTCCGCGCGGGCCGAACCCCCGCGCTGCCACCCCTTCCCGTGCAGTACGGCGACTACGCCGTGTGGCAACGCGAGCGCCTCGGGGGCCCGGAGCTCCAGGGGCAGCTCGCGTACTGGATGGAGCGGCTCGCCGGCGCGCCGGCGGCGCTCACGATGCCCACCGACCGCCCGCGACCGCCGATTCAGAGCTTTGCGGGAGGCGACGTGAGGTTCACGGTCGGCCGTGACGTCACCGACGGGCTTCGCGCGCTCGCGCGGCGGCAAGGCGCCACGCTCTACATGACCCTCCTCGCCGCCTTTCAGGTCCTTCTGGCCCGACATGCCGGCCAGGACGAAGTCCTGGTCGGCTCGCCGATCGCCGGGCGCCCGCGCACCGAGCTCGAAGGGCTCATCGGCTTCTTCGCCAATACCGTGGTGCTGCGCGGCGAGCTCGCCGGGGACCCGACCTTCGTGGAGCTCCTCCGGCGCACCCGGGAAGCCGCGCTCGGCGCCTTCGCCAACGCTGAGGTTCCCTTCGAACGGCTGGTGGAAGCACTCCGGCCCGCGCGCGATGCCAGCCGCAATCCCGTCTTCCAGGCCATGCTGGCGCTGCAGAACGCGCCCCGTACGCCGCTCGCTCTCGCCGGCCTTGGGACGACGCCGCTCCCTCTCGACGAGGGCGGGGCCAAGGTTGACTACTCGATGATCCTCGTCGAGGTACCCGACGGCCTCCGAGGCACTCTCGAGTACTGCACGGCGCTCTTCGATCGCGCCACCGCCGCGAACCTGCTCGCGCAGTTCGGCCAGCTGCTCCAGGAGATCGCTCGCGACGCCGACCGCCCGATCTCGCAGCTGCCGCTCCTCGGTGAGACGGAACGGCACCGCGTCCTGGTGGAGTGGAACGCCACGCGCTCGCCGTACCCCGCGGACCGGTCAGTCCCGGCGCTCTTCGCCGAGCAGGTCGCCCGGACGCCCGACGCGGTGGCGGTCACGGACGGTGGGCGGACGATCACCTACGCGGAGCTGGATCGTCGGGCCCGACGGTTAGCCGGTCGGCTGCGCGACCTCGAGGTCGGCCGGGGGATGCGCGTCGGCGTCTGCTGCGACCGCTCCATCGAGCTGGTGGTCGCGCTGCTAGGCGTGCTGACCGCGGGCGGCGCCTACGTGCCCCTCGACCCCTCCCACCCGGCGGAGCGCCGCACCGCGCTGCTCGACGACGCGGGCGCCGTCGCCATCGTCACCGCGGGGGCGGGGCGCGGCGACGCCCGCCCCGAGGTGCGGCTGGAGTCGTCCGATGGTGAGGCGCTCGAGGCGCCGGCCGCCGAGGCGCTCGCGCTCGGAGGGGGCGACCTCGCCTACGTGATGTACACCTCGGGCTCCACGGGCGCTCCCAAGGGCGTGGCGGTACCGCATCGGGCGATCGCGCGTCTGGTGCGCGACACCGACTACGTGCGGCTCGGCCCCGACGACGTGGTCGCGCACGTCTCGAACCCCGCCTTCGACGCGGCCACCTTCGAGATCTGGGGCGCGCTGCTGAACGGCGCCCGGCTCGTCCTGATCCCGCCTGACGCCGCGCTCGCGCCGCGGGCCCTCGCCGGCACGCTCACGCGCGCGGGCGTGACCACGCTCTTCCTCACCACGTCCCTCTTCAACCAGGTGGCCCAGGAGGCGCCGGACGCTTTCGGGGCGCTGCGGCACGTCCTCTTCGGTGGCGAGACGGCGGAGCCGCGGTGGGTGCGTGAGGTCTTGCGAGCCGCACCGCCCGCACGGCTGCTCAATGTTTATGGACCCACCGAGACGACCACCTTCGCCACCTGGCACGAGGTGCGTGAGCTGCCGGAGCGCGCCTCGACGGTGCCGATCGGACGCCCCATCGCGAACACCGAGATCTACATCCTCGACGATCGGCGCGAGCCGGTGCCGCCGGGGGTGGGGGGGGAGCTCTACATCGGCGGCCCCGGGCTCGCCGACGGCTATCTCGGTCGACCCGATCTCACCGCCGAGCGCTTCGTGCCGCACCCCTTCGACTCGACGCCCGGCGCACGGCTCTATCGCACCGGCGATCGGGCGCGTTTTCACGCCGATGGCGTGGTCGAGTTTCTGGGGCGCCTGGATCGCCAGGTGAAGCTGCGCGGCCATCGTGTCGAGCCGGACGAGATCGAGGCGGCGCTGCTCCGGCTTCCCGAGGTTGGGCATGCCGTCGTGGTGACGGAGGGCGAGGCCTCCGACACACGCCGGCTCGTCGCCTACGTCGTCCCCGCGCCGGGCACGAGCCCTCGGCCGGCCGAGATCCGGAGCGCGCTGCGCGGCACCCTGCCCGCGTTCATGGTGCCGGGCGTGGTGGTGGTGGTGCCCGCGCTCCCGCTCACGCCGAACGGCAAGCTGGATCGCGCCATGCTCCCCGCCCCGGATCCTGGGGACGCGCGCGAGTCCGCGCATCGGGTGAAGCCGAGCAACGCCACCGAGCGCGCGCTCATCGACATCTGGGAGGCGCTGCTGGGCGTCACCGGGATCGGGGTGCGCGACAGCTTCTTCGACCTCGGAGGCCACTCCCTCCTGGCCGCGCGGATGATGACCGCCGTCGAGCGCGAGTGGGGCCGTCGGGTGCCGCTCACCACCCTCTTCACGGGCCCTACCATCGAGCATCTCGCCCGGGCCCTCCGCGAAGAGGTTGCGGCGTCGGAGCCGCCGCTGGTGGCGCTGAACCACGCCGGCTCGCGTCCTCCACTCTTCTTCTGCCACGGCGACTTCGACGGGGGCGGCTTCTTCACGCGCGCGCTCGCCGAGGCGGCGGGCGCGGACCAGCCCTTCTACGCGGTGCATCCGCACGGTCTACTGGGGCAGGCGGTGCCCGAGACCATCGAAGCGATGGCGGCGGCGCATCTCGCTGACATCCGGGCGGTCCGGCCGGCCGGGCCCTATGTGCTCGGCGGTCACTGCAACGGCGCTCTGGTCGCGCTCGAGATCGCCCGTCGCCTGAGGGCCCGCGGCGAGGCGGTGCCGCTGGTCATCATGCTCGACGCCTCCGCGCCCCGTCGAGCCGTGCGAGTGCTGGGCGTGCTCGCGCGCGCGGTCGACGCCCTGTTGCGCGTGCCGGCGGCGCGCCGCGATGAACGGCTGGTCCGCTGGCGCGTACGTGAGGGGCGCATCGTAGCCCGGCTCCGCTACTATCGCGGGCGGCTCGACGCGGCGGGCGGAGGTGGGCTCGGCGCGCGGCTACGGGGCCTCGGCGCGCTCGCGCAGAAGCGGCTTGGCGGCTCCCGGCGCCCCGCTCCCGCGGAGCCCGGCCCGACCCCGCGGCCGGCGAGTCCCCTCGCGGTCCACTACGAGCGCGCGGTGCGACGCTACATTCCCGCGCCGTACCCTGACCACATCGTCGTCCTTCGCTCCGTGGAAGAGGAGGATCGGCGGCCCGATCTCGGCTGGTCCTCCATCTGCCCGCGGGTGACCGTCCATCCCGTGCCGGGTGGGCATGTCGGCGCGATCACCCGATACGTGCGAGCCACCGGGGAGCGCCTCCGCGCGTGCCTCGAGGAGGCCACGCGCGCATGAGCCCGCCGCTCGACTGGGTCCGCCCCGACGCGCCGCCGCGTCTCGGGGCCGACGAAGTGCACGTGTGGCGCTTCGACCTCGACGAGATGATTCCCGAGGGGCTGGCACTCGAGCAGCGCCTGCCCGCCGAAGAGCGTGAGCGGGCGCGCCGATTCCGCTTCTCACGTGACCGCGAGCGCTTCCTGGCCGGCCGGGCCGCGCTGCGCAGCATCCTCGCCGGCTATGTCGGCGCCCGGCCCGAGACGCTGCGCTTCGTGCGGGCGCCTCAGGGCAAGCCCGCGCTGCTCGCCGCGCCCGACCGCCTCGAGTTCAACCTCAGCCATGCCGACTGGTGCGCGGTGCTCGCGGTGGCGCAGCACCGGCGCGTGGGCGTGGACGTCGAAGGCATTCGCCTCGGGCACGGCGGGATCGACGTGGCGCGGCGCTTCTTCGCCCGCGCCGAGGTGGACACGCTGCTCGCGTCGGCGCCCGAAGAGCGGACCGCGACCTTCGTGCGCTGCTGGACGCGGAAGGAGGCGTACGTGAAGGCGCGCGGCGAAGGGCTCTCGCTCTCGCTCCAGCACTTCGAAGTGCCGCTCGCCACCGGCGCGACGCGCGCGCTGGCCGCCTCGCTGGAGGATCCCGCGGAGGTGGGGCGCTGGAGCCTCCGCGAGTTGGTCCCCGCCCCCTGTCACCTGGGCGCGCTCGTGGTCGAAGGCGACAGCTTCGGGCTCCGCGCCTGGGAGTGGGCTCCCGCGGAGACCGTTTCGGCAGCCTCTTGACTCCGGCCCGTCTCCACGCTATCCAGATCGGACCACCCACCATGAGGAGCCCCCGGGCATGAGCGTCGAAAAGACCCTTCGCCGGATGATCCGCGACGTCGAGCGGGGGCGCCTCTCCCGCCGGGCTTTCGTCCAAACCCTCATGGCGATGGGCCTCACCGCCCCCATGGCGGCGCAGCTGCTCGCGGCCAGCCCGGCCCTGGCGCAGCGAGCCGCGCACGCCCAGGCCAAGGACTTCGTGCCGACCCGGCGCGGCGGCGGGGGGGAGCTCCGCGTCCTCATGTGGGACGCGCCGACCTTGCTGCACCCCCACTTCACCGGCGCCCTGCGCGACGTGACCGCGAGCCGGCTCTTCTACGAGCCGCTCGCCGCCGCGGCGCCGGACGGGACGTTCACCCCGTTGCTCGCTTCCGAGCTGCCCTCGCTCGAGAAGGGCACGGTGGCCAAGGACGGCCGCTGGGTCATCTGGAAGCTCAAGCGCGGAGTCACCTGGCACGACGGCACCCCGTTCACCGCGGACGACGTCATCTTCAACTGGCAGTTCGCCACCGACGCCGCGACCGGCTCGGTCAGCCGCGAGGGCTATCTCGAGATCGCCAAGATCGACAAGATCGACTCGCACCAGGTGAAGGTGAACTTCGGCAAGCCCCAGCCGTTCTGGCAGGGGTTCTTCACCGGGGAGGGGCTGCTCCCCCGGCACGTCTTCGAGTCCACCAAGGGCGCGGGCGCGCGCGAGGCCATCGGCATGATCCGGCCCGTGGGCACCGGGCCCTACAAGCTGGTCGAGTTCCGGCCCGGCGACGTGATCCGCGCCGAGATCAACGCCAACTATCACGTTCCGAACCGTCCCTTCTTCGACCGCGTGGAGATCAAGTGCGGCGGCGACGCCGCCGGGGCCGCGCGAGCGGTGATGCAAACGGGCGAGTACGACTTCGCCTACTACATCCTCCTCGAGGAGGAAGTGCTGAAGCGGATCGAGGCGGGCGGCAAGGGCCGCGCGATGACGATCCCATCCGGCGGGGTCAGCCACATTCAGCTCAACCAGACCGATCCGTGGACCGAGGTCGAGGGCGAACGCGCCTCGCTCAAGGCGCCGCATCCCTTCCTGAGTGATCCGGTGATGCGCACCGCGATCGGCCTGCTCGTGGACCGCCAGACCATCCAGGACAACCTGGTGGGGCGCACCGGCCAGATCGCGGTGAACATCCTGAACACCCCCGACCGATTCCGGTCTTCCAACAACACGTGGGAGTTCAGCGTCGACAAGGCGAACATGATCCTCGACCGCGCGGGCTGGACGCGCGGCGCGGACGGTGTGCGCGTGAAGGACGGCAAGAAGCTCCGCCTGGTGTTCCAGGCCACCGCGCACGCTCTCACCCAGAAGGTCCAGGCGGTGGTGAAGCAAGCGGCGGCGCGGGCCGGCGTGGAGGTCGAGATCAAGGCCATCCCGTCCCAGATCTTCTTCTCCAGCGACATGGCGAATCCCGACACCCGCACCCGCTTCCTCGCCGACATGCAGACCTATGCGACGTTCGCGGCCCTCGACCCCCAGGGCTTCATGGGGCAGTTCTGCTCGTGGCTCATCCCCACCAAGGAGAACAAGTGGACGGGGCGGAACGTCGTCCGCTGGCGGAACGCGGAGTACGACACCCTGTGGCGGAAGGCCGAGCACGAGATGGATCCGGTGAAGCGCGCGGCGATGTTCATCCGGATGAACGACCTCGTGATCCAGAGCGGCGTCGTCATCCCGATCACGTGGCGCAACGTGATCCACGCCGCCGCGAACAATCTCATGGGTATCGAGCCGAACTCGTGGGACTCGATCTTCGCCAGCATTCCCTACTGGTACCGCAACCCCGCCTAGCGCCGGTGCGCTAGTGCGCGCCCAGGTGGGGGATCGATACCAACAGGTGCAGTGAGCCGCCCAGCTCGTTGAGGCGGCGCACGTCCCAGCGCACGAAGGCGTCCCGCTCCTCGTCGGTGAGATCGGCGCGTTCGAGCGCCGCCCTCGGCTCGTTCACGAAGCGCGCGCGGAACGCCGCGTCCTTCTTGAGGCGGTACAGCACCACGTTCACGTCGTAGCGGCTCACGCGACCTCCCACTGTAGCGCGGCGAGGTCGATGCGTCCCATCTCGCCGAAGAACCGCACGCGCGCCCGCGCGGGCGACACCGCGCCGACGAGCACGAGCCAGTTCAGCAGCTCGTGCGAGCCCGTCTCGTGAAGCTCCTTCATGGGGAGCTGGCGCAGCGCGTGCTCGTCCCCCGCCTCGAGCGCGGCGATCACACGCCGATCGAATGCCGGATCCGATGTGCCGAGCCGGGCGAGGGAGAGCGCGGGGAAATGGCTGAGGCCGCCGGTGGCGATCATCGCGACGCGCCAGGGGCCGTCGGCGATCACCCGGCCGATGTGGCGGCCCACCTCGATGCAGCGGCGGGCAGAGGGCTGGGGCGCCACGAAGCAGTTCACCCACACCGGCACCAGCGGCGGCACCGGCGCCTCGCCGCAGAGCACGCTCACCGGGCTGAGGAACGCGTGGTCGAGCGGCGCCGACCACGAGGCCGCGAAGTCGATGCCCGCCTCCATCCCTTCCTCGAGCACGCGGTTGGCGAGATCCTCGTGGACCGGATAGCGCTCGGGCAGCCCGTCGAGGGCGCGATCGAACTCGATGGCGTCCTCCTGGACCATGCGCTCCACCCCGCGCCCGATGCGCACGCAGAAGGCGGGGACGGCGTCGAACGAGAACACGTTCAGGTGGTCGTCGGCCACCACGACGAGGGCGTCCGGGCGCGCGGCGAGCATCTCGCGCCCCATGACACCCACGACGTCGATGAGCTCCTCGACCATCGCGCGGCCGTGGGGGCCCACGTTCTTGCCGTAGTAGTCGGGGGCGAGCACATGCGACATGGCCGCCGCGTAGACGATGCGTCCCATGGAGACGGGGTCCTCCTGCCGCCGATCCTAGGGGCGGCTCCGGCGCCGCGCAAGCGGCGCCCGGCTCACCCAGGGATTGTCACGGATCCAGAAGCGCCACGGCCGCGCGGCCCACACGCCCGCGTAGTCGATGCCCACGCGCGGCCCGCGCGCGACCGCGGCGCGCACGAGCGGAGACGGCCCCACTTCCAGCCACACGCGATCGCCGAGGAGATCGGCGCGGTCGAGCGAGCGGTCGATGCCCATGGCTTCGCAAAGCACGCCCGGCCCGCTGGTGAGCCGTGCATCCGGGGCGCCGGGCCGGCGGCGCCGCATGCGAGGCAGCCCCTCGAGGGGCTCCAGCGCGCGGATCAGCACCGCGTGGGGCACCTCCGGGACACCGGTGACCACGTTGAACTGGTGATACATGCCGTAGACGAAGTAAACGTAGGCGGTACCGCCGACCGCGTACATGGTCTCGGTGCGGCGGGTGCGCCGGCCATTCCACGCGTGGCTCGCGCGGTCCTCGGGCCCGCGATACGCCTCGGTCTCCACGATCAGGCCCGAGACGCGGCCCCCGCGCCCGGTGGAGACCACCAGCACGGCGCCGAGGAGGTCGCGCGCCACCGCGAGCACGTCCGGGCGCGTGTAGAACTCGCGGGGCAGCTTGCGCGACGGCACGATGGGGGAGCGGAGGCTACTCCTCGACCAGCGCGACCACGCGGGCGGGGGCCGACTCGGTCTTCCACTTGGCGGGCAGCGCGATCACCTTCACCTTGGATGGGATCTGGTCGAGATTGATCAGGTTCTCGATTTGAAAGACCACGCGCGGCAGGATGATGCGGTGCACGCGCATCCCGCTGCCAAGGATCTCGCCGGCGGTGCCGTAGTCCGTGCCCTTCTCCTCCTGCGCGAAATCGTAGCCGAGCACGGCGGGGCGCTTCGCCACCAGCCACTCCGCGGCGGCGCGGGTGAGGCAGGGCGACTCGTCCCACCAGCGCGGATCGGTGGTGACGTGGCCCTTCGGCCAATCGGTCCGAAGAAAGAGCATGGCGCCAGCCTCGATGCGGATTCCGTGAGCGGCGAGCGCCGCCTCCGCGCGGTCGAGATCCTCGGGGGTGATGCGCGCGTTGGCCATGCCCTTGAACGTGAGGTCCAGCACCACCGCGTCGCCGATCATGTGATCGAGCGGGAGCTGCTCGACGCTCGGCTTGTCGCGAAAGAAGTGATGGGGCGAGTCGATGTGGGTGCCCGCGTGCACGGTCATCTCGACCATGTTCGAGACGAAGCCCTTGTCCTCCCAGCGCACGATGGGGCGGGGCTTGAAGTAGTTCTCCTCCTTGGCGAAGGGCGTCGAGTCGCACTCCTCCACGGTCATGCTGAGGTCGACGAGTCGCATACCAGAACTCCTTCCTCTCGCGGGTCGCCGGAGATGGTGGTGCGCTGCATGAGACGGCGGTACCGCGTGGTGTCGTACGGGGTGGCGCGGTGGAGCACCGCGCGGTTGTCCCAGATCACGAGGTCACCCACGCGCCACTCGTGCCGGTAGCAGCGCTCCGGCCGCGTGACGTGGTCGAGCAGCTCGCGGAGGAGCGCGCGGCCCTCCGCGAGCGGCATGCCCTCGATCCAGGAGGCGTGAGCGCCGATGAGGAGCGCGCGCCGGCCGTGGGCGGGATTCGTGCGCACGAGCCGGTGGCGCACCGGCGGATACGGCGCCCTCTCCTCGGTGGTGAAGAATCCGGGCACGATCTGGTCGCGCGACCACGAGAAGTCGTGCACCACCACCAGGTCCTCGAGACGCCGCCGCGTGGCCTCGGGCAGCGCGGCGTAGCCGGCGCGGGTGCTCGCGAACTCGGTGGCCCCGCCCTCCGGCGGCACGACCCGTCCGGACAGCAGGGAGCACAGGGCGGGCACGCGCTTGAAGGACGAGTCGCTGTGCCAGAGCATGTTCGCCCGCTGATAGATCATCCGCCGGTCGTCCGGCGGGATCACCGCGCCGGTCTTGATGTCGAGATTGGACTGGCGCGCGAACGGTGTGCCCGCGGCAGGGTTGACGGACAGCGTGACCTCGAGCCCGCCGAAGCGCCGGCTGAAGGCGACCTGAGTCTCGTCGTCGAACGGCTGATCGTGGAACACCAGCACCGAGTGCTCCTCGAACGCCGCGCGGATCTCGGCGAACACGGCGTCGGAGATGGGCCGCGTGATATCGACGCCCTCGACGCGGGCGCCGAGGGCTGGCGCGAGACGGGTGACCGAGATGGCGGTCATGGGGATGGCCGCGATACTATACGGGCCCTGCGGGGGAGGCAAGCTGCCGTCCCCTCGATCGGCGCGCGAGCGCGGGAGGCCGTCCATGGGTTACGCGGAAATCCTCTACGAGGTGAAGGACCGGGTCGCGACCGTCACCCTCAACCGTCCCGACAAGCTCAACGCGTGGACGGCGGTGATGGGGCGCGAGGTCCGGGCGGCCATGCACGAGGCGAGCGAGGACGATGGCGTGCGCGTGATCGTGCTCACCGGCGCCGGGCGCGGGTTCTGCGCGGGGGCTGACATGGGCCTGCTCTCCGGGCTCTCCGGCAACGCCGCGGCTGGCGAGGAAGCCGAGGCGGTGCTGCGGCGCGAGCGGGCGCCGGACGGCGCGGAGTCCGGGGCGGCCGCGGAGTTCCGGGGACCCTACGCGTACTTCCCCACCCTCGCCAAGCCCGTGCTGGCCGCGCTCAACGGCGCCACCGCCGGGCTCGGCCTCGTCGTCTCCCTTTACTGCGACGTGCGCTTCGCGAGCGACACCGCGGTGTTCACCACCTCGTTCGCGCGCCGCGGTCTCATCGCCGAGCACGGCGTCTCCTGGATGCTCCCGCGCCTGGTGGGACTCCAGAACGCGCTCGATCTCCTCCTCTCTGCGCGGAAAATCGATGCGCACGAGGCGCTCCGCATGGGCCTGGTGTCCCAGGTGCTGCCCGCGGCCACCCTCACCTCCGGCGTGCTGGGCTACGCGCGCGAGCTCGCGGACTTCGTCTCGCCGCGCTCGATGGCCGTCATCAAGCGCCAGCTCTGGCAGGCCCAGTTCCAGGGGCTCGCCGACGCCACCGCGGTGGCCGACGACGAGATGCGAAAGAGCTTCGGCGCCGAGGACTTCAAGGAAGGGGTCGCGCACTTCCTCGAGAAGCGGGCCCCGCGCTTCACCGGCCGCTAACGCCGTTCACCCCGTCATGCGATCGGAACAGGAGTGAGCCCATGATCACCCGGATCCTCGCCCTCGCCGCCGCCGTCGTCCTCCTCGGGAGCGCTCCCGCCGGCGCCTTCGACGGCGAAAAGCCGCTCTACGAGGCGGCCAAGAAGGAGAAGGAGATCACCTGGTACACCGCCCACTACAACTCCGAGACGGCGGCCGCCATCTGCCAGGGCTTCGAGAAGAAGTACCCCGGGGTGAAGTGCAACTACGTGCGCACTACCGCGCAGGTCGCGTATCAGCGCCTCGCCCAGGACCAGAAGGCGGGCATCGCCCAGGCCTCGGTGATCAGCTCCACCGACCAGGGCCACTACACCAAGATGAAGCAGGACGGCTGGCTCCTGCCCTACAAGCCGAAGAATCTCTCCGAGCTGGTGGACGCCTTCAAGCCCTTCAACGATCCCGACGATCAGTTCGTCGCCACCGCGGCTGGCCTCGTGCTCATCACCTACAACACGAGCGTGGTCGCCCCCTCGGAGGCCCCGAAGAGGTGGACCGACCTCACCGACCCCAAGTGGAAGAACAAGGTCTCCATCGGACACCCCGGCTTCAGCGGTTACGTGGGGACCTGGGTGGTGCAGATGAAGAAACTCTACGGGTGGGATTACTTCAAGAAGCTCGAGCAGAACAAGCCGCGCATCGGCCGCTCCATCAATGACACCGTGACGATGCTGAACGCCAAGGAGAGCCTGGTGGCCGCCGGCCCCTCCGCGACCACCCTCGAGAGCAAGGCCAAGGGCAACCCGCTCGCCGTCGTGTACCCGGAGGACGGCGCGGTGCTCATGGTGTCGGCCTCCGGCATCGTGAAGAACGCGCCCGCCCCCAATGCGGCCAAGCTCTTCATGGAGTACCTCCTGAGCCGCGAGGGCAACGAGGTGGTGGTCTCCCAGTACCAGGATCCGGTGAACAAGCACGTCAAGCCGATGGTGGGGGGTAAGTCCATCGCGGACGTCAAGACCATCCGCCCGAGCCTGACCGAGATCGAGAAGGGCATCCCGGAAGTGAAGGAGCTGTTCCGCGAGACGTTCGGAATCTGAGCGCGTCGGCGGGACGCAGCCGAGGGCGAGCGGAGTGACCATGGTGACGGAGGCGGCCAGGCCGGAGCGGCATCTCGACCGCAGCGCGATCGTCTGGGCGCTCTTCGTCATCGTGCTGCTGGTCCTCGTGGTGAATCCGCTCGCCCGGCTCCTCTGGACGAGCTTCCAGCACCCCGACACCGGGGGGTTCACCCTCGAGAACTACGCGGCCGCCTACGGGCGATGGCGCTACGTCGAGGCGCTCCTCAACTCGCTGGTGGTGGGGTTCGCCGCCGCGCTCCTGTGCGTGGTGTTCGGTGTCCCGATGGCGTGGGCGGTGTCGCGGACGGACATGCCGGCCAAGGGCCTGGTGTGGGCGGCGGTGCTCGGCACGTTCATCATGCCCAACTACCTGGGCGCGGTGGCCTGGATCCTCCTCGCCGGCCCGAACGCGGGCTGGCTCAATCGCGCGTTCACCGCGCTCACCGGCGCCACCGCCGGCCCGTTCAACGTGTACAGCATGCCGGGACTGGTCCTCGTGATCGCCTGTTACTCGTTCCCCTACATGTTCGTGTTCACCCGGGGCGCGCTCGACCTCGTGTCGTCCGAGATGGAGGACGCGGCGAGCACCCTCGGCGCGGGCATCGCGCGCACCACCCTCCGGATCACCCTGCCCCTCGTCCTGCCCGCCATCCTGGGCGCGTTCATCGTGGTGTTCCTGGAGGCGATCGCGCTCTTCGGCACTCCCGCCCTCATCGCGCTCCCCGCGCGCTTCCAGGTCATGACCACCACCCTCTGGCAGATGTTCGAGTTCCCGCCGCGTCTCCAGGTGGCCGCCGCGTACTCCATGCCGCTGCTCCTCATCACGGTGTTCCTGTTCTGGCTCCAGTACCGCATCATCGCGCGCAAGGGCTACGTGGCGCTCACCGGCAAGGGCGGCGAGCGCCGCCCCGTCCAGCTCGGCATCTGGCGCTGGGTCGCGCTGGGCTATTGCCTGTTCGTGACGTCGTTGTCGTTCTTCCTCCCGCTCCTCGTGGTGCTCCAGGCGGCGTTCGCGAAGGCGTGGGGGCGCGGCTTCGCGCTCGACAACGTGACGCTGCGGAACGTGCGCTTCGTGCTGTTCGACCAGCCGTCGACCCGCCGCGCGACGCTCAACACGTTCCTCTACGCGGGGGCGGCATCCCTGATCGCCTTGGCATTGGCCCTGGCCATCGCGTACATCGTGGCGCGCCGGCTCGTCCCGATGGGCCGCGTCCTCACCTACGTGGCGATGGCGCCGTTCGTCATTCCCGGCATCGTGCTCGCCATCGGCTTCTATGCCGCCTACACCACGCGGCCGCTCGTGCTGTACGGGACGGCGTGGATCCTCATCCTCGCCTTCGCCACCCGCTTCTTGCCCATTGCCTACACGAACAGCGACGCGGCCATCCGCGCGATCAACCCCGAGCTCGAGGACGCCGCGCGCATCCTCGGCGGGAGCAGGCTCCTGTCTCTGCGCAAAGTCGTGGGGCCGCTGCTCAAGCGCGGGCTCGCGGGGGCCTTCATCCTCGTCTTCATCCCGGCCACGCGCGAGCTGTCCTCGGCGATCTTCCTCTACACCACCGGGACCCAGGTGCTCTCCGTGCTCCTCTTCGACAAGAGCGACGAGGGGAACTTCGAGCTCCTGTCCGCGATGGGCCTCATCCTCGTGGTGGTGACGGTGGCGCTGATCCTGGTGGGCTTCCGCCTGGTCGGCCGCGACTTCCTCCTGCGCCGGACCGCCACGTGAGCAAGCTCGCCCTGCGCGGCGTCACCCGGCGCTTCGGCGCCTTCACCGCGGTCGATGCGTTCACCATGGACCTCGCCGAAGGGGAGTTCGTCTCGCTCCTCGGGCCGTCCGGCTGCGGCAAGACCACGACCCTTCGGATGATCGCCGGGTTCCTTGCGCCCAGCGCGGGCACCATCGAGATGGACGGCCGGGTGATCTCCTCGCCCGCCTCCTCGCTCCCGCCCGAGCGGCGCGGCATGTCGATGATCTTCCAGAGCTACGCGATCTGGCCGAACATGACGGTGGGGGAGAACGTGGCCTTCGGCCTCACCGTGCGCAAGCGCCCGCGGACGGAGATCCGCGAGCGCGTGGACCGGATCCTGGACGTCGTCCGCATGAAGCACCTCGCCGACCGCTACCCGCAGGAGCTGTCCGGCGGCCAGCAGCAGCGGGTGGCGCTGGCCCGCGCCATCGTGGTGCAGCCGGCGGTGCTCCTCCTCGACGAGCCCCTCTCCAACCTCGACGCCAACCTTCGTGAGGAGATGCGCTACGAGATCCGCCGGCTCCACGACGAGTTCCGCATCACCACCGTCTACGTCACCCACGACCAGGCCGAGGCCATGGTGACCTCGGACCGCATCGCGGTGATGAACCAGGGCCGGGTGGAGCAGGTGGACGCCCCCCGCGCGCTCTACGCGAGCCCACGGACGCGCTTCGTCGCCGGCTTCATCGGGCGCACCAACTTCCTGGAGGGCGAGGCGCGCGGCGCCGACGTCTGCTTCGACGGCTTCGCCATTCCCGCCGCGCGCTTCCGCGAGCCGCTGCCCGCGCGCGGCGGCGTCTCCTTCAGCCTGCGCCCGCAGAGCATACAGCTGCACGGGCGCGCGCCCGCCGAGGTCGACGGGGCCGCCGTCATCGCCGGCCGCGTGATCCAGCGCGCCTACCTGGGCGAGCACTGGGACTATGCGGTGCGCCCCGAGGGCAGCGCGCTCGTGCTCCGCGTGAGCGCCCGGCCCCACGAGGTCTTCGAGGCGGACGCGCGGGTGTGGCTCGAGCTGGACCCGCGCCAGATGGCGCCCATCGAGTAGCGGAGCGCCCTCGCCATGGAGCTCACCCCGCGACGCTTCGCCGACGCGGTGGTGGTGCGCCCGACCGGGCGCATCGACCACGCGGCCGCGCCCGCCTTCCGCGCCGGGCTCGCCCCGCATCTCGAGCGCTGCGCCGCCGGGCGGGACGGGGTGGTGCTCGACTTCTCCGGGGTCGACTACATCTCGAGCGACGGCCTGCGCGTCCTCGTCCTCGCCGCCAAGCAGGCCCGAGCCCAGGGCGGCACGCTCGTCATCACCGAGCTCGCCGCCCGCGTCCGGGAGATCTTCGAGATCACCCGCTTCGAGCAGGTCGTCGAGATCGTGCCCACCGTGCGCGAGGCGCTGGCCCGGGTGTCGCCCGCCGCCGCCGCGGCATTCGCGGGGGAGGCCGGGCTCCGCGTCCACTTCTGGGGCACGCGCGGCTCCATCCCGGTGGGGATGTCCGGCGCGACGGTGCGGGACAAGATCGTCGCCGCCTTGGTGGCGGCGGCGGGACGCGGCATCGACACCCTCGACGCGGCCCGCGCCTTCGTGGAGCGCGAGCTCGACTTCTCGGTGGCCCAGACCTTCGGCGGCGACTCCGCGTGCGTCGAGCTCCTGACCGGGGGGCCCGAGCTGGTGCTCTGCGACCTGGGCTCGGGGGCTCGGGTGTTCGCCAATCACCTGCTCGCCACGCGCGGCGGCACCGGCCACACCGTGAATGTGTTCATGTCGCATCTGCACTGGGACCACATCATGGGGTTCCCGTTCTTCATGCCCGCCTATCTTCCCGGCAACCGGATCCGCATCTACGGCTGCCACGCTGCCCTCGAGGAGGCGTTCCGGCGCCAGCACGCGGCCCCGTCCTTCCCGGTGGACTTCGGGCGGCTCGGCGCCGACATCGAGTTCATCACGCTCGAGCCCGGGCGGGACTACGAGATCGCGGGGCTCCGGGTGCGGGGGAAGCGGCAGCTCCACGGCGGGGATTCCTACGGCTACCGCTTCGAGATGGGCGGCAAGGTGGTGATCTACTCCACCGACTCCGAGCACAAGCGCGACGACCCCGCCGAGACGGACGCCTTCGTGGAGTTCTTCCGCGACGCCGACCTCGTGATCTTCGACGCGATGTACTCGCTCGCCGAGGCCATCTCGGTGAAGGAGGACTGGGGCCACTCGAGCAACATCGTGGGCGTCGAGCTCTGCCAGCTCGCCCGCGTCAAGCATCTCTGCCTGTTTCACCACGAGCCCATCAACGACGACGCCACCATCGCGCGCATCCTCCGCGAGACGCGCCGGCTGGAGGAGATCACCCGGCGGGGCCGCGGGCTCGAGGTTTCCGCCGCCTACGACGGGCTCGAGATCGCGGTCTAGGCCGCGCCCGCCGGCCCCGGACTTGACCGCGGAGCGCGCGACGGACTACCCTCGTTTTGCCCCTCACCCTTCCCTCTTCCGGAGGGGAGAGGATACTTCGATTCCGAAGGAGCCCGAGCGTGAGCCAGACCGACCGCATCACCGGCGTCCTTTCCCCCGTCGTCACCCCCTTCACCGCGGACCTCGCCCCCGACGCCGAGCGCTTCGTGCGCCAGTGCCGCTGGCTCCTGTCGCAAAACGTGGGGCT
This sequence comes from Verrucomicrobiia bacterium, assembly GCA_035495415.1. Lineage (GTDB taxonomy): Bacteria > Methylomirabilota > Methylomirabilia > Rokubacteriales > CSP1-6 > DASRWT01. The sequence continues at coordinate 35,385 of DATJFY010000108.1, forward strand.
CGCGGTGTTCGGCACAAACTCCGAGGCGAACTCGCTCTCGGTGGAGGAGAAGATCGAGCTACTGGACCGCCTGCTCGCCGCCGGCCTCGATCCCGCGCGCATGATGCCGGGCACCGGCCACTGCGCGCTGTCGGACTCGGTGCGGATGACCGCTCACGCGGCGAAGGCGGGCTGCGGCGGCGTGTTGATGCTGCCTCCCTTCTACTACAAGGGCGTGAGCGACGAGGGGCTCTTCCGCAGCTTCGCCGAGGTGATCGAGCGGGTGGGCGACGCGCGGCTGCGCGTCTACGTCTATCACATCCCGCCGGTGTCGCAGGTCCCCATCACCTTGAACCTGATCGCGCGCCTGCTCAAGGCGTATCCACAGGCGGTGGCCGGCGTGAAGGACTCCTCGGGCGACTGGGCCAATACCAAGGCGATGCTCGACGCGTTCGCCACGTCGGGGTTCGACGTCTTCGCGGGCAGCGAGACGTTCCTGCTCGCCAACATGCGCGGGGGCGGCAAGGGCTGCATCAGCGCCACCGCCAACGTGAATCCCGGCCCCATCGCCCGTCTGCACGCGACGTGGCAGGGAGCCGATGCCGATGCGCAGCAAGCGCGCCTCGACGAGATCCGCGGCACCTTCCAGAAGTTCCCCATGATCCCCGCGCTGAAGGCGGCCATCGCCCACTACGGGAGCGATCCTGCGTGGGCCACCGTGCGGCCGCCGCTGGTGAATCTCGCCGCGGAGCCCGCCGCCGCGCTGGTGGCCGAGCTGGATCGCCGCGGCTTCAGCATGCCCGGCCTGCGCGGCTGATCGCGCCGACACGCGGCGCATGACGAGTCTCGACCTCTTCCGCCTGGACGGCCGGGCCGCGGTGGTGGTGGGCGGCGCGGGTGGCCTGGGCGCGGCGATGGCGCGCGGCCTCGCTGAGGCGGGCGCGGCGGTTGCGGTCGCCGACGCCAACGCGGGCCAGGCCAAGCTGGTCGCCGACGCCCTCACCGCCGACGGCCTCCGCGCCCTCGCCCTCGCCGTCGACGTGACCGACCCCGAGAGCGTGGAGCAGATGGCGCGGGACGCCGAGGCGCGCCTGGGGCCGGCCGACGTCCTGATCAACAGCGCGGGAATCACCCACCGCGCCCCCGCGGCGGATTTCCCCGCCGCCGAGTGGCATCGCGTGCTCGCGGTGAACCTCACCGGCGTGTTCCTCGCCTGCCAGGCGATCGGGCGCGGAATGCTCGCCCGCCGGCGCGGCCGCATCGTCAACATCGCCTCGATCGCCGGCGAGATCGGGCTGCCGGGCACCGCCGCGTACTCGGCGAGCAAGGGCGGTGTCGTGATGCTGACCCGCGCCCTCGCGGTGGAGTGGGCGGCGTTCGACGTGCGGGTGAACGCCATCGCCCCCTCGTGGTTCAGCACCAACATCGGCGACCTCATCCACCGCGAGCCGGGCTACGAGGAGCGCGCGATGCGCCGGGTGCCGGTCGGGCGCATGGGGCGCCCCGACGAGCTGGTGGGTGCGGCCCTCTACCTCGCCTCCGACGCGTCCGCGATGGTCACCGGCCACGTCCTCGCGGTGGACGGCGGCACGCTCGCATCGTAGCCGCGCCGCATGGCGCGACCTCTCGAAGGGCTCACCGCGCTCGACCTCGCCACCTTCGTGGCCGCGCCGTTCTGCTGCACGCTCCTGGGCGAGTTCGGCGCGGAAGTGATCAAGGTGGAGCAGCCGGGCGTGGGCGACGACCTCCGCCGCCTCGGGCGCGCCTCCGCCGACGGACCGTCCTACATGTGGCTGGTGGAAGCCCGGAACAAGAAGTCCATCACCTGCAATCTCCGCCACCCCGAGGGCCAAGCCCTGATCAAGCGGCTCGCGGTGTCCACCGACGTGGTGGCGGAGAACTTCCGGCCTGGCACCCTCGAGCGCTGGGGCCTCGGGTGGGACGCGCTGCACGCCGTGAATCGCGGGCTCGTGCTCGTGCGTATCTCCGCCTTCGGCCAGACCGGGCCCGAGCGCGCCCGGCCAGGCTTCGGCCGCATCGCCGCCGCGGTCAGCGGCGCCAGCTATGTCACCGGGCATCCCGACCGGCCGCCGGTTCCCCCGGGCACGCCGACCATCCCTGACTATCTTGCCGGCGTCATGGGCGCCTTCGGGGCCCTGGCTGCCATCCATCACCGTACGCGGAGCGGCGAAGGCCAGGTGGTGGACGTGGCGCTCTACGAGCCGCTGCTGCGCATGCTCGACGAGGTGCTGCCGGCGTTTGCCGCCGAGGGACACGTGCGCGAGCGCATCGGCTCGGGCACGGAGTACGTGGTGCCCCACAACCATTATCAGGCGCGCGACGGCCGCTGGATCGCCATCGCCTGCACCAACGACCGGATGTTCGCGCGCCTGGCCGGGGCCATGGGCGATCCCGCGCTGCTCGCGGACTTCGCCTCGGTGAAGACGCGCATCGCGCGGCGCGCGGAGGTGGACAGCCGCGTGCAGGCCTGGGTGGGGGCGCGCCCGGCCGACGAGGCGCTGGCGATGCTCGAGCGGGCCGAGGTGCCGTCCTCGCCGGTGAACAGCGTGCGCGACCTCTTCGCGGACCCGCAAGTCGCCGCGCGCGACAATATCCTGAACGCCACCACCGCGCTCGGCACCCTCGTGCGCATGGCGGGCATCGTGCCGAAGCTCTCGGAAACTCCGGGCCGCGTCGACACGCTCGGGCCGCAAGAGCCCGGCGCCCACAACGAGGAGATCTACGGTGGCCGGCTGGGCCTCGGGCGCGAGGCGCTCGCCGATCTCCGCGCGCACGGGGTGATCTGACGCCCAGCCGCGGCCTTGACGCCCCGCGCCCCGAGGCATAGCGTTCCTTCCTGGAGGACTCCGATCCCATGCTCGACTTCGCGATCACGAACGCCCGCATCATCGATGGTCTCGGTGCCGCCGCGCGCGACGGCAGCCTCGGCGTCAAGGACGGCCACATCGCCGCGCTCGGCGACCGCCGGGGCGCCGACCTCGGCGCGTCGCGCGAGACGGTGGATGCGGGCGGGCGGGTGCTCGCCCCCGGCATCGTCGACATTCACACGCACTACGACGCCCAGCTCACCTGGGATCCCTTCGCCACGCCGTCCGCCGCCCTGGGCGTCACCACCGTGGTGATCGGCAACTGCGGCTTCACCATCGCGCCGTGCCGGCCCGAGCACCGCGACCTGGTGGTGCGGAACCTCACGCACGTGGAGGGGATGTCACTGGAGGCCCTGCGCGCGGGCATCAACTGGGATTTTGAAACGTACCCCGATTACCTCGGGTCGCTCGAGCGGCGAGGCAGCGTGCTCAACGTCGCCTCGTTCGTGGGGCATTCTTCGGTGCGCACGTGGGTGCTCGGCGAGGAGGCGAGCCGCCGCGCCGCCACCGCCGCCGAGGTCACGGAGATGCGGCGGCTGGTGCTGGAAGCGGTGCGCGCGGGCGCCATCGGTTTCGCCACCTCCACCCTCGAGCAGCACAACGGCGAGCACGGCATCCCCATGCCCTCGCGCCTGGCCGACGAGGCGGAGATGCTCGCCCTCACCGGCGCGCTCGGCGAGGCCGGCCGCGGCGTCTTCATGCTTACCAAGGGCATGACCTCCACCATCCCCTGGCTGGAGAAGATCGCGGCGGCCAACCGCCGCCCGGTGATGATCGCGGCGATGTTCGTGGACCCCGGCGATCCCACCCGCGTGTTCCGCGAGCTCCAGGAGATCGGCGAGGCGCGGGCGCGCGGGCGGGAGCTGTGGGCGCAGGTGGGCTGCTTCCCGCTCGGCATGGAGTTCACGTTGCGCCATCCCTATCCGCTGGAGGCGTTCCTCGCGTGGCGACCCGCCATCGTGGCCGACACCGAGGCGCGCTATCGCGCGGCTCTCGCCGATCCGTCCTTCCGCGCCGGGCTCAAGCAGGAGATCGGCCAGCCCGGCGTGCCCAACCGCTTCAGCGACAAGAACTGGGATCACCTGACCATCATGGAGGTGCGGCGGCCCGAGCATCGCGGCCTGGTGGGCCGGACCATCGGCGCCCTCGCGCGCGAGCGCGGTGAGCATCCCTGGGACACCTTCCTCGACTTCGGTCTCGACGGGGAGCTGGACGCCATGCTCGAGTGCCGGCTCTTCAACATCGACGAGGACGACGTGAAGAAGCTGCTGCGCCACGAGCACGCCGCGGTGGCGCTGTCCGACGCCGGGGCGCATCTGTCCTTCCTCTGCGACGCCGGCTTCGGCCTCCACCTCTTCGGCCACTGGGCGCGCGAGCGCGGAGACCTGACGCTGGAGGAGGCGGTGCGCGCGGTGACGAGCCGCGTCGCCGACGCCTATCGCATCCCCGGGCGCGGACGCCTCGTCCCCGGCGCGTGGGCCGACCTCCTGCTCTTCGACCCGAAGACGGTCGGCCGCGGGGAAAAGCGGCGCGTCCACGATCTGCCCACCGGCGCCAGCCGGCTCGACACGCCCGCGGTGGGACTCCACGGCGTGTGGGTGAACGGCGTGCGCACGGTGGACGACGGCGGCGCGATCATCCCGCAGTGCGGCCGACCGGGCCGGCTGCTGCGCGAGTTCACCGCCTGACCGGCCCGCCTCCGCCGGGCGCCGCGCCCGCGGCCGGCCCGCCGCGGGCGATGCCGCCGCGGCGCACCCTTGCGCGCGCGATCCCGCCCATCGTGGTGGGCTTCGCCATCGCGCTGGTCCCGACCCCGGAGGGGCTCAGTAACGCCGCATGGTCGTACTTCGCGCTGTTCGTCACGGTGATGCTCGCGATCATCACCGAGCCGGTGCCCGCCCCGGTGGTCGGGCTCGCCGGCGTGGTGGGCGCGGCCATGCTCGGTCTCGTGCAGCCCACGCCGGCCTTGTCCATCAACTGGGCGCTCGGCGGCTTCTCCAACCCGCTTGCGTGGCTCATCTTCTCCACCGTCGTGCTGGCGTCGGGCTACGAGAAGACCGCGCTCGGCCGGCGCATCGCGCTGCGCCTGATCCGGCGCCTGGGCCGCCGCACGCTCGGCATCGGCTACGCGATCGCCCTCACCGATCTCGCGCTGGCTCCGTTCACACCGTCCAACACCGCGCGCAGCGCCGGCACCATCTACCCTGTGATCCGCAACATCCCGGGGCTCTTCGACCCGAGCCCGGAGACGCAGCCACGGCGCATCGGCGCCTATCTCATGTACACCGCGCTCGCCGCGACCTGCGTCACCAGCAGCATGTTCCCCACCGCGATCGCCGGCAATCTGCTCGCGGTGGCGATCGTGGCGGATACGCTCCACGTCGACATCGGCTGGCGGGAATGGGTGATCGGCTTCGCGCCCGTCGGTCTGGTGCTCCTGCTGCTCACCCCGCTGGCGATCTACCGCGTCTATCCGCCCACCCTCACCCACGCGCCCGACGCGCCCGAGTGGGCGGCGGAGGAGCTGCGCAAGATGGGACCCATGAGCCTGGTCGAGCGCAGCATGCTCGGCGGCATCCTCGTCGTGATCGCGCTCTGGGTGTTCGGCGGCCGCTTCACCGATCCAACCGGAGCGGCCATCCTCGGCGTGGTCCTCCTCGTCGTCCGCGGCGTCGTGACCTGGGAGGACATCACGAAAAACAGCCAGGCGTGGAGCATCTTCGTGTGGTTCGCGACGCTCGTCACCCTCGCTGGCGGCCTCGCCGAGGTCGGCGTGGTGCGCTGGGTGGCCGACCAGATCCAGACCCCAGTCGCCCGCTTCGCGTTTCCCTGGGCCATCGTGCTGCTGATCGTCGCGTTTTTCTACCTCCACTACTTCTTCGCGACGGTGTCCGGGCACGCGGCGGCACTGCTGCCGATCTTCCTCTACATCGCGACGGGGCCGCTCGGCATCAGTCCCCGCGCGGCCGGGCTCGGGCTCGGCTTCACGCTCGGCATCATGGGCATCCTCACGCCCTACGCGACCGGCCCCGCGCCCGTCTACTACTCCTGCGGCTACATCCGGAAGCGCGAGTTCTGGTGGTTCGGCCTCGTGATGGGAACCCTCTTCCTCGCCGGGTATCTGATCGTCGGCCTCCCCTGGCTCATGTCGCGCACCTAGCTGCCCTCTCCCCCGATGGGGAGAGGGCAGGGTGAAGGGCCGCGCTATCCACCGTAGAAGGTCTTCTCCCCGAGATCCTTCAGCCACAGTACGGCGTCGTCGGGGCGGCCGGCGGGCGCGCTCGTGAGCCCGGCGTCCACGACCTCGCCCACGAACACGGAGTGATCGCCCTTCTCCACCGTGGCGATCAGGCGGCATTCGACGTAGGCGGGGAGATTGGTGAGGATCGGCGCGCCGGTGCTCCCCGCGCGATAGGGCTCGCCGGAGATGGTCCCCCCCTGCTTCTCCGCCGTCTTGAAGAACGTGAACGCGATGGCCTGCTGGCCCTTGCCCAGCATGTTGAGCGCGAACGCGCCCGACTCCTTGATCACCGCGTGCGCGCCCGAGTCGGCCTTCACGCCCACCGCAATCAGCGGCGGCGCGAACGAGGCCTGCGTCACCCAGTTCACGGTGGCGGCGGCCACGGCGGAGCTGCTCTCGCCGGTGAGCACATAGAGTCCGTAGGGAATCATCCGCAGCACGGTCTTCTTGGTATTGGGATCCATTGGCGTCCTCCTCGCCCTCACTCTAGCACCGGGCTGCCGCGACCAGCGGCGCCGCGTGCCTGCGCGCGCCGATGCGTTACCATGCTTCAGGTGACCACTGCCGACGACGCGCCCGCGCGGCCCACCCGCCTCGGCCGCGTCGCCATCCTCCTCACCGCGGTAGTCGGGCTCGGCGCCCTCTCCATCGACATGTTCCTGCCGTCGCTGCCCGACCTGGCGCGGGCCTACGGTACCGACGCCGCCACCGCGCAGCTCACGGTGACATTGTTCCTCGCGGGGCTCGCCCCGGCACAGCTCGCCTGGGGACCGCTCTCCGATCGCTTCGGCCGCCGCCGCACGCTGATCGCCGGCCTCGGCCTCTACGCGGCGGCGGGACTCGTGTGCGCGTTCGCGCCCAGCATCCGCACCCTGGTGGCCGCCCGGGTGCTGCAGGCCTTCGGCGCGGGCAGCGGGCAAGTCATCTCGCGCGCGATCGTGCGCGACGTCTATCCACGAGATCGGGCGGCGCGCGTGCTCGCGCTCATGGGCACCGCGCAGGCGCTGAACCCCATCCTGGCCCCCATCATAGGCGGGTTCCTTCACGCGCTGTTCGGCTGGCGCTCCGTCTTCTTCGTCCTCGCCGGCTTCGGCGCGCTGTTCCTGGTCGCCACCACCGTCGTCGTGACGGAGACCAACCTCCGGCCGGACGCCACCGCGCTTCGGCCCACACGCCTCGCGGAGAACCTCGGCACCGTGCTTCGCGACCCGACGTACCTGGGCTACGTGCTGGTGGTCACGTTCATGTTCTGCGGCCAGTTCGCGTTCATCTCGGGCTCGTCGTTCGTGCTGATCCAGGGCCTCGGCGTCGCTCCCGCGGTCTACGGCTTCTGCTTCGCCGCCGTCGCCGTCGGCATCATGAGCGGCAGCTTCGTCACGTCACGGCTGGCCGGCCGCGTTCCCGGCGACCGCCTCATCCTGATCGGCACGGGACTCGGGGCCACCGCCGGGCTCGTGATGGCCGCGTTGGCGTGGTCCGGCCTCCGCGGCGTGGCCGTGGTCATCGCGCCCATGTTCTTCTTCTCGCTGGGACTCGGGCTCGCCAACCCCAACGCGGTGGCGGGGGCGGTCGGGCCGTACCCGCACATGGCGGGGCTCGCCGCCGCGGGCCTCGGCGTGATCCAGATGACCGGCTCTGCCGCCTACGGCATCGCCGTCGGTCGTCTGGCCGACGGCACCGCCGCCCCCATGGCCACCGCGATCGCCACGGCGGGGCTCGCCGCCTTTCTCGGATTCAGCTTTCTGCGTCAGCGCCGCCAGACCTCGCCCTGATCTTCGCTTCTGAAGCCCTTCTCTCCTTTGCCTGGTTCTTGCAATCTGCTTCCTGGAGGAGGAGAGATCATGCGAATCGTTTTTGGGTGGCTGCTACTGCTCGCGCTGGCGGGCTGCGCCGGTCCCTCGACCAGGCCCTTCGATGCTCCCACGAAAGCAGACTGCGAGAGCTCCGGCCGGGTCTGGCACGCCGACCGGAGTCACTGCGGCGGGGACGACTAGCGCCGGCTATTTCCTCAGCGAACGGAGATAGTGGACGACCGCCCACCGATCGTTCTCAGGAAGGTGTCGCCAGGGCGGCATCGCACCGCGCCCGCTGCTGATCTTCCAGAAGAGCTCCCCGTCCGTCTCGTCCTGGACCTTCTTCGCGGTCCAGTCCGCCGGCTTGGGCGTGAGCGCCGCGGCCGCCGCTCCGCTCCCCCTTCCGTCGGCTCCGTGACAGGTGACGCAATTCGCCGAGGCGACCCGCTTGCCCTGCTGGATCGACCTGGCGCTGACGGGTAACGGGTTCTTCCTTCCCTTCTCGGCCTCCGGCGCCGTCCACGCGCCCTGGGCCGAGGCTACGGCCGCCACCCCCATCACGGCGACGGCCGCCCCGGCCGCGACGAGTCCATGCATCCATCGACTCGTCGCGGCGCCCATCAGTGACCTCCCGTCCCGCCCGCACCGGGTGTCAGCACCCGGAACACCTCGGGCTGCTCGGCGCCGGCCACCTGCAGCACGCCGAGGGCGCCCTTCTCCATGGCGCGGACGATGCTGTGGTCCACCATCAAGAACCGGCCGGGCATCTGCACCGTCATCTCCACGATGGCCGCGCCGCCCGCCGGGACCAGCGTGGTCTGCACGTTCCGCGCCGGTGTGCCGCCCATCGCCGCCTCCGTGTACACGGTGTCGAAGATCTCGCCGATCACATGGAAGGACGAGATCAGGTTCGGTCCGCCGTTGCCGACGAAGAGCCGCACCGTCTCGCCCACCTTGGCCTTGAGGGCGCCGTCATCCATGAGCGCGCCCATCCGGCCGTTGAACACCACGTACTCCGGCCGCTCGCTCGTGAGCTTCGCCGGATCGAGCGCCTGCAGGCCCGGCGCCAGCGTCTTGCCGCGCGTGTAGAACTCGCCCTGCATCACGTAGAACTCCCGGTCGACCCGGCTGAGGCCCTTCTCGGGCTCCACGAGGATCAGCCCGTACATGCCGTTCGCGATGTGCGCGGGCACGCTGGGCGTCGCGCAGTGATACACGAAGAGGCCGGGGTTCATCGCCTTCCACTCGAACGCGCCGGACTGCCCGGGGCCGAGCTGCGTGACGGCCGCGCCGCCACCGGGGCCGGTGACCGCGTGCAGGTCGATCGAGTGCGGGTTCCGGCTCTCGTGATGATTGCTCAGCCGGAGCTCGACGAGATCACCGACCCGCACCCGCACGAACGGGCCGGGCACGGTGCCTCCGAACGTCCAGAACGTGTACTCGACTCCGTCCGCGAGCGTGCCCTTCAGCTCGCGGGTCTCCAGCGCCACGATCACCCGCGCGTTGCCGGCCCGATCGATCGGCGGCGGCACCAGGGGTGGCGACACCAGCACCGCGGTCACCTCCGGCAGCGACCCCGACGTCGCCGCCTTCTGCTCGCCGCGCTCCTCCCCCAGCCGGACGCCGGCCCCCACCGCGGCCATCGCCGCCACCGTCAGTGCCACGATCACCCACGCTCGCCTCATCGCGCGCCTCCTTGTGCGCTACGTTGCTGACCTCAGCGTAGGGCGAGCGCACGGGAGGCGTTATGACGGCGGTCATACGCAAGAGGTCTTCGTCTTCGAGGACTTAGCGGCCGGCCGCGGGCGGCATGCGGACCCGCGACCACATGTTCGCCACGAACAGGAGGGCGCCGGTCACCTGTCCGAGTCCGCCCGCGGCGATGAGCCAGCCGAGCGGATGGACGCCCGTATAGGCGAGGGCGAGCTCGCCGACCGCGCGAAGAGCCGTGCTGAGCGCCATGAGCCAGTAGACGGCCACCGCGAGCTCGGGCCGATAGCGCGTGTCTTCTCGCGCGGGGCGCGGAAACATCCAGGTGGCGACACCCATCACGATCATCAGCATGAAGCCCACCAGCAAGAGGTGCACGTGGGCGGTGACGAGGAGGCGCGGGGGATAGGCCCCGACCCCGAACTGCGCCACGATCAGATACGCGCCCAACATCAGCCCGACGACGAGGAAGGCGAAGCTGGTCTTGATGTAGCGGCGGACGAGCGGGGTCACGCCTCCACCACGACGCGCGAGCGTCCGTCCACGTGGCGCAGGCTCACACACCGCTCACCCTCGAAGCTCAGGCGCAGCTCCCCGCCGCCGGGCACGTCCGCGATGGCGAGGCTCAGCAGGCGACGGCCCACGAGTCCGTGCGCGGCGCCGAGATCCGTCACGGTGTAATGGTGCCGGTCCCCGTCAGGGCTGTCGAGCGCGTCCACCGCGTGCCAGAACACCACGCCGGCCTCGATGAAGATCCGGTGCCAGGCTCCCCGGCTCATGCGGAGGAACAGCACGTTGGCGTCGTTCACGAGCTGACCCCGGTAGTAGTGCGCCTGGAGCATGAGCGCCTCGCAGATTTCGCCCGCGACGCGGGGAAGGGCCTCCTGACAGACGAGCCGGGATGACGCGCCCGGCTCCATCACTGCGCGCGGGCGACGATGAAGAGGCGGCGGAAGGGGAACAGGGTGCGCCCGTCCGCATGGCGCGGGTACGCGCGCGCGGTCAGCGCGGCGTAGGCGGACTCGAAGCCCGAACGCTCGGGCTCCTGGAGCGCGTCGAGCAGCGGCTTGAGCCACGTGCCCTTCGTCCACTCCTTGACCGGATTCTCGCCCTCGAGCACCTGGAGATACTCCGTCTCCCACACGTCCAGCGCGGCCGCCCGCGGAGCCAGAATGTCGTAGTAGAGGGCGGGATCGCCCACCGGCGTGGGCCGCAGCAGGGGCTCGAGCCGCGCCCGCCAGGGTCCGCCGCGCGCGGCGTCGCCGATCAGCGTGTGCGACGGCGCGTTGAAGTTCCGCGGCATCTGCACGGCGAGGACGCCGCCCGGGTTCAGGCTCCCGAGCAGCGCGGGAAACAACGCCGTGTGCCCCTCGACCCAGTGCAGCGTGGCGTTCGAGTAGATGAGATCGGCGGGCCGCGATGGGCGCCAGGTCGCGAGATCGGCCCGCTCCCACGTGATCTCCGGCGCGGTGGCGGCGGCCTTCGCGAGCATCTCCGCCGAGGAGTCCACGCCGGTCACGCGCGCCTCCGGCCACCGGGCCTTGATGAGCCGCGTGACGTTCCCGGCCCCCGCTCCGAGGTCGTACACCTCGCCGGGCGCGGCCAGATCGACGCGCGAGAGCAGATCCACCGCCGGCCGGAGGCGGTGATCGGCGAACTTCAGATACTGCGCGGGATCCCAGGCCACGTCCCCGCTCAGGGCCGCATGCCGTGGGCCCATGGCCCCGGCGTGCGCAGCGGCGCGGCGAGATTGGCCCACTCGCACAGGAGCGGGCGCGTGTCGCGCGGGTCCACGATCTCCTCGATCCAGAACGTCTCCGCCGAGCGGAACGGCGAGCGGAGCTTGTTGAGGCGGTCCTCGATCTCCACCATCTTCGCCGCGCGGTCCGGCGCGGCGTCGAGGTCGGCGCGGTACGCGGCCTCGATCCCGCCCTCGAGCGGCAGGGAGCCCCAGCGCCCCGAGGGCCATGCGTAGCGCGTGCAGTAGCGGCCCCCGTTCTGATGCGCGGCGCCCGCCACGCCGAACGAGTTGCGCACGATCACCGAGAACCACGGCACCGTGCACTGCCAGATCGCCGACATCGCCCGCACACCTTGCTTGATGGTGCCGGTCTGCTCGGCCGCGAGCCCGATGAGGAAGCCGGGGCAATCCGCGAGGTACGCGATCGGCAGGTGGAAGGTCTGCGCCAGGTCCACGAAGCGTTCCACCTTCTGGCAGGTGTCCGCGGTCCAGGCGCCGCCGTAGTGGAAGGGGTCGGAGGCCATCACCGCCACCGGCCAGCCGTCGACGTGGGCGAGCCCGGTGATCACGCTGCGCCCGTAGAGCGGCGCGATCTCGAGGAAGGAGCCGCGGTCCACCACCGCCTCCACGATCGCGCGCATCTTGTAGACTTTTCTCACGTCCCGCGGGATGGCGTCCGCGAGCCACTCCTCACGGCGCGCGGGATCGTCGGCGATGGGACCGCGCGGGGGCACGTCGTACACCGAAGAGGGCAAGTAGGAGAGAAACCGCCGCGCCAGCGCGAACGCGTCCTCTTCCGTGTCCACGGCATTGTCCACGCCGCCCGCCCGCAGCTGTATCTGCCAGCCGCCCAGCTCGTTCTTGCTGAGCTTCTGACCCAGGCGCTCGACGACGGGCGGACCCGCGACGAACATCGCGGCCAGGTCTTTGACCATGATCGAGAAATGGGCCGCCGCGAGATGCGCCGCGCCGAGCCCCGCCACCGAGCCCAGCCCGAGCGCCACGCGTGGCACCGTGGCCACGTTGGCGACCACCGTCTCCCATCCCGCGACCCCGGGCACGTTGGCGCGGCCGGTGGTCTCGATGGTCTTCACCGAGCCGCCCCCGCCGGACCCCTCCACCAACCTGATCAGGGGCAGGCGCATTTCGTTGGCCATGCGCTCGCACATGAGGTGCTTGCCCTTGATCGTCGCGTCGGCCGAGCCCCCGCGCACGGTGAAGTCGTCACCGCCCACCACCACCGGCCGGCCATCGACGCGCCCGCGCCCGAACACGAAGTTCGAGGGCGTGAGGTTCACCAGGTCATTGCGCTCGTCGTAATGGGCGCGGCCGGCGATCTTGCCGACCTCGTGGAAGGAGCCCGCGTCGACGAGCCGCTCGATCCGCTGCCGGATCGTCAGGCGCCCGCCGTCGTGCTGCCGCTTCACCCGCTCCGCGCCGCCGAGCGCCTCGGCGAACGCCTCGCGGCGACGCAGCTCGTCCATCTCCGGCTTCCAGTCCATGGGAGGCGATGGTAGCATGACGCCCGATCGCTCACCGCCAGGCGGATCGGGTCACGCAGCATCGGAGGTCGCCTATGGTCACGCTCACCGTGAACGGCACCCGTCGGAACGTGGACGCCGCTCCCGACACTCCGCTCCTGTGGATCCTGCGCGAGCAGCTTGCCCTCACCGGAACGAAGTACGGGTGCGGCATCGCCCTCTGCGGCGCGTGCACCGTGCACGTGGACGGGCAGCCCACGCGCTCGTGCACCACGCCGCTCTCCGCGGTGGCGGGCAAGCGCGTCACGACCATCGAGGGACTCTCTGGAAAGAGCGACCATCCGGTGCAGCGGGCCTGGATCGAGCTCGACGTCCCGCAATGCGGCTTTTGCCAGTCAGGGCAGATCATGTCCGCGGCGGCACTGCTCGCGCGCATGCCCAATCCGACGGACGCCGACATCGATGACGCGATGTCGGGAAATCTCTGCCGCTGCGGCACCTATCCGCGCATTCGCGCGGCCATCCACCGGGCCGCCGCGCTGCGCGCGGGCGCGGTGCCCGCGCCGAAGAAGGGTGGCGCGTGATGGCCACCCTCCGCGTCTCGCGCCGCACCCTGCTCGCGGGAGGGCTCGCCGCCACCGGCGCCCTCCTCATCGGCTTCGAGGCGCCGCTCGGCGCCGCCCGCGCGCGGGCGCAGGGCGCCGGCGTCTTCGCCCCGAATCAGTGGATCCGCATCGACCGCGATGGTGTGGTGACCATCGTCAACTCGGTGCCCGAGATGGGCCAGGGCTCGCTCACCACCATGCCGATGATCGTGGCCGACGAGCTCGACGCTGATCTGGGCTCGATCAGGATCGAGCAGGCCCCCGCTGATCCGAAGCGCTACGCCAATCCCGTCACCGGCAACCAGTCCTATGGAGGCAGCCGCGGCGTGCGCGATCATCTCGCCATGCTGCGCAAGGCCGGCGCGGCCGCGCGCGAGATGCTGATGCAGGCGGCTGCGCAAGAATGGGGCGTGTCGGTGAGCGAGGTGACCACCGAGCCCGGCGTCGTCGTGCAGAGAGGCAGCGGCCGGCGCCTCCCCTATGGTCAGCTCGTCGACCGGGCGGCCACGCTCCCCGTGCCCCAGAACCCCACGCTCAAGACGCGCGCCGAGTTCCGCTACATCGGCAAGAAGGTATCGCGCCGCGACACGCCGCTGAAGGTGAACGGCTCGGGCGTCTACGGCATGGACGTGCGGGTGCCCGACATGCTGGTCGCGTCCATCGAGCGGTGCCCCGTGTTCGGCGGCAAGATCGCCGCCATCGACGACGCCGCGACGAAGAAGATTCCGGGCGTCCGGCACGTGGTGCAGGTCAGCCACGGCGTGGCGGTGGTGGCGGACACGTTCTGGATCGCCCTGCAGGGCCGGCGGGCTCTCAAGGTCACGTACGACGCGGGCCCGATGGCGCAAGTGTCGAGCGCGCGCATCGATCGCGAGTACGCGGAAGCCGCAAGGCAGCCCGGCCAGGAGGCGCGCAAGGAAGGCGACGCGGACGCGGTGCTGGCGGCCGCCGCCAAGACCGTCGACGCCGTCTATCAGGTGCCGTTCCTTGAGCACGCGTGCATGGAGCCGATGAACGCGACCGCCCACGTGCGCGCGGACGCCTGCGAGATCTGGGCGCCCACGCAGAACCCCGGCGGCGCCCAGGCCACAGGGGCCCGCCTCACCGGCCTCCCCGCGAGCAAGGTCACGGTGCACACCACGCTGCTCGGTGGGGGCTTCGGCCGCCGGGGCGAGCAGGACTTCATCGTCGATGCGGTCGAGACCGCCAAGGCGGTGGGCGTGCCCGTCAAGGTGATGTGGACGCGCGAGGACGACATCCAGCACGGCTTCTACCGGCCCGCGACCTACAACGTCTTCCGCGCCGCCCTCGATGAGACGGGCAAGCCGACCGCCTGGTGGAGTCGCGTCGTGGGCCCCGGCATCCTCGTCCAGAAGGGCCGCGGGGCCCCGGGCATGACCATCGATCCGGCCGCCATGGAAGGCGTGCGCAACTTCGCCTATGCCGTGCCCAATGTGCGCGTGGAGTGGGTCAACAAGGACCTCGGCATTCCGCTCGGATTCTGGCGATCGGTCGGCCCGTCGCAGAACGGCTTCATCGTGGAGAGCTTCGTGGACGAGCTGGCGCACGCCGCGGGCGCGGATCCCGTGGAGTACCGTCGGATGCTCCTGAGCAAGTCGCCCCGTCACCGGGGCGTCCTGGACCTGGCCGCGCAGAAGGCGAGCTGGGGCACGCCCCTGCCCCCGGGCCGCGCCCGAGGCGTCGCCGTGGGCTTCTCCTATGGCAGCTATGCCGCCCATGTGGCGGAGGTGTCCGTAAACGAGAACGGCCGGCCACGCGTCCATCGCATCGTGGCGGCCATCGACTGCGGAATCGCGGTCAATCCCGACCAGGTCCGCGCCCAGATGGAGGGCGGGGCAATCTATGCCCTGACCGCGGCTCTCCATGGCGAGATAACGATCGACGGTGGGCGCGTCAAGCAGTCGAATTTTCACGACTATCCGCTCCTGAGGATGAGCGAGTCACCCGCCATCGAAGCGTATATACTGGATTCAGGGGAGCCGCCGGGGGGCCTGGGAGAGCCGGGCGTCCCCACGGTGGCTCCGGCAGTATGCAATGCGATCTTCGCGCTCACGGGGAAGCGGATCCGGCGACTGCCGATCCGGGTTGATGAGCTGAAGAAGACCTGAGCGTGGAGGCAGGAGGAATTGGCGATGCGTAAGCTAGTCGCGGTGGCGTTGATCGTGCTGGTCGCGATCGCGATGATGGCGCCCACGGCGGATGCCTGGGTGCGTGGTGGGCACGGTAGCTGGGTACACGGAGGCCATGGACATTTCCACGGCGGCCGGGTCTTCGTGGGAGTTGGCGTCGGCTTCCCTGGCTGGTGGGGTTACCCGTACCCGTATCCTTATTATGGTGGTTACCCGTATTACTCGTATCCGCCGCCGGTGGTCTACACGGCGCCCGCGGCACAGTATCAGTACTCGGCGCCCGCACCGGCCACGTCGGAGCCCGCGGCCGTGCAGCGCGAGGTGGTGTACCCGCACGGCAAGTACGTGCTCGAGGGCGACGGCGTGAACACGCCGTACAAGTGGGTCTGGTTCAGCAACGGCGATCAGTCGCAGCCCCGCTAGCTCTTCCGCCCCTTCGCGCGCCCGACATAGCCCAGCGCGCGGTCCCGGCCTCGCGCGGCCGGATCGCGCCGGCTGGGCGCGCCATACCCTCCACCCCCCGGCGTCGACACCAGCACGCGGTCGCCGCGCTCCAGCACCCACTGACGCCGGTGATCGATCTTCTTTCCGTTGATGCGTACGTCGCCGACCCCGCCCGCCCGGCCGCCCGCGAGGCCCGGCGCGGGGAATCGGGTGCGCTCGGCCATGAAGCTCAGCACGATGGGGCGCGCCGACTCCGACTCGAATAGCACGTCCTGGCCGAGGCCCCCGCGGTGCTTCCCCGCCCCGCCCGACCCGGGCCGCATGCGCTTCCAATGGAAGAAGAGCGGAGCGTTGCGCTCGGTCACCTCCACGGGGGTGCTCGAGATATTGCTGGGCCACGAGAGCACGCTCTCGCCGTCCTTGCCCGGGGTCGCGCCCATCCCGCCGTTGTAGAACAGCACGTTGGTGTAGGGACGCCCGTCGTCCCGCACGCCCGACTGGGCCACCGCCCAGAGCGGCGAGCCCGCGCCCGCCATCACGCGGTCCGGGATCACCTGGTGGAGCGCGCCCAGCACCAGCACGGGGACATAGTGGCCGGTCTGCGCCCGGCTCACCACCGCCGCGGGAAACTTCGGATTGAGCAGGCAACCCTCGGGCGCCACAACCGTGATCGGCCGGTACATGCCTTCGTTGTTGGGGAGCCCGGGTAGCAGCGCGCAGCGGACGGCGTACGCGGTCATGGCATAGGTGTAGGCCATGACGCAGTTGATGGCGCGAGGCTGGGCGGGCGAGGTGCCGGTGAAGTCGGCGACGATCTCGTCGCCCTTCACGGTGAGCGCGAGCCTGAAGCGATACGGCTTCTCGAAGCCGTCGGTGTCCAGCGCGTAACGGTAGGTGCCGTCCGGCACTCCACGAATGGCCACGCGCATCGCGTTCTCGGCACGGCTGAAGAGCTCGTCGCCGAGGGCGTCGAGCCCGTCAAGACCGTAGTCGTCGAGCAGGCGCCGCACGCGGGCGTCCATCAGCTCGTTGGCGCTCACCTGCGCCCAGATGTCGCCCACCGTCTGATCCGGCGTGCGGACGTTGGCACGGACGAGGCGGAGCAGCGTCTCGTCCGCCTGATCGCCCCGCCTGAGCCACGTGAGCGGAATGTGCAGGCCCTCCTCGAACAGCTCGCGCGCATCGATGGCCCGGATGCGTCCGCCGATGTCGGGCATGTGCGAGGTCGTCGAGGAGAAGGCCACGATACGGTCCACGCCGTTGACGCGGTGGAAGATGGGCTTCACGAGTGATACGTCGCTCATGTGGCCCGTTCCCTGCCAGGGGTCGTTGGTGATTAGCACGTCCCCCGGCCGCATCCGCTCCGGGCCGATCTCGCGCAAGAAGTGGCGCACCGTCGCCGGCAGCGTCCCGATGAAGGACGGGATGCTCCCCGAGTTCTGCGCCAGCGCATTGCCCCGCGCGTCGGTGAGCACGCAGGCGAAGTCGTTGGCCTCATTCGAGAGGGTGGAGAACGAGGTGCGCACGATGGCCTTGGCCGCCTCGTCCACCACCGAGATGATGCGGGTCCAGAGCACTTCCAAGGTGATGGGATCGAACGGCGGCGCCGTCTCTGCCTTGCCCGCCATGGCTGCCCTCACCGGCCCCGCGCGAACGCGCCGGGGTCGAGCGTCATGATGATGTTGCCGGACGCCGCGACGCGCGCGGTGGCGCCCGGACCGACGACCAAAGTCGAGCCTTCTTCCTCGACCACCGCCGGGCCGGTGAGCGTGTCCCCGATCCCGAGGCGGTACCGGTCGTAGACCGAGGCGGGCACGAAGCCGGCCGCGTCGGGGAAGTACACCGGCCGCTCACCCTTGCGCGCCGCGCCCGCGTCGCCGCCCCGCCGCCCCGCCAGCACCACGCCCGAGCCCGCGACGGGCGCGCGGGCCGCCACGCGGATGTTGAGGAACTCGACCGGCACGCCAGGCGGCGTGAGGGCGAATTTCTCTCGGTAGGCGGTCTCGAACGCGGCGGTGAGCCGGGCGCGGTCCTCTCGCGTGTCCGCGTAGGGTCCGTCGGGCAGCGTGACGACGAGGTCGAAGCCCTGGCCGAGGAAGCGGCCGTCGGCGAGCCGCTGGATGGTGGCACGCTCCAGCGGCAGGCCGGTGTCCGCCATCACCGCGCGCGCCTCGTCCTCGAGGCGGCGAAACGCGGCCTCCAGCGCGCCCACGCTGCCCTCGTCGAGGCGAATGCCGACGGTGGCCACGCGATCTACGCGGGCCGGCGCGACGAGGAGCCCGAGCGCGGAGGCCACGCCCGCCGAGGGCGGGCAGATGACGCGGGCCATTCCGAGCTTCTTGGCGAGCGACCAGGCGTGGACCGGCCCCGCGCCCCCCGTGCAGAGCAGCGCGTAGTGGCGCGGGTCGCGGCCGCGCTCGGCGATGTGCACGCGAGCCGCCGAGGCCATGCTTTCGTTCACCACGTCGTGGATGCCCCACGCCACCTGGGTGGAGGGCAGGCCGAGCCCGCGGGCGAGACGGTCCACCGCAGCGCGCGCGGCCGCCACGTCCAGCGCAAGCTCGCCGCCCGCAAAGTAATCGGGATTGAGATAGCCGAGGAGGAGGTCCGCATCGGTGACGGTCGGCTCGGCGCCCCCGAGCCCGTACGCGGCTGGCCCCGGCTGCGAGCCGGCGCTGCGCGGGCCCACCTTGAGGAGGCCGATCGCGTCCATCGACGCGATGCTCCCGCCGCCCGCTCCGATCTCGATCAGCTCGATGGTGGAGATACGGATGGGCAGTCCACTCCCCTCGATGAAGCGCCGCTGCCGGGCCGCCTCGAAGGAGTAGGCGGTCAACGGCTCGCCGCCGTCTACGAGGGAGAGCTTCGCGGTGGTGCCGCCCATGTCGAACGCGAGCACCCGGCCCTCGTCGGCGTCGTCGCGGCCGAAGAACGCGGCGGCGATGGCGCCGGCCGCCGGCCCGGACTCGAGCATCCGCACCGGCGCGCGCTCCGCCTCCGCCACGTGGGTGAGCCCGCCGCTCGACAGCATGAGAAGGAGCGGCGCGGGGATCCCGGCGGCGGCGATCCGCCGCCCCATCAGCTCGAGATAGCGCTGCGCGAGCGGCTTGATGTAGGCGTTGGCCGCGGTGGTGGAGGCGCGCTCGAACTCGCGGATCTCCGGCGCCACCTCGTGGGAGGTGGTGACAGCCAGGCGCGGGAAGAGGCGCGACACGATGCGCGCGGCCTCCGCCTCGTGGCGCGGGTTGGCGTAGGCGTGGAGGAGCACGATGGCGAGGGACTCCGCGCCGGCCGCCACCGCCCGCCGGGCCTTCGCGGCGACGTCGCGGGCGTCGAGGCGGCGGCGGACACGGCCGTCCGCGCCTACTCGCTCCGCCACCTCGAGGCGCAGATCGCGGGGCACGAGGGGCTCGGGCTTGGTGATGCCGAGGTCGTAGAGCTCGTACTTCCGTTCGCGGCCGATCTCCAGCGTGTCGGCGAAGCCCTCGGTGGTGAGGAGGCCGGTGCGGGCGCCTTTTCGTTCGATCAGCGCGTTCGTGAAGAGCGTGGTGGCGTGGACCACCCGGGTGAAGCGCCGTGGCTCGAGTCCGCCCTCACGGAGGATCGCGCCCACGCCGGCCGCCACCGCGCGCGCCGGATCATCGTGGGTGGTGAGGACCTTGCGGCTCCACTGCCGTCCCGTCTCGTGGTCGTAGACCACGAGGTCGGTGAACGTGCCGCCGATGTCGACGCCGAGGGCGTACTGGGGCACCCGGGGCCTACTTCCTCAGCCTCACGTCCTCCATCGGGGCCGAGTACGCGTAGCCGGGAATGAGGCCGGCCCCGCTCTCCTCGACGCGCGGCCCCACGCCCCAGATGAACGCCAGGTCGTAGATGGGCACGTTGATCACCTGGTCGTGGATGATCGTCTGGATGCGATGGAGGAGCGCCTCGCGCTTCTTGGCGTCGCCCTCCCGGCTCTGCTGCACGAAGAGATCGTCGATCTCGGGATTGCTGCCGTAGGCGTAGATGCCGTTGCGAATCACGTAGGGCTCGAGCTTCGTCGCGGTGTTGCCGTAGGCGGCGCTCACCACGAGGATCACGCCCCTGAGCTTCTTCTCGCGCCACGCCGCGAAGTAGGCCGCGCGCTCCATCACGCGGCTGCGCGTGCGGATGCCCACCGCCTGGAGATACCCCTGGATCGCCTCCCCCATGGAGTTGTAGGGCGGGAACGGATAGAACTCGCCGCCGTCGACGCCGCTGGGATAGCCGGCCTCGGCGAGCAGCTTCTTGGCGCGGTCTGGATCGTAGGCGGGCGGGTCGTAGGGCACCGCGAACTGGAAAATGCGCGGGACCATGTTGCCGGTGAGCCGGGAGAAGCCGAGCGTCTCCGCCTTGTTCACCGCCCCGCGGTCGATGGCGTGGCTCGCGGCCAGGCGCACTCGGCGGTCCGCCCATGGGGACTTGGGATCCCACTGATCGGGCAGCTCCAGCCAGAAGGCGCCGGAGAGCAGCGGGGCCACCAGCTTGTAGCCGGGAAGCTTCTGGATGCTCTCCGCGGTGGGCCCCGTCAAGAGATAGGCGATGTCGACCTCGCCGGCGCGCAGGGCCGCCGCGCGCGTGGCCTCGTCGACGATGGAGCGCATCACGAGGCGCTTCACCGCCGGCGCCTTGCGCCAGTACCCGTCGAAGGCCTCCAGCACCAGCTCGACGCCGGGCTTGAGCGACACCACCTTGTAGGGTCCCGCGCCCACTGGCGCCTTGAGGAAGCCGTCGTCGCCCACCTTCTCCACGTACTTCTTGGGCACGATCCAGCCCGCGCCGGTGGCGGTGGTCCCGTAGAACGTCATGAAGTCCGGCCACGGCTCCTTCAGCACGATGCGCACCTGGCTGGGCGACACCGCCTGCACCTCTTTCACCTTGCTCTTGAGCAGCGTGGCGGAGGCGCCGCGGTAGCGCTCGAACGAGAACTTCACGTCCTCTGCGGTGACGGGTTCGCCATTGTGAAAGCGCGCGTTCTTCCGGAGGTTGAACGTGTACGTGAGGTGATCGCGCGACTCCGACCACGATTCGGCCAGGTTCGGCGTCAGCGCTCCACCCGGCATGGGCCGCACGAGCGCATCGTGCACCGCGTACATCACCATGTACGGCGTGTTGAACGCCTCGGTCTCCGCGGGATCGAGCCATTTCGCGGCGAGGGTGACGTGGAGCCCCCAGCGCATCTCGCCCTCGGCGGGGAGCGCGGGCGGCGGCGAAACGGCGAGAGCGGCGACGAGCAGCGCGGCGAAGGCGACGACGACGTGTGGACGACGCGTCCGGAGTGGGGTCATGGCGTGACCCTAGGCCGCAAGGGCCCGCCAGGTCAAGCCCGAGCGCCAGCGCGCGGCGCCGGGCGTGCTATACCGAAGCCGATGCGCGTCACCATCGTGGGCGGCGGGCCGGCCGGACTCTACCTCGCGCTGCTGCTCAAGCGCGAACACCCCGCCCACGAGGTCCGCGTGATCGAGCAGAATCCCGCCGGCGCGACCTACGGCTGGGGCGTGGTGTTCTCCGAGCGGGCGCTCGGCTTCCTCGCCGAAGCCGACCCGGAGTCGTATCACGACCTCGAGGCGCGGCTCGAGGTGTGGAGCGATCAGGCCATCGTGCATCGCGGGGAAGCGGTGCGCATCGACGGCCTCGGCTTCTCCGGCATCGCGCGCCTGACCCTTCTCTCCGTCCTCCAGGCGCATTGCCGCCGGCGGGGCGTCATCCTCGAGCTCGATTCGCGCTGCGAGGATCCCGGCGGGCTGGCCGGCGCCGACCTCCTCGTGGGCGCGGACGGCGCAGGCAGCGTGGTGCGCGAGCGCTATCAGGAGGCGTTCGAGCCCGACGTCACTGCGCTCACCAACCGATACATCTGGTACGGCGCCGCCCAGGCCTTCGACTGCCTCACCCTGACCTTCCGGGATACCCCGCACGGTCCCTTCGTGGCGCATCATTACCGGCACGCGGCCGCCGCAAGCACGTTCGTGGTGGAGTGCGACGCCGACACCTGGTCGAGGGCGGGGTTCGAGGCGATGTCGGAGGACGCGACCCGCCGCTACTGCGAGGCGGTGTTCGCGGCGGATCTGGGCGGCCATCCACTCCTGAGCAACCGCTCGGCGTGGCTGCGCTTCCGCATGGTCACCAATCGGCGCTGGCATCACGCGAACGTCGTGCTCCTGGGTGACGCGCTCCGCACCGTGCACTTCTCCATCGGCTCGGGCACGCGGACCGCGCTCGAGGACGCGATCGCGCTGGCCCACGCGCTCGCCGAGCACGGCGCCACGCGCGCCGCGGTGCCGGCCGCTCTCGCCGCCTTCGAAGCGGCGCGGCGTCCCGCGGCGGAGCGCCTCCTCGACGTGGCGCGACAGAGCGGCCTCTGGTACGAGTCGTTCGGCGCCATGATGCGCCTTGACCCCGTGCCCTTCGCGCACTCGTACCTGACCCGCGGCGGCCGCATCACGCCCGAGCGCCTGCGTGCGCGCTCGCCGCGCTTCGCCGCCGCGTACGAGGCCTACCGCGCTCGATGACGAGCCGCTCGCCGGGCTGGCTCCTCTTCGGCTATTTCCTCGGCATCACCGTCGTCATCACGCTGGCTCCCTTCCGCTTCGCGTGGGCGCCCGCCGTGCACCTCTCCTACCTCCTGGATCCCCGGGACATCGCCGCCAATGTGCTGCTCTTCGTGCCGCTGGGTTTCCTCTTTCGGGCGTCGGCGAGGACGGCGGCGGGACGGCGGCCCTCGACCGCGCTCGTCGCCGGCCTCTGCGCCAGCGCGGTGCTCGAGAGCGTGCAGATCTTCCTCCCCGGCCGCTTCGCGAGCCCGGTGGACGTCGCCACCAACGCGGCCGGCGCCTGGCTGGGCGCCGCGCTGCACGAGCGCGTCCAGAGCCGGCTCGACCGGGACCTCGTGCGCGGTCTCGCGCTGGAGCTGCCGCTCATGAACCTCATGTATCTGCTCGTCCCGCTCCTGTGGCTCGACGGCCTCGCGGCGGGGCGCGAGACGGGGCGCCTCGTCCTCGGCCCCGTGCTCGGGCTCGCGGGCGGCGTCGTGATCACGGCGATCTGGCGCCATCATCTTCGCCAGGTGGCGGTGCGCACGCCGGCAGGGCTGGCCGTCCTCACCGGCGTCTGGTATGCCGTGGGAGCCTTGCCCGGACTCGCGCAACAGCCGGGGCAGCTGATGGGCGGCGCCGGCGTCATCGCGCTCCTGGTGTGGCTTCAGGCGCGGCGGCCGCTTCCCGCGACGTCAGAGCGCCGCTACGAGCTGCCCACGCTGCTCCGCCTGTGGCCGCTGCTCGGCGGCTATCTGCTCCTGAGCGCGCTCTGGCCGGTGCCGTGGACGGCTGCTCCGTGGCACGGTGGTTGGGAGCTGGCCGATCTCCGCGACATACCCGGCCTCGTCCCCCTGCTCCGCAGGTTGGAATACCTGGCGGCCTTCACGTTGCTCGGCTACTCGATTGCCGAGGCGCGCGGCCGCCGCGCGGATCGGTCGGTCGCGCTGGCGCTGCGCGTGGCCGTCCCGTGCCTGGTCGCCGCCGTGCTGCTGGAAGGCCTGCGCGGCTTCCATCCCGCTCACCGCGCGAGCGGCCTCGCGCTGCTGCTCGCCGGCGCGGCGGGACTCTACGGAGGCCTGATCTATCGCCGGCAGCTCGCCGTCGTGCGCGCGCTCCTCGCGCCGCGCACGGCTTGAACCCGGGTCGCGACGACGGTATACCGGAGGCGGAGGGCCCCAGGCCATGTTCACGCCCAGGAAGACCATCGGCCAGCTCGTCGCCGAGGCGAAGACCCGCATCGAGAATGTGACCACCGAAGAGCTCCGGAAGGAGCTCGAGAAGGGCGGCGTCCAGATCCTCGACATCCGCGACATTCGCGAGCGTCAGAAGCTCGGGTGGATCCCCGGCTCCATGCACGTTCCTCGGGGGATGCTGGAGTTCTGGCTGGACCCGACCTCGCCCTATCACAACGGGCGGGTGGATCCCGAGAAGCGCATCGTCCTCTACTGCGCGGGGGGCGGACGCTCCGTGCTCGCCACCGATGTGCTGCGCGAGATGGGCTTCCCCGACGTCGCCAACTACGAGACCGGCTTCAACTCCTGGAAGGCGGCGGGCCTCCCCATCGAGGGTGCACCCGCCGACGCCCCGAAGGAAGCCGGCGGCACGTGGAAGGCTCCGCGTTCCGACGCGCACGGCAGAGAGGAGAAGGCCAGATGAGCGACGAGCGGCTGGCGTTTCTCGGGCTGGGCGAGCAGGCGCGGCTGATCCGCGCCCGGGAAATCTCCCCCGTGGAGCTGACCGAGGCGCACCTGGTGCGGATCGAGCGCCTGAACGCGCGACTCGGCGCCTACATCACGGTGTGCGCCGACGCCGCGCGCGCCGCCGCGCGCGAGGCGGAGGGAGCGATCACCCGCGGTGCGCGGCTGGGGCCGCTGCACGGGATCACCGTCGGGGTGAAGGACATCTTCGACACCGCCGGGATCCGCACGACCCACGGCTCGTCCTTCTACCGCGACAACGTGCCCGCGACGGACGCCGAATCCGTGCGACGCCTCAAGGGGGCGGGGGCGATCGTCATCGGCAAATGCAATACCCACGAGTTCGCCGCGGGCTCCACCACGAACAATCCCTGGTACGGCGCGGCGCGCAACCCGTGGAACCTCGACCACTCGCCGGGTGGCTCGAGTGGCGGGTCGGGCGCCGCCGTCGCCGCGTTCCTCTGCGCCGCCGCCACCGGGACCGACACCGGGGGCTCCATTCGCAGCCCCGCCGCGTGCTGCGGCGTGGTGGGCCTCAAGCCCACCTACGGCCGCGTGAGTCTGCGCGGGATCTATCCCAATGCCCTCAGCCTCGACCATCCCGGTCCCATCGCGCGGACCGCGCGGGACGCCGGGCTGCTGCTTCAGGGCATGGCGGGCTGGGACCCCGACGATCCGACGAGTGAGAACGTCGCCGTGCCGGACTTCACCGAGCGCATCGAGGCGGGGGTGGAAGGCATGCGGCTCGCGGTGTGCCCGGACTTCCACGGGGCCGAGCTGGACCGCTCGGTGGAGTCCGCGCTCGACGAGGCGGTGAAGGCGCTCGGCGGGCTGGGCGCGCGGATCGAGACCGTCACCTTCTCGCTTCGCGAGGCCCTGCAGGCCGCGCGGATCGCCATCTCGCGGGCGGAGTTCCTCGCCCTGCATCGCGCGCGCTTCGCCGCGCAGCCGGAGGGCTACGGCGCGGACGTGCGGGAGCGGCTGCGCGAGGCCGGCGCCACGACGCTCGACGACTACGTGCGCGCGTGCCGCGACCGCGAGCGCGTGCGGCGCGCGCTCGATCTGCTGTTGGCCGAGGTGGACGCGCTGATCCTGCCCGTGACGCCGTGCGAGGCGCCCCTCATCGACGGCACCGCGCGGGTGAACGGCAAGGATGTCGTGTTCGCCGAGGCGGGGATCCCCCTGCGCGGCCCCGTCAATGTCACCGGCCTGCCCGCGGTGGCGGTGCCCATCGGATATTCTCCGGGCGGGCTGCCGCTGTCGATGCAGATCGTGGGACCCCGGTGGGACGAGGCCAAGGTCCTGCGCATCGCGCACGCCTACGAGGAGGCGACGCCCGCGCTGCGAAACCGCCGCCCGCCGCTCGACTGACCCCTCACCTCCGCCCTCTCCCTGAGGGGAGAGGGCAGGGTGAGGGGCTTAGATCTCCGTGAGGCGCGCCACGTCGGCGCGGCCGTCCATGTACTCGCCCATCTTCCGGCCGAGCGCCTTGAAATAGTCGGTACCGCGGTGGGCCTCCACCGCCGCCTGGTCGGTGTAGCGCTCCATGAACACGTAGGTGCCCGCGGCCTCGTTCCGGTGGAGCGCGTAGAGCTTGCAGCCGGGCTCGTTCGCGTTGACCTTGGCCACCAGCTCCTTTGCCACCGCCTCGAACTCCTTCTCCATTCCCGCCTTCACCTTGATCGTCGCGACGACGCCGAGCATCACGCTCTCCGTTCCGGGCCGCGCACGGCCCCTGAGGTGCCGCCGAGGGCACCGTGGTCGATGGACGCCTGTTGCACGTGGTTCCGGAAGCCGACCGGGTCCCGCACGCGCCGGAATACCTCCCGCGTGCCGCCGGTGCCGATGACGGTGATGTCCCCGTAGTTGACGAGCCGCCCGAGCAGCCCCTGCTGCACGCCGATGGACTCCACCTTGGCGAGCAGGAGCTCGGTGGTATAGCGGGCGATCAGGCCCACCTTGAAGATGACACGGCTCGACGTCACCGCGAACTCGCTGGTCATCAGCTCCACCCAGTGGACGAGCCCGAACCCGACGCCCACGAGGACGATGGCTGGCCCGATCAGCCAGAGCCACGGGGGCTGGGGGACCTTCTGATAGCACGCGACGCCAAGCGCGATCCCGATGAGCATGAGGAGCGCGGGGCGGAGGAACAGGATCCAGTGCAGGCGCGTCTTGTACAGGACGTGCTCGCCGGCCAGGAGGTGTCGCTCGACGTAGCCCATCGGCTCAGAAGAGGACGTAGCCGCCGTCGATCACCAGCGTGTCCCCGGTGTGATACGCGGACAGGTCGCTGGCGAGGTACACCGCGATGCCGCCGAAGTCGTCCCCGATCCCCCACCGCCGCAGGGGCACCCGCGGCAGCACCTTCTGGCTGAAGGCTTCGCCGTGCAGCGCCTGCTCGGTCATCGGCGTGTCGATCCAGCCGGGCACGATCGCGTTGACCCTGATCTTGTGACGGGCCAGCTCGACGGCAAGCGCACGCATCAGCGAGATGACCGCGCCCTTGGTGGCCGCATAGTGCTGGCTGCGTGGCGCGCCCATGATCGCGGAGAGGCTGGAGGTGACGGCGAGCGAGCCTCCACCGCCGCGCTCCACCATGTGCCGCGCCGCCGCCCGCAGGGTGAAGAACGCGCCGTCGAGGTTCACGCTCATGACCCGGCGCCACTCCGCGGTGGCCATGTTCACGAAGCCGCCCCCGCCGCCGCCCCGCCCGCTCACCCCGGCGTTGACGAAGCACGAGTCGAGGCGGCCGAACGCCTTCACGGTCTCCGCCAACGCCGCATCCACCGCGGCCTCGTCCGCCACGTCGCAGCGGAGCGCGAGGACCCTGCCGCCGTGCTTGTCGAGGCGCGCCTTCGCCGCCGTGTTCTTCTCCGGGTTGGTTCCCCACACGCACACGCTCGCGCCCGCCTGGGCGAGGGCCTCCGCCATGCCGAGGCCGATGCCGCTGTTGCCGCCGGTGACCAGCGCTACCTTGCCGGTGAGATCGAAGCCGCGATGGCTCATGACTCTCCTTTCCGTCCCCCGCTTCAATATCACCGCTTGGAGCCGGGCAGCCGGTCGTCGTAGCCCACCAGCTCGACATACCCCGTGCCCAGCACGGTGCGCGTCCCCTCGAGTCCGCGCGCCTGCACCGCGCCTTCCCAGTATCGCGTTCCGATGTCGAGCTCTTGATCGGCGAGCCGGGGCTCGATTTCCAGCGTGAGCCCGCCGCGGAGATCGGTGAGCCGCCAGCCCGAAGGGTAGCCGACACCGGTGCGCTGGCTTCGCCACGTGCCGCGCGGCTCCACTTTCACGTCGCCGGCGGCGAGCGGGCGGGTGCCGCCCCGGACGTCCACGAGCACGCCGGCGCTCCACGGCGCGGCGCGACCGTCCTTCCGGCGGAGTTGATAGAACATCAGATCGCGGCCGTCTTCGAGGTTCAGGGCGAACCAGTCCCAGCCCGCGAGGTCGGGGCCGAGCGCGCTCGTGCCCCACTCCCGGTCCATCCACGCGAGGCCTTCCACGTCGAGGCGCTCGCCGCGCACCCGGACGATGCCCCGGACGGGCATGCGGGTGAGCGAGTAGTAATAGGACGCGTTACCGGGCTCGGGGCCCTTGCGGGAGAGGCCGCGATCGCCCTGGAGCACGGGCGGCTTGGTGCTATCGAGCGAGACGTCGAGGCTCACGTCCTCCTCGCCGGCGCGCAGGCGAATGGGCAAGGAGGCTTGGCCGTCCGCGCGCGCCTCCCAGTCGCCCACCCACACCCGGAACGGCTCCGCGGTTGCCCCCGCGAGGTCGAGGGCGCCCCGGCTGGTGCGCGCCCACGCGCGGAAGCGCTCGCTACGCGTATCGGTGAGCGCAAAATGCGCCATGTAGACCTGGTTGGTCCCCCAGGCCGACTCGCGGGCGGGCGCCTCCGGCGCCAGCGCGGTGCGGAAGAACGTGAGCTGGAAGCCGAAGTGCCGCCCCGACGCGGAGACGAGGTTGCCCGTCCAGTACCACCACTCCGTCCGGAAGTGAGGGTGCGGCCCGTGATCGTGCGGGAACACGAAGGCGCGCGGCTC
Organism: Verrucomicrobiia bacterium; assembly: GCA_035495415.1. Lineage (GTDB taxonomy): Bacteria > Methylomirabilota > Methylomirabilia > Rokubacteriales > CSP1-6 > DASRWT01. The sequence goes on from DATJFY010000108.1 coordinate 63,717, forward strand.
CTCCGCCCGCGCGAACCCCTCGACGGGCGCCGCGGACAGCGCGGACGCGACGGACAGCCGCGCGCGCACCGGGGTCGACGGATTCCATCGCGGCCCCTCCGTCACCATGAGGAGCGCGGCGAGGCCGATCCCGAGGAGGAGGAGCAGCAGCGCGATGCGGGCGGCCGCCCAGCGCACCCATCTGGCGGCGCGTGATGAGAGCGCCTCGCGCTCCTCCGGCCCGAACGGGCTACTCATCGTGCAGCGCGTCCGCGGGCGCCGCGCGCGCCATGCGGGCCGCGGGGTATGCGCCGGCCAGTACCGCCGCCGCCACCGCGAGGAGCAGACCCTGGAGCAGGATATCGGGGCGCACGTCGATGGGCATGGTCCAGCCGAACGACCGCCGGTTGATGACGAACACGAGCACGCCGGCCAGCAGCACGCCTACCGGCATGGCGAGGAGGCCCGCGACCAGCCCGATGAGACCGGTCTGCGCGGTGACGACGCCCCACACCTGGCCGGGGGTGAGGCCGAGCGCGCGGGCGAGCCCCATCTCGCGGACGCGCTCGAGCTGGAGAGCCATGAGCGCGGAGAGCACCCCGACGAACGCCACGACCACGATGAGGAAACGAAGGACGCGGGTGACCGCGAAGGTGCGGTCGAAGATCTCCAGCGAGGCCTCGCGGAGCGCGCGGTTGGAGCGGATCAGCACCTCGGCGCCGGCGGGCCCCTCGGCGGCGCGTGCGCGCAGGGCGCCGATGAGGGTGGGAAGATCCGTGCCCGGCGCGGCGTAGAGCGCCACCGACGACACCCCCCGGTCCACCCAGTGTCGCTCGTAGGTGGAGCGGCTCATCATGACTACCCCGGCGCTCGAGCCGTAATCGTAGAAGATGCCGGCGATGCGGAACCGCTGCTCACCCTGGTCGGTGCGCAGCCGTACCGCGTCTTCCACGCCCACGCGGTGCCGGTACGCGAAGGGCTCCGACACGATCACCCAACCCCGCTCGAGCGCGGCCCACACCGCCTCGGGCCGGCCCCGCTTGAACGTGAAGCCGGGCGGCTGTCCCGCCGCCACACCGATGGCGACAACGTGCACCGGGCCGCGCGGGCTCGCCACCGTGACCCCGCGGGCGGTCCCGGCGGCGCCCACGCCCGCCGTCGTCACGAGGCGCTGGATCAGGGCGGGATCGAGCGTCGAGTCGGGCCGGCTGCCGATCAGGCTCGGCGGCGAGACATAGACGTCAGCGCGCAGCGTGCCCTCGAGCCAGCGGACCACCGCCTCGCGGAAGCTCGCGATCATGATGCCGACGCCGATGGTCGCCGAGACCGCGATCATGAGGGCGGCGATCGCCACGCCGGTGCGTGACAGCGCGGCGGTGATGCCGCGCGCGGCCATACGGCCGAGGAGCCCGCCCGCATGGGCGATCGGCACGTCGAGGGCGCGCAACATCACCGTCACCGCGAGCGGCGTCACCAGGGCGGTGCCCATCAGGAGCGCGAAGAGGCCCGCGAAGCCCCACACCGGCCCGTTCGGCACCAACAAGAGCACGAGCCCGAGCGCACCGAGGGCAAGGCCGCCCAGCGCGGCGCGCGGGGCAGCCCGGCGGCTCGCCGCCTCCAGCCGGGAGCGCAGCAGCGCCTCGCGCGGCCGGATCCCGGTCGCCTCGCGCGCGGGCGCGAGCGCGGCGAGCAGGGTGGTGCCGAGTCCCAGCGCCACGCCCTCCAGCAGCGCCACCGGCGTGAGATGGACGTCGCGAACGGACAGCGCGAAGTAGAGGTCGTTGATGGTGCGGGTGACGAGGTGGAGCAGGCCCTGGGCGAGACCCAGCCCAAGGCCGATGCCCAGGAGCGTTCCCACCGCGCCGATCATGAGGGCTTCGAGGGCGACGAGCCCGAAGACCTCGCCGCGCGTCACCCCGAGCGCGCGCAGGGTACCGAGCAGCGTCCGGCGCTGCACCACCGAGAACGTCATCGTGTTGTAGATGAGGAACATCCCGACCACGAGGGCGAGCAGGGAGAGCGCGCGAAGGTTCAGGGTGAAGGCCGCCGTCATCGACGCCGTCGCGCCGGCCTGCGCGCCCGCTCGGACCAGCTCGACGCCCGGCGGGAGCGCCTGGCGCACGCGCTCGAGCAGCACGCGATCGACGGGACGGTAGCCGATCATGAGATCGATGCGCGAGAGCCGGCCGCGAAACCCCGCGACTTCCTGGGCGGTGGCGATGTCGGTGACGAGCACACTGTCGAGCGCCTGCATCGAGAGGGAATCGGCGGGCTCGAACGTACCCACGAGGACGAGCGGGCGGCGCACGCCCATCACCCGTACCACCAGCGTGGCCCCGGGGGAGAGACCGAGCTCCCGCGCCGCCGGCCCCGACATGAGCATGGCGCCGGGGCGGGTGAGGAGAGCCGACACCGTGCGAAGCGGGTCCTCCCCGGCAAGATGCGGGCGGAAGGGCGTCTCCGCGAAGGGGTCCACGCCCATCAGCTGCATGACCCGCCCGGGGTGATCGGGCAGCGCCACGTCCACCGCCACGACCGGCGCCGCGCGCGGGACGGCGAGATCGAGGCGAATCGTGCGATAGAGATCCTCGGGCAGCCCGCCGGGCCCTCCGACGATCTGGTGGGTGGCGCGCCCCGTCACCGCCTCGGTGGCGAGCTCGAACGCCCGCCGCGCGCTCTCGGTGGCGAGCCCCACCGCCAGCGCCACCGCGACACCGAGCGCGATGCCCAGCACCGACAGCCCGATCTGGGCCGGATGGCTCCGCAGGTGACGCAGGCTCGCCCGCCGCAGCAGCGGGCTCATCGGCCGGTCTCCCCGCGCTGCTCCGCAAGCTGGCCGTGCTGGACGAGGAACACCCGGTCGGCGCTGCCGACGACCTCGGCGCTGTGCGTGGCCATCACCACGGTCTTCCCCAGCTCGCGCACGAGCTGATCGAGCAGCTCCACCACCACCTTGGCCGTCTCGGCATCGAGATTGCCGGTGGGCTCGTCGGCGAGGACCAACGCGGGGTCGTGCACGAGCGCGCGCGCCACCGCGACGCGCTGCTGCTCGCCCCCGGAGAGGCGGTCGGGATAGGCACGCGCGCGGTCGGCGAGGCCCACCCGCTCCAGGAGCTCGGCCGCCCGCAGGCGCCCGCGGGCGTCGTTGCGCCCCAGGAGATCCAGCGGGAGGAGGAGATTCTCCTCCACGGTGAGCAGAGGCACGAGGTTGAAGAACTGGAAGACGAACCCGATGTGCTCCCGCCGAAAGAGCGTGCGCGCGCGCTCGTCGAGCGTGGTGAGATCGGTGCCATTGACGAGCACGCTGCCCGCGCTGGGCCGGTCGATCCCGCTGATGAGGTTCAGCAGCGTGGACTTGCCCGACCCGCTGCGCCCCACGAACACCGCGATCTCACCCAGCCAGAGCGTCGCGTTGACGTCACGGAGCACCGTACGCTCGCTGTCGCCTTCGCGGTAGTGCTTGGTGAGTCCGCGAAGCTCGACCGCGGGGAGCAGCATGGGGCCGTCATTGTAGCAGCGCGACGGGCCGCGCCGGGTGCTCGCACCTTTGGATCCTCTCCATGAGCCTGGGCCGGCGGCGAGCGAGGGCCGCGCGTCCCCGCGGATCTTAGGAGGTCAGGAGGCGGCGGAGAGCATGCGGGCGCTGGGCGACACGATCCCGTCGGCGCCGTTGGAGAGGGCGCCCGCCAGGATCTCGCCCAGCGCGCTCGTGTAGCGGGCGCGGCGCGGCATGCCCTCGAGGAACGCCCGCAGCGCGGTAGACCGCATCACGGGATGCCAGGGCCGGTCGAGGGTGAGGCGGCAGGACGGATGGGTCATCACCACCGCGGTCTCGACCCAGCGGAGCAGCGATCCGGCGAGCTCCGGATGGGCGCGCACGAGGAACACCTTCACGGCGGCGGCGGAGTCGGACAGCTCGCGGGACAGGCCGACCCGCGGGAGCCCGTTGACCGTCCACCGGTCGCGCTCGACGCGGATCCGTCCCGACCAGCGCCGCGCCGCGATCACCATCACGCCGCAGGGCCCGATGAGCACGTGATCCACCGGGCCCCGGTGCCCGGGAATGGCCACGTCGTCCACGAGGAAGTACTCGTCGGGCAGCCCACGCAGCTGAGCGGCCACGCCGGTCGCGCCGTCGCGCGCCGCGCGGACGCTGCGCAGTCGGCCGAGCGCGGGACCGGCCATCGTGCCCACGCCGAGCCCGGTGAGGAGCCCCACGTAGGGATTCACGGCGAGCCCGGCGGCCACGCTGGCGAGCAGTCCGCCGGCAGCGAACCCCACGACCTCCAGCCGCTGATGGCGCTGTCGCCGCGCCAGATGTGCCCCACCCGCCCGCTTGATGTGCATGCTGCGTCCTCCTGCTCCGCCGCTTCTTGATTGCACGGGCCGGGCCAGCGGGACCGGGGCAGCGCAGTTGTGGCGCCGCCTTCCGATGTCATTGCGGCGCGGGCACTTAGCGGGCGGTAGGGTCGGACGGGCCCCGCGTCGGCCCTCGACGGCGGACCAATCCCGTCAGCGGGCCGTGCCGAAAATCGCACGATGCAATCAATACTTACTCAAAGGTGGGCAATAGCCTCGATCTCGACCAGCGCGCCGGCCGGGATGGCGGCCACCTGGACCGTGGAGCGGGCGGGCGGACTGTCGCCCGCGTGCTTCTTGTATACCTCGTTCATCGCCGCGAAGTCGGCAAGGTCCTTCAGGAACACGGTGGTCTTGACCAAGCGATCGAGACCGCTCCCGGCCGCCTCGAGGATCGCGCGGAGATTGGCGAACACCCGCTCGGTCTGCTCGGCGATCCCGGGCCCTACGAGCTGACTGGCGCCCGGCTCGAGCGGGATCTGCCCCGAGACGAACACGAGATCGCCCACGCGGATGGCCTGGGAGTACGGCGCGCCGGCGAAGGGCGCGGGCGCCTGATCGCTGCGGACGGCGCTCTTGCTCGGCACGCTCAGGCTCCCATCGCGGTGATCATGACCTCGAGCCCGGTGCGCAGCCCGACGGCGAGGCCGGCCTCGTTCATCTCGAACTCGGGCGCGTGGTGCGGACGGGATTTGCCGTGGGCGGGCGCGATGCCGACCCGGAAGTAGCAGCCCGGCCGCTCCCGCAGGAACAGGCTCATGTCATCGGAGGCCATCACCCGTCCGCCCTCGACCACCGACGCCTCGTCCACCGCGGTAGCGGCGCAGCGGTGCACGAAGTCGGTCTCCTTCGCGTGATTCACCACCGCGGGGCACGAGCCGCCGTCCATGATGAGGCGCGCCTCGGCGCGGAAGGCCCGCGCCTGATGGGTCACGAAGTCCCCCAGGCGCTGGATCAGCATGTCGCGAATCGACTGCTCGAACGCCCGGATGGTGCCTTTCATGATCGCGCGGTCGGGAATGATGTTGCCCTTGGTACCGGAGACGATCTGGCCCACCGTGAGGACCGCGGTGTCCTGAGCCGGAACCTCGCGCGCGACCAGGCTCTGCATGCCGAGCAGGATGCTCGCGGCTGCGGTGATGGGATCCACCGAGAGGTGCGGCATCGCGCCGTGGCCGCCCGCCCCCTTCACTTCCACCGTGAAGGCGTCGGCGGAGGCCATGGTGGGGCCGGGCCGGACCTGCACCACCCCCGCGGGCTGGAGCGTCGTGAGGTGGAGACCATACACCTCGTCCACCCGCGGGTTCTCGAGCACGCCGGCCTGGATCATCGGCCGCGCGCCGCCCAGCACCTCTTCGGCGGGCTGGAAGATGAACACCGCGGTGCCGGGTATCTCGCGGCGCCGCGCGGCGAGGATTTCCGCCATCGTGATGGCGATCGCGGTGTGGCCGTCGTGCCCGCACGCGTGCATGACACCGGGTGTGCCGGAGGCGAACGGCGCCTCCAGCAGCTCGGTGAGGGGCAAGGCGTCGGTGTCGGCGCGCCACGCCACCGTGCGGCCGGGCGCCTCCCCGCGCAGCACACCCACCACCCCGGTGCCCGCGATGCCGGCTCGCACCTCGAGCCCGGCGGCGTGCAGCCGCTCGGCGATGATGCCGGCGGTGCGCTGCTCCTGGAACGACAGCTCCGGATGGCGGTGAAAATCCCGCCGGAGCGCGATCATGCCCTCTTCCTTCCGCCCCGCTTCCTCCGACCACGCGAGCCGTGTCTTCGTCATGCGGGCCACCGTACCTTACTCGGGATCGGAGCGCCACCAGACGGTGATGATGGCCAGGCCCGCGAGCCCGCACATGCCGGCGGCGAGATAGGCGGTGGACACGCCCCGGCGCTCGGAGATCCACCCCACCAGGAAGGCGCCGATGGGGAAGGAGCCGCCGAAGATCAGCGTGTAGAGGCTCATCACCCGCCCGCGCAGGTTGTCGGGTGCGGCGAGCTGCAGCGCGGTGTTGCAGGAGGCCACCAGCATGATGCTGGAGACGCCGATCACGAACAGCATGGGCATCGCAACGGCGAAGCGCGTGACCGTGCTCATCACCACCAGGCCGCCGCAGGCCACGAAGCCAGAGACGAGGACGGTGGGCAGGGCGAGCTGAGCCTGGCGGAGATTGCCGAGGGTGAGCGCCCCGGTGACCGCCCCCACGCCGACCGCGGCCATGAGGAACCCGAAGCCGGCCGCGTCCACCTGGAGCACGGTGCGGGCGAGGAGCGGCACGTACACGGAGAAGTTGAACACGGTGATGCTGACCACGAAGAGGAGGAGCAGGAGCAGGCGGATGTAGCGGACCTGGAACGCGTAGCGCAGCCCTTCAGCCACGTCGGCGAGCATGGTGGTGCCACGCGTCTCCCGCGGCCGGCCCTCGTTGCGCATGCGGATCAGCGCGGCGATCACGAGGGTGAACGAGAGCGCGTTCAAGAGGAAGGCGATGGCCACTCCGAAGCGCGCGATGAGGAGGCCCGCCGCCACCGGCCCCACGATGCGCGCGGTGTTGAACGCGGCTGAGTTCAGGGCCACCGCGTTGACGATATCCTCCTTGCTCACCAGCTCGGCCACGAAGGACTGCCGCGTCGGCATGTCCAGCGTGTTCACGCAGCCCAGGATGGTGGCGAGTACGCACACGTGCCAGTACTCCACGTGGCCAAAGCGCACGAGCAGGCCCAGGATGAGGGCGAGCGAGGCGATGCCGATCTGGGTGGCGAGGAGGACGCGCCGCTTGGGCAGCCGATCGGCGAGGGCGCCGGTGAAGACGGAGAAGAGCAGCACCGGGGTGAACTGCAGCGTGCCGATCAGGCCGAGCTTGAGCGGCGAGCCGGTGAGCTGGAGCACCAGCCATGCCTGCCCCACCGACTGCATCCACGAGCCCACCTGCGAGACCACCTGGCCGATGTAGAAGCGCCGGTAGTCCGGATGGTTGAGGGCGCGCAGCCCCTGCGGGAAGCGCACTACGACGCGGTCCGCCTCGCTACGCGAGGGCGATACATGCAAACGCGACTTTGGCAGTCGTGGGCACGCCGAAGCGCGCGGTGTGGCGGGCGGGCAAGCCCCCGGGGAAGTGCTTCACGTACTCCGCGTTGATCGCGTGGTAGTCGGCGGGATCGGTGATGAGCAGCGTCACTTGCACCACGCGCTCCAGCGACGTGCCCGCCGCGCGCAGGATCGCCGAGACGTTCTCCAGCGCCCAGCGCGTCTCCTCGGCGGCGGTGCCCGCGCGGGGCGTGCCGCCGATATCGTTCCCCGCCCCCGTGCCGGAGACGAAGACGAGGCCGGCCGCGCGCGTGGCCCGAGAAAAGGCGCCGGGCGCGGGCGCGTCGGGCGGATTGAAGAACTCGATGGGGCTCATGCCCAGCGACCCACGGGCGTCCTCCTTGACGAACGGACGGCTCTGACCGATGATGCTGCTGCGTCCCAACCCTAACATGCCATCGACATCCGGAGACCTGCTCGCGAGCGTGCGCGAGCGCGCCCAGTCGAATCTCTTCTGGCGCACCCTCGGCGTCCAGGTCGAGGACGCCCGCGAGGGCTGGGTGCGGCTGCGCGTCCCCGCCCGTGACGAGCTTCGCAACGCGGTGGGCGCCCCCGTGCACGGCGGCGTGCTCTCCGCCCTGGTCGACATGGCGGTGGGCGGCGCGCTGTCCACCATGCACGCCGACGCCGCGGGCGGAGTGGGCCAGAGCACGCTCGACCTCAACGTATCGTTTCTGTCCGCCGCGCGCGGCGACGTCGTCGCCGAGGGCCGCATCCTCCGTCGTGGGCGCAGCATCGCCTTCGGCGAGGCCGCCGTCACCGACGCCGCCGGGACCACCGTGGCGGTGGGCCGCGCGACGTACATGATCCTCGCCCCGAAACCGTAGGACCGACACCTCGAAAGGAGCGCCCCTTGGCCGCCAAGATCGTCTTTTCCCCGCCGATGCCGAAGGACATCATGGATGCGTGCCGCGCCATGGTCCCACAAGGGTACGAGATGGCCGTGGTGGAGCGCGCCGTGGCCGGAGGGCTCGAGGCCCACAAGGACGCGGAGTACTTCATCGGCTTCGCGCGCGGGGACATGGGGCCGGACTTCTACAAGACCTTGCCCAAGCTCAAGCTCGTCCAGCTCATCAGCGCGGGTTACGACCGCCTCGACATCGCCGCGGCCAAGGCGGCGGGGGTCCCCGTGGCCAACAACGGCGGGGCCAACTCCACCGCGGTGGCCGAGCACACGTGGCTTCTCATCCTCGGCGTGCTCAAGCGCCTGGCTTGGCAGCACAACAACGTGGTGGCGGGGAAGTGGCGCATCGGCGATCTCGCCGAGAACCGGCTCTACGAAGCAGAGGGCAAGACCCTCGGCATCGTGGGTCTCGGCACCATCGGGAAGAAGGTCGCACGCCGAGCGCACGGCTTCGACATGCCGGTGATCTACTACGACGTGGTGCGTCTCACCGAGGACCAGGAGAACGCGCTCGGCGTGCGCTTCGTCCTCCTCGACGAGCTCCTGCGCGAGGCCGACGTGGTGAGCCTGCACGTGCCGCTGAACGCCGCGACGAAGAATCTCATGAGCACCCGCCAGTTCAACCTCATGAAGCCCTCCGCGGTGCTGATCAACACCTGCCGCGGGCCGGTGGTGGACGAAGCGGCGCTGAACCAGGCGCTGGTGAGCGGGCAAATCGCGGGCGCCGGCCTCGACGTGATGGTCGAGGAGCCGGGCAAGCCGGGGCACCCGCTCTACACCGCCCCCAACATCACGATCACCCCGCACATGGCGGGCCCGACGTGGGAAAACTGGCCGAAGGCCTTCCGGAACGCGTTCGACAACATCCAGCGCGTGGCCCGCGGGGATCGCGCGATGTGGATCATCCCGGAGCTCCGCTAGGTGGCCCGAGCTGCGCGAGCCGGCCGGAGCTCCGGTACCGCGTGACCTTCCCCGAGTACGAGCAGTACGACGCGCTAGGCCTCGCGGAGCTCGTGAAGTGGGGCAAGGTCTCCCCACCCGAGCTCCTCGAGGCGGCCATCGAGCGCGTCGAGGTGCGCAATCCCACGGTCAACGCGGTGGTGATGAAGCTCTACGACTATGGACGCAAGGCCATCGCGGAAGGGCTCCCCGACGGGCCCTTCCGCGGCGTGCCGTATCTCATGAAGGACCTGACCGCCTCGATCGCGGGCGTGGCGATGACGCGCGGGTCGAAGTTCTTCGCCGACACGCCGCCCGCCGCCGAGGACAGCGAGCACGTCAAGCGGCTCAAGCGCGCGGGGCTCGTGATCTTCGGCCGCACGAACACCTGCGAGCTCGGGCTGTCGCTCACCTGCGAGCCGGTGCTCCACGGCCCGACCAGGAATCCGTGGGATCCCACGCGCATCTCCGGCGGGAGCAGCGGCGGCGCCGCCGCCGCGGTGGGCGCGCGCATGCTGCCCATCGCGCACGCCTCCGACGGCTTCGGCTCGATCCGCGCCCCCGCCGCGTGCTGCGGGCTCGTGGGCCTCAAGCCCACCCGCGCGCGGAACACCATGGCGCCGGGGCTCGGCGAGGGACTGGGCGGACTCTCCACCGAGCACGCGGTGACGCTGTCCGTGCGCGACTGCGCGGCGCTCCTCGACGCCACCGCCGGCGCGGGCGCGGGCGATCCCTACGTGGCCCCCGCCGTCAGTCGGCCCTTCCTCCGGGAGATCGGCGCCGACGCGGGCCGACTGCGCATCGCCTTCACCACCAAGACGCCGAACGGCGCCGTGGTGGATCCGCAAAGTCTGCAGGCCCTCGCCGACACCGTCCGGCTCTGCGCGGACCTCGGGCACACCGTGGAGGAGGCCAATCCGGAGATCGACGGCGCGGCCCTGGTTCCAACTTTCCTCACGCTCGCCGCCGCCAACACCGTGGTGAACCTGGCCGGCCATCCCAGCGGCCGTCCGCCGCGCGAGGGTGACGTCGAGAAGGTGACGGCGGGCACGGCCCGGCTCGGCGAGCGCCTGTCCGGCGCCGACTACATCAAGGCCACTCAGACGGCGCACCGGCTCGGACGGCAAATGGCGGCCTTCCACATGCGCTGGGACGTGCTGTTGACCCCGGGACTCGCCACGCTGCCGCCCAAGCTCGGCTGGATCGACATGATGCTCGACGACGTGCAGGAGTACTGGCGCCGCGTCTTCCACATGTCTCCGTTCACGGTATGGTTCAACCTCAGCGGTCAGCCGGCGATGATGCTGCCGCTCGGAGTGAGCACGGAGGGCTTGCCGCTCGCGACCCAGCTCGTGGGCCGCTACGGCGACGAGGCCACGCTGTTCCGTCTGGCCTCCCAGCTCGAAAAAGCGCGCCCCTGGTTCGAGCGGCTCCCTGCCGTCGCGCGCTAGCCCATCCTACTTCGCCTGGAGTCGGCGCGTCCACGCCAGCAGCGCCTCTAGCAGCTCACGGATCCGTGCGCGCGCCGGCTCGTCGGTGAGCCGGCCGCTCGCGTCGAACTTGGTCTGGGCGGCCGGGACGAAGACCTCGGGCCTGTTCAGCGGGAACATGTTCAGGAACACGCACGTCTGACGCAGATGATACTGCGCGCGGCTCGTGCCCAGCGCGCCCGCGGAGGCGCCCATGATGGCCACCGGCTTGCCGCTGAAGGGCTGCACCTGACGCGCGGGCGTGGGCCGCGAGGCCCAGTCGATGGCATTCTTGAGCACGCCCGCCACGGAGTAGTTGTACTCGGGCGTGGCGAAGAGGAGCGCGTCGGCGGCCTCGATGCGCCGCTGGAAGTCCTGAACCGGCTCCGGTAGGCCCGCCGCCTCGACGTCGCCGTTGTAGAGGGGCAGCGCCTCCAGATCGTATACGTCGAGACTCATGCCCTCGGGCAGCATCTCGGTGGCGGCGCGAAGGAGGCCGCGGTTGAAAGACTTCTTGCGCAGGCTGCCGGGGATGCCGAGCACGCGAATGGGAGTGGTCATGAGGCCTCCGGGCGAGCGGGAAGGAGCCGCCCCGCCGCGCGGATGCGGGCCAGGTCGTAGGGCGGCGACACGAGCAGGATCACGCGGGCGACGCCGAGCGCGGCGAGGCCACGGCGCGGGCCCGAGTCGGCGCCGAGCCAGCCATCGGCCAGTGCCGCGAACACGGTGACGAGGAAGCGCGCGGGATCGCGCCCGGTCCCCGCGTGGGCGTCGCGCGCCACGCCGATCAGCTCGGCGAGCTGCGGATGCCGGGCCGGTGTGTTGAAGCCGTCGGCCCAGCGGCCCGCGATCGCCGCCATGCGCGGGCCGAAGCCGCCCACCACGATGGGCGGCGCGGGGTCGGGCCGGAGAAAGCCGTCGGGCCGCGCGAGGCGATAGTGCGTGCCCGCGAAGTCCGACGCGTCGCCCGCCCAGAGCCGCCGCAGCACCTGGCACGCCTCGGCGACGCGGGCCGCCCGCACGGCGTCTGCTTCCACCACCAGGCCGATACCCTCCTGCTCCCGCACGTACGGCGTGGCGCGGCTGCCCCCGGCGCCGAGCCCCAGCAGCAGGCGGCCTCCAGAGACTTCCTGGAGCGTGGCCGCCATGTTCGCGAGCAGCCCTGGCTGGCGCATGCCGACGTTCAGCACAAGCGGGCCCAGCATGATGCGTCGGGTGGCCTCGGCGAGCGCGGTGAGGGAGGTCCACACCTCCGGCACCGAGGACTCGGCACCGCCGTCGGGATCGCGGAGGTGATCCCAGGTCCAGAGTCCGTCGAAGCCCGCCTCCTCCGCGGCCACCGCCGCCGCACGCATCTCCGCGTAGCGGGCGCCCATGGGGACGAGCAGGAGATCGGTCTTCATGCCGGCCTCTCGCGATCCTAGAAGAAGGTGTAGTACGCGCTGAGCGAGATCGTGTCCATCGAATGCGACGTGGGCACGAGCGTGCGGGTCTTGTCGTAGCGCTGACGGAACGCGCGCTCGTTCGCCTGATCGTGCCGGTACTCGAGCCGGCTCACCAGGCCCCGCCAGATCTTGACCTGGAACGTGAGCGTGGTCGACCAGAGCGAGAGCTCGTTGCCGAATCCGGTGCGCGCGCCGTCCGCATCCTTGAAGTATTCCTGGCGGAGCGCGGTGCGGAACCGGCTCGTCCAATCGTAGGCCGCCCAGAGCCCCCAGCCCCACCACGAGGCATCGGGGTCCTGGCGGGTGTTCAGCTCGAGCAGCGAGGCCTCGCGATCCTCCTTGCCGCCGGTGATCTCGCCGGCGAGCGTGAGCTTGTCGATGCCGGTGTAGACGCCGACGAGGTCGAGCACCCAGCGGTCGTGGGTGTGGTTGTCGTTCTGCTCGGGCCCCACGAGCGTGCCGATCGTGAAGGTAAGGTCCTTGCGGGGCGTGAGCTGGAATCCGCCCCCAAACGTCGGCCGGTGGTTGTTGTCGTCGCTCGTGTCCGAGCCGGTGGTCACGCCGGCCTGCACGGTGAGCCAGTCGGTGAACGCATAGGTCGCGACGAGGCCGGTCTGGGTGAACGGACCGGCGAGGTTGAAGAGGTAGCCCCGTGAGAAATTGAGATTGCTGGGCGACTCGATCACCTCGTAGCCGAGGAGGCTCACCCACTTCCCGGCCTTGAGCACGATCCCGGTGCCCACTGGAATCCGGACCGAGAGGTAGGCCTCCTGCAGATCGAAGTGGGACGTATTCCGGAAGGGAACCTCGTCGTCCTCGTCCCGGAAAATCCCGAGCGAGTGATTCTTCTGTGAATCCTGCCCCACCGTGAGCACGAGGCCAAAGCCGAACGGATACCGCTCGGACGGGTCCTTCTTCACGGAGAATTCGGCGATGTTGAAGGCGAATCCCTCGATGTAGTCGTACACCCGGAACTCGTTCACGCCGCCCCGGCTGGCGCCGCCGAGATTCCACGTGTAGCTCATCTCGAGGTAGGCAAAGAGACGAACCTCGTCGCGGAAGCCGGGAGTCCTCTCCTCCGGCGCCGGCGCCGCAGTCGGGCCGGGCGCGGACTCGGCCGGCTGAGCGGGGGCCGTCGCCTGAGCGCGCGCCGCGCAGGGCGCGGCGGCCAGGGCCAGGGTCATCAACGCGGTGAGCAAGATCACGCGTCTCATGAACGGCTCCCGCGATAATATCCGGCCGGACCCATCGCCCCGATGCCAATTTCTCCCGATCTCGGCGCGTGAATCGCCGTTGACCTGGTTCGCGCTCGCCCTCGGCGCCGCCCTCCTGCAGGCGGGCCAGATCGCCTTCGTGAAGGGCAGGGCCCGGCACATTCCCCCGCTGATCCTCGTGTTGTGGACGCAGGCCGCGGGCGTCGCGCTCTGGACCACGGGCATTTACCTCACGGGCGGCCGCCTGCAAATCCCTCCGCACATGTGGGGCTGGATCGGGCTCGCCACGGGCTGCGCCGGCGCGTATTCCTATCTCCTCACTCGCGCGAGCGCGCACGGCGACATCTCCATCGTGGGCCCGGTGCTGGCGCTGGCGCCGGTCTTCTCCGTCCTGCCCGACTGGTGGCTCACCGGCACTCTGCCCCACGGCCTCGGCTGGGTCGGCGTGGGGCTGGCGGTCGTGGGCACGGCGGGGCTCAGCGCGACACCGGGGCGCGGGCTCGATCTCCCGGGGCTCTTCGCCCGCGCCGATGCGCTGGACGCGCTGGGCGCGGCGTTCTTCCTGGGGGTCCTCGCCGCGATCGACCGGCACAACGTGCTCGCGATGCACGTGCCGTCGTATCTCGTGGGGGCGTACCTGGCGCTCGCCGTGCCGCTGCTCGTCCTCGCTCTGCTCCGCCGACCGCGCGCGCTCGCCGACTCCGTCGGCCCCGTCCAGCTGCCGCGTGTGCTCATCCATGCGCTCCTCGTGCTCACGGGTACCGGTTGCCAGGTCTTCGCGCTCGGCCTGGCCCCCGCCGCCTATGTCGCCTCGATCCGCCGTACCTCCGCGGTGTTCAGCGTGCTGATGGGCAGCGCGGTGTTCCGCGAGCAGGGCCTCGCGGGCCGGCTCACCGCCGCGATCCTGACCGTCCTGGGCGCGGTGTGCCTGGTGCTGGGACGCTGAGCGACACCGCCGCATGCCGCGCGGGCCGCCGTTGCGGAGATTGCCGCCCCGCAGTACCCTGCCCGCGCCATGAGCGCGCGGCAGGTACTCAAGAAGGTCATTCCCGTCGAGGATGCCGTGTCGGTCCTTCAGGACGGCGATGTGCTCGCAACCTCGGGCTACGGCGGCCACGGGATGCCCGAGCAGCTGCTGGTGGCCCTGGAGCGGCGCTTTCTCGACGCGGGGCATCCGCGAGACCTCACGCTCATCCATGCGACCGGCCAGGGAGACGGTCAAGAGAAGGGCCTGAACCGCCTCGCGCATCCCGGGCTCCTGCGGCGCGTGATCGGTGGCTACTTCGGCCTGAGCCCGAAGATCGGCCGCCTCATCCAGGAGTGCACGATCCAGGCCTACAACCTGCCTGAGGGCGTCATCACCAACCTCTATCGCGACATCGCGGCCGGCAAGCCGGGCACGGTCTCGCGGGTCGGGATCGGCACCTTCGTGGACCCGCGGCTCGAAGGCGGCAAGATGAACCGCATCACCGTGGACGATCTCGTCGAGGTGATCACCATCGGGGGCGTGGAGTACCTCTTTTACAAAGCATTGCCTATTCACGTGGCGTTCATCCGCGGCACCACCGCCGATCCGGACGGCAACGTCACCATGGAGAAGGAGGCGCTGCAGCTCGAGACGCTGGCGCTCGCCATGGCCGCGCGGAACTCCCGCGGCTACGTCATCTGCCAGGTCGAGCGCGTGGCCGCGGAGGCGTCTCTCGACGCGCGCCTGGTGCGGCTGCCCGGGGTCCTGGTGGACGCGGTGGTCGTGGCGGAACCGGAGCACCACACGCAGACGTACGGCACCGGCTACAATCCCGCACTGTCCGGCGAGATCCGCATGCCCGTCAAGAGCCTCCCGCCACTCCCGCTGGACGATCGTAAGGTCATGGCTCGGCGCGCGGCGATGGAGCTCTTGCCCAACAGCGTGGTGAACCTCGGCATCGGGCTGCCCGACACGGTGGCGCGTGTGGCGAGCGAGGAAGGCATCTTCGACCTCATGACCCTGAACGTGGACCCCGGCGTGATGGGCGGCATTCCCGCCGGTGGCCTCGACTTCGGCGCCGCGATCAACCATCAAGCCCTCATCGATCACTGCTCGGAGTTCGACTTCATCGACGGGGGCGGCCTCGACTGTGCGTTCCTTGGCTTCGCCGAGTGCGATCGGCTCGGAAACGTCAATGCCAGTCGTTTCGCCGACCGCATCGCCGGCTGCGGCGGCTTCATCAATATCACGCAGAACGCTCGTAAGCTCGTCTTCATGGGGAACTTCACCGCGGGCGGCGCACAGTTCGCCGTCGAGGAGGGCCGCCTCCGCATCGTGCGGGAAGGCCGCGCCGGCAAGTTCGTGGAGCAGGTGGCGCAGGTGACATTCAACGGTCCCGCGGCTGCCTCGCAGGGCAAGGAGGTGCTCTTCGTCACCGAGCGTTGCGTGTTCCGCCTCACCGCCGCCGGGCTCGCGCTGAGCGAGGTGGCGCCCGGGGTGGATATCGAGCGTGACATCGTCAAACGTCTGGGCTTCCGCCTGCCCGTCGAGGCAGCACGCCCGATGGACCGCGCCCTCTTCGAGCCGGGCCTGCTCGGCCTGCGCGATCGCATGCTCGACATCCACATCGACCAGCGACTGTCCTACGATCCGGCCAGCAACACGGTGTTCATGAACTACGCCGGGATGCGGGTGCGGAACGCGGGCGACATCGACGCCATCATCGCCGCGGTGGACCGCCTGCTCGGGCCGTTGGGCCGCCGCGTGAATTCCATCGTCAACTACGAGGGTTTCTCGGTGGACGACGACGCGATGGCGGCCTACATGGACGCCGTGCGCTACGTGGAGAAAACGTACTATCTCAAGGTGTCCCGCTTCACCAACAGCGGCTTCCTGGGCCTGAAGCTCGGCAAGGAACTGGAACGCCGTGAGGTGTCGAACCAGGTATTCCAGACACGCCAAGAAGCCGAGCGCAATCTCGGAGGTGCCCCATGAAATTCGGCGCGGTCCTCCCCATCTGGCGGCTCACCACGGCGGACGCGGAGCGGCTCACCCTGAAAGCGGAGGAGCTCGGCTGGGACGGCATCTTCGTCCCCGACCACATCCTCGCCAAGCCCGCCACGACCCAGCACTACGGTCCCTCGTGGCCGGATCCGTTCTCGCTGCTGTCTTTCCTCGCGGGCCGCACCACGCGCATCCTGGTGGGCGCCAGCGTCATCGTGCTTCCGTACCGCAACCCGCTCGTTGCCGCCAAGGCCGCCGCCACCGTGGACCAGGTCTCGGGCGGCCGCTTCATCTTCGGCATCGGCGTGGGCTGGGACGAGGCGGAATTCAAGGATCTGAATCTGCCGTTCAAGGAGCGCGGCGCCCAGACCGACGAATATCTGAAGATCATCAAGGCGGCGTGGGCCGCGGACGTGCCGCAGTTCGCCGGCCGCTACTTCACGTTCAGCGGCGCCACGTTCGCGCCGCGCCCCGCGCAGAAGCCTCATCCGCCCATCTGGGCGGGCGGTGCGCCCGGCGCGCTCTCCGCGCCGGCGATGCGACGGGCCGCCGAGCAGTGCGACGGCTGGCATCCGCTGGGGCTGTCGTGGGCGGACCTGGAGAAGGGCATCGTCACGGTGAAGGAGCTGGCCAGGCGCGCAGGGCGGCCCGACGGCGCGGTGCGCTTCGCGCCGCGGAACATGCTGGCGCTCGGGGCCAAGGACGGCGGCGCGGACCGCGCGCCGTACGCCGGCGCGCCGGAGCAGGTGGCCGCCGATGTCAAGCGCGCGGCGCGTCTCGGCTGCGAGTGGGTGACCTTCGACATGCCCGCCACCGCCGACGTGCCGGGGATGATGGCGGTGATGGAGCGCTTCACCAAAGAGGTGAAGCCGGCGGTCGGCTGAGCGCATGAATCCTACCCACATGGGTGTCGCGTTGGGGATCGTCCTGTTCATCGGGATGGTCGTGATGATCGAGCTGGGACGTCTCTTCGGCCGGCGGACGAAGAGCGACGATGCATCTCAGACCGGCCGTACTGCCATCGGGGGTGCGGTCTACGGCCTCCTCGCACTCCTCATCGCCTTCACGTTCTCGGGAGCCGCCACGCGCTTCGATTCGCGCCGGTATCTCATCGTGGATGAAGCCAACGCGATCGGCACCGCGTACCTCCGCGTGGATCTCCTGCCGCCTGACGTCCAGCTCGGTCTGCGTGATCTTTTTCGCCGCTACGTCGACTCGCGGATCGCGACCTATCAGACAGTCGCCGACATGGCCGCGGTCCAAGCCGAGCTCGACCGGGGGATCGCCATCCAGGGCGAGATATGGCGGCAGGGACTGGCGGGATGTCGGCGGCCGGAGAACCCGCCAGCCACGTGCAACCTTCTGGTCCCTGCCCTCAATTCGATGATCGATCTCAACACCACTCGCACCATGGGCAACAAGATCCACCCGCCCGCCATCGTCTTCGCCATGCTGCTGGCACTCGCCCTGATCACCGCGCTTCTGACCGGCTACGACCTCTCGCGCGCCGAGAAGCGGGACTGGGTGCACGTGATCGGATTCTCGATCATCCTGTCCGTCACGGTCTACGTGATCCTGGACATCGAGTACCCGCGGCTGGGTTTCTTCCGAATCGACGCCATCGACGAGGTGATGCTCCAGCTGCGCGCGAGCATGAAGTGATGGCGAGGCGAGGGCGGAGGAGCGCGGGCGACTAGCTAGCGTACGATCCAGGCCGCGATCTTCGTGATCACGTCCTGCTCGATGCCGTTGTAGCCGTGGTGCGCGAAGGCTTCGCAGGGATCGCCGCGCGTGGCGCCCCCCTCGACGACGATGACCTCCTTGCGAGGGGCGGCGGTCAGCTTCTCCGTCAGGAGCGGGAGGTCCGTGTAGCGGCAGTGGTCGCAGCCGTCGTCCTTGTGATGCACGACGAGGACGGGCACCTTGATGAACTGGAGCGGCATGCCCGGCACCGCCCGGCTTCCGCGCCGCTCGGTGAGAATGGTCGAGGTCAGCACGACCCCGTCGGGCCCCCCGGCGTCGCGAGGCAGCTCGGTGGCGAGATAGGCCACGGACTGCGTGCCGCGGCTCGTGCCCATGAGCCACACCGGGACGCCGGCCTGCTGCTGGCGCAGCGTCGCGATCACCGCCTTGACGTCGGCGGCGTGTTCGCGGGTTTGCCGGAAGCCGTTGAGGAACGGCTCCCCCTGGCGGTCGGAGGGGGCGTCCAGCGTCGCGACGTTCACGCTTTGCGCGGCGAGCATCTGCCGCGTCCGCACGAGGAAATTCCCCGCGCCCCAGCCGATCTTCCCGTCCGGGGCCAGGCGCAGCCCCCCGTGGCCGCCCGCGAACAGGATCACGGTGGCCTTGGCGCTCGGCGGCGCGATGAAGAGCAGCCGCTCGCTCACGCCCGGGCGCGTGGGCACGTCGATCACCCGCTCGGTCTGGGCCCATGCGGGCGCGCCGGGAACACCGAGGGCGAAGGCGAGCAGCACCGCGCCGAGGCGGGCGGCCGCGCTCACGTGCGGGACGGCGCCTCCGCTTCCTCGGTGAACGAGAAGAAGCGCCGCGCCGCCGTCTGGTTCTCGTAGATCGAGCCCTGGTTGCGGGCGGGCGGCAGCGGTATTCGCACCGGCACCGGCGTGACGCGCGGCTCGAGGGTCGGCGGGCCCGCCACCAGGCGCGCATCGAACTCCGCGAGGTCCTTGACGCCCATCAGGGGCCAGGCGTCCGTGGCGGCGTACTCGTAGAGGAGCAGCGCGCGCGGCAGCCTCGACACGTTCTGCGCGGAGCCGTGAAGGAGCCGCACGTGGTGGAAGGACATCGAGCCCGCGCGGCCGGTAAGCGGCACCGCCTTGGCGATCTCGTCCTCGACCGCCGCCGGATCCACCGCGCCGCAGAAGTACCCGTCGACATGATGGTCGAAGATCGGGCCGCGATGGCTGCCCGGCACCACCATGAGCGGCCCGTTGTCGCTGGTGGCGTCGTTCAGCATGACCCCCACCGCGAGCACGTCGTCGTTGGTGTGCGGGTAGAAGGCCCAGTCCTGGTGCCACTCCACCGGCGAGCCGTAGTGCGGGGCCTTGAGGTTCAGCTTCGACCCGTGCAGGCGCACGCCGGGTCCCAGCAGGGCCTGGAGAATCGACACCAGCTCTGGGTCGCGGTAGAGGCGCTTGAACCCGTCGAAGAACTTGTGCGGGGTCTTCACCCGCCGCACCCGAGGCGCGTCCGGACGGTGACCCGGCTCGAGGTCGTAGACGTCGGTGTGAGCGGTCACCGCGCGCGCGCCCTCGAGGATCGCCTCCATCTCGCGGCGCAAGGAGTCCACGGTGGCGGCGTCGAGCACGTCCGGGACCACGAGGTAGCCGTGCTCGCGATAGTGCGCGACGTCCTTGGCGTCGATCATGTGTCTACGGTATCATGGCGCCCGCTTGGAGCGCATCCCGACACCTCACGATCATCGAAGATCAGGAGGCCTAGCCATGTCACAGCGCCACATCAGCCGTCGCGCCGTCCTCGCCGGCGCCCTCGGCGCCACCGCCGCCCTCTCGCTGCCCCGGATCGGCTTCCCCGCCGTGAAGAAGGGCACCGCCCTCCGCATGTGGATTCTCAAGACGTACGTGGAGCCCACCAACAAGGCCATCGAGGCGAGCGCGCAGCGCTGGGCGCAGAAGCATGGCGCAAGCGTCACCGTGGAGTACTTTACCTTCGAGGACATGCAGACCAAGTACGTGGCGGCGATCGAGAGCAACAGCACGCCGGACGTCGGCCAGCTCGAGACGGGCGCCCCCGCGCGCTTCGCCGGCATGGGCCAGCTCCTGGACCTCACCTCGTTCTCGAAGCAGATCGAGGGTCAGGTGGGCAAGGCCCCCGCCAACATTTCGCCCGTCACCATCCAGGACGGCAAGGTGTACGCCATCCCATGGTACGTGCTGGGCGCGTTCTGGTACGTGTGGCGTGACGTGTTCGACAAGGCCAAGGTGAAGCTCCCCAGCACGTTCGCGGAGGCCAAGGAGGCCGCGCAGGCCCTCACCCGCCCCAAGGACAACTTCTACGGGATGGGGCAGTCGTGGAATCGCACCGCGGACGGCTACGGCGTCATGCAGAGCCTGATGTACTCCTACGGCGTGGGCTGGGCGGACAAGAACGGCAAGTACAAGTCGATCAAGACGCCGCAGATGCAGACGGTCATGAAATGGGCCACCGACATCTACACGAATCAGATGCAGCCGGCTGACACCCTCACCTGGACCGGCTCCGGTAACAACGAGAACTTCATCGCGAAGAACATCGCGCAAACCTCGAACGGGCCGAGCATCACCTTCGCCATGGAGAACGCGGTCGCCAAGGCCACCGACGCCAAGGACAAGAAGATGAAGGAGGAGGCGCTCGCCAACCACGTGGCCCTGCCGCATCTCGGCGGGCCGGACGGCCGGCGCATGCAGGCCATCGCGATGTCGATGGGCGTCTTCAAGGGCAGCAAGGATCCCGAGGCGGCCATGAGTCTCATCGCGCATCTCGCCTCGCCCGAGGAGACGGTGATGGTGATGAAGGACTCCTACGGACAGTTCGCGCCGGCGCTGGAGAAGGCCAAGGCCGCGTCCAAGGACTACTTCAACAAGAACGAGAACTACCGCACGTTCGGCCGCGCCGCGGAGTGGTTTGCCCCCACCGGGTGGCCCGGCCCCGTGACCGCGGCGGCGGCGGAGGTGCAGGCGTCCAACGTGCTCACCGACGCGCCCGCGAAGGTCATCGTCGACAAGTGGTCGGTGGACCAGGCCATCGAGTGGGAAGACAAGAAGATCAAGGAAATTTACGACACGCTGAAGGGGTGAGCGCGCGCTCACGTCGCCGGATCGGGGCGCGGGGCCGGGAAGCCGGCACCGCGCTCCTTTTTCTCCTCCCCCTCTTCGTCCTCGTCGTCGGCCTGATCATCTACCCCTTCTATCGGGCGATCTGGCTGTCGCTGACCGACAAGCTGGTGGGCTACCCCGAGCGCTTCGTCGGGATCCGCAACTACACCTACCTCGCCCAGGACGACGCCTTCCAGCAGGTCATCTGGAACAGCATGGTCTTCACGGTGGCGTCGGTGGCGCTCAAGGTAGTCACCGGGCTCGCCATGGCGCTCGTCCTCAACAACGTGATCCGCGGCCGCAACTTCCTCCGCGGGCTTTTCCTCCTGCCCTGGATCACCTCCACCGTGATCATCGCGCTCACGTGGCGGTGGATGTTCGATGCTTTCCCGGGACGGGGCTTCCTCAACAGCTTCTTGCTCGACGTGGGACTCCTCTCCCGGCCCGTGGCCTTCATGGCGACGCCGGCGGGCGCGATGACCGCGGTGGTGATCGCCAACTGGTGGCGTGCCTTCCCCTTCTTCGGCGTGTCCTTCCTCGCGGGGATGGTGAGCATCCCCCGCGAGCTCTACGAGGCGGCGTCGGTGGACGGGGCGAGCGCCGGGCGGCGCTTCTGGCACATCACGCTGCCCGGGCTCAAGCACGTGATCATCGTCACCACCCTGCTGTCGTTCATCCTCACCATCAACGACTTCAACATCATCTACGTGATGACCCGGGGCGGGCCAGGCACCGCCACCCAGGTGTTCGCCACCTACTCGTACCAGGTCGCGTTCAACCAGCTCCGCTGGGGGCGTGGCGTCACCATCTCGATCTTCGTGGTGCCGATCCTCGTCGTGGGGATCGTCCTGATCAGCCGCTATCTCTTGCGGGACCGGCGGTGAGCCGCCGCCCATGACGCGCGTCCTGACCTGGCTGGGCCTGGTCGTGTTCCTGCTGCTGATCCTCGTGCCGTTCTGGTGGATCGCCAGCATGTCGTTCAAGACCTACGAGCAGATTCAGTTCGCGGTGAGCATCTACGTCCCCCACCCCTTCACCTGGGAGAACTACACCGGGCTCTGGACGGACACGCGCTTCCCCCTGTGGCTCCGCAACAGCCTGGTCACCGCGCTGGTGGTGACGCTGATCACCAGCGTGGTGGCCAGCCTCGGCGGCTACGCGGTGGCGCGGCTCCGCTTCCCGGGCCGCGAGGCGGTGGCCAGCCTGATCCTCATCCTCTATCTGATCCCGCCCGCGCTGCTCTTCATCCCCCTCTACCGCGTGCTCACCGAGCTCGGCGCCACCAACGGCCTCAGCGCACTCTTCCTCTCCTACCCGACCTTCACCGTGCCCTTCTGCACCTGGCTCCTCATCGGCTTCTTCAAGGCGCTGCCCGAGGAGCTCGAAGAGGCGGCGCTCATCGACGGCGCGGGGCGGGTCACCGCCTTCGTCCGCGTGCTGTTGCCGCTCGCCGCGCCCGGCCTCGTCGCCTCGGCCATCTTCGCCTTCACGCTGTCGTGGAACGAGTTCCTCTACGCCCTGGTGTTCATCACGGACGAGACGCGGATCACCGTCCCGGTGGGGCTGAACCTCCTCATCTACGGGGATGTGTTCCACTGGGGCCAGCTCATGGCGGCCTCGGTGATCACCACCATCCCAGTGGTTGCCCTCTACATCTTCATCCACCGCTGGATGGCGGAGGGGCTGGTCGCGGGCTCGGTGAAGGGCTGAGCGCCCGGTCGAGGCCGGCAACGAAGCGGATGGTCCCTTATCGACGCCCGGTCGGTTGGCGTATCATCCCCGCATGACGCCGAACGCGCTCGCCGGCCTCGTGATTGGCCTCGTGCTGCTCGTGCTCTGGGGCTGCGGTCCGTCCAGCAAGGAAGACCTCATCACCAAGGCGCGCGGGATCACCACCCGCGTCGAGCTCGAAAAGGCCCTCGGCAAGCCCTCGGACATCGACAAGCTCGGCCCCGTCGAAAAGTGGACCTACAAGGCCTCCAACGGCGAGGTGGTGTACGTGATCGTGGGCGACGCGGTCACCCTGGAAGCTGCCGGCGACGCGCCCAAGAAGTAAGAGGAGGAGACGCCATGCCTACGCATCACTACGCGGACGTCAACGGCCAGCGCCTGCACTACGCGTCCGAGGGCACGGGTCCGCTCGTGATGTTCGTCCACGGCTTCCCCGAGTTCTGGTACGCGTGGCAGGGGCAGCTCGCCGAGTTCGGGCGGGATCACCACGCGGTGGCGCCCGACATGCGGGGCTACAACCTCTCGTCCAAGCCGAAGGACGTGAAGGACTACGCGGTGCCGCTGCTCGTGGAGGACCTCGCCGCGCTCGCCGATCACCTGGGGGCGCGGAAGTTCACGCTGGTCGCCCACGACTGGGGCGGGGCCGTCGCCTGGGCGTTCGCGCTCATGAAGCCCGAGCGGCTCGAGCGCCTCGTCATCGTGAACGCCCCGCACCCGGCCATCTTCCAGCGTCTGCTCGCCGAGAATGCGAATCAGCAGAAGGCGAGCCAGTACATGCTGACCTTCCGGAGCCCGGAAGCGGAGGCGATGCTCAGCCACGACAACTTCGCGGTGCTGCGGCAGATGGTGCTGGGCGAAGGCCAGCCCGGGGGCTGGGCCACACCCGCGGACACCAAGGCCTATCTCGAGGCGTGGGGCCAGCCGGGCGCCCTCACCGGCGGCCTCAACTTCTATCGCGCGGCCCGCGTGGGCCCGCCCGCGCCGGGCGAGGCGCCGCGCGGCATCTCCCCGGATCTCGCGGCCATGACCGTGAAGGTGCCCACACTCGTGATCTGGGGCGAGAAGGACCGCGCCCTGCTCACCGACAACCTCGACGGCCTCGAAAAGGTCGTGCTCGACCTCACCGTCCGCCGCATCCCCGATGGCACGCACTGGGTGACCCACGAGAAGCCTGCGGAGGTGAACGGCCACATCCGCGAGTTCCTCGAAGCGCGGCGCGCTTGAGCCCGGCCGCGAGCGCGCTGACGGCATGAGCGAGGCGATCTCCGCCGCCGATCCGCATCCGCGGCGTCGCGCGCGGGTGCTGGACACCGAGATGTCCTACGTGGACATGGGCGAGGGTAGACCGGTGGTGTTCCTCCACGGCAACCCCACCTCGTCCTATCTCTGGCGCAACGTCATGCCCCACGTCGCGGGGACGCATCGGTGTCTGGCGCCCGACCTGGTCGGCATGGGCCAGTCCGGCAAGGCGCCGGCGGGCTCCTACCGCTTCGTCGACCACGCGCGCTATCTCGACGCGTGGTTCGACGCGCTCGACCTCACCGCCGGCGTCACCCTGGTCGTACACGACTGGGGCTCGGCGCTGGGCTTTCACTGGGCGCGCCGGCATCCGGAGCGTGTCCGGGCCCTCGTCTACATGGAGGCCATCGTGCGCCCGCTGACCTGGGCGGACTGGCCGGAGGTGGCGCGGAAGGTGTTTCAAGGCATGCGCTCGCCGGCGGGCGACGAGATGGTGCTGGAGAAGAACGTCTTCGTGGAGCGCATCCTGCCCTTGAGCGTGCTGCGCGGCCTCACCGAGGCCGAGATGGCCGTCTACCGGACGCCATACGTCGAGCCCGGTGAGGCACGCCGCCCCACCCTCACCTGGCCTCGCCAGATCCCCATCGACGGGGAACCGGCCGACGTGGTGGCGATCGTGGACGAGTACGCGCGCTGGCTCGCCAAGAGCCCGCTGCCGAAGCTCTTCGTGAACGCGGATCCCGGCACCATCCTCACCGGACCGCAGCGGGAGTTCTGCCGGACCTGGCCCCATCAGGACGAGATCACGGTGCGCGGCGGCCACTTCATCCAGGAAGATTCACCGCACGAGATCGGCCGGGCCATCGCCGGCTTCCTCTCCCGCATCGCTTCGTGACCGCGACGCCCGGCGCGCTCGCTCCGTACCGCGTCCTCGACCTGGTGGGCCCGCTGGGCGCGCTCGCCGGCAAGATGCTCTCGGACCTCGGCGCCGACGTGGTACGCCTCGAGCCTCCCGAGGGCAGCACGCTGCGGCGGCTGCCTCCGTTCGCCGATGGCGTCACTCCACCCGAGGCGAGCCTGGCGTGGTGGGCCTATGCCGGCGGCACCCGCAGCGTCACGCTCGACCTCGAGTCGCCGGACGCACGCGCCTGCTTCCTCGACCTCGTGCGCGCCGCCGATTTCCTCTTCGAGGCCCTCCCGCCGGGCACGCTCGATCGCTGGGGCCTCGGCTGGCCCGCGCTCCACCGCGAGAACCGCCGGCTCATCCTGGCCTCCATCTCGCCCTTCGGCCAGTCGGGTCCCCATCGCGGCTGGCGCGGCCCGGAGCTCATCGTGCAGGCCATGGGCGGCATGCTCTATCCCGTCGGCGATCCCGATCGGCCGCCGGTGCGAGTGGGCGGCGGCCAGGCCGCATGTCAGGCGGCGGGGCAGGCGGTGCTCGGCGCCCTGGTCGCCCACTTCGAGCGCGAGCACACGGGCGAGGGCCGCTGGGTCGACGCCTCGGCGCAGCACGCGGTGGTGAACACGCTCCTCAGCGCCACCGCGCTCCCTGCGCTGCACGGCTTCACGCCGAACCGCGAGGGCTCGGCGGTGCGCACCTCCGGCTTCCGGCGACGCATCCTGTTCCGCGCGAAGGACGGCTTCGTGGCCTTGACGGTCGGCGGCGGCGTGCTCTCGGGCGCCATGATGACGGCGCTGGTGAAGTGGATGGCCGAGGAAGAGGCGGCGCCCGACTTCATGCGCGAGCGGGACTGGGTGAAGTGGGACAACGCCTATCTGCTCGCTGCGGGGGCGCGCGGCCAGGAAGACATCGATCGCGTCTCCGACGTCGTGGCCGCGTTCACCGCCACGCGCACCAAAGCCCAGCTCTACGAGGCGGCGCTCCGGCGCGGGCTGCTGATCGCGCCCGTCGCCGACATGGCGGACCTTGCCGAGGACCGCCAGCTCGCCGCGCGCGGCTTCTTCGCGCCGGTGGCCGAGCCGCGTCTGCGCCGGACCGTGCCCGTGCCGGGCGCGTGGGCCAGGCTCTCCCTCACGCCGCTGCGCCCGCCCGCGCCGGCGCCGCGGCTCGGCGAGCACACCGCCGACGTGCTCCGCGACTGGGCGGCGCCCCGCGCCGGCGCGGAAGGGTCCGCCGGCACGACGCCGGGCGCCGCGCGTGGGCGCCGGCCCTTCGACGGCCTGCGCGTGGTGGACTTCGCGTGGGTGGCCACGGGCCCCCTCACCGGACGGCTCCTCGCCGACCACGGAGCCGACGTGATTCGCCTCGAGTCCGCCCGGCGCCTCGACCCCGGTCGCACGCTCACGCCGTGGGCGGAGAGCAAGGCCGGGCCCAACCGCAGTCAGGGCTTCGCCAACTACAACGCCGGCAAGCGCTCGATGGCGCTCGATCTCGCCAAGCCGGAAGCGCGCGAGCTCGCGCGCCGGCTCATCGCCACCGCCGACGTGGTGGTGGAGTCGTTCAGCGCGGGCACGACCGCGCGCTGGGGCCTGGACTGGGCTACGCTGAGCCGCGACCATCCCGGTCTCATCTATCTCTCCTCCTGCCAGCAGGGGCAGACGGGGCCCCACGCGCACTATCGCGGCTACGGCTCGCTCGCCGCCGCGCTCGCCGGCTTCTATTCGGTGACGGGCTGGCCGGATCGCGAGCCCGCCATGATCTACGGGGCCTACACCGACTTCGTGGCGCATCACTTCGCCTCCACCGCCGTCCTCGCCGCGCTGGATCATCGCCGTCGCACCGGATTCGGCCAGCACATCGACCTCTCGCAGCTCGAGTCGAGCCTGCACTTCCTCGCGCCCGAGATCCTCGACTACACGGTGAACGGCCGGGTCTCGCGCTCGGGCGGCAATGCGGACCCGGTGATGGCGCCGCACGGGATCTTTCCCTGTCGCACGAGGCAGGGCGAGCGCTGGTGCGCGATCGCCTGCGAGGACGACGCCCAGTGGCATGCGCTGGTGGAAACCATGGGCAAGCCCGAGTGGGCGCTCGATCCGCGCTGGCGAACCGCCGCGGGACGCAAGACGCACGAAGGCGCGCTGGATGCGCGCCTGGCCGAATGGACGGCGACCCAGTCCGCCGGGGCGCTGGCCGAGCGGCTCCAGGCCGCGGGCGTGGCGGCGGGCGTCGTCCAGTCCTGCGCCGATCTTCACGAGGATCCGGGGCTCGCCGCGCGGCGCGCCTTCGCCTGGGTGGAGCACCCGGAGATGGGGCGCGCGCCCTACGAGACCTGGGCCTTCCGCATGGGCGATGACGCGGCGCCGCGTCGAGCGCCGCTGCTGGGCGAGCACACGCGCGAGGTCCTCACCCAGGTGCTGGGCCTCTCGCCGGACGAGATCGCGCGGCTGGTTGCGGCGGACGTCTTCGTCTGACGCGTCCGCCGACCGTCGCCTCCGACCGATGAGCCTGCCGCCGCCCCGCGATCCCGTCTCCGCCGTCACCCATCCCGATCCCTACCCGTACTATGCGGAGCTGGTCGCCACGCGACCGTGCTACAAGGACGAGCTCCAGGGCTACTGGGTGGCGTCGAGCGCGGAGGCGGTCACCGCGGCGCTGACGAGCGATCGGCTCCGCGTGCGACCGCCCGCGGAGCCGGTGCCCCCGGCGCTGCGGGACTCGCCGGCGGGTGAGATCTTCGGCCGGCTCGTCCGCATGACCGACGGGGCCGATCACGAAGCCGCGAAGTATGCGGTGGCGGCCACACTCTCATCGCTCGACGCGGAGCGCATCGCCGAGGAGAGCGCACGCTGGGCGCGCCCGCTCGCGGGCGCCGGGGTCGAGCCCGCCGCGCTCACGTCGTTCGTCTTCGCGCTCCCCGTCTACGTGGTGGCGAGCTTGCTTGGCATCCCGCCCGCGTTCCTGCGCCAGACTTCCCAGTGGATGCAGCACTTCGTGCGCTGCCTCGGGCCCAGCAGCACCCTGGCCCAGATCGAGCGCGGCAAGGACGCGGCGGGGCGCCTGCTCGACCTGGGCCAGATGACGCTGACCGACGCGCCGGCCGATGGCCTGCTGCCCGTGCTCGCGCGCCAGGCTCGGCGAGCCGGCGTGGAGCGCACCGACACCGTGGTCGCCAACGGCATCGGCTTCATGTCGCAAGCCTACGAGGCGACGGCCGGGCTGATCGGCAACATGCTGCTCGCACTCGCCCGCGAGCCCGGCCTGCGCGCGGCCGTGGCCGAGGATTCCCGGCTCCTGCCCGCGGTGGCGCGTGAGGTGCTCCGCCACGACCCGCCGGTGCAGAACACGCGGCGCTGGGTGGGCGCGGCGGGCCGTGTGAGCGGGCACGACATGGTGGAGGGCGAGATCGTGCTCGTGCTTCTGGCCGCGGCGAACCGTGACCCCGCCGCCAATCCGCGCCCGGACCTCTTCGAAGCCCACCGCGCCGACCGGCGGCTCTTCACCTTCGGCCTGGGGGCCCATGCCTGCCCAGGCGAGATGCTGGCGGTGGGCATCGCCGCGGCTGGTGTGAGCGCGCTCCTGGACGCCGGCCTCGATCCCGCCACCCTGCCCGCGCGGCGCACGTATCGGCCGTCGGCCAACACGCGCATCCCCCTGTTCGATATGCTAGATTGAGGGCAATCCCATGAACGGCATCGTCGCTTACGGCTCGTACCTTCCCTATTTCCGCCTCGACCGGAAGTCCATCGGTGACGCCCTCGCCGGCGGGGGGGGCAAGGGTACGAGGACGGTGGCATCCTACGACGAGGACACCACCTCGATGGGCGTGGAAGCCGCGCGCGCCGCGCTCCGCGGCGCGCCGGGCGTGGCGCCGGCGGCGATCTACTTCGCCACCGCCGATCCCGCGTATCTCGACAAGACCAACGCCACCGCGATCCACGCCGCGCTTTCCCTCGACGACTCGGCGATGGCCTTCGACATGCTGGGATCCATCCGATCGGGCGCGGGGGTGCTTCGCGCCGCGGCCGACGCGGGCCGCCCCACGCTGGCGGTGATCGCCGACATTCGCACTGGGCTGCCCGGCGGCGGTGACGAGCGCGACGGCGGTGACGCCGCGGTGGCCTTCCTGCTCGCGCCGGGCGACGCGCAAGCGCCCGTGATCGCCGAGCACGTGGCCTCGGCCTCGGCGAGCGCCGAGTTCCTCGAGCGCTGGCGCATTCCCGGCGATCCGGCCTCACGGCAGTGGGAGGAGCGCTTCGGCGAGCACGCCTACGTGCCGCTGGCCGACGCCGCGATCACGAGCGCGCTCGAGAAGGCGGGCGCCACTGCCGGTGAACTCGCGGCGCTGATCGTCGCCGGCCCGCACGGCCGCGCCAACAAGCGCGCGCAGGCCGCGGTGGGCGCCAAGCCCGAGGCGATCGCCGACGATCTCACCGGGACCGTGGGCAATACCGGCGCCGCGCACGCGGGCCTCTTGCTCGCCGACGCGCTGGACCGCGCGAAGGCCGGTGATCTCATCGCGGTGGTGTCGCTGGCCGACGGCTGCGACGTGACGATCTGGCGCGCGACCGCCGCGCTGGCCACGCATCGCCAGAAGGTGCCGGTGGCCAAGCAGGCGGCGGCCGGCGGCAAGGTGGCCTACGCGACGTTCCTGACGTGGCGCGGCTTCCTCAAGCGCGAGCCGCCGCGCCGGCCCGATCCGCAGGCGCCTGCGGCCCCGCCCGCCTTCCGCGCCGAATCGTGGAAGTTCGGCTTCACCGGGAGCCGCTGTCAGGCCTGCGGCACCCGCGCGCTGCCGCCCGCGCGCGTCTGCATGAAGTGCCACGCGGTGGACAAGATGACGCCCGAGCGCATGGCGGACGTCCCCGCGACCATCGCGACCTACACGGTGGATCGCCTCGCCTACTCGCTGTCGCCGCCGGTGGTGGTCGGCGTGCTCGACTTCGAGGGCGGGGGCCGCTTCACCTGCGAACTGACCGACGTGGACCCCAAGGCCGTGAAGATCGGTGACCGCGTGGAGTTGACGTTCCGGCGGCCCATGACCGCCCACGGCGTGCACAACTACTTCTGGAAAGCCCGCCCCATCCAGGGCGCCTGAGACTTCAAGGAGGCCAACACCATGGCGAGCAATGGCATTCGCGATCGGGTGGCGATCGTCGGCATGGGCTGCACGCCCTTCGGCGAGCACTGGGACAAGAGCGTGAGCGATCTCCTGGTGGAGTCGTCCCAGGCCGCGCTCAACTCCGCCAACGTGCCGGTGGACATGGTCGACGCCTTCTGGCTCGGCACGCTCTTTTCCGGACAGAGCGGCCTCACGCTGTCGCGCCCGCTCAAGCTCAACTACAAGCCGGTGAGCCGCCTCGAGAACTACTGCGCCACCGGCTCCGAGGCGTTCCGCAACGCCTGCTACGCCATCGCCTCCGGCGCCTACGACGTCGCGATGGCCATCGGCGTGGAGAAGCTAAAGGACTCCGGCATCTCCGGCCTGCCCAGCATCGGCGCCCCCGAGGACGGCACGCGCGCCGGCCTCACCGCGCCCGCCACCTTCAGCCTGCTCGCGCCGGCCTACTGCAAGAAGTTCGGTGTGGACGAAAGCGCGTTCAAGGAGGCGATGACCCGCATCGCCTGGAAGAACCACAAGAACGGCGCGCTGAATCCGCGGGCCCAGTTCCGCAAGGAAGTGGCCAAGGACGTGATCGCGTGCTCGCCCCAGGTGGCGGGCGCGCTCGGCATCTTCGACTGCTCCGGGGTGTCGGACGGCTCCGCCGCCGCGGTGATCGTGCGGGCGGAGGACGCCTACAAGTACACGGACAAGCCGCTGTTCGTAAAGGCTCTGTCCTTCATCGCCGGCCCCGCCACCGGCCCCATCGACCCCGACTACGACTACACCACCTTCCCCGAGGTGGTCGCCTCCGCCAGCGACGCCTATGCCCAGGCCGGCGTGAAGGATCCGCGCGCCGAGCTGGCCATGGCGGAAGTGCACGACTGCTTCACCCCGACCGAGCTGGTCCTCATGGAAGATCTCGGCTTCGCCCAGCGCGGCACCGGCTGGAAGGAAGTGCTGAACGGCACGTTCGATCTCGAGGGCGAGCTGGCAGTGAATCCGGACGGCGGCCTCAAGTCGTTCGGGCACCCCATCGGCGCTTCCGGCCTCCGCATGCTGTTCGAGGCGTGGCTGCAGCTCCGGGGCGAGGCGGGAAAGCGGCAGATCGCCAGCGTGGCCCGCGGCCGCAAGCTCGCGCTCACGCACAATCTCGGCGGCGCGCCGGGCGAGTGCGTCTCGTTCGTGTCGGTCGTCGGCTCCGAGCGGAGCTAGCGCGGTGGAGGCGGCCGGCGACGCCTTCGTCCACCCCGAGTACCTGGTGACGACGGAGTGGCTGGCCGCCCACCTCGGCGACCGCGACCTTCGCGTCTACGACTGCACCACGTATCTCAAGCCCGACCCGGTCACCACCTTCCGGGCGGAGAGCGGGCGGCCTCAGTGGGCCGAGGGGCACATCCCCGGCGCGGACTACCTCGATCTCCAGGGCGAGCTGTCGGACCTCTCAAGCAAGCTTCGCTTCACCATGCCTTCAGCCGATCAGTTCGGGGCGGCCATGTCGCGTCACGGTCTCGGCGAGGGCACTCGGGCCGTGCTCTACAGCGCGGGCAACATCATGTGGGCCACCCGTATCTGGTGGATGCTCCGCGCGTTTGGCTTCGACCGGGCCGCGGTGCTGGACGGCGGCTGGGAGAAGTGGGCGGCGGAAGGGCGGCCGATCTCGAACGAGCCGGCGAAGTACCCGGCCGCTCGCTTCGTGCCCCACCCGCGACCCGAGCTGATCGCCACCCGCGACGAGGTGCTCGCCAAAATCGCGGATCACGGCGCCTGCACCATCAACGCGCTCTCCGCCGAGCAGCACACCGGCGAGGGCGGCGTGAGCTACGGCCGCGCGGGCCGCATCAAGGGCAGCGTGAACGTCGCCTTCGCCCGGCTCCAGTCCGGCAAGCCCACCACCTTCCGCCCGCCCGCGGAGCTCCACGAACTGTTCGCCGACGTGGGCGCGGATCCGAAGAAGAAGATCATCACGTATTGCGGCGGCGGC
This sequence comes from Verrucomicrobiia bacterium, assembly GCA_035495415.1. Lineage (GTDB taxonomy): Bacteria > Methylomirabilota > Methylomirabilia > Rokubacteriales > CSP1-6 > DASRWT01. The sequence goes on from DATJFY010000108.1 coordinate 95,864, forward strand.
ATCGCCGCCACCACGGATGCCTTCGTGCTCACCATGCTGGGCTACCCGCGGGTGGCGGTGTACGACGGCTCGCTGGGTGAATGGACCGCGGATCCCGCGATGCCGATGGAGACCGGGCGCGAGGGAACCAAGATCGCGCAGCGGTAGCCCGCGGGCGTCATGGCGACCGACGCTCCCTTCGATCCCGCCGCGCATCGCTTCGGCGAGCCGCGCTACTTCGAGGACATGAAGATCGGCGAGCAGTTCTACCTCCCCTCGCGCACCCTCACCGACGCCAACTTCGCCGCGTTCCAGACGGTGTCCGGCGACAATCACCCGATCCACTACGATCTGGAGTACTGCCGCCGCCAGGGGCATCCGGGGCTGCTTGCCCATGGCTTCCAGGTGCTCGCCCAGACGGCGGCGGGCGCGGGCATATTCCCCCACGTGATCGGCGAGTCTCTCATCGGCTTCATCGAGCAGTCGTCGCGCTTCCTCAAGCCCGTATACTCCGGAGACACCGTCTATCCGATGTTGACGATCACCGCGCTGACCCCCGGCCGCACCAGCGGCGTCATCACCGTGCGCTCGACCCTGCACAATCAGCGCCGCGAGCTCTGCATGGAGGGGGAGCAGAAGTATCTCGTGCGCCGGCGCTCGCCGGCGGCCTGACCTCGAGGACGCATCCGGCCATGGACTCCTACCGCGCCGTCGTGGACAAGCGGGATCAGCGCTTTTTCCTGCCCCGCCCCGTTCCCGAGGAGGCGCTGCGCCGCATCCTGCAGGCCGCGCGCATGACGGGCAGCAGCAAGAACAGCGAGCCCAATCGCCTCGTGGTGGTGCGCGAGCGCGCCGGGCTCGAGGCCCTCGCCGCACTCAGCCCCTACGCCAAGTTCATCGCGCGCTCCGCAGCGACCATCGTCATCGTGCAGACGGAGGAGCATGAGTTCGACGCCGGGCGCTGTGCGCAGAACATGATGGTCGCGGCGTGGGGGGAAGGCATCGGCTCCTGCCCCGCGCAGCTGCCCGAGGCGGCGGTGGCGCGCCTCCTTCACATTCCCGCCGCGATGCGAGTGAACCGGGTGGTCGCCTTCGGCTACGTGGACCCGGCGCGTGCCGCCGCGCCGCCGTCGGTCGCCCGCCGCCGCAAGCCTCTCACCGAGCTCGTGCACTGGGAGACCTGGTGATGCCCACCGCGAAGCTGGGCGACGTCGAGCTCTACTACGAGGAGACGGGCACCGGCACGCCGCTCGTCTGGAGCCACGAGTTCGGGGGCGATCACCGTTCGTGGGAGCCGCAGGTGCGCTACTTCTCCCGGCGGCATCGCGTGATCACCTACAACCATCGCGGATATCCGCCCTCCACGGTGCCCACGGGCGCGGCGTCCTACTCGCAGGACCTGCTCGTCGGTGATCTCCACCGCTTGCTCACGCATCTGGGCGGGGGGCCGGTGCACCTCGGCGGCTGCTCCATGGGCGCCAACGTGGCGCGCGACTACGCGCTCGCGCATCCCGAGATGCTGCGGAGCCTCATCATGGTGGGCGCCGGCGCGGGCTCGGTGAACCGAGAGCAGTTCTTGAAGGGCCAGGCGGAGACGGCGGCGGGGCTCGAGCGGGAGGGCCAGACCCATCGCGTCCGCGGCTTCGAGACCCTTGCCACGCGCGCCAGCTTCAAGGCGAAGGATCCGCGCGGCTTCGCCGAGTTCGCGCGCCAGGCTTCCGAGCACGACGCGCAGGCCTGCGCGCACCTGGCCCGCGAGGTCATGTCCAAGCGCAAGACGGTGGGCGAGCTGGAGGCGCCGCTGCGCGCCCTCCGCGTGCCCACCCTCATCATGGTGGGCGATCAGGACGCGCCCTGCGTGGAGCCTTCGCTCATGATGCGCGCGCTGATCCCGCACGCGGGGCTCGTGGTGTTCCCCGCGTGCGGGCACACGCCGAACATCGAGGAGCCCGGCCTTTTCAACATCCACGTGGCCGAGTTCCTGGCCGCGGTCGAGGGCGGCCGCTGGGCCGGCTGGCGCCGAAACACCTGACCGGGCGGCGAGAAGGTCCAGCCGCCAGGCGCCGCCCGAAGACCGGCGCGAGGCGTACGTGGGTGTACGTTGAGCGCCTGGTCGAGGGCGGCAACGAAGCGGATGGGCCCTTATCGTCGCCCGGCCGCCGAGAAGTTCTGAGGCGGCAGGCGATAAGCCTTCGCGAACTTGCTGGCGAAGACCTGGTAGCCGACCACGAAGGTCAGCTCGAGGCGCTCCGGCTTCGTGAAGTGCTCGGCGAGACGCGCCTCGCCGGCCTCGGTGACTTCGCGATCGTCGCGCACGACGTCCTCCGCGAAGGCCAGCGCCGCGCGCTCCCGCGCGCTGAACCACGGGCTCGTCGCGTAGTCGGCGAGCGCGTCCAGCTTGGCCTCGGGGACTCCCGCCTTCACGCCCACGGCGTGGCGGATGTCCATTCAGTAGGGCACGCCGTAGACGGTGGCCACGTGGAGCTGGAGCAGCGCGCGGAGCCCGCGCCCGAGCGTGCCGCCGTACTCGATGGCGGTCCAGAGCCCGCCGAGGCCGAGCATCATCGCGGGCCGATCGGCCATCAGCTTCTGGGGGGTGGGAACCTGGCCGAACAGCCGCCGGCCCACCCGGTAGCTCGCCCGAACGAGAACGCCGTCGGTCTTCATGGTGGGGGCCCTCCTTGCCGGCCAGTATGGGACGGCGGAGGGCCCCCCGCCACTCGTTGTTACGTGCCGGTTTTCTACTTGCCGCTGGGGGGGTCGATGCCCAGGCGCTTGATCAGCTTGTTCTCGCCCCACTTGGCGGGGTCGTCGGAGCCGACCTGCAGGACGAAGTAGCTCGCCTTTTTCCGGTCACCCTTGCCGTCGAGCTCGATGTGGCCGGTGATGCCCTCGAGCTTCACCGCGCGCACCGCGGCGGACACCGCCTCGCGGCTGGGCGCCTTGCCACCCGCCGCCTTGGCCGCGCTCTCGATCGCCTTGAGCGCCACCACGGTCGCGTCGTAGCTCTCCGCCGCGTAGGGCTCGGGCGCCTTGCCGAACTTGGCCTTGTAGTCCTTCACGAAGTCCTTGCCGCGCGGGTAGAGGCTGGCCGGCGCGGAGGCCGAGGTGTAGTACATGCCGACCACCGCCTTGCCGCCGATCTTGGCGGTGTCGGACGAGTCCATGCCGTCCGGCCCCATGAACGTGGCCTTGATGCCCTTCTCCGCCGCCTGCTTGAAGAGGGGCGCCCCCTGGTCGTAGATGCCGCCGAAGTAGAGCATGGCGGGACGACGCGCCTTGACCCCGGTGAGGATCGGATCGAAGTTCGACTTCTCTTCGGTGCCCTCGAACCCGACCACCTCGATGCCGACCTTCTTGGCGTGGTCGCGGAAGAACTCCGCCACCGCCTGCCCATAGGTGGTCTTGTCGTGGATGATGAACACCGACTTCACCCCGAGGCTCTTGGCATGCTCCGCGCCCACCACTCCCTGGACGTCGTCGCGGCCGCACACCCGGCTCACCGTGGGATAGTTCCGCTCGGTGATGATGGGATTGGTGTTGGCGGGCGAGACCATCGCGAGCTTGGCGTCGTGGTAGATCTCGGACGACGGAATGGCCACGCCGGAGTTGAGATGGCCGATCACTGCGAGGATCTCCGGATCGGTGACGAGGTTCTTCGAGTTGGCCACGCCCACGTCGGGCTTGGCCTGATCGTCGAAGGGCACCAGGGCCACCTTGAAGCCCATCGCTTCGAGGGCCTTGGACTGCTGCTCGATGGCGAGCTGGGTCCCGAGCTTGATGCCCTCGCCCAGTGCGGACTGGCCGCCGGACAGCGGGCTCTGGCTGGCGATCTTGATCGTGCCCTTGCCCTGGGCGGCCACCGGGCCGGCGGCGAGGGCGAGAGTCAGGAGCGGCAGCGCTCCGAGAATCATGCGGCGGAGTCGAGGCATGCGGCGTCTCCTTGTCGATTGATCTGGCACGGACTCTGACACTACCAAAATGACATTTGATGGTTAGCGGCCCAAGGATGCCCCGCTCGTGGTAAGTAGTCAAGCGCCCATGCCAGCCCGGACGGCGGTCGAGCCCGTGGTCTTCCACTTCGCCAGCGGCTGTCTCTGCCTCGACTTCGCCAACACGAAGAGCTGGCGGCCGAGCGCGGCGCCCCACGAGCGCCTGCACCACTTCGACGACCTCGTCCGCTGGGGCGAGAAGGCGCATCTGCTCGCCCCCGCCCAGGCCGCCCGCCTCCGGGCCACCGGGCGCCGGGGCGGCGCGGGCGCCGCCGTGCTCCGCGAGGCCCGGGGCCTCCGCGAGGCCCTCTACCGCACCTTCTCGGCGGTGGCGGACGACGCCCACGCCGACGGGGCCGACGCCGCGCGCCTCTACGCGGGCTGCGCCGGCCTCCTTCGGGGAACCCGGGTGCGGGCGCGCGCGGGGGCCTTCACCGCCGAGGCGCCCGACGCCGGCCGGGCGGCGGCGAGCGTCGAGCGCCTCGTCCTCTGGCCGGTGATCTGGTCGGCGATGCGGCTCTTCGCCGCGCCCGAGCTGGCGCACGTGCGGAAGTGCGCCGCGCCCGACTGCGGCTGGCTCTTCGTGGACGCCACCCGGAACCGCAGCCGCCGCTGGTGCGCCATGCGGGTGTGCGGCAACCGCGACAAGGTCCGGCGCTACCGCCGCCGGGCGGCGGGCTGAGCGTGCCGGCGGGTCGCGCGACCGACGGCGTCCGCGTGGGCGTCGACATCGGCGGCACCTTCACCGACATCGTGCTCACCCGCCCCGACGGCGCGGTGCTCGTCAACAAGATCTCGTCCACCCCCGACGATCCCGGCCGCGCGGTGGTCACCGGCCTTGCCGAGCTCCTGCGGTCGGCCGGCATCGCCCCCGCCGCGGTGTCCGAGATCGTGCACGGGACCACGGTGGGCTCCAATGCGATCCTGCAGAAGAAGGGCGCCCCTACCGGCCTTCTCACCACGCGCGGCTTCCGCGACGTGCTCGAGATCGGGCGCATTCGCACGCCGGATCTCTTCGACCTCGCCTGGGACAAGCCGGTGCCCCTTGTCGAGCGGCGCCGGCGCCTCGAGGTGGACGAGCGGATCGCCGCCGACGGCTCGGTGGTCCGGCCGCTCGACGCGGCCGGCGTGCTCGCCGCGGTGGACCGGCTGCGGGCGGCGGGCGCGGAGGTGATCGCCCTCTGCTTCATCAACTCCTACGCGAACCCCGCGCACGAGCGGGAGGCGGAGCGGCTCATCCAGGCCCACCATGCCGACCTGCCGGTCAGCGCGTCCTATCGCGTGCTGCCGGAGATCAAGGAGTACGAGCGCACCAGCACCACGGTGGTGAACGCCTATCTCCTGCCGATCATGCGGCGCTACCTCGAGAACCTCGCGCAGGGCCTCGCCGGCATCGGCATCCGGGCGCCCCTGCTGGTCATCGCGTCCAACGGCGGCGTGGTCGGCGCGCGCGCGGCGGGCGAGAAGCCCGTGTACGCGGTGCAGTCCGGACCGTCCGCGGGGGTGGCGGGAGCGGCACGGCTCGGACGCGTTGCGGAGACGCGGAACCTCATCGCGTTCGACATGGGTGGCACCACCGCCAAGGCCTCGCTCGTGGAGGACGGGCGCGTCTCGCTCACGTCCGAGTACGAATTCCGGGAGGGCATCAGCACGCCCAGCCGCTTCATCAAGGCGGGCGGCTACATGCTGAAGGTGCCGGCCATCGACGTCGCGGAGGTCGGCGCCGGCGCCGGCTCCATCGCCTGGATCGACGAAGGCGGCCTGCTCCGGGTGGGACCGGAGTCCGCGGGCGCCGCGCCGGGGCCGGCGTGCTACGGGATCGGCGGCACGCGGCCCACCGTCACCGACGCCAACGTGGCGCTGGGCTTCTTGAACCCAGCGTATCTCGCCGGCGGCGAGCTGAAGATCGACGCGACGCAGGGGGAGGCCGCCATCGCCGAGCACGTGGCCCGCCCGCTGGGCCTCAGCGTGCGGGAAGCCGCCCACGGGATCCGGGAGGTCGCCAATGCCAGCATGGCGCGGGCCATCCGCTCGGTGACGATCGAGCGCGGCCGCGACCCCCGCGACTTCACCCTGGTCGCCTTCGGCGGCAGCGGCCCGGTGCACGCGGTGGACCTCGCCCGCGCGCTGGAGATTCCCCGCGTGCTGGTGCCGGTGGCGCCCGGCGTCTTCACCGCGGTGGGGATGCTCGCGAGCGACGTGGAGCATCATTTCGTCCGCGCGCATGCCGCGCCGCTGGCACGGCTCGAGGTCGAGCGCGCCAACCGCGCGGTGGACGCAATGGCCGAGGAAGCCCGCGCGACGCTCGACACGGAGGGCTACGCGGAGGCGCAGATCCACCTGGATTTCGGCTGCGATCTCCGCTACGCCGGGCAGGCGTCCGAGCTGACCATTCCGCTCCCCGGCGGGCGCTTCGACGCGGCCGCGCTCGCCGCGCTTCCCCCGGCATTCAACGCGGAGTACGGCGCAACCTATGGCTACGCCACCGACGAGCCGCTCGAGCTGGTGAACTTGCGCCTCGTCGCCTCCGGCGTGCGGCCGGACCGGCTCGACTTCCGCGCCGTACGCGTGGAGGCCCGGAACGGCGCGCCGCCGCCGCCGCGATTCGTCTCCTTCGCGCGAGGCCATGCGGCGGGGGATACGCCGCGGCACACGCCGGTAGTCTCACGCGACGCCGTGGCCGCCGGGCTCCGCGGCCCCGCCATCATCGAGTCCTATGACTCGACCATCGTCCTTCCGCCCGGCGCGTCGGCCGTCGCCGACGTCTGCGGGAACATCGTGATCACCCTATGACGACGCCCTCGATGGATCCGATCACCTTCGCGGTGGTGAAGAGCGCGCTGGACGCCATCGTGGACGAAATGGCCTACTCGGTCATCCGCACCGCGCGCTCCGAGATCGTCAAGGACGTGATGGACTTCTCCACCGCGCTCTGCGACGCGCGGGGACGCATGATCGCCCAGGCCAAGACGATCGCCCAGCACCTCGGCGCCATCCCCGACGCCATGGCGTCGGTGCTGCGGGAGCTGGACGGCGACATCCATCCCGGCGACGTCATGATCGTCAACGACCCGTATCAGGGCGGTATGCACCTGCCGGACATCTTCATGTTCATGCCGATCTTCCTGGACGAGCGCCTCGAGGGCTTCTCGGTGGTGATCGCCCACCACACCGACGTGGGCGGCCGCGTGGCCGGCTCCAATGCCAGCGACTCCACCGAGATCTACCAGGAGGGGCTGCGCCTGCCGGTGGTGAAGCTCTACGAGCGCGGCGCGCCCAGCCGCTCGGTGTTCCGCATCATCGAGAAGAACGTGCGCGTGCCCGGGCGCGTGATCGGCGACCTCGGCGCGGAGTACGCGGCGTGCCGGGTGGGCGAGCGCGAGCTCGCGAAGCTCTTCCGCCGCTACGGCCCCGACACCCTCCGCGGTTACCTGGACGCGCTGCTCGATTACGCGGAGCGCATGACGCGGGCGGAGATCCGCCGCTGGCCGAAGGGGGCCTTCACCTTCACCGACTATCTCGACAGCGACGGGTTCGACGACCGGCCCATCCCCATCACCGTGACCCTCATCGTGCACGAAGACCACCTGACGGTGGACTACGCGGGGACGTCGCCGCAGGTGAAGGCCGCGCTCAACTCGACCCTGTCGTTCACCAAGTCGTGCACCTACCTGTCCGTGCGCTCGGTGCTCCAGTCCGGCATCCCGAACAACGCCGGCGTGTTTCGCGCCATCGAGGTGCGCGCGCCCGAGGCCTCGGTGGTGAACCCGGTCCTGCCCGCGGCGTGCGCCGCGCGCGCGCTCACCGGCTATCGTATCCTCGATGCCATGATGGGCGCCCTCGCCCAGATCGTGCCCGACAAGGTGCCGGCGGCCGGCGAGGGCGGCAACACCGTGGTGTGCATCGGCGGCTATCAGGACCGCGAGCCCTTCATCATCGTGGACATGATCTGTGGCGCGTGGGGCGGGCGGCCCGACAAGGACGGGATCGAGGCGGTGACCAATCCCTCGCAGAACATGTCGAACACGCCGGTGGAGGTGCTGGAGGCTCAGCACCCCATCCGCATCGACGAGTACGCGTTCGTCCCCGACTCCTGCGGGGCCGGCAAGTGGCGCGGCGGGCTGGGCCTCGCGCGCCAGTACACGCTGCTGGCGGAGGAAGCGACGCTGCAGCTCCGCTCGGACCGCATGGCGTTCCGGCCCTACGGCCTCGCCGGCGGCCAGCCCGCCGCGCCCACGCGCAATCTCCTGAACCCCGGCGCCACGGCAACGTCACTCCCGGCCAAGCTCACCGGCACGCTGCGCCGCGGCGAGAGTCTCCGCCACGAGCAGGCCGGCGGCGGCGGGCACGGGGATCCCTTCGCGCGCGATCCCGCGCTGGTCGCGGCAGACGTCCTCAACGAGAAGATCAGCGCCGCCTACGCGCGTCGCGAGCACGGGGTGGTGGTCGATCCCGCGACCGGGGTCGTGGACGAAGCGGCGACGCGCGCGAGTCGTGCGGGCGGAAGACCGGCATGACGCCCCGCCGTGAGCTCCTCCTGGGCCTGCTCGCCGCGTGCGCCGGCGCCGCCGTCCCCGCGTCCGCGCGCGCCACTGCCGCCAAGGCCACGATCACCGTCCATCGCTCGCCCACCTGAGGCTGCTGCACTGCGTGGGTGGTCCACCTGCGCGAGCACGGCTTCGCGGTGACGGAGCGACCCGAGGACGATCTCGCCCCGGTGAAGCGCCGGCACGGGGTGCCGCCGGCGCTGGAGTCCTGTCACACCGCGCTGGTCGAGGGCTACGTGATCGAAGGCCACGTGGCCGCCGACCTGATCGCCCGTCTCCTGCGCGAGCGGCCGAAGATCGCCGGCCTCGCCGTTCCCGGCATGCCGGCGGGCTCGCCAGGCATGGAGACCCCCGGCGTGCCGCCCGAGCGCTATCAGGTCCTCGCCTTCGACCGCGCGGGACGCACGACCGTCTTCGCCACCCGCTGAGGCCGGCCGCGCTCGGGCCGGTGACGCGGGCGCGGCCCCCTAGTACCCCTCGCCCTCCGCGGCGGCCACCGCCTTGCCGCGATGCAGCCGAAACACGACGGCGAGATAAAGGAGGGCCAGCGGGGCCCCCACGAGGAACCAGCGCAGCGCGACCCGGAGCCCCGCCTCGTCGCCGCCGCCGGTGTAGGCGGTGAGGGACAGGGCGTCGCCGCCGGTCGCGCGCAGCATCACCGGGAAGTACGAGGCCGCGCTGGCCCCGATGCTGCCGAGCAGGAACGCGCACGAGCCGAGAAAGGCCCCGAAGTCCCCGCCGCGCCCGAGCCGGACGAGCACGACCACGATGCCGGCGACGGCAAGGAGCGCGGCGGCCATGGCGAGCGAGCGGCGGCTCATGCCGGGGAACAGCGAAGGATTCACCACGTGGCTCGCGCCCGTCACCACCGGCCAGAGCACCGCCACCGTGATCCAGAGCCGGCGCGCCGACCGGCGGCTTCGGTCGTGCACCGGCCCGTTGGTCTTCCAGACGAGGAAGGTCGCGCCGTGAGCGGCAAGCGCGACGAGCGCGAACACGCCGGTCAGGACCGTGTACCAGTCGAGAATCCCCACGGGATCGCGCGCGCTCCAGTCGGTGAAGAGCGGCAGCGCGAACCATCCCTCGCGATCGAGGGACACGCCGCGCATCAGGTTGCCGAAGGCGGCGCCGAAGAACACCGCGAGGAGCGTGCTGGCCGCGGCGAACACGAAGTCCCAGGCGGTACGCCACAGGGGATCGGCCACGTGGCTCCGAAACTCGATGGCGATGCCACGCCCGAGCAAACACCAGAGCAGGAGAAAGATCGCGAAGTAGAATCCCGAGATGCCGGAAGCGAGCACCCGCGGGAACGCCACGAACAGCGCGCCGCCCGCCGCGAGCAGCCAGACCTCGTTGCCGTCCCAGTAGGGCCCGATGGCGGCCAGCACTTGCCGCCGCTCGGGGTCGCTCCGCGCCACGAACGGCGAGACGATGCCCGCGCCCAGATCGAAGCCGTCGAGGACCACGTAGAGCGCGAGCATCAGCGCGGCGATGGCGTACCAGGTCTCAAGCATGCACGGACTCCCCGCGGCCGCCTCCGGCCGGCGACAGCGGCGCCGGGCCGTGCGCGATCTCGCGCCCGATCAAGAAGAGGAACAGGACACCGAGGGCGAGGTAGAGGCCGCAGAAGCCGATGAGGGTGAACAGCACGGTCCCCGCCGGCACGGTGGGGCTCGCGCCGTCCGCGGTACGGAAGATGCCGAAGATGAGCCACGGCTGGCGGCCGAGCTCGGCGGTCATCCACCCCACGGTGTTGGCGATGTAGGGCAGCGGGAAGGCGAGCATGAGGATCCACAGCATGGGGCGGCTCCGGTCGAGCCGCCCGGCCCACCAGAGCAGGACCGCGACGAGGGCAATCGCGGTGAGGATGGTGCCCAGGCCCGCCATGATGTGGAAGGCGTAGTAGAGAAGCTCGATGTTATCGGGCCAGTCTTCGCGCGGGAACGCGTCCAGCCCCTGGACCGGGGCCTGGACGGTGCCGAAGGCGAGAACGGAGAGCACCCAGGGAATCACCACGGGATTGTCCAGTCGGCGCGCGGCCACGTTCGGCTGGCCGATCAGGTTGAGGCCTGCGTGCGAGCCGCTCTCGAAGCGTCCCTCCATGGCGGCGAGCGCCACCGGTTGATGGCGCGCCACGAGCTTGGCCTGCCGGTCGCCCGTCACCGTCACGAGCACGCTGGCCACCAGCGCGGCGGTCACGCCGAGACGGAGGAAGAGGCCGGCGGTGGGCAGATGGCGGCCGGTCAAGGCGTAGTAGGCGCCGACCGCGGCCACCACGAAGGAGCCGGTGACGACGGCGGCGACCATGGTGTGGGCGTACTGCACGATCGCCCACGGGCTCAGCACGTAGGCCCAGAAGTCCACCAGGTGCAGCGTCCCGTCGGCCCTCACAGCATGGCCCACCGGGTACTGCATGAAGGCGTTGGTCGCGACGATGAAGTAGCCGGAGAGCCAGCTGCCGAGGAAGAGCGCTACCGCGGCGAAGAAGTGGCCGACCTTCGAGAGCCGCCGCTCGCCCCAGACGAGGAAGAAGAGGAAGCTCGACTCGAGGAAGAAGGCGAAGAACCCCTCCATCGCGAGGGTCTGGCCGATCACGCTTCCCGCGTGGCGGCTCAGCTTCGCCCAGTTCGTGCCGAACTGGAACTCCATGGGGAGGCCGGTGACGACGCCGACCGCGAAGTTGATCCCGAAGATGCGGATCCAGAAGCGCGCCGCGTCGTTCCAGCGCTCGCCGCCGGCGCGAAGACCCAGCGCCTTCATGATCACGATGAGGAGAGCCAGCCCCATGGTGAGCTGGGGGAAGAGGTAGTGGTAGACGATGGTGAACGCGAACTGCAGGCGATGAAAGACGAGGGCGTCAGCCATCCCGTCACCCCTCCCCGGGGATGGTATCAGACCTTGGTCCACCACCCTCGACATGCCGGCCCGTCGGTACTAGCATCCCCACACCAGCCTTCCATGAGTGAGGTGACCATGAGCGCTGAGCTAGACCGCCTCGAGCAGGCCCGAACCCGCGACGTGCCCTGGCGCAAGTGGGGGCCGTATCTCTCCGAGCGGCAATGGGGGACGGTTCGGGAAGATTACAGTGACTCGGGCGATGCCTGGAATTACTTCAGCCATGACCAGGCCCGCTCCCGAGCCTATCGCTGGGGAGAAGACGGCCTCGGGGGCATCTGCGACGAGGCGCAGCATCTCTGCTTCGCCCTGGCGCTCTGGAACGGGAAGGACCCGATCCTCAAAGAGCGCCTGTTCGGGCTGACCAACAGCGAGGGAAACCACGGCGAGGACGTCAAGGAGTACTACTTCTATCTCGACTCCACGCCGACCCACTCCTACATGAAGTACCTCTACAAGTATCCCCAGGCGGCGTACCCCTACTCCGATCTCGTCGAGACCAACAAGCGGCGCAGCCGTCACGAGCTCGAGTACGAGCTGCTCGACACCGGCGTGTTCGACGGGAACCGCTACTTCGACGTGTTCGTGGAGTACGCCAAGGCCTCCCCCGAGGATCTCCTCATCCGCGTCACCGTCGAGAACCGCGGCCCGGAGCCCGCCACCCTGCATGTGCTGCCGACGCTCTGGTTCCGCAACACCTGGTCGTGGGGGGGAGACGTGACCCAGCCCGGGCTTCGCCAGGCAGGCCCCGGCGTGATCGCCGCGGCGCATCCCGTGCTCGGTCCCCGGCGCCTCTCGTGCGAGGCCGCCGCTCAACTGCTCTTCACCGAGAACGAGACGAATACCGAGCGGCTGTTCAAGTCGCCCAACCGCACGCCGTTCGTCAAGGACGGCATCGACGCCTACATCGTGCACGGCCGCCGGGAGGCCGTGAATCCCCAGCAGCATGGCACGAAGGCCGCCGCTCATTACCCCCTCACGGTGCCGCCGGGGGGCTCCGCGACGATCCGGCTGCGGCTGCAGGAGGTCGGATCGGACACGCCCTTCGGCATCGGCTTCGACGCGGTGATGGAGGCCCGCCGTCGGGAAGCGGATGAGTTCTATGCGACGGTGATTCCGAAGACCCTCGGCCCCGACGCGTCCAATGTCATGCGCCAGGCGCTGGCAGGCATGCTCTGGTCCAAGCAGTTCTACTACTACGACGTCGGCCGCTGGCTCGCGGAGCGGGGCTCGGGACTCTACAACCCGAACCGCCGGCGCGCCCCCCGCAACGAGCACTGGCATCACGTGTACAACGCCGACATCATCTCGATGCCCGACAAGTGGGAGTACCCGTGGTACGCCGCCTGGGACCTCGCTTTCCATGTCGTCGCGCTGAGCCTGGTGGACGAGGATTTCGCCAAGCATCAGCTCGACCTCATGCTGCGCGAGCCCTATCTGCATCCCAGCGGACAGATCCCCGCGTACGAGTGGAACTTCGGCGACGTGAACCCGCCCGTGCACGCCTGGTCCACCATATTCACGTACCGCCTCGAGCTCCTGCGGCGGGGGCGCGGGGATCTCGACTGGCTCGAGCGCGCGTTCCACAAGCTCATGCTGAATTTCACCTGGTGGGTGAACCGCAAGGACCAGGAGGGCAACAACGCCTTCGAGGGCGGCTTCCTGGGCCTCGACAACATCGGGGTGTTCGACCGCAGCGCGCCGCTGCCCACGGGGGGATCGCTGGAGCAGGCGGACGGCACCGCGTGGATGGCCTTCTTCTGTCAAAGCATGGTCGAGATCGCCGCCGAGCTGACCATGCACCGGCCGGTGTACGCCGACATGGCCGTGAAATTCACGCAGCATTTCCTGTGGATCTCCACCGCCCTGATGCACGGCGGCGATGGTGTGGGCATGTGGGACGAGGAGGACGGCTTCTTCTACGACGTGCTGCGGGTGCCGGGCGCGAAGGGCGAGCGGCTGAAGGTGCGGTCGATGGTCGGCCTGTTGCCTCTGTGTGCGGTCACCGTCTTCGAGGGCCGCACGCTGGAGGCGCACAAGGAGATCGCCGAGCGCCTGTGGCGGTTCCTCGACTCGCGATCGGAGCTCCGGTCCTTCATCCACGATCCGGCCAAGGCCGGACAGCAGGGCCGGCGGCTCGGGTCAGTGCTCAACGAGGAGCGGCTGCGCCGGGTTCTGACCAGGATGCTCGACGAGAAGGAGTTCCTCGGTCCCTACGGAATTCGAGCGCTGTCCCGCTACCACGAGGAGCATCCCTACCGGTTGCGCGTGGGGAATCAGGACTACGGGGTATCGTACCTGCCCGCCGAATCGGATAACGGGATGTTCGGTGGCAACTCCAACTGGCGCGGGCCGATCTGGATGCCGGTGAACGCGCTCATCGTCCGGGCGCTGCTCCAGTACTACATGTACTACGGCGATGCGTTCACCATCGAATGCCCCACCGGCTCCGGTCGGAGGATGACGCTCTACGAGGTGGCCGAGGAGATCTCGCGCCGGCTCACGAGCATCTTCCTGCGGGACGCGAGCGGGCGACGGCCCGTTCACGGCGGCTCCAAGACGCTGCAGGAAGACCCGCACTGGCGGGACTATCTCCTCTTCTACGAGTACTTCCACGGGAACAACGGAGCCGGCCTGGGGGCGAGCCACCAAACCGGGTGGACCGGCGTCGTCGCGCGCCTCATGCACCTGTTCGCGACGAGCTCGGGCGCCGAGTTCCTCGAGTTCGGAAAGGCGGCGGCCGTGCTCGAGGTGGACCCCGCGAAGCCGGGAGCCGCCACCGGCAAGGCGCCCGGACGAGGACGCTGAGCATGGGCGCGCCGCTCAATCCCTCCCTTTACCAGATGAACACGCGGGTCTGGCTCACCGAGCGGGCCCGTGCGCTCGGCCGACCCGCCACGCTCGACGACATTCCGGACGGGGAGCTGGACCGGCTCGCCGCGATGGGATTCGACTGGGTGTGGCTGCTCAGCGTCTGGCAAACCGGCGAGGCCGGCCAGGGGGTCTCGCGCACGAACCCGGAGTGGCGGCACGAGTTCCGCGAGACCCTGCCCGACCTCCGTGAGGAGGACATCGCCGGCTCGGGCTTCGCCGTCACCGGCTACACGGTGCACCAGGGGCTGGGCGGCGACCCGGCGCTCGCGCGGCTGCGCGAGCGCCTCCGCGCGCGCGGCCTCCGCCTGATGCTCGACTTCGTCCCCAACCACACCGGGCTTGATCATCCGTGGGTGGAAAGCCATCTGACCTACTACGTGCCCGGGACGGAGATCGATCAGGCCCGCGCGCCGCAGAACTACATCTGGATCAAGCGAAAGCACGGAGAGTCGCTGCTGGCGCACGGCCGAGACCCGTACTTTGCCGGGTGGCCTGACACCCTGCAGCTCGACTACAGCAATCCCGCCACGCAGGAAGCGATGATCGGCGAGCTGTTGAAGATCTCGCGGCAGTGCGACGGAGTCCGCTGCGACATGGCCATGCTGGTGCTGCCCGACGTGTTCGAGCGCACGTGGGGCCGCCGCGCGCCGCTCTTCTGGCCCGAGGCGATCCGGCGGGTGCGGGAGCGGACGCCCGGGTTTCTGTTCATGGCCGAGGTGTACTGGGACCTCGAGTGGACCATGCAGCAGCAGGGCTTCGACTACGCCTACGACAAGCGGCTCTACGACCGGCTCCGCGAGGGCCACGCACGACCGGTGCGCGAGCATCTCCACGCCGGGCTCGACTACCAGGCGAAGCTGGCCCGCTTCCTGGAAAATCACGACGAGCCGCGGGCCGCCGCCAGCTTTCCGCCGGCGATGCACGAGGCGGCGGCGGTGGTGACCTTCCTGTCGCCGGGGCTGCGGTTCTTCCACCAGGGCCAGCTCGAGGGCCGGACCAAGCGGATCTCACCGCACCTGGTGCGCGCGCCTCAGGAGCCGGTCGACGGCGCGCGGCAGACGTTCTACCAGCGCCTTTTGACCGTGCTCGCCCAGCCCGTGGTCCGCGACGGCCAGTGGCGCCTTCTCGAATGCGCGCCGGCCTGGGACGGCAACTGGACCGCGGACTGCTACATCGCCTGGGCCTGGGAGGCCCCGGGGGGTCAGCGGCGCCTGGTCGCCGTCAACTACGCGGACCATCAGGCGCAGTGCCGCGTTCGCCTGCCGTATCCGGACCTTGACGGTCGCGCCGTCACGCTGCAGGATCTGCTGGATCCCGCGCGCTATGATCGGGACGGCCGCGAGCTCGTATCAGGCGGTCTCTTCCTGGACCTGGGCGCCTGGGGCTATCACGTGTTCGAGATCACATCACGGTGACCACGCGCGATCTCACGATCGAGCCCGATCCGCACGATTTCTCGCTGGTGCTGGGCGGGCCGCTCTTCCAGCTCGCCCGGCGAACACATCTGGCCGGCAACGCGCTCGAGCTCCTGCGCCGGCGCGTCATCGCCGCAGTGCTGCTCACCTGGCTGCCTCTCCTCGCCCTGACGGTCCTGACCGGGCGCGCGTGGGGCTCGGCGGTCCAGGTGCCGTTCTTCAAGGACATCGAGGTGCACGCGCGGCTGCTCGTGGCCTTGCCGCTCATGATCATCGCCGAGCTCGTGGTGCATCAACGCATGCGGCCGCTGGTACAGCGGTTCCTCGAGCGCGACCTCGTCGCGGAACCGTCCCGCGCGACGTTCGCGAAGTCCTTCGAGGCGGCCATGCGCTTGCGGAATTCGGTGCTGGTCGAGGTCCTGCTCCTCGTGACCATCTACATCGGCATCGTCTTCATCTGGCCGCACTACGGGCTCCTCCACGTCTCGACCTGGTCCTCGGTGCCCCGCGATGGAAGGGCGGTTCTGACTCCGGCGGGGTGGTGGCTCGCTTACGTAAGCGTGCCCGTCTTCCAATTCATGCTGTTCCGCTGGTACTTCCGGCTCTTTCTCTGGATCCGTTTCCTCGCCCTGGTCTCCCGTTGTCAGCTCAGGCTCCTGCCTACGCATCCGGACCGCGCGGGCGGGTTGGGCTTTCTGGCGAACATCGCCTTCGCTTTTGCCCCGCTCCTCTCCGCTCACGGCGCGCTCCTCGCGGGCTTCATCGGCGCCCGCATCCTCTTCCAGGGCGCCACCTTGGTGGATTTCAAGTTCGAGCTGGCCGCGGTCGTGTTCTTCCTCCTGCTCGTCGTGGTAGGACCCCTCCTCTTCTTCATGCCCCAGCTTGCGGCGGCGCGGCGCACCGGTCTGCGGGAGTACGGCACCCTGGCCCAGCGCTACGTGCGCGAGTTCGACGACAAGTGGATTCGCGGGGCGGCGCCGCCTGGGGAACCGCTGATCGGCAGCGCCGACATCCAGTCCCTGGCCGATCTGGCCAATAGCTACGAGGTCGTGCGCAGCATGAGCATGGTGCCGTTCACCCGGAACACCGTCGTCCAGCTCGCGGTGGCCACCCTGCTGCCCGTGGCCCCCCTGCTCCTCACCATGATCTCGCTGGACGAGCTGATGAAGCGGCTGCTCCAGGTCGTGCTCTAGCGAACATTTTCAGCCTCATACGACCTTCGTCCCATAGCAGCGCCTCGGCTCGTCGCGTACGTTCAGCCCACCACGCGTCGCCTCCCCGGAAGGTTGATCGTACCGGCGCGGGCTTGCGGCCCAACGACCGCATTACCGAGGTGCCCAATGAGACTACGCTGGCGTCATGTCGCCTGGGGGCTCCTGATAGCCACAGGGGCCTCGGCCACACCGGTGTGGGCCGAGGACGCCCCGCCGCCTCCTCTGTTTCCTCGGGACGAACCGCCGACCGAGCGGCTCTTCGATCCGCTGCAGAAGAAGCTGCAGGCAAGCCCGCTCCCCACGTTCCTGAGGGACACCGACCTCCGGGTGCATTTCCGCACCTATTATTTCAACCGCAACAAGCCGGACGACTCGAAGAACGAGGCCCTCGCAACGGGGGGCTGGATCACGTACCAGTCGGGCTGGCTGGCCGACACTTTTGCGATGGGCGCGACGCTCTACGGCTCGGCCAAGCTCTACGGGCCCGAGGACCGCGACGGCACTCTCCTGCTCAAGCCGAGTCAGGAGAGCTACTACGTACCCGGCGAGGCCTGGGGCGCGCTCAAGTACCAGGACTACGTGATCCTCAAGGGCTACCGGCAGCTGGTGGACCAGGGCTACATCAACTCCGCGGACAACCGCATGACGCCGAACACGTTCCAGGGCGTCACGGTGGGCGGCAAGGTCGGCTGGGTCCAGTACCTCGGCGGCTATCTCGGGAAGATCAAGCCGCGGAACGCGGACGAGTTCATCAGCATGTCCGAGCAGGCCGGCGCGCGGGACAGCGACGACGGCGTGGCGTTCGGGGGCGTGCGCCTCACCCCACTGCCGGGGTTCCGATTCGACCTCCACAACGACTACGGCATCAACACGTTCAACACGATTTACACCGAAGCGGTCTACGAGATCCCGCTCGACGCCTTGAAGATCCGCCTCGGCGCCCAGTTCACCGACCAGCGGGCGGTCGGCGACGCCCTGCTGGCCCCCACGACCGACGGCCATCACTGGAGCACTCAGCACGGCGGGGGGCGCGCCCAGTTCATCATCGGTGACCTCACCCTGACCGGCGCCTTCTCCTTCACCGCCAAGGGCAACAATATCCAGACGCCCTGGGGCTCGTTCGTCGGGTACCTCTCGTCGATCGACCAGGACTTCAACCGCGCAGGCGAGAAAGCTTTCCTCATCGGCGCGGCCTACGACTTCTCGAACATCATCACCAAGGGCTTGAGCGCGAACATGAACCTGGTCTGGGGCAAGGACGCCATCAATCCCACCACCGGGAGAGACGCCCCGGATCAGGGCGAGTACGACCTCACCGTGGACTACCGGCCGCCCTTCAAGTGGCCCGCGTTCCTGCAGGGCGTGTGGTTCCGCGCGCGCGGGGCCATCAACACGCAGCAAGACGCGCGGGCGACCGGCTATCAGGTCCGCTTCATCATCAACTGGGAGCGCGACCTCATCTGACCAGCTCGGCGTGGCGTCAGGAGGACCGAGCATGAAGACTCATGAGGTCGTCGCGGGAGTCGGCCTCGCCGATCGCCCGCGGAAGAGCCACTGGCCCGCCCGCATGGACCTCGCGCAGAGCCTCAGCGGCCTCGCCCTCGGCCTCTTCATGTGGGGGCACATGGCGTTCGTGTCCACCATCCTGATCAGCCACGACGCGATGTGGATGGTGACGAAGAGCTTCGAGGGCTATTACGTCTTCGGGCGCGCCTTCCCACAGCTCGTCTCCGTGATCGTCTCCATCGTGTTCGTGCTGTTCATGACCCACGCCTTCCTCGCCCTGCGCAAGTTTCCCGCCGACTACCGCCAGTACCGCATGTTCATCGGTCACAAGAATCTGATGCGCCACTCCGACACGAGCCTCTGGTGGCTGCAGGTGGTGACGGGATTCCTGCTGTTCTTCCTGGGCCCGCCCCACCTCTACCAGATGCTCATGCATCCCCATGCGATTGGTCCGTACGAGTCCGCGGACCGGGTGTGGAGCGGGGCATGGTGGCCGCTCTACCTGATCCTCTTGTTCTGCGTGGAGATCCATGGCGGCGTCGGGCTCTACCGGCTGGTCGTCAAGTGGGGTTGGTTCGAGGGCGCGGACCCCGAGCACTCGCGCCGGCGGCTCACCCGGCTCAAGTGGGCCATCACCGCGTTCTTCCTCGTGCTGGGACTGCTCACGCTCGGGGCCTACATGAAGCTCGGCTACGAGCACCGTCATCAGGCGGGCGAGCGCTACGTTCCGGCGTGGGTCCAGCCGGGCGCGGCCTCGGGAGCCGGGCGATGAAGATCCTCTACGCCGACGTGCTCATCATCGGGGGCGGTCTGGCGGGGCTCCGGATGGCGATCGGGGCGCGGCGGCGCGGGCACCAGGCCATCATCCTGTCGCTGGTGCCCGCCAAGCGCTCCCACTCCAAGGCGGCGCAGGGCGGCATGCAGGCCAGCCTCGGCAACGTCATCAAGGGACAGGGCGACAACGAGGACGTGCACTTCGAGGACACCGTGCGCGGCAGCGACTGGGGCGCCGATCAGAAGGTCGTGCGCATGTTCGTGGACACCGCGCCGAAGGCGGT
Source organism: Verrucomicrobiia bacterium (assembly GCA_035495415.1). Taxonomy (GTDB): domain Bacteria; phylum Methylomirabilota; class Methylomirabilia; order Rokubacteriales; family CSP1-6; genus DASRWT01. The sequence continues at coordinate 115,344 of DATJFY010000108.1, forward strand.
GCGGGAGCTCGCCGCCTGGGGCGTCCCCTGGAGCCGGGTCCGCCGAGGCGATCGCGAGGTCATCATCAACGGGCAGAAGACGACCATCACCGAGCGTGACGAGGCGCACGGGCTGATGGCCCAGCGCGACTTCGGCGGCACGAAGAAGTGGCGCACCTGCTATGTCTCCGACGGCACCGGCCACGCGATGATCACCGCCATGGCCGACCAGGCCATCGCGGCCTCGATCCCCGTGCACGAGCGCACCGAGGCGCTGGCCCTCATCCACGATGCCGGCCGCTGCTACGGCGCGGTGGTCCGCGATCTCATCACCGGCGAGCTCATTGCCTACGTGGCCAAGGCGACCGCCATCGCGACCGGGGGCGCGGGGGCCCTCTATCGCGTCACCACCAATGCGGTGATCTGCGAGGGCATCGGCCATGCCCTCGCCCTGGAGACCGGCATCGCGCCGATCGGCAACATGGAGGCGGTGCAGTTCCATCCGACCGGTATCTTCCCCGCCGGCATCCTGGTGACGGAGGGGTGTCGGGGCGACGGCGGCCTGCTCCGGGACGGCGACGGCCACCGCTTCATGCCCGACTACGAGCCCGAGAAGAAGGAGCTGGCCTCGCGCGACGTGGTGTCACGGCGGATGGAAGAGCACATCGGCAAAGGCAAGGCCGCCAAGAACCGCTTCGGCGAGCATCTCTGGCTCGACATCACGCTGCTGGGCGAGGCCCACATCAAGCACAACCTGCGCGAGGTGTACGAGATCTGCCACTACTTCCTGGGCATCGATCCCGTCAAGGAGTGGATCCCGGTCCGGCCGGCCCAGCACTACACCATGGGGGGCGTGCGCACCACGCCGACCGGCGAAAGCCCGACCCTCAAGGGGCTGTTCGCGGCGGGCGAAGCGGCGTGCTGGGACATGCACGGCTTCAATCGCCTGGGCGGCAATTCGGTCGCCGAGACTGTCGTGGCCGGCATGATCGTGGGCGAGTTCATCGGCGATTTCTGCGACCACCCGGACAATGACGTCGACATTCCCACCGGCGTAGTCCAGGGCTTCCTCGCGCGGGAGCAGGGCCGCCTCACCGCCATGCTCAGCGGGCGGGGCACGGAGTCGGCGACGGACCTGCGGGTAGCGATGCAGGAGGTCATGACCGCCAAGGTCGGCATCTTCCGGCGCGGCAAGGATCTCGAACAGGCGGTCGAGGAGCTGCAGCGTCTCCTCGTGCGAAGCCGCAATATCGGCGTGCGCTACCGGGCGGGCGGCGCCAACCCGGAGCTCGTCACCGCCTACCGGACCCAGAAGATGCTCAAGCTCGCGCTCGCCGTCGCCTACGGAGCTTACGTTCGCACGGAGAGCCGCGGGGCGCACTACCGCGAGGACTATCCGCGGCGCAACGATGCGGAATGGCTCAAGCGGACGCTGGCGGTGTGGAAGAAAGAAGACGACACGCTGCCGACCCTTACGTACGAGCCGATCGACGTGAACGCGATGGAGCTTCCGCCGGGCTGGCGCGGGTACGGCGCCAAGGACTACATCGAGCACCCCGACACGCTCAGGCGGCAGCAGGAGGTCGAGGCGCTCCGGACGCGGATGGTGTCGTCCGACCGCTTCGTCGTCCAGCGGGCACTCATGCCGTACGAGGAGCTCCTGCCTCCGTGTTTTCGCGGCCGCAACGAGCGCCTCGACGAGAGGTTCTGACCATGGCCAACGACAGCGCCCACCGCCGCCTCGGCTTCCATATCCTGCGCTACAATCCGCAGGAGCCCGGCAGCACCCCCCGCATGCAGCGTTACGAGCTCGAAGAGGCGGACAGCATGACGCTGTTCATCGCCCTCAACGAGATCCGCGAGAAGCACGATCCCTCGCTCCAGTTCGACTTCGTCTGCCGGGCCGGGATCTGCGGCAGCTGCGGCATGATGATCAACGGCCGACCGGGCCTCGCCTGCCGCACCCTGACCAAGCAGCTTCCCGCCGAGACCACCTTGGCACCGCTTCCGGTGTTCGAGCTGATCGGCGACCTGTCCGTGAATACCGGCAAGTGGATGCGGACGATGAGCGAGCGGCTCGCAACCTGGGTGCACCAGAAGAACCCGGACGTCGATCTGCGGCGCATCGAGGAAGCCATGGAGCCGGAGCTCGCCGACCAGATCTACCTCCTCGACCGATGCATCGAATGCGGCTGCTGCGTGGCCGCCTGCGGGACGGCGCGGATGCGCGAGGACTTCGTGGGCGCGGTCGGTCTGAACCGGATCGCGCGCTTCCGGCTGGACCCGCGCGACACCCGCGATGACGCCGCGTACTACGAGCTGATCGGCGACGACCAAGGGGTGTTCGGCTGCATGTCCCTCCTCGCCTGCCACGACTTGTGCCCGAAGGATCTGCCGCTCCAGACGCAGATCGCGTTCATGCGACGAAAGATGATTTTCCAAGGTCTCAAGTGAGGGAGGGCGACTGATGGCCTACCGAGTCGAGAAGGATTTTCTGGGCGAGAAGCAAGTCCCCGCCGACGTCTACTACGGCGTCCAGACCATGCGGGGGCTCGAGAACTTTCACATCACCGGCATGCCGATGTCGCGGGAGCCGTACTTCGTCAAGGCCTTCGGCTACGTGAAGAAGGCGGCGGCCATGGCCAACCGCGATCTCGGTGTTCTCGACAAGAAAATCGCCGAGGCCATCATCAAGGCCTGTGACCGGGTGATCGCAGGCGACATGAACGATCAGTTCGTGACCGACTTCATCCAGGGCGGCGCCGGGACGTCGACCAACATGAACGCCAACGAGGTCATCGCGAACCTCGCCCTGGAGAGTCTCGGCCACAAGAAGGGCGAGTACCAGCACGTCAACCCCAACGACCACGTGAATTTCGGGCAGTCCACCAACGACGTCTACCCCACCGCCTTCCACCTCGGCCTGATTCTGCGGCTCGAGAGCTACATGACCGCCCTGCGCAAGCTGCAGGAGGCGTTCTACGCCAAGGCGCAGGAGTTCAATCGCGTGCTCAAGATGGGTCGCACCCATCTGCAGGACGCGGTGCCCATGACCATGGGCGCGGAGTTCCACGGCTGGGGCACGACCATTGGCGAGGAAGTGAACCGGATCGCCGAGGTCCGGCAGCTCCTCCATCACGTCAATCTCGGGGCCACCGCCATCGGCACCACGGTGACCGCGGCGCCGGGCTATCCGCCGCTGGCCGTCAAGCACCTCTCGGACATCACCGGCATCAAGTTCACCCTCGCCGAGGACTTGATCGAGGCCACTTCGGACACCGGCGACTACGTGCTTCTGTCCGGCGTCCTCAAACACACCTCGGCCAAGCTCACCAAGATCTGCAACGACATCCGCATGCTCGCCTCGGGGCCACGCTGCGGGTTCGCCGAGCTCCAGCTGCCCGAAAAGCAGCCGGGCTCCTCGATCATGCCGGGCAAGGTCAACCCAGTCGTGCCGGAATCGGTGTGCCAGGTCGCGGCGCGGGTCATCGGCAACGACGCGGCAATAACGATCGGCGGGCAATCGGGGCTGCTCGAACTCAACGTGATGATGCCGATGATGGCCGACGCGTTGCTCGAGTCGATCCGCTTGCTGGCGAATGTGACGCGCCTGCTTGCGACGCGCTGCGTCGCGGGGATCGAGGCGCGGCCGGAGCGCTGCCGCGAACTGGTCGAGCGCAGCCTGGCGCTGGCGACCGCGCTCGTGCCGCGCATCGGCTACGACGCCGCGGCGAAGATCTCGCAGGCGGCACATCGCGAAAACAAAACGCTGCGCGAGATTGCGCTGCGCGAGTCCGGACTTTCGGCGGCGGAACTCGACACGCTGCTGGAGCCGGAGCAGATGCTCAAGCCGCGCTAAGAGTCGTTTCATTGCACTACCCACACCCCCACCCTGGCGCGGCATCGT